>NZ_JADNMD010000003.1:598576-619574 GCF_015556325.1 Clostridium sp. 1001283B150225_161107_B6 | reverse complement strand
TAGAGGTGGAAGTGCAGTAATGTACGGAGCTGACTAATACTAATCGGTCGAGGGCTTATCCAAAAAGGTTAAGGGAAAGTGGTTTGTGAAACAATCGGAATTCAATATGTGGTTTTGAGGGTACGTAAAATGTTATATTTGTGCTTGAAATTTTGACAAAGTTATTGTATAATGATTTGGTCAGCGCAAAGTACAATAAGCGTATCATTATTCCTCGATAGCTCAGTCGGTAGAGCACGCGGCTGTTAACCGCGCTGTCGTAGGTTCAAGTCCTACTCGGGGAGTTTTTTAATTTATATATGCAAGGCCCCATGGTCAAGCGGTTAAGACATCGCCCTTTCACGGCGGTAACAGGGGTCCGAATCCCCTTGGGGTCATTTATAAGTTAATATGGCGACGTAGCCAAGCGGTAAGGCACGGGTCTGCAACACCCTTATCACCGGTCCGATTCCGGTCGTCGCCTCTCAGAAAGAATCACGGATATGTGGTTCTTTTTTTTGTTCTTTGTCAATCGTTGGGGTGGGATTTGTAAAATCCCGCTCCAGTGATGTACAGTGGAGTATCCGCGTTCAGAATGAGTTTCCGGCTGCGTTTATAATACTTACGCAGAGAAACCGGCATGAACCGCTGCAGGCGTTTCCGTACGTTTTCAATTGCCTATGTCACCTGCCGGATGAAGTGATATTTATCTGCGATGATGGATGCGTTTGGAAGGCTTCTAATAGATGTATTTTATTACAACAAAAAAATGTTGGAAGTGTGCTTTTCAGCACACCCCAACATTCAGTATAGAACCTTTATTCTTTGGCGGAGAGCAGTTTCTTGACTGTCTTTCCGCTGTTGTTTTTTGGAAGGCTCTCATGGAATATAATATCTCTGGGGATTTCCCAGGATTCCAGGCAGCCGTTCAACGCCTTTTTTATGGCGTGGCGCAGGGCAGACATATCCTGGTCTGAAGGAGTTGGCTCGGAGAGAACCACATGAGCCTGCAGTGCATTGTTTTGAAATATGACGGCAGACTCCTGTATCTCAGACAGAACATTCAGAGCGTTTTCTATTTTTACCGCAGAGACCTTACGGCCGTGAATATTGTATACATTGTCCTTCCGGCCATTAAAGTACAGATAGCCCTTCCGGTCCATATAGCCCATATCTCCAACGCTCCAGGGCCCTTCGATGCCTATGGCGGAGTAAGGGGTGCTGACGTAGATTTCACCGTCCTTCAGGGTTACGTCTATGCCGGGAAAGGGTTTTCCGATGCAGGCCGGGTTATCATTCATTTCCCGGTCCGTCAACCAGGTGACATAGCTCAGCTCGCTGGCCCCATAGTACAGGATACAGCGGCTGTCAGGATAAGCGGCTTTCAGCAGCTCCATATCCCTGCGCCCAAGACTTTGGGAACCAGCCAGGATGGTCCTGATGCTGAGACAGGGATGGGAGGCGTATTTTGCCAGAAGCCGGAGCTTGGAGGGGATAAGATATAGGGAATCTGCATCGTGGCGTTCTATTTCCCTGCGCCACACAGAGGGATTTACAGGGGAGGCGGTGATGATGGCCGCCCCTGCGGACAGAAGGGCCAGATACAGGTTCAGATTGCCGGTGAATGCCAGACTGCCCTGTGCAAAGAGACGGGTCCTGTCAGTTATTCCAAAAATCGCGTTTTGAGTGGGAAAGAAAGAGGACCAGCTTTCCCGGGTACGGTACCACAGCTTGGGCTGGCCCGTTGAACCGGAGGTAAGGACGCCCATACAGGCCCCGTCCGGGACAGTCTCTGCTGCCGGGATATGGGGCAGACATTTCATATCGGCGGGTATGATGACGGGAACCTGGGATGTACCGCTTAATGCCAGGAAATGTACCAGCTGATTATGGACAGAGGACTCTCTGACCCATACCGCAGAAGGGGCCGCAGTTTTGGGAGACAGGGAACGGATGCGTCCGGACTCCCCGGCAAGCATACCATATGTATAAATCTGTCCGTCCTCAATCAGGGCTGTCCTGTGGGCCGGAATTGACTGAATAATAGAGAGATAATCCTTGTGATTCATAGGTGGCACCTTTCTGTGTATGGCATCCGGGAAAAGAGCGCTGATTACTGTTCGAGAAGAATGGCGCTTCCAATCCCGCCGGCAGCTGCTGCACAGCAAATACCCCGGGCACTTTCCGATTGCTCCATGGATTTCATCAGGTGAAGGAGAATGATAGCGCCGGACGCACCATAGGGATGCCCATAAGCCAGGGCGCCGCCCAGCTGATTGTACCGGGAAGATATATCCGGATAAGCCCTGTTGACCAGGACATCAATGGCTGCAAAGGCCTCATTGCACTCAATGGCGCCTATCTCATCCATGGAGAGTCCGCTGCGGTCCAGAAGTCCCCTGATTGCGGGCAGGACAGAGGCAGGACTCATAAGCGGGTCTGCCCCGGCCGTATATGCATTTGTAAGGTAAAACCGGGGGGTAAGTTTATGCTTTTTCAGATACCGCTCTGAACAGAGAAGAAGGAAGGCGGCGCCGTCATTCATGGTGCAGGCATTGGCGGCATTGAGATACCGGCCATCTTTCAGGACGCAGGGCAGGCGGTCCAGCAGGCGCTGGTTCAGCCGGGGCCGGATTCCTTCGTCATGGTCAAGGCCGTATACAGGGACGGTTATGCCTTCAAGAAGGCCTTCCTGGCGCGCCCTGACAGCCCGTCTGTGGCTTTCCAGCACCCAGGCGTCCATTTCGCCGGGGCTTATATGGTAATGGCAGATGGTCTTTTCCGCGCCCTGCAGCATCACATCCTCCCGATGAGGACCGGGGATAAATTTGGCGGTGCTGTAGGCCGGGGAATTGTCCGGACCGCCTGTATTAAGACTGGAAGCAAGGCAGGCGCCGGTATATGGATGGTTGGGGTTATAGCTTCGCACAGGCTGGGTGGAGCTGCTTTCAAAACCTCCGGCAGCCACCAGGTCAGCCAGACCGCTCTGTATCCTGGCTGCGGCTGTTATGACAGCTTCCAGGGAGGAGGCGCACTGCAGGTCCAATGTAAAGGCAGGAATGGTGTTTGAAAGTCCTGCCTCCAGCGCCATGAGACGGGTAATATTGCCGCCGCCTCCAACGCAGTTGCCGCAGATAATCATATCAATTTCTTCTGGCTGATACCGGAAGGTCAGCTCTTTTAACACAGCCGCCCCCAGAAGCTCTGCGGGTACATGGCGGTAGGCGCTGTTTCTCACGCCAATATAGCTGCGCAGTCCGCCCAGTATGAATACCTTATCCATGAACGCCTCCTATCGTGCCCTTTGGGCGTTTGACAGGCTTATCTGTACGGGTTTTGCAATGAGGGCGGCAGCAAAGCATTTGAAGATATCAAGGGGAATAAAGGGAATTACGGCAGCAGTAAAGGTGGCGGCCCAGTCCATTCCGGTTATGAATTTCATATAGGCGCTTCCCATCAGATAAATGACGGGCATCCCAATCAGGATGGTCACCAGACAATAACGCTTAAAGCTGTAATGCGTTCCCTTTAGCCATGACATGAGGATGACGGCCGGAATCCATGACATGATATAGCCGCCGGTTGGACCAAAGAGCTTTCCGGGGCCTCCGATGGCACCGGAGAATACGGGCAGGCCGGTCAGTCCCAGAAGGATGTACACGACCATGGTGAATGCTGCCTGCCTGGGAGTCAGAAGCAGGGCAATGAGATTGACAACCAGGGTCTGGGCCGTCAGGCTGGCCGGTGTAAAGGGAAGGGGGATGACAATATAGGCTGAGACGCAGATTAAGGCGGTCAGCAGTGCCATTTTAGTGAGTTCCACGGTGTTATATTTCTGATTCATGATTACCTCCGTTTTATGGTTTGGTCTGGTGTATGGATGGTCATGGTGAAGCAGGTAATATTTCCCACGGTTCCTGTTACCCGGTTGCCTTTTTGCATCAGGCGCACAAAGTCGTCCGTGTGGACAGGACTCAGGAAACGTATGGAAAGGGTTCTGACAGGGCTGAGTCTGCCGTAGATTTCATCCAGCCGGCTGAGTATCCACAGGCCGGGAATGACTGCACCCGGCCCAAGATGAATTGGGTTGGTGTCTCCGGAAACAGACAGGAATTGCTGCAGGCCCTTGGAAGAAAAGGTCATAGTCAGAGGGGGAGGTAGGCCTGCCCGTGCCGGAGCGCCGTCTGTCTGGGTATCGGATGAGCCGGTTTTGGCGGAAAGCCTGGGGGCCTCAGGTATTTTAAAGTGTCCGGCAGGCCCAGAATCCCCGGTATCCACAAGGCAGATTTCAAGGGTCTGGCAGGGCAGGCCCCCTGCACTGTATGCCACAGTTTCCAGCTGCACATATCCGGGAATACTTTTGCGCGGAACGGATTCATATGCCACAGGCTGTGCCCGGTTGCGGATACAGTACCGGGCCTTTCCAATGACCCAGCCGTCATAGTCCTTCTTTCCCCATTGGCAGGCAGCTTGTATTAGTTTTATCATATAGGATACCTCACTGAAAGTTGCCGTTATATTTTACTTATTATAGAGAGTCGGTATTGGATTGTCAACATAAAAATGAAATATAGTTGACAATTTGGCGCTGTCTGGTTAACCGAAGATATAAGTGGAATATACCGTTGGCGCGGGCAGGACAATGACAGTTAAAAATAAAACAGAATTGGAAATACTGGGAATCAATGACATCAATAGCCCCTTTCCATATTCTTTCCTATATGGTAAGATAGGTAAGTAAATTGAGATTGCATAGTGACAGGATGAAGAGATGAATTACATTGTTTTTGATTTGGAATGGAACCAGAGTCCCAATGGAAAGGAAGATTCAGTGGAGCATCTTCCTTTTGAAATTATAGAAATCGGAGCAGTGAAGCTGAATGGGAATTTTGAAGAGACAGGAACCTTTCACAAGCTGATTCGGCCCAAGGTCTATAAAAAGATGCATTTTAAGATATCGGAAGTGACCCACATGGATATGGCGGAGCTGCGCCAGGAAGGAGAGCCCTTTGACGTGGTTATGAAGAGGTTTCTGGCATGGTGCGGTCAGGAGGAGTATTGCTTCTGTACCTGGGGTTCCATGGACTTAACCGAGCTTCAGCGGAATATGGCGTATCATAAGCTTCCCAATCCCTTTCCAAGGCCGCTGCTTTACCTGGATATCCAGAAGCTTTACTGCCTTCAATACGGGGATGGGAAGAACAAGGTGTCCCTTGATATGGCGGTGCAGCTGCAGGGCATGGAAGAGGAGAGGCCCTTTCACCGGGCGCTGGATGATGCCTATTATACGGGCCGTATTCTTTCAGCGCTGGACATGGAGACATTTGGAACCTATGTGTCAGTGGATTATTACGGACTTCCCAGGAATAAGGCTGAGGAATACCGGCTGTATTTCCCTGAGTATTCCAAGTATGTATCCAGGGAGTTTGATTCCAGGGAAGATATCCTTAAGGACAAGGATATTACAGATATGAAGTGCGTGAAATGCAACAGGATGCTGCGCAAGAAGCTGAGATGGTTTCCCTATGGGCAGAGATTTTATTTCTGCCTGGCCGTATGCCCGGAACATGGGTTTGTAAAAGGAAAAATAAGGGTGAAGAAATCGGAGGATGACCGCTTTTATGCTGTGAAGACAGCCAAGATGGCGGATTCCCAGGATGTGGAGCTTCTGGTCCAGAAAAAAGAAGACGGCAGGAAAAAGCGCAATGCCAAGGCACATCATAAGCCCTCCTCCAAGTCCCCGTCCAAGCCCTCCTCCAAGCCCCTGAAGGGAAGAAGCAAACAGAATGAGTCGGATAAAATTTGTTCATAACCGCATTCCCCCCGGTCCTCCAATACGAGAGGCCGGGGGGATTTTTGTTTCATTATGCCAGTTGCTTTACGCTGGAGCGTTCTACCAGCTTTCCTGTAATCTGGGTCTTCATGGGCATGAACCGGGGGTCCTCGATTAGCTGCATCAGCTGGATGACCGACTGCTTCCCCATTATCTTTCTCTGCACATGGATGGTGGTCAGGGCGGGGGAGCTTATGGAGGAATAGGGTATATCGTCAAAGCCAATCAGTGAGATGTCGTTGGGAATCTTATACCCCTTTTCCTTCAGGGCCTTCATGGCGCCCAGGGCAATGGTGTCGTTCTCCGCAAAAAAGCAGGAAGGTAGCCTGGGGTTATGCTCCAGTATTCTGAAAAAATCATCATGGGCCCCCAGCATGGTGGGTTTTACGCGGAATTCGTTCTCTGGGTCAAACTGAAAATCCAATTCTTTTACATATCGGAGAAAGGCAATATGCCGCTCGTTAAAATTTTCAGCCCCCGTGGTGCTGCCCAGGTAGCCCAGTTGGGTATGTCCGCATTTTTTACAGTGCCGGAGGGCAATGTGGACATTTTCCGCATTGTTCATGCATACACTGCTACAGTAATGGTTGGGGACGGTGTTGTCCACAACCACAAAGGGGATGGGAATGGAATCTAGGGCTGAGAACTCATCCCGCATTACCTCGGTTGCAATCAGAAACATCCCGCAGTACTTGCTGTAATCAATGGAATCAAGGGCTGACTTTAAGCCGGTTTTGACCACTGTCATGGTCATGCCCAGCTGCTCTGCGCGGAGCTGCTCCTCAATGGAGTCAATAATCATGGATATGAATCCCTGATTTTCCTCTACCAGCATACCGCTTTTATAGTATTTTACCAGGAGCACGTTTTTGCCGCTTTTAGGTTTGCGGGAAGGGGGGGAGTACTGGCAGGCTTTTATTGCCTCCAGCACCTTTTTCCGCGTATCCTCGCTGACTCCCTTTTTTCCATTCAGCACAATGGAAATGGTTGCGGGCGAAACGCCAATCTGCTTGGCCAGCTCTCTGACGGTCATATGGAATCTCTCTTTCCGGATTGTAGATTTTAAGATAAACAATATTGAACAATCCATGTGATTTACTAATCATACTATAGATTGAATTATATCACAGGGTTGAAACCGGGTCAATTCCATATGTGAAATTTAAATGTTTACTAAACAAAAAACAAATACAAAAAGGTATAATACACACTGTTTATTGATTTGTGTAATTAAAATGCACAATAAAAACAATAATTTATGGAAATTAATAACAAAATTACCAAAGAGATATTGACATTGAGGAAAAACAGTTGTACTATTTAATTAACACAAAGAACAAAGAAAATATATTGTTTAGTAAACAATATCAATAACAAAAAGGAGGAAAGAGTACAATGAAAAAAATGAAAAAAGTGGTCAGTGTAATTGCGGCTGCCGCTATGGCGGCATCCCTGCTGGCAGGCTGCGGCGGCTCAGGAGGTTCATCCACCACGGCAGCGGAGACAAAGGCGGAAACAACCGCGGCAGCGGCAGCGGAGACCACGGCAGCTGAGGCGGCGGCAGATACCACAGCGGCGCCGGCGGCAGCGGAGAACCCGGTGGCAGGCAAGAAGGTGGCTTATATCATGCTTCTGCCCTCCGCAACCATTTTCCAGATGTGGAAGGACTCCTGCGCATCCCTTTGCGATGCACTGGATGTAAAGTTTGATTTCTTCTTCTGCGACGGCGACTTCAACAAGTGGCAGGACACCATCCGTACCTGTGCATCCGCAGGATATGACGGGCTTCTGGTCAGCCACGGCAACCAGGACGGCTCCTATGTATTCCTGAAGGAAATCACGGAGCAGTATCCGGATATGAAGATTGTCACCTTTGACACACAGTTCTACACCGACGGAGAGTACCAGAAGCTTCCCGGCGTTACCCAGATGTTCCAGCAGGATAAATCCCTTGTAACCGTTCTTCTGGACCAGATGATTGACAAGTACGGCGAGGGCGTCCGCCTGATTAAGGTTTGGAGAGGTCCTAACTACAACAGCCCATTTGACCGCCGCGAGGTTGGCTGGCAGGAGTATGAGGCTGCAGGCAAGATTGTAACCGTAGGCGAGGTACAGCCTCTTCAGGATTCCGTTGACTCTGCCAATACAGTGACTGCCGCATATCTGCAGGGCGTGAACCGGGCTGATGTGGATGGCGTCATTGCTTACTATGACCTGTACGGCCAGGGCGTTTACAATGCAATTGCTGAAAATGACAACTTTAACGGCAAAAACGGCGACGCACTTCCTATGGCATCGGTTGACATTGACCCGGTTGACGTGACCAACATGCAGACACGTCCTGACATCTGGACCGCAGCAGGCACAACCGACTGGACCATGAACGGCGAGATTGGCATGCGTATCCTGATGCTGGAGCTGGCAGACCAGTATGATAAGATTTTTGACCCTGCAACCGGTGAGAGCGGCGTGGACGTTGTTGAGGTTCCGGGCACTGCTATCAAGGCAGATGCGCTGAAGTCTGATTCCACGGTGGAGAACCTGGGCAATATTGCCGGGGAGACTTATGGAAATCTGGATTATCTGTCTGCAGCGGACTGGATGCCAAAGGATTTGATTCACAAATAAGCGGCCAGTAAAAAACGAGGTTTTCTTTTAAACACAAAACCACAGGCAATCGTTTTTTTAGGGAAACGCGGGTTTTGGCCTGCGTTTCCCTTTTTAAAACGGATGTATTGCTGAAAAGAGGGACTCCATGGATAGGATTAAATTAGAAACAAAACATGTTTCCATTGAATTTCCGGGCGTGAAAGCACTTGACGACATTAATTTTGAGGTTTCAACCGGTGAAATCCGGGCAGTTGTGGGTGCCAACGGCGCAGGGAAATCCACTTTGATGAAGGTGCTGGCAGGGGCAAATTCCACTTATACAGGAGAAGTTTTGCTGAATGGAAAAAAGGTGGAGGTCAGGACGCCGGTGGATGCCAAGAAGCTGGGAATCCAGATTGTGTATCAGGAAGTGGATATGGCATTATACCCCACCTTATCGGTTGCGGAGAACATTGTACAGAACGATATGGTTATGGGAAAGAGCGGCTATATCGTAAATTGGAAAAAAGCATATAAGCAGGGGAGGGAAGCCCTGGACCGGCTGCATATCAGCCGTGAACAGGTGGATGAGCATGAACTGGTGCAGAACCTGTCTTTGGCCCAGAAGCAGATGGTGCTCATTGCCAAGGCCATCCGGTCGGAATGTAATTTCCTGATTCTTGACGAGCCGACTGCTCCTTTAAGCAATACCGAGACAGAGGAACTGTTCCGGATTGTCAAGCATTTGCATGAAACCGAGAATATCGCAATTCTTTTTATTTCCCACCGGTTAAATGAAATCCTGGAGGTCTGCGAGAATTATACGGTAATGCGCAACGGTAAACTCATTGACACCACGCCGGTAACAGGCAATACTACCACAAAAGAGATTGTGGAGAAGATGCTGGGGCGCAAGTTCGAGGAGAACTTTCCAAAGGAAGCCTGCCGGATTGGAGAGGTGCTGTTTCGGACAGAACGTTTATCCGGCGCAGGCGGAAAGGTAAAGGATGTGTCCATCCAGGTGAAGAAGGGCGAGGTGGTAGGAATTGCCGGCCTGGTGGGTGCCGGAAAATCCGAACTTTGCAAGACCATTTTCGGGGCATATAAAAAGACGGACGGGCGGGTTATCCTGAAGGACAAGGAGTTAAAGATAACAAATCCCTCAGGAGCAGTAAAGAACCGGATGGCCCTGGTGCCGGAGGAACGGCGTAAGGAGGGGGTTCTGGTAAATGAGAACGTGAGCTTTAACTTATCGGCGGCATGTCTCTCCAGGTTCTGCACAGGGCCTTTTATCCGCAGGCGTAAGGTGGAGGAAAACGCCAAACAGTTCGTAAAGGACCTTGGGATTGCCACGCCAAGTGTGCGGCAGCAGGTCAAGAACCTTTCCGGCGGCAACCAGCAGAAGGTGGCGGTGGGAAAATGGCTTGCGGCTGACTGCGATGTATACATATTTGACGAGCCCACAAAGGGAGTGGATGTGGGGGCAAAACAGGACATTTTCCATTTAATCAATGAAATTGCAAAACAGGGAAATGGCGTTATCTATGCTTCCTGTGAAAACTCGGAGCTGCTGTCTTTGACGGACCGGATGTATGTTATGTACAATGGGACAGTCATGGCAGAGCTGGAAACCGCTAAGACCACGGAGGACGAAATTATGTACTACTCAGTTGGCGGGAAAGACAATCAGAACGGGAAATAATAGACAGGAGGAATAGGGTAGCGATGAAAAGTCGTACAAATATTAAAAGATTTTTAGTGGATTGGGCTGCGGTCCTGGCGCTGCTTGTTTGCTTTATTGCATTTACAGCCTATAAGGGCGGCTCTTTTATGTCGACCAGCAACATGGTGAATATTCTCAGGGCAATGGCCATTAATACGGTATTCGGCATAGCGGCCACTATTACCATGGCGCCGGACGGTTTTGACATGTCCGCCGGAACATTGGCCAGCTGCTCTGCTTATGTGTTTGTGTCTGCATATCTCTGGCTGGGACAGTCCCTGGGGATGTCGATTATAATCTGTATTCTGGCCACCCTGGTCATGTATCAGCTGACCATGTTCCTGATTCTTGTCTGCAAGATTCCGGATATGCTTGCTACCTGCGCCCTGATGTTTGTCCATCAGGGAATCGGCCAGTGGTACATAGGCGGAGGCGCAGTCTCCACCGGCATGAAGACTTCCTGGGGGGCGGCGCCTGCACGCACCGCGCTTTCGGAGTCATTTTCAGCCATCGGACGCGCCCCGTGGATTATCATCATTATGCTGGGCTGTGTGCTTGTGGCCTATCTCTTCCTTAACTTTACCAAGCATGGCCGGTATCTCTATGCCATGGGCGGCAATAAGGAGGCTGCAAAGCTGTCCGGTATTGATGTAAAGAAATACCGCTATCTGGCAGGTATGATTACCGCTGTGTTCATCGCCATCGGCGGTATCCTGGTGGCATCCAGGGGAAGCTCTGCGCAGGTTATGTGCTGTGATAATTATTTGATGCCGTCTCTGGCAGCTGTTTTCGTGGGACGGACCGTGGGCGGAGCGGAGAAGCCCAATGCATTGGGTACCATGATAGGCGCAATGCTGGTCTCCACACTGGAGAACGGCCTTACCATCTGTGCGGTTCCGTTCTATGTTCTGCCTGCAGTAAAGGGTGCTGTACTGGCGCTGGCGCTTATTGCGGCTTATGCGTCTAAGAAAGAAGATTAAGTGGGAGGTTACTACATATGTCAAGATTCAATCAATATTTTCAGATGAACGTGGGGGATGTTATTGAGTATACGCTGGAAAAGGCTGCGGAGATTCCCTGGGACCGTGATTCCATGGAAGCAGTGGTTCCCCCTTCCCATGGCAACCTGAATTATGTGTACCGCGTGTGGGACGGCAAGGGGCATTCCATCTATATTAAACAGGCCGGGTCCGAGGCCAGGATATCCAAGGACATAAAGCCATCCAGGGACAGAAACCGCCTGGAATCCGAAATTCTCATGCTGGAGGACCAGTATGCGCCGGGAATGGTTCCTCATGTGTATTTCTTTGACACGGTCATGTGCGCCTGCGGCATGGAAGACTGCTCTGATTATGCGGTTATGCGGGATGCCATGCTGAAGCATGAAACATTTCCTGGGTTTGCTGAGGATGTCTCCACCTTTATGGTGAACACCCTTCTTTTGAGCAGCGACGTGGTCATGGACCACAAGGAGAAAAAGGAGCTGGTAAAAAAGTTTATTTCGCCTGACCTCTGTGATATCACGGAAAAGCTGGTGCTCATGGAGCCCTATATGGACTTATATGACCGTAACAATGTGTATGGGCCCAATGCGGATTTCGTGAAGAAGGAGCTCTACGGGGATGAGGCGCTCCACCTGGAGGTGAGCAAGCTTAAGTTCCGCTTTATGACAGATGCCCAGGCGCTTCTGCACGGCGACCTCCACACCGGCTCCATCTTTATCCGCCAGGATTCCACCAAGATATTTGACTGTGAATTCGGAACCTACGCTCCCATGGGCTATGATGTGGGAAATGTGGTGGCAAACCTGATATTTGCATATGACAACGGCCTTTCCACGGATGATGCAGCCTTCTGCGACTGGTGCCTTAGGACCATAGAGGAGACAGTGGACCTCTTTATTGAGAAGTTCGGCAGGAAATATGACGAGGCGGTGACAGAGCCAATGGCAAAGGTAAAGGGCTTTAAGGAGTGGTATTTTGACGGCATCCTGAGGGATACTGCCGGTTATGCGGGCACGGAGCTGCACCGGAGAACCGTTGGCATGGCCAATGTAGTGGATGTGACTACCATCCGGGATGAGAAAAAACGCCTCCTTGCAGAGCGAATCAATATACTGGCAGGCAAGGAATATATCATGAACCAGGGAGCCTTTAAGGCCGGAGCCGATTATGTGGCAGCTGTATTAAGGGCAAAGGAAACAGCGGAAAGGACCCTGGAAGGCTGAGGCACAGGGTCAGCCGGAAGATGGGGGTTACACAGGTTTAGGAGAGAAGGAGGCATAAAAACCATGACGGTTGAGGAATTTTTTGACGAGGTGATTACGGTCAGGATGAGGGAGGACAGAAGCTCTCTGGACATCATAGACCAGACGCTTCTGCCTGGTACCATTAAGCGTATCAGTCTGAATACAAAGGAGGAAATCTGGGAGGCAATCAAGAAGCTGAGGGTCCGCGGGGCTCCGGCAATCGGCGCGGCTGCTGCCTATGGCATAGCCCTGCTGGCAGCTGGCATTGATGAGGACCGGTATGATGCATTTTATGGGAAGTTTAAGGAATTAAAGGATTATCTGGCCTCGTCCAGGCCAACGGCGGTCAATCTGTTCTGGGCACTGAACCGTATGGAGGCCGCTGCTGTTGCCAACAAGGATAAAGAAGTGGCTGCAATCAAGGAGCTTCTCTTTGAGGAGGCGGATAAGATTCGGGAGGAGGATGTTGGGATTAGCCGCGGAATCGGTGAGATTGGCTTTGGACTGCTGAAGGAACTTAAGAAGGAGGGAGCGGAAATAGGCATCCTGACCCACTGTAATGCAGGAACCCTGGCCACCGCCAAATACGGAACAGCAACAGCGCCCATGTATATTGCGTTGGAAAAGGGATGGCCGGGAACCGACATGCATGTTTACTGCGATGAGACAAGGCCTCTTCTCCAGGGCGCCCGCCTTACCTCTTTTGAGCTGTATAATGCGGGAATCACCACCACCCTTCAGTGCGACAATATGGCTTCCATACTCATGAAGTCAGGGAAAATTGACATCATCTTTGTGGGCTGCGACCGGGTGGCCAGAAACGGCGATGCTGCCAACAAGATAGGGACCAGCGGCGTGGCTATTCTGGCAAAGCACTATGGAATCCCCTTCTATGTGTGCGCGCCTACCTCCACCATTGACATGGATACACTGACCGGAGAGCAGATTCCCATTGAGATGCGAAGCCCTGACGAGGTGACGGAGATGTGGTACAGGGAGCGCATGGCTCCGGAAGGAATCAATGTGTACAATCCGGCCTTTGACGTGACGGACCATTCCCTGATTACGGGCATTATCACAGAAAAGGGGATGTGCCATGCGCCCTATGACAAGGCATTTGAGTCATTGGGAATAGGGAGGTAAGCATATGCTGAGTGGAATACCTGCAAGCATTTCGCCTGAGCTGTTAAAGGTCCTGCATGAGATGGGACACGGAGACACTCTGGTTATCGGGGATGCGAATTTTCCGGCTGCATCCATTGCAGCAGAGAAGAATCATATTAACATCCGGTGTGACGGGCACCGGGCCACCGACATGCTGGATGCCATACTGGAGCTGATGCCCCTGGACGGCTTTGTGGAGAAGCCTGTTACAATCATGGATAAAATGGATATGCACCGTGACCTGGAGTGCCCGGTCTGGGACGAGTTTACGGATATTGTGGCAAAACATGACCAACGTGGTGCGGACGCAGTGGGCTTTTTGGACCGGTTCGCGTTCTATGACGCGGCAAAGGAGGCTTATGCGGTGGTATCCACCACGGAAACGGCATTTTACGCCTGCATCATGATACAGAAAGGCTGCCTGTAAGGGCGGCGCGGAGGGATTTTACATGCTAGAGACATTAAAGGAGCAGGTGGTTGCGGCTGCAAAGGAGGCGGAACGCCTTGGCATGTGCAAACACAAATCAGGGAATTTCAGCATATATGACCCGGAAACCGGGTATGTGGTAATCACGCCCAGCGGTGTGGCGAGGGACGTGCTGGGAACGGAGCACGTCTGTGTCATGGACCTGGATGGAAAGGTGATAGAGAGGGCACAGGAGGTCAAACCATCCAGTGAGGCCATGATGCACCTGTACATTTATAAGGAGCGGAAGGATATCCGGGCCATTGTGCATACCCATGCCCGCTATTCAACTGCATTTTCCATTATGAACAAACCCATTCCTTCCATTGTATATGAGTGCGCCTACCTGGGTAAGACGGGAACCGTGCCCGTGGCGCCTTATGGAAGAGCCGGCACCGTTGACCTGGCTGAGAAGGTGGCAGAGGTAATGAAGGAGTATGACTGCTGCCTGATGGAGAGCCACGGCGCCATTGCGGCGGATAAGGACATGGATGCGGCGTTTCTGAAGGCCCAGTATGTGGAGGAAATTGCGGAGATGTATTATATCACCCTGGCTGCAGGAAAGGGAACGGAACCCCATGCCCTTCCTGAAGAGGAACTGCAGAAGTGGGCTTATCCAAAAGAAATCATTCTTTAGAAGGATTTAGGAGGACATAGATGAAGAAAATAATAAATACCCCGGAAGCTTATACAGATGACATGCTGCGGGGAATCTACGCAGCCCACGGAGATATGGTAAAATATGCGGAGAATGACCTCCGCTGCTACTGCACGGCAAAGAAGAAACCGGGCAAGGTGGCCATCATCACCGGAGGAGGCACAGGGCATCTGCCCCTGTTCCTCGGATATGTAGGTGAGAACCTGTTGGATGGATGCGGCGTAGGCGGCGTGTTCCAGTCCCCCTCTTCTGAGCAGATTTACAATGTGGCCAGGGAGGTGGAGGCTGGCGCCGGAGTCCTGTTCCTCTATGGGAATTACACCGGGGACATCATGAACTTTGATATGGCGGCGGAGATGCTGGACATGGATGATATCAAAACAGCCAGTATCGTGGGCGCGGACGATGTGCTGTCCAGTCAGGATGCTTCGGTGCGCCGCGGCGTGGCCGGAATCTTTTTCATGTATAAATGCGCCGGGGCCATGGCTGCCGGAAGGGGAACGCTGGAGGAAGTGCTGGCCGCGGCGGCAAAGGCAAAGGACAATACCAGGACCGTGGGCTTTGCCCTGACGCCCTGCGTCATACCGGAAATCGGTCATTCCAACTTCACCCTGGCAGAGGACGAGATGGCCTTTGGAATGGGAATCCACGGAGAACCCGGCGTGTGGAATGGTCCGGTTAAGACAGCGGATGAACTGGCGGAGGAATCCTTGGGGGAGATTCTGGGAGATATGCCTCTCAATCCGGGCGAGGAGGTCTGCGTGCTGATTAACGGTCTGGGAGCAACCAGCCAGGAGGAGCTTTATATTCTGTCCGGAAGCGTGCACCGCATTCTGGGAGAAAAGGGAATCAAGGTTTACCGTACCTTCGTGGGCGAATATGCCACCAGTATGGAGATGGCCGGCGCTTCCATATCCATCTGCCGTATGGCGGACCAGGAGATGAAGCAGTGGATGGATATGCCTGTCCATACGCCGTTTTATACCCAGGTTTAACAGGAATTAGCCACATGGCTGGTTAAGGAGGAAAAAATGGATCGGATTACATGTCGTGAACTTCCCGCCCTTTTTCAGGGTGCTGCGGATATCTTTGCGGAGAAGAAGGAAGAGCTCTGCCAGATGGATGCCAGAATGGGGGACGGGGACCTGGGCCTGACCATGCAGAAAGGCTTTGGGGCTCTGCCCCGGCTGATGCGTGAGAATGAGGTGGAAGGGGATATAGGAAAAACACTCATGAAGGCGGGCATGAAGATGGCTGGTCTGGTTCCGTCTACCATGGGAACCCTGATGTCCAGCGGAATCATGGAGGGCGGTAAGGCCCTTGCAAAAAAGGGGGAGATGGGGCCTGAGGAACTGGCTGATTTTCTCGCTGGTTTTGCCGTGGGGATTGCACACCGCGGGAAGTGCCGTCTGGGGGACCGGACCATCCTGGATGCAGTGGATGCCGGGGCAAAGATGGCGCAGCAGGCCTTGGCTGAGGGCGCAGATATGGGAGCCATGCTCCGCCGGGCAGTGGAGGGTGCAAAGGAAGGCGTCAGAGCCACGGAGGATATGCTTCCCAAGTATGGAAAGGCCGCTGTTTTCTCAGCAAAAGCCAGGGGCGTTCCGGACCAGGGCGCTGTGGCCGGACAGTATTTTCTGGAAGGACTGGGGCGGTATTTTCTATAAAACCAGGATGAGGCTGAACGGTAACATCCGGGGATACGCGCAGGAATGAATTCAGGAACTGAAAACAGGACCGCTCTGTCTTGAGCAGTCCTGTTTTGATTCATCGGTTTCGTTCTATTCCTCGCGCATCCGGTAGCCCACTCCTATTTCCGTGAATATGTATTGGGGCTCAGCCGGATTTTCCTCCAGTTTCCTTCTGATATGGGCCATGTTTACCCGCAGAATCTGGTTGTCGCTGTCTGCAAACGGTCCCCATATTTTGGAAATAATGCTCTCGTAGGTCATGACCTTACCGGCGTTCTGGGCCAGCAGGGAAACCAGCTTATATTCAATCTGCGTCAGATGGACATCCTGCCCCTTTACCTTTACCAGGCGGCGTTCAAAGTCAATGAGAAGGTCCCCTACCTCATATTTAAGGCTCTGGGTGCCGGCAGCTCTCTGGCTGTGGCGCAGCGCTGTGCGGATACGTGCCAGAAGTTCAGCTGTTCCAAAGGGTTTTGTAAGGTAATCATCTGCTCCCAGGTCCAGGGCAGCCACCTTGCTGCGCTCCAGGGTCCTGGCGGAAATCACGATGATAGGCAGGGTGCTGGTGGACCTGACCTCCTGGATGAGTTCCAGACCGTCCATATCCGGCAGTCCCAAGTCCAGAAGTACCACATCGGGCTTCAGGGATTCAATGAGCTTAAGTCCGTCTGTTCCGGTGCAGGCGCTGGTGACCTGATAGCCCTGGGGGGACAGGACGGTTTCTATGAAATTGCAGATGTTCTTCTCGTCTTCAATGATGATGATGTTGGCTTTGGTGTTCATGATTTAGTATTCCCTCCAATCTGGTAAGGTAAATGTAAACTGGGCGCCCCGCAGGTGATTGCCGGCGTGTATCTCGCCTCCGTGGGCATTGATAATGGTTTTGCAGATGCTCAGGCCGATACCCATTCCCTTGTGTCCGTCTCCTGTGTGGTTTTCCGATACGCCTCCGCCGTCAAATATGGTATCCAGCAGTTGGGGGGCAATCCCTTTTCCGTAGTCTTTGATGGATACGGAGAGCACCCGATGTTCCGTGGTAACCGCCAGGTCGATGGGACCATTGGTGCCGGAATGGAACAGGGCGTTTTCCAGAAGATTATTGATTACCTGTTCTATCAGGGTTGCGTCCATAGGGATTATGATGACCGAGTCGGGAATACTGACCCGCACCTGGACATCCGGAAACCGTTTTCTGAACCGCTGGACGGATTCTGAAATAACTTCTTCCAGGGATTCGTCTAACTTGGCCACTGAGGCCACGCCTTTTTCGTCCTGGATTCTGGTGACTGAAAGCAGGTTCTCCACCATGTTGAGAAGCCACTGGGCATCTTCTTCTATGTTCCTGACCAGCTTCCGTTTTTCCTCAGGGGACATGAAATCCTCCTGGTCCAGATAGGTGGAGCTGGAGCCGATGATACTGGTCAGGGGAGTGCGCAGGTCGTGGGACATAGCCCGCATCAGGTTAGCCCTCATGGTTTCCTTCTCCGCATTGAGCAGCATGCGGTCTTTTTCCTGGAGCTGGACATTCTGCTTGGTAATCATGATACAGATGCTGCTGGACAGGCTGGATATGAGGGCCATGCCCAGAAATGTGATGGGATAACCGGACATAGTGAAATTCAATGTCAGGTAAGGGTAAGTAAAGGCAAAATTCACCCAGAACACGCCAAAGAGAGAGGCCAGGATACCGGCGCCGTAGCAGCTGGTAGCACGGGCAATCATGATGATGGCCAGGGTGTATATAATGGATATATTTGTCACATTGTTGCTGAAGTGAAAAAATATGGTGGAGACTAAAGTGGCTGCAGCCATATATTCAATGGTAATGGGCAGATTCCTTACCAGATTCATGGCAGCAGCCTTAAGGTCGGTTTTATTTAAATGAAATGATTTCATTACATATTCCCCTGTTGGCATTGGCCGTATTCCGGCTGCATGAATGAATTAACAATTTTCATTATAGCCTATGCCGGGGGGAAGTTCAACGGAAAAAGAATCTTTTACGCCTGCGTCCCCTGCTTTTTTTTCCTTTTTCCCCCAGGGATGGGGCGGAGACACGGCGCTGGGCAACCAGCTTCTCAAAGTCAGTGGACGAAAAACCGATATCTTCCAGACGTTCCAGCCTCCGCTGCCGTCTCAGGTATAAATCCTCCTCCTCCTTCCTTCGCACGTGGATTTTCACAGCTGCCACAATGGCAATGATAACAGCCAGGGAAAATGCAATACCCAGGATGGCCAGGGTGTTGGCCGGAATCCGGATGCTGGCGGCGGTGCCTTCCTTGGAGGTAATGTCCTGGCGGGGGGAGGCGCCTGAAACTGCGGGCTGGTTTCCCTGCGCCGGGTGCTGGTCCTCCGATGCCGGAGCCTGGTTTCCCTGTGCCGGGGACTGGTCCTGGGGCGTTGGGGACTGGTCCTGGGGCGTTGGGGACTGGTCCTGGGGCACTGCGGACTGGCCGTGGGGAGCCCCTGCCAGGGTCTGGTCCATGGAGGCGGCAGAGGGGCTGCCGGCGTTTCCTGCTGAACCGCCGGGGGCATCCTGGGATGCCAGGGAGACCGTGCTTCCCTCCAGGCCTGGGGAACACAGGTACACGGAGCCCACCGGCCTGTCATTGTAGGTATAGCGGATACAGGCAACGGCTGTCTGCGGACGGCTGCCGTCCAAATCATAGGTCAGGGTGGACTGGGTGTCGGTAAAGTCGGCGTCCCTGGGAATCACCACCCGGCCGCCGCGGTCCAGCTCCAGGGATATGCTGTCTCCTGAGGTCATACCGGCAATGGTCATGTCATTTTCCAGGGATTTGTACCTGGTTTCGTAGTCAACCGTCCGCAGGGACTGGAAATTGCGGAATCCAAAGTCAAAAAGGGCCTTGGTATCGGAATAATGGGACTGGTGGCCGTTGAGCACCACTGCAATCAGCGTCATATCATTTTTCCTGGCGCAGGTGACCAGGGTATTGCCTGCCAGGGAGGTATAGCCTGTCTTGCCTGCAAACGCGCCGGGATAATACACGGCCTCGTTCTTATTCAGCATCTTGTGGTGGTTGGCCACATAGCCTCCTTCCGGGGTTCGCTTGGTGGGAGCAAGCTGATAGCTCCGGGTGCCGTTGATGGTGAGAAATTCCGGGTTCTGGATGGCTGCCCGGGCAATCAGGGCCATGTCGTGGGCCGTGGTGTAGTGGTTCTCGTCGTTAAGGCCGCTGGGGTTGTTGAAATGGCTTCCCGTACAGCCAAGACTACGGGCTTTCTCGTTCATCAGCTGGGCAAATGCCTCTCTGGAGCCGCTTATATGGCAGGCCAGGGCGTTGGCGCTCTCATTGGCAGAGGCCAGCATCAGGGCGTAGAGACAGTCACGCACCGTCAGGACATCCCCCTCATCAATGCCGGCGCTGCTGCTTCCGGCCTCCACATTGTAGACATCATCATGGGAAAAGGTGACCATTTCGTTCAGGTCGCATCGTTCCAGCACAATCAGGGCTGTCAGTATCTTAGTGATACTGGCTGGGTAATAGGGCTGGTCCATGTTCTTTCCATAAAGCACTGTTCCGGTGTCCGAGTCCATGACAATGCCCCCATCGGCCTGGATGGACACATCAGAGGGCCATTCTGGGGCTGCCATTGCTGTCATGGGAAGGAGCCCTGCGGACAGGCAGATGCATATAAACAACACAAGGAATCGCTTCATCCAAATATTCTCCATTCACTTCATTGCTAAGATACAGTATAAAGGATTTACGGCTTCAAGTAAAGGCTGGAGAGGGGCGTTATTTCTTAATCTGTGTCCAATCAGCCTTCTTTCCTGCAGTTTTTCATGGTGAGGAACAGGCAGACCCCGAACAGAACCAGGGACAGGGAGCCAAAGAGCAGGGCAATGCGGGCAGCCGTGTCCATGAAGAAGCCTTCCGGCACAATGTTGATGAGCATGTCCGTGGCAGGGTCCAGAATCCACAGGTCATTGGTGAAAAAGATGTGGTGGAACATGATGAAGTATTTGGTGAAGTCCGTGGATATGATAAGGCCAAGGGCTGTAATCAGTGCAAAGAACAGCCCTGTCCCCATACACAGGGAAGGCGGAAGGACCCGTCCCATCCTGGCTTTGGTGGCGGCCATGAGAATAAGGAGCCCGGCTGCGAGGACCAGACATACCCTGCGGATGGACAGCGCTTTCAGGAAGAGAACCTGTACATCCTCCATGTGGGCTATCTCCCGTTGGTTGAAGAATTCCCTCTGTTCGCCTCCCATGGAGGTGGTTACGTGCAGGTCATCCCTGTCGCCCCTGAGATAATCCATCATCTCATCCGTTACATGGAGAAGGTCGTCCATGGTCATGGACGGCAGGCTGTCCAGCACATTGTATTTTGTGTACTCCTTTTCAAAATAACCGGGCGTCCAGTATACCACTGCTTCCACGGAAGTGATGAAAAGGATAATCATCAGGCAAAATGCGGTTATGATTCCGGCGGTTCGGTGTAAATATTTCATAATTCCTCCTGTATGATGGTATGGCATGTGTTTTATATAACAAAGAAAAGCCCGACCCCGCAGCTTTCCGTATCTGCAAAGTCAGACCTTTTAGTGCGCCTTCAGGGACTCGAACCCTGGACAAATAGATTAAGAGTCTACTGCTCTACCAACTGAGCTAAAGGCGCA
>NZ_JADNMD010000003.1:0-598478 GCF_015556325.1 Clostridium sp. 1001283B150225_161107_B6 | reverse complement strand
TTTAGTGCGCCTTCAGGGACTCGAACCCTGGACAAATAGATTAAGAGTCTACTGCTCTACCAACTGAGCTAAAGGCGCATGCGATTCATTTGTTTCTTTAAGTGACACGTCCACTATTATAATGCGTATTAAGAAAAAAGTCAATAATTTTTTCGAAAAAAGTTCAATATTGTTTACCGGCAGTTGATTGGGAGCAGAAAGGGGCGGTGGCAGCGGCCGGGGGCTGTCCGCCGCAAAGGCCGCCCGGCCCCCGTTACTTCTGCTGCTCCCATTACTCCATTACCTCAACCAGGAATTCGCAGTAAGGGTCGCCGTTGGCGCAGCATTTTGTCTCCGTCACCCGGCAGGGTTTTCCCAGGGCGGAAGAGAACATGCCCGCAGCCGTACCGGCCTCGTAGACGCATATTTTGGAATGTATGTTGGGAAGCCCGTAGCAGTCCGCACATTCATAGTGCCTGTAGACTGCGTGGGTTTCATCGGCTTCCACCACTTCCTCAAAGGCGTATCCGTCCCTCTGGGCAATGGGCTGGTTGCTCTCCATGATTTCCGGCAGGGTCTTTCCCTTGATTTGGTCTGAGGTGATGCTCTCGCCTATGATGCGGGAAATTTCATAGGCAGCCTCCTTCAGTTCGGGGTAGAACAGGAAGGTGAGGGTCTGGCGTTCCCTCATATAATTAAAGGGCATCCGGTCGCCCAGCCGGGGGCGGATTTTCACTCCCTTTTTCTGGGCCGCGTACGCATCCGCAAAGGAACGCATTACATAGGAATAATCATCCGCCATTTCTCTGGCGTGTTCTGTATCTATCTGAATTTTACCCACAGCTATTCTCCTTTTTGATAATAATGTTTGCCCGATGCAGCCGGCGCAGAGCTTTTCTTTCTGGCAAACAGCAGCACCACAAGGGTCAGGATATAGGGCAGCATCTGTACCAGCTGAGGCGGAATGTTGACGCCCTGGAGCCTGAACTGGAGGCTTTGGGCAAATCCGTACACCAGACCTCCCAGGGCCACCCACAGCGGTTTCCAGTTCCCAAGGATGACCATGGACAGGGCGATGTATCCCCTTCCGGAAACCATGTCCTTGCTGAACATGTTGATATCCCCGATGGACAGGTAGGCTCCGCCTATGGCGGCAAGCATGCCGCTGGCCATGACGCAGAGGTACTGCATTTTATAGACATTAACCCCCATGGTGCCCGCCATCTCGGGGTTCTCGCCGATGACCAGGATTCTAAGGCCGGCCGGCGTCCGGTACAGGAGGAACCAGAGAAGGATGACGCAGAGGACCAGGATGTAGAACAGGGGAGAGATGGTCCCGATGATATCCCCGATAACCGGAATCCTGGAAACCACAGGCACCTTCAGCACGCCCAGTCCCGCCACCATGCTGGACTTGCCCTTGGTGCCCCATATCATTTCCAGCAGCACAATGGTAATGCCTGAGGCAAAGATATTGATGCCCACGCCTGCCAGAACATGCTCGCATTTAAAGCCAACGGTCAGGGTCACCAGAACCAGGCCCATGAAGATACCGGAGAGGCAGGCGAAGAGCAGGCCCATCCAGGCGCTGCCTGTCACATAGGACCCTACCACCCCGAAGAAGCTTCCGATGAGCATAATGCCTTCCAGGCCCATATTGATGACGCCTGCCCGTTCTGACAGCATACCGGCCAGGGCTGCAAAGGATATCGGTATGGCCACCCGGACCATGCCGGCTAACAGGGAGAGAATCTGACCGCTCATGATGTCACCGCCTTCCTTCTTTTGTAAAGATTTTGAATTGCAATTACGATTCCCGGCGTGGAGATAAACAGTATGATAAGGGCCTGGAGAACGGAAATGAATTCCCCGGGAATATCCGTCATACGGTTCATGCTGGAAGCCCCTGCGTTAAGGGCTCCGAACAGCAGGGCCGAGGCCAGGGTTCCCAGCGGTTCATTGTGTCCCATGACCGCAATGGCAATGCCGCTGAAGCCATATCCCGTGGTCATGCCGGATATGTAATAGCCCTGTACTCCCATAACTTCACAGGCGCCGCCTATTCCTGCCAGGGCGCCGGAAAGGAACATGGCTGTCAGCAGGTTCTTCTTATTGTTAATGCCCGCTGATTCAGCCGCAAAGGGGCTGTCTCCGGTTGCCCGCATTTCATATCCCAGCTTTGTCTTGTAGAAAAGGACCCAGAACAGGAAAACGGCAAGAAGGGCAATGAAGATGCCGGTGTTCAGCCTTGTATGGGCCACCAGGGATACCAGCCTTGCGCTGTCCTGTATCTCTTCTGTCCTTACCACCATGCCCTCTGATTTAAAGGGATTGTTCACCAGATATTCCACCAGGTACAGCGCCACATAATTAAGCATGATGGTGATAATGACTTCGCTTATCTGCAGCTTATTCTTTATCACGGCAGCCAGCATGGCCCATATGCCGCCGAAAACAGCTGCAGCCAGGATACATACAGGTATATGCAGGACGGCGGGCAGCCCTCTGATATAGGCGCCTGCCAGGGCAGCGGGCAGGGCGCCTGCCAGAATCTGCCCCTCTATACCAATGTTAAAGATACCGGCCTTGGACGCCACTGCCATGGCCAGTCCTGCAAATATAAGGGGAATGGCTGTGCCTGCAGTCTGGGCCAGATTATAGGTGCTGCCAAAGGCGCCTCCCAGCATGGCGGAGTAAGCTTCCACAGGCGAATACCCTGCGGCTGCAATGATGATGCCTGCCAATACCAGGGAGATAAGGAAGGAAATCAGGGTAAATGCAATTGTACGGCTCTTCAGATATTTAATCATTGTCAGCTACCTCCCTTTTGGAATTGCCTCCCA
Organism: Clostridium sp. 1001283B150225_161107_B6; assembly: GCF_015556325.1. Lineage (NCBI taxonomy): Bacteria > Bacillati > Bacillota > Clostridia > Eubacteriales > Clostridiaceae > Clostridium > Clostridium sp. 1001283B150225_161107_B6. The sequence continues at coordinate 595,656 of NZ_JADNMD010000003.1, read as the reverse complement.
GCATATAATAGCCCAGTTCTGTTTTGGTAAATGCTGCAGTCTCCTTTTCCGCCGCGATTCTGCCTTCGTACAGCACCGCAATCCGGTCGGCCAGCTTTATGACCTCATCCAGGTCGGCGGAGATCAGCAGGATGGCGGAGCCGGAGTCCCTCATCTGCATTAGGTGCTGATGGATGTATTCGATGGCGCCAATGTCCACGCCTCTGGTGGGCTGGGCAGCCACAATGATGTTGGACTGGTGCAGCAGGGTGCGGCCTATAATCAGTTTCTGCTGGTTGCCTCCTGAGAGGGAACTGGTAAGCTGGTCGATTCCGTCGGTCCTGACATCAAACTGTTCAACAGTGTCCCTGGCAACCTGTTTGATGCGGCTGATGTTCAGGAAACCGTGTTTCACGTATTCAGGCCGGTAATGGTATCCCAGGATGATGTTTTCCCAATTGGAAAATCCTCTTACAAAACCGCGTTTTCCGCGTTCCTCCGGAATATGGCCGATATAGTCCAGCATCTTTCGCGGCGAGATTGCAGAAACCGGCTGGGAGCCGCAGCAGACCCGGCCTGTAAAATGATTCTCAATTCCCGTGACCACCTCTATGAGCTCGGTCTGTCCGTTTCCCTCCACGCCGGCAATGCCCAGTATCTCACCGGCCCTGCATTCCAGGCTGATGTCAGTGAGGACGGCCCTGCCTTTCTTTTTGAGGCAGATGTTCTGAAGGCTCAGCTTGACGGGGCCGGAACCATCGTAGGGAACCCGCTGTACATCAAAGGATATGGGACGGCCCACCATGAGCTCGGCCAGCTTGTCCTCGGTGGCCTGGGCTGCGGGCAGGGAGGCAATGTTCTCTCCGCGGCGGAGTATGGTGATGTTGTCCGCGATGGCCAGTGTCTCCTTAAGCTTATGTGTAATGATGATAATGGTCTTCCCGTCCTCCTTCAGCTGCTTCAGCATGGCAAAGAGCTCCTGTACCTCCTGGGGGGTAAGGACGGCGGTGGGTTCATCCAAAAGGATGATGGAGGATTCATTATAAAGGGCCTTAAGAATCTCCACCCGCTGTTTTTCTCCCACAGACAGGTTCTCAATCCTGCTTTCAGGATTCAGGTTAAAGTGATACTGGCGTATCAGGGCATCCACCTTTTGGTGGGCCCTGCTGCGGTCCAGTAAAATGCCCCTGCGCGGTTCATGGCCCAGAATGATGTTCTCCGTGATGGTAAGGTTGCCCACCAGGACAAAGTGCTGGTGGACCATGGATATGCCATAATCTATGGCATCATGGGGCGAACGGATGGCTGCCGGACTGCCGTTTATGAGAATCCGCCCTTTGTCGGCTTTGTAAAGGCCGAACAGGATTTTCATCAAGGTGGTTTTGCCTGCGCCGTTCTCGCCTAAAAGGGAATGTATCTCACCCTGTTCTACCTTGAGGGATACCTCCTTATTGGCATAGGAGCCGTGAAAGGTTTTGGTAATACCCTGCATCTCTATTGCATACATTGGGACCTCCCTGTGTGAAAGGAAAGGTGTTGCTTGTGTTAAGCAGCACCTTTCTCAGCCGGTTATTTAACTTCGTCTATGGTTGAAGGAACTGTAATCTCCCCGGAGATGATTTTATCCTTTGCGGTCTGGGCAGCGTCAAGGCTGGCCGGGTCAATCTCCACCTTGGAGCCCTCATTGGTGATGCCCAGGGCGTCTTCCTTAAGTCCGGGAACCATGGTGCCGCCTTCCAGGGTACCGTCTATGGCGGATTTGATGCCGTCCTTGATGACTACGTCAATCTTGCGGATGGCTGACAGCATGATGTGGTCCGGGTCGATGAGGCACTGGTTTACATCTGCGCCAATGGCCTTAAAGGTTCCCTGCTGAGCTGCATTGAACACGCCCAGGCCGGAACCGCCGGCAGCGGCAAAGATGATATCTGCGCCTGCGTCCGCCTCGGCCAGTGCCAGCTCCTTGGCAGTGGTGGTGTCGGCAAAGGAGCCCACGTATTTGACAATCACTTCCACATCCGGATTGGCAGCCTTGGCTCCGGCCATGTAGCCGGCCACGAAGATGTTCTGGGAGGGGCTGTCCACGCCCACCACCATGCCTATTTTGTTGGTTTTGGTGTTAAGTCCCGCAACGGTTCCAACCAGGTATGTTTTTTCATTGTCTTTGAACAGTACGCTGGTTACGTTGTCGCATCCTGTTACCTCGCCGTCCACAAACAGGTATCTCTGCTCCGGGAACTCGGAGGCCACCTTCTGAAGGGCCTCCACAGCGTCAAAGCCGCCGCCGATAATCAGGTCATATTTGCCCGACGCAGAGAGGTCGGTAAAATTGGCCTCGAATTCGGATATTTCTTTGGGCTCCACCAGCTGATATTCGATTCCGTAGTCAGCCTTGGCAGCTTCCACGCCGGCCAGCATGCTGTCGTTGAATCCGCCGTCTCCCAGTCCGCCGATACCTATCATAAGCGCCACCTTAAAGGGCTCTGAGGTGCTGCTTTGGGCTGCCTGGCCGTCAGCCGGGGCTTTGGAGTCTGCTTTCCCGGAATCCGCACCATTGGAATCCGCTGCCTTGGAATCTTCTGCCTTGGAATCTGAGGCTGCCTGGGTTTCGGCTGCGGGCGATGAAGCTGATTTGCCCTGGCAGGCGGTCAGGGATACGGTCATGGCAGCTGTCAGCGCCAATGCTGTCAACAACTTAAAATGTTTCATGATATTCTCCTCCTCTGTTTGTATGCACTACATGTCCAGGCGTTTCTGCACGGCCTTGGGCATTTCTATGATGTTCTCATCGCAGTGGCAGTTCATGGTTTCAGGGTTGATGGCAGCCATGGCCTCCAGCATAACCTTTCCGACCACAGGGGCGCATTCGGAATAAATGTCAAAGATGGAGCGCTCCCAGTTGGGGTTGATTCCCTCGGCTGAATTGCTGATGACGTACAGGGCGGCATAGCAGGCGCCGATGGCTCTGGCCAATGCTGCCTCGGGCATCATGGTCTGTCCGCATACATCGCAGTGGTCTGCATACATTTTCTGGATTTCTGCGGCTGATTCAAACCTGGGGGCTTCCGCTACGCCGTAGATACCGGTGCGGAACACACGGCGGAATACGCCTGAGGCCTTTTCAAGCAGTATTTTGTGCAGGTCAGGACATATAATTTCCCTCATGCGCATGCTGTAGGGCGTGAATTTTCCAAGGTAGGACACGCGCTTTGTATAATCAATGAAATCCTGGGGGCATATGATGTCGCCTGGTTCCAGAAGGGGATTGATACCGCCGCCGCTGCCGTCTGCCAGTATGTATTTTACCCCGGCCTCCCTTAAAGCCCAGAAAATGCGCTCGCTGGGAGTGTCGTCGTAAGGGGAGAGCCCTTTCCATCCGTGGAACGGCACATAGAGCACCTGGCGGGTCTTATGGTCTGCGGTGATGGAGGCATCCATTTCATACAGCTTCATGCAGGCAGTGACTCCGAAGGGAGTCTCAAATTCCATATCCCGTTTTAACAGGGTGATGCCTTCCATATGTAAATCTTCGGGAAACTCGCATCCCCAGGTTCCTGAGCCACCAATGTGGCAGTACATGGTCTTTGGTATTTCTTTGCAAATCATAACATTCCCTCACTTATATTTTATTTACCTAGGTTACCGTAATTCTATTCATACATGAGCCATTATTCAAGTGAGGGGGAGCCGAAAAAAAGAGAAAAATGGGGGAACCTCTTGTATATGTCTTATTTTGAGACTATAATCTCATTATGAGACAAATGGGGGAAAGAAATGAAACAATCTGTATTAAGTGCTTGCGCAGCCATTGTTCAGAAAGAGATTGAGTTTTATGCGGGATTTACCTGCCTGGAGTATGATGTGAATGATGAGAATACCATGAGGGTGGCGGGTACAGGCATCTTCCGGTCCATCATCTATGCCAATGAGAACCAGCCCTACAGCGCCATTGAACAGGCCAAGGCGGACAGGAAGCTTATATTTGTGAGAAACAGGAACAGCCCTGTCTGCCGCAAATGCAGCACCAACCGTATCTGCACGGGGAGAGCAGAGGTGGTGGTGCCTTTATACATCAAACAGGCATTTCTGGGCACCCTGTCCGTGCTGTGCTATGATGAGAAGGTACACAGGGATATGCTGGAACATACTGAATATTATAAGAATCTGGCAATCCATGTGGGGCAGGTCATTACCAGGATAGCGGAATCGTATCTGCTTGAGGATGCCCTGCATGTGACGGAACACGCGCTTTCCGATATGGTGGATACCATGGAGGACGGTGCTGTCCTGATAGAAAACCGCCGGGTGTCCAAGGTCAACAAAAACGCACGGCTCCAGATGCAGAGAATGGGAATCGGGGAAGACCTGTTCCGGGAGACGGTCAAGGTCATAAAGGGAAAGAACAGCGACTGGCTGAACCTGAGGGCGGAGAACAGGTCCATACGCCTTCATGCAAAGCATCAGATTTTTGATTCGGATTTCCTTATGGGAAAGCGGCTGGAGTATGTTGTACTGGAACAGAATCTTGTGACGGAACAGAGCTATTTCCAGGATGCCAGCAGGAACCTGTCCCTGGATTATTTTGAGGGAACCAGTGAGATACTGACCAAGATGAAGCAGGACGTGATGAAAATTTCGGAAATCAGCCGTTACCTGGTCATACAGGGGGAACGGGGGCTGGGAAAGGAAATGTGGGTAAAGGCCATACATAACAGCGGGCGCTATGCCCAGCAGGAGCTGGTGATTTTTGACTGCAATGCATTTTCGGACCTGAATTTCGCCAACCAGGTTTTTGATGAGGAGACAGGCATATTCTGCGGCAGGGATATCACCGTGTGCCTGAAGGAGATACCAAGGCTGCCCTACTGGCTCCAGCTAAAGCTGGCAGATAACATCACCCTGCTGGAAAACCACAACATCCGCCTCATTGCAACCACCCTGGAGGACCTGGCAAAGCTGGCAGACCACAACGCATTTTCCAAACGTCTCTTCAACCTGTTCTATCCGGCCATCCTGTGTATCCCGCCCATCAGGGAGCGGGACATGGACATAGACTACTATATTCAGAAGTATCTGATTTATTATCAGGACTTTGAGAAGAAAAAGGTTGCCTGCAGCTCCAGGGCCCTTACCATGCTTAAGAATTATTCCTGGCCGGGTAATTTCAAGCAGATGGAACAGGTCGTAAGCTACCTCATATCCATCAACACCAGCGGCATCATTGGGGAAGAAGATGTGCTCAGGCTTCCTGATTTTAAACAGAACGACGGACCCTTTAACCTGAAGGAGCAGGAACGGCAGCTGATACAGAAGGCGCTGCAGCGCTTTAACGGTCCTTACGGCAAGCAGGCGGCAGCGGATGCCCTGGGTATCAGCAAGGCTACGTTATACCGGAAGATACAGGAATACCATCTGGATTGAGGGAAGGACAACAAAAAAGTCCGACCCCGCAGCTTCCGATATCTGCAAAATCAGACCTTTTAGTGCACCACCCGCACTTAAACTCGAACTTTCTATATCAGCAAAACTAATCGTTTTGCTGCCCTCTTTGTAGTTAAACATTAAAACTATCTTATCATCATAAAGATAAATCGAATTTACAAAGCTGTCAACAAGTCTTTGCCTGTGGTCGGGGTCTGTGATATCTAAAGTGCGGAAACGGTGAAGCCAGAATAAAACCTGTTCTCTTGTTAAAAGCGGCTTTTGCATTTCCTCTTGTAAAATTTCAATTTCAAGTTGACTTTTGCGTTCCTCTAACTCGTCAAGCCGCTGCTTGGTGGACTGTGTGAAAATCCCCTGTTGGATAGCGTTGATTATATTTTCAATTCCTCTTGTGGTATCGGCAAGCTGCTGCTTTAACAGCGGCAAGGTGATGTTCTCACGCTTTTGCAGTACCATAATGCTATCTGTTATATTATTCATCAAGTTATCATCAAATAGCAGCCTTACAATATGTTCAATCACTAAATTTTCTATCCAGTCTTTTTTGACTGTTTTTTTATGGCAGGCTTTTTTATATTTGGCAGTCACACATTTATAATAATGGTGAGTTACTCCCGTATGACTTGTGCCACTCTCGCCGCACATATAAGCACCGCAATTCCCGCAAAATAGCTTTGTTGTCAACAAATACATTTCTTCTTTTGCCTTGGCCCTTGCCGGGGCTTTCTTGTTTTTTTCCAACCTTTCCCCTACCCGGTCAAATAAATCCTGCGGCACAATAGCGGGCACACCGTTTGGTGTGACAATATCACGATATTTGTACTCACCGATATAGCGGCGGTTTTTCAAAAGACGTTTTACGCAATCAATTCTTAGCGGTTTTTTGCGATAGCTTTGTATCCCTTTGCTGTTGAGAAAATCCACAAGCTGCTTAATCGTTGCGCCCTTGTCATAACGTTGGAACGCTTCAACCACGATTGGAGCGGTTAAAGGGTCAATCTGTAAATATTGCTCACTGTCTACGATATAACCAATCGGCAAGCCCCCTCCATTAAATTTACACTTTAAGGCGTTTTCTGTCCGTCCTCTGATTACCTTTTCCGATAGTTCAGCACTGTAAAACTCTGCATATCCCTCTAACAGACTTTCAAGCAAAATACCTGTGCTGTCCTCGGCTATGGCTTCGGTGGCTGATACCACTTTCACGCCGTTTTTCCGTAAGGTAGCTTTATAATGTGCGCTATCGTAACGGTTCCGTGCAAAGCGGTCTAATTTCCACACAAGCACTATATCAAACAATCCCTTTGCACTGTCTTTAATCATATGTTGAAATTCGGGGCGGTTGTCGGTCTTGGCAGATAACGCCCTGTCTATGTAGGTTGATAAAATTGTGATACCGTTCTTTTCAGCGTATTCCTTGCACTCCCTTAATTGTCCTTCAATACTTTCCTCCCGCTGATTATCAGAGGAATAGCGGGCATAAATAACAGCTTTCATTCTCCGCACTTCCTTTCGTATTTTTATCGGTGGCTTATCTCGCCGCCACACTGGGGCTTTCCCTTGATAACCGCTAATTCCAAAATTCCCGTCAGTCAAGGTCTGATTGAAAATCAGTTCATTTTAACCTTGACTGACGGGGATTTTGGAATATACTCCACAAGGGGAAATCCCCCTCTTACTTGCTCTGTTCCTCTAACATTTTCGCAAGCATATCCCTCAATTTTTCACTGACAGGTGAAGCGGGGTCAAAACACATATCCACAAACTGCCGAAGTTCCTTATTATCCTGCGTGATGGCTTCAATTACTTTTGGTTTATGCTCGTATAATCTGCCCTCTGGCTGCTCTGTCCTTGCAAAAATGTAATCCATAGAAACATCAAAAAAGTCTGCATACCAAAGTAATATCTTTAGCGGCGGTGTGGTCTGTCCGTTTTCATATCGGTTCACACTGGCTTGTGTTGCCCCCATCAATGCAGCTATTTTGGCTTGGGATAGGCTGACGCTTTCTCGCAAGTTCTTTAATCTCTGTGCTACCTCTTGCATATTCAACGCTCCTTTCGTATATTTAATATAATACATATTACGCATTACTTTGTCAACTCGTTTTAAACATAAAAAATAAATCAGCCAAAACGATTCCTTTAGCTGATTTATTTTTATCTACTTAGTTTAGAATACTGATTTTATTCTACATACAATTAATGGTTATCCTAATTACTCACTTTATAAACCCCACAATTATTAACATAAACAAAGCCGTTATGATATCCGAAATCACGCCCTGGTCTGCTTTCTACTGCCTTATCTGTAATTCTTATTGGCGTATCTTCATCATATAATGAAGATTTATAAATGTAACCATCATCAGCATAATAAAGATAGTCGTTTCCTACAATCCAATAACTGTAATTGTTACCCATAAGTTCTTTCTCTTGGCGATAATCTGAACCATCTGGCATACTACTATAATGTTTACCGAAAAATTCCCAGTTGATAACCAAACCATGAGTATAACTTACAGTGTAGTGAACACGTCCATCATCAGAAAATCCCACAAGTTGTATGCTTTCACCACTTCCTACCGTTTTATAAAAGGTTTTTGTCGCGCCAGTATGAATATTATAGCAAAAATATTCGCCATTACCACCGAAGTATAGCCATTCACCACGAGCAACAAAGTAAGTTAAAAAATTCTTATTCTCGACTGTTTTAACATCACTTCCATCTAATTTCATCGATATTAAATCGTTTTGAAATGTGATATGATTAGCCCATATTAAGTAAAGCCTGTCATCAATTACCAACATCTGTCGGATATTATAGATATAATCATTTCTATTCGGGTCTCTTTTAAAAATACAATCGACAAATGTTCCATCCGTTTTTAAACGATAAATATTATCACATTCATCTTTGAAATACAAATAACCATCCATTAAATTAAAGGAACTAGATAATGAAACGGGTTGATTTCCTATTTTAACATCAGATGTATAAATAAATGTTTGAGTTTGTCCATCTATTGACTGTTTTACAATTTTGTCTGGTAGAAACTGTCCAGTTGCCTCACTGTATCCCCCATGACTTATATAATAAAAATACTCCCCATCTGTCACAAATGCACTTCTGCCTGCCACATCATAATTATTAGGGTCTCTCCCGTATTTTGGAGTATATTGGCTGTTTTCTGCCGCCAAAACTGGAATAGACAATCCAAAGCACATCATTAGAACTAGCGCAAAACAAAGCATTTTTCTTTTCATTTTATTTTCTCCTGTTTTTACTGAACCCATGCCCCATTAACATCTACCTGATAGCCGTCAGGTGTTGTTGTGTCAGCAAGCATATAACCAACTTCATTAAAATAATAATATTTACCATCAATTTGTTGCCATGTTGATTTTGGATAAGAACCATCGGCGTTCTGATACCACCAACCTGTGCTGTCCTGTTTCCAACCGGATTCTGTTTCTGCTTTTGTCTCTGCTGATATTACAGGATATGAACCATCATCAAGCAAATAAACAAACCTTTGCCACGAGCCGTCTGCATCTTCAAACATTGCCATGAATACATTATCGTTTATGTCATAACCGCTAAAAGCTGGATACTGATTATCAAATTTTAAATTTTCGCCAAAAACTTCCTCTACAAAATTCGCATTTGTAAAGCTGTCAACTCCAGTAATATATTGTTTAGGGCAAACACGAACATAAAAATAAATCGTGTCAGGATTAGCAGTTGACCCTTCACTGGATACCCATATCTTAGCGTCAGCGGGCAGTAAAGAGATATGTGCTCCATTAAAATCGGTTTTAGGAAGTTCAGTGTTTTCTCCGGCGGTAGTCATTATTTTAATATTGCTCCCATCATCTCCATATACATTTCCTGCCCATGCCGTACCTGCTCCTCCTAGTGCCATTGCCATAGATAACATAACGGTTAAAAATCTCTTGCTAGTATTTCTTTTTTTCATTCTTTTGTCCCCTTTCATTTTCCTTAATTCTATACTATTGCAAATTCATCTTATCATCATTCAAACATAAATTCAAGCATATTTTGTGAGTTAATGCCTAACATACTTTTATGTCGTTTCACAGTACAATTTTGTTAGGTGGTGGCTCATATGTCGAAAAAAATAGAACAGTTACAATTTGATGAAAATATATATAATACAATACGGCGCAATATCAAGAAATATCGAAAGGAAAAGGGGCTGACATCTGCCCAGCTTGCTGAAATGGTTGACTTATCCCATGATTTTATACGGCAGATTGAAAGCGAAAAGGTGGGATATAATTTTTCGGTTGAAACCTTTTATAAAATCTCGGTTGTGTTGGGGGTTAGCTTGGATAAACTGATTGAAAAATAAATGATGGTTATATTATCAAAATAAGCGAGGGTAATGCTATGAACAAAACGAAAGAAGAATTACAAAAAAGAATAAAACTTTCAGAAGAAATAAAAAATCTAGCTTTCAGTCAAGAAGAAGCAAAAAAGGCATTGGATAGAATATATGCACAAGCCCCTGATGTACAAAAACCTTTTGGGGACACAGTAGAGGATATTATGAGAAGTCTTGGGTTAACCAAAAAATGGGGTGGAAAGGAAATTTTAGACACAAAAGCAGCTTCTGAACTGACTGGACTTAACTCGGAGATTTTCAGAGTAAACATGTATAAACCGAATTGCACAATAGATATGGCATTGATAATATCTATATGTATTGGTTTTAAACTAAGCCCCATACTCACACAAAGATTATTGCTCTCGGCGGGAATGGATTTTCGCCTAAGTAATCCCGAACATTTAGCCTATATTTTTTTATTAGAGCATTGTAACGAACTTGATATTGAGGAGTGCAATAATATATTAGAATATTTAGGCGTTCCGAGAACACGACAATTAGGTTCGCATGGTAGAGCAAATGGTGAAACCTTAGAATACAAACGTCAAGAAAAGAACAAGTCTACACCCCAATAAACACAGAAAATCCGCACCCATAAAGCAAAGGTGAGCGGATTTTTTTATTTATAAAATTTTTATAAACTGTGTTTCATTGAACCCAAAATCCTCTATAAATATCCGAATTTTTTGAGTTAATTCTATAGTAGCAATCTAAAACCCGCTTAAATCATAGAAATATTTTGTGTTTCGCTGAAAAGAGACTTATATATTGCCGATTGGTATAATTGCAACTGTAGATAGCGCTTGATACAAAAATTAAACCTTATGGCCACCTTAGCTAAGTGGTTGCACAAGGTCAAGGAGGAAATTTCAAATGAGCAAAACAGCAATACACATCATTGCAGACCCGCAAGGGGGCAAAGACCGTTATCTTATCATCTACATGGACGAGCAAGCCTATGCCGATTTTCTTACAGGCAAGGATAATAATCCCCTTGTAACGGCGTTTAATGTTCAGCCTGTGGATAAGAACAAAATCGCCAGTATTCTTATCGAATTGCATGACGGTGAGCCAAAGAGTGTAACCGCTACCGAGGAGTAGCAAAAATAAGCTGTCCTATCGGCTATACGGGGAAAATAAAACAAACTTGATGATATTTGAAGTTAAATAATACCACAAAGAAAGGAATAGAAAAATATGCACAAACGTTATTTAGTAACAGGGACTTGGACAGACAAGCAGACAGGCACGCCAGTATCGGGCATTGCCGAAATCAGCAGCGGAATAAATAAGGCTGGACAGCCTTACGAAATTCTGAATACAGACAGCCGAGAAGCACCTATTGAGGGCACATTCGCTGTTGGCACTATTTTGATAGCGACTGTCAAATTGGCACAGGAAAGCCCTGCCAAAGCACCACTCAATCTTAAAAATAGTAGCCAGCCGTAATTACGCGTTTGTCGAAATGGATTAGTCTACTAGGCACAGAAGCCGCCGCAGGGCGGGTTTTCCCTTAGGAAAACTTGTCCTGCGGCGGAACTGCCTAAGGTCTAGTATTACCCTTAGGCAACCTCTGTATTTTGTAGCAAATACAAACATATGTTCTATAAAGGCGGTGAAAGATTGAAAGATACACAGTCACGTAAGTGGCAAATTACTTTAAATTTTCGCAATAAAAAGCAGATAGACCATGCAACAATCAAAATAGAACTATCAGCGATTAAGCCTATTCAGTATTATTGCATGGCTGACGAAATCGGATTAAAAGAACAAACCCCACATATCCATATTTTTATCGCCTGTTCTTCCCCCGTTCGATTTTCAACGATAAAACGGCATTTTCCAGATGGACATATTGAGCAGGCTCGTGGAAGCTGTGAGGAAAATAAGGCTTATGTGGAGAAATCCGGTAAATGGAAAAATGATTCAAAAAGTGATACTTCAATTAAAGGTACTTTTGAGGAATGGGGTGAAATGCCTATTGAGCGGCAAGGCGCACGCTCCGACCTTGATTTTCTTTATCAACTCGTAAAAGACGGAAAAAGCAATTATGAGATTTTAGAGGAAAACCCCGAATATCTTTTGCGTCTGACAGATATTGAACGTGTACGCCAAACAGTAAAAGCAGAGGAATTTCGCACTATTTTTCGGGATATGGAAGTCACTTATATATGGGGAAGGACAGGAACAGGAAAGACACGCTATGTAATGGAGCAACAGGGCTATGCAGCCGTTTACAGAGTGACAGAGTACGAACACCCCTTTGACGGCTATGCAGGGCAGGAAACGCTTGTACTTGATGAATACCGCTCACAGCTAAAAATCAGCGAACTTTTAAATCTGCTTGATGGATACCCCTTAGAACTTCGGTGTCGATATGCCAACAAAACAGCCTGTTTCACAAAGGTATACATAATTAGTAATCTTTCTCTACAAGCCCAATACCCAATTATTCAGTGTGAGCAGCCCGAAACATGGCAAGCACTATTAAGGCGAATACATCACATTATCGAGTACCGACCGAAAGAAGAAATTTATGAACAATTTACATTATTTGACGGAAAGGAAATTTTTAATGAATGATGATAAGCAAACTGATAAAATCAGGCGGAAACGGAACAGGTCAAGAAAAGCCGCTTACTTACGCTTTACAACAGGACTTAGACAACTTACCACTATTCATAGATGGAAAAATGTCTTTATAACTGCTTACCTGCTTCTTGCAATAGTAACATGGCTCAACCGTGGTAAGCTGTTGTTCGGTCTTGACAATAAGTTTATGCTGTTCCCTATATTTACAATGGCGGTTAATTGCCTTGTTGCCCTGCTTTTGCCGCTCGGCTTGCTTTGCCTTATATCCGCACTGGGAACGCCACGAAAAGCACAGAAAATACAAGACCGGCTAATTGGTGCGGGATTTACAAATCACGTTCAAGAGCCGCCCTTACTTCTTGCAAGGTATCGCCCTCGCTTAAACCCTAAAATCACAATATGGGAATTTGATGAAAACGAAACGCCTTTATCCACTTGGGAAGAAAAGAAAGATAAGCTGCAAGGGGCTTTGATTGACAGAATTATCAAAATAACGCAAAGTAAAAACGGGCGGCGCATTATCATACATACAGTTGCTCCACGTCTGACGATACCGTCAGTAATGTATTGGCAGGACAAATATTTAAGTAAAGAGAGTTTTATACTGATTTTGGGGGAAAGTCTGACAGGACAGGAAACAGTCAATCTCGCAAAGATACCGCATATTTTACTTGGAGGAGCCAGTGGATCGGGAAAGAGCGTTTTACTGAAACTACTCTTAATGGAGTGTTTAAAAAAAGGAGCAGATGTCTATATTGCAGATTTTAAAGGCGGCGTGGATTTTTCTTCCATATGGCACGAAAAATGTCACTTGTGTTTTGATGAAAATGAACTGCTTGAACTGTTGACAGGTCTGACAGACGAATTACAACGCCGTAAAACCGTTTTTCGTAAAACAGAGTGCGCCAATATTGACGAGTATAACGCTGTAACAAGCAGCAATCTAAAACGCATGATTTTCGCTTGTGATGAAATTGCAGAAGTCCTCGACAAAACAGGGCTTTCAAAAGAGAAAAAAGAACTTATCTCCCAGATTGAAAGTCAGCTTTCCATAATCGCCCGACAGGGTAGGGCTTTCGGTATTCATCTCATTCTTGCCACACAACGCCCCTCTGCGGACATTATCAGCGGGCAAATACGTTCTAACATGGATTGCCGTATTTGTGGGCGTGCCGACAGCATACTTTCACAGATTATTCTTGACAGCACAGAAGCCGCCGACCAGATACCAAAAGACGCACAAGGACGCTTTATCACTAATACCGGGGTGGTATTCCAAAGTTATTTATTTGATGATAACGAGGTTTTCTTCAATAACGGACAGACAGGGGGTGTTCCCAATAGCGAAAGCAAAGACACAGGGAACAACAATCCCTAAACATGAATTAGAAGCCCTTGCTGCAACGCTTTACCCTGCCATACGGGAATTTTACGAGAGCGAACAGGGACAAGCAGAATTTAAAGCGTGGCAGGAGCAGAGAATAGATATAAAATTAGAAAAATAAAATTGTTTGTAGGGCAAAAAACGAGGGATAGTCATGATGATTACCCCTCGTTATGGTTTAAACTATAAGCGTTTATTATTTTGCCACTCAACAACTGCCCATATTACACCAAATATAGAAAAAAACAAAATTACTACAATTAAGCTGTATTTGAAAGGTATATCAAGTTTGTTTTCAAGAGTTTCAAGAGTACCAATAGCACCAAGTAAGGAAACAATGTAAAGCAAAATATTTAGTAAAACAAAATTTCTATTTTTTTTAACTTCATTTTCAGCGGTCATATATGAAATTTTAAGCTTAGTAGCTTCTTTACGATGCTGAAATGACTTGGTTTTGTATATATAGCCAAGTAGATTATAAGTTTCAATAGGCATATAGGGAGCAAAAAATAAATTTTCTAAATACATATTATTACGTACTACCCTCTTTATATCTTCATCTATTTCTACATTTACAAGTTGAAATAGATATATATATAACTTTATTGATTCAAACAGAATCCCATTATATAAAGGTATATCAGCCTCATCAGAATTATAGTTCGTGATAACGCTTGCACCGTCCTGGGGGTAATATTCATAATTTTCTGTTGTGCTGATATTTTCAAGTGGAGATGGCAATTCTCTTGTACCTATAAGATTACATAAATATTTTGATACATCATCAATTTCATTTGATAAAACAAGTGTATTATGTACAAATGAATATCTTTCAGCCCTAAACTTTTTACCGACCATCTCAAAGAAAAAGTCACTAACATTTTCATAAATTATTTCTGATATCTTACCATTATATGATGTTGTACTCTCATCTCCAAAATACTGATATCGTTCGACCGTTAATAAATTGTAATTGCCTGTATTCCCAAAAACATCATCTTTCTTGAGTGGTATTCCCGATTCAAAGTCAATGACCTCAAATGAAATAATCAATGTCTTATTCATCGAAAAGATAATAGGGTCAATTTGAAGAAGTCGATTATTTACATTAACAAGTAATGATTCCATACATATAAAGTAATCTATTTTAAAATATGTCAAATCAGCTAAAACAGATTGCACATGAAGTAGTTTTACACAAAAACCTGTGCGGCCAATAATTTTTTCAAATTCTTCAATATCATCCGTTTCTTTAATTGTATTAAATGAATATCTGGTTTTTTGTTGAACATAATCATACTCTGTTCTTAATTTTAATGTTCCTTTTGAAGATATAAGTTTATCTCCGAGCAACATATAAGTGAGATGGTGTTTATTTAGTAACGTATCTAACGCTTGCTTTTTATCGAAATGTGGTAATTTTGATTTAGAATATTGTGTTATATCATATGCGCTCATAAAAATAATTGTATCACTCATTAAAATACCCCACATATAAATTATAGTTTTGTCTTAAATAATTATAACAGAAAAACCATTGAGTGTAAAACCGGACTTTAACATATCTATAATGGTAAACGCAATATTCACTTTCGACATAGCAATTTAGTTTATAACATTTAAACAAGCAGCAAACAAGGGATAACCTAATCGGCTATCCCTCATTTTGTTTCACCTTAGAGAAAACACAAACCCGAACGCTTCACCTATAAAGATGGGGTTCGGGTTATGTGCGTTTAGTGCGCCTTCAGGGACTCGAACCCTGGACAAATAGATTAAGAGTCTACTGCTCTACCAACTGAGCTAAAGGCGCATTTTCTTATTTTGTTGTGCGGCTGTCTCAACAGCACGTTCGCCATTATATCGCCTAAAAAGCAAAATGTCAACACTTTTCGGGAAAAAATTTTTCTGTCCGGGATTTTCCGCCGTCCGCAGCCGTCTGTTCCTATGGGAGCAGGCGGCCGGAGGGCTGTGTCCTCTTTTCAGAGGCTATTTCTTATCCTTTTTAGCCTTGGCTGAACCGGGGCCCAGAAGTTTGCCGACTTCCTTGAAGGAACGGTTGAACCGGAGCGCCTGTTTGTTTAAGTCTGTCTTATCGCTGGTGGCCTGAAGGAGCTTTTTGGTGATTCCCGGAGGGAGTGCCATGTTGTCCGCCTCCTGATGGTATCCTTTACCTGTATACTATGCAGGGTTCCGGCCGGGGGTGCCTGTACGCCTGGCAATGAGCTTGCAGATGGGCTTGCCTTCGGAGGCAAACTTCATCTCGTACTCTGTCATTACATTTCCTTCCGCCATGGGGCTGCCATGAAGGTCAAAGGTGTGCTCTGTAATCTCCCACCCGGCGGAGGGAATGGATTCCAGGGAATATTCAAAGAGCCCGCGGTTGTCTGTTTTAAATTCCACGACTCCCCGGGGAGCCAGAATTTTGTCGTATACCGACATGAACACAGGGGATGTGAGCCTGCGCTTGGCATGACGGTCCTTTGGCCATGGGTCTGAGAAGTTCAGATAAATCCGGTCCACTTCGCCGGGCGCGAAGATTTCCGCCATGTCCTTGGCGTCGATGCACATGAAGTAAATGTTTTTAAGGTCCATTTCACTGCGTTTCTGAAGTCCCCGCAGCAGGACGCTGGAATAGCGTTCAATTCCTATATAGTTGATATCCGGATTGGCGGATGCTTTTTCCATGATGAAACGGCCCTTGCCCATTCCTACCTCGATTTCAAGGGGGCTGCTATTGCCGAATACCTGGTTCCACGCGCCGCGGTGCTGTTCCGGTTCCTGAATGACAAATGGGCTGGAGGCAATGGTTTCCTCGGCGCCCTGGATATGGCGTAATCGCATGTGTTTCATCCTTTCGTGATGTAGTTGCTGCAGGCCTTATTTTAACATTCAAAAGATGCATTTGCAACAAAATTTACTTTTTTCTTATTTTTCTGATTTTTTATAATTAATAGTGCAAAATTAGCAAAAATCTAGTATACTATACATAATAGGCGGATATCTGCGATACTAAGGAGGAAGGCTTATGTCGAATGTGGAGCGGACGACCAGCTGGCAGCAGATTCAGCAGGGCGTTAAGGAAGCAGAGCGATTGATTGCGCGCAAGGAATATAATCTTGTGATGGTCAGGGCCAGACAGGTCCTGGAATATATGGTAAGGTGCATGGCTGAGAGGGCCTGTGTGGTGGAGGGGGATTTGTCCGACACCATAGACCAGCTGTACGAGGGCCAATGGATCAACAAGGCTACCAAGGATAATTACCACACCATCCGTATCCTGGGAAATAAGGCGGTTCATGAGGGGGATGACACGGCATATGATGCCAATCAGGCCTTCCAGCTGCTGACCCAGGAAGTGTATGTGTTTGCCAACGAATTTGCAGGAGGTTCAGGAGGCCGCACGGCCAGACCATCCTCATCTGCAAGGAATACGTCAGGACGTCAGGCACCCAGGCAGGGCGGCGGAGGCAGAAGTGCTTCCGGCAGAAGCAGCCAGCGGGTGCCGGCCAGGAATACCCGCAGCGGCCCGTCCCGTCAGGGAGGTCCCAGGAAGAAGCGCAGGCGCGTATCGCCGGCAGCATACATACTGAGACTGTTGATTCCTGTGCTTCTCGTCATTCTCCTGATTGTGGTTATCCGTGTTTTCATGCCTGGCAAGGACAAGGATGTGGACAAGACCACCACGGTACCTACCGTGACTACGGCACCTGTGGAACCGGCGCCCACGCCGCCTCCGGAGCCTGAGACAGAGCCTGAGACAGAGCCGCCGGCGGAAACTTACCGGATTAAGGGCAGCAGCGTCAATGTCCGCAGCGAGCCTTCCACCAGCGGGCGTATTCTGGTACAGTTGGGCAGCGGCACCGAGGTAGTATATGTGAAGCGCTATGACAACGACTGGGCGGTCATTAATTACGACGGCCAGGAGGCATATGTGTCCAGCAGGTACATTGAAAAGGTAGAGCCTGTGGCGTCAGCCGAGGGTGAAACCGGGAGCAGTGAGGCCCCGGAAGCCAATTAGACCTGAATATTTGTGAAAATTGTATAGAAAAAATTGGCAATTTTGGATGTAAAAAGAGGAAGAATTTAAAAAGTTCTTCCTCTTTTTGGCGTTTTGCTGTGAGAAAATTGTGAAAAATTAAATTTAAATATAAAATACCTCTGGTTTTTTTCTAAAAAAGTAGTATCATGAAATGATATGAAAATATATAAGGAGGAGAGCTATGGATACTGTGATTAACCGGTTATCGGAAATCGAAGCAGCGGCCGGAGCCATTGTGGAAGAGGCGAATGTGCGCAAGAAAGCATTTGCCGGGGAGATGGATGCAAAGACGGCTGCCTTTGATAAGAACCTGGAACAGGAGACGGCCCGCAGGATTGCAGAGATTCAGGAGAAAATGGAGGCGGACATGAACGGGCTCCTTGCAAAGCAGAAGGCGGAATCAGAGACTCTGCTTAAGGAGCTGGAAGACAATTATAACCGGCACCATGAAGAATATGTAGAGGCTCTGTTCCAGAAAATGATAAAGGAGTGAGATTATGGGCAGCCTGATTGCTTACAGCGGCATTGCCACCAAGGTGAAGGCAATGGAGCGCTGGCGTATAAAAGATGAGCAGTTCCTTGAAATGGCGGCCCTGGAAACCGTAGCGGATGCAGTGCAGTACCTGCGCTCCTTTCTTCCTTACCGGGAGATATTCGACCAGGTGGAGGACGGGGACCTGCACAGGGGAAACATTGAGCAGCATCTGAATCTGTCCCAGTACCGGGATTTTGCAAAGCTTTACCAGTTTGCCAACATAAAGCAGAGGCGTTTCCTGGACCTGTACTTCATGCATTATGAAATTACCATCTTAAAGACCTGTCTGAGGAATGCGGCAGGCCACAGGGAACAGCGGCAGGACCTGTCCATGTTCCGTGATTTCTTTGAGCGGCATTCTGCCCTTGACCTAATCACACTTTCCCAGTCCCAAAACATGGAAGAGTTCATAGGGAACCTGAAGGGGTCTGCGTATTACGGGCCCTTGTACCAGATGCTGCAGAACGGCAGGGTAACCCTTCCGGCTTGTGAGACAGCGCTGGATATGCTGTATTTTAGGTCCATGTGGAAGATAAAGGACAAGTACCTGTCCAAAAATGAGCAGAAGATAATCGCCCAGTGCTTCGGCACCAGGATGGATATGCTGAATCTCCAGTGGATTTGCCGTTCCAAAAAGTTTTACCAACTGGAGCCGGGAGAGATATACGCCATGCTGATTTCCATACAGCTCCATCTGACTAAGAAAGAGATTAACCGGATGGTGGAGGCGGAGAGCCTGGATATACTGTACGGGCTCATTGAGGGAAGCTGGTACGGCAGGACGGGTCTGGTCCATCTGGATGAGAATCAGGACCTGGACCAGCTGTCCCACGATATAATAGACAGGATTTACCAGAAGACAAGCAGAAAGGACCCATACTCCATCGCCATACTTAATTCCTATCTCTATTTTAAGGAGAGGGAAATCGAGCGTATCATAACTACCATTGAGAAGATACGTTATGGGCTGGGAGCAAGTTGACTAAAGGGGGTTAAGACGTGATTGAGAAGATGAAGTTCTTAAGTATTACCGGCCCTAAGGAGGATATTGACCGGGTGGTGGACACTTATCTGTCCAGATATGAGATACACCTGGAAAATGCCCTGTCGGAGCTTAAGACAGTAAAAGACCTGAGGCCTTATATTGAGACGAATCCGTATAAGAATGTGCTGGAAAAGGCCTCGGAATTGCTGGAAAGCTATCATGAGCTGATACCGGACCAGACGGACCGAAAGATGAAGCTGGAGGAAGCGGTCGAGGTTATTAACAGCCTTGACGCCCAGCTTAAGGAGCTGACGGACCGGAAGAATACCCTGGTGCGCCAGCGGGACGAGCTGCAGGAGTCCAGGGACAGGGTGGTACCCTTTGCAGGGCTTAACTACAATGTGAAGGAGATACTTAAGTTCCGGTTCATGAAGTTCCGGTTCGGACGTATTTCCAAGGAATATTATGAAAAATTCTCATCCTATGTGTATGAGACCATAGACACGGTCATGTTTAAATGCGAGGAGGAGGGGGATTATGTGTGGGTGGTCTACTTTGTGCCGGAGAGTCTGGCCGATAAGATTGACGCCATCTATGCGTCCATGCATTTTGAACGGTGTTTTCTGCCGGACGAGTATGAGGGTACCCCTGTGGAGGCCGGACATGTGCTGGACGACCGTATAGGAAGCCTTCAGAAGGAGATAGACCAGGCGGACCGGGAAATCGTGGAGGCCATGAGCAGCAGGAAGGAGGAGTTTGCCGCTGCCTGCAGGCGCATCCGGGTATTTTCCACTAACTTTGACGTGAGGAAGATGGCTGCCGTCACCAAGCATGACACCCATAACTTCTACATTCTCTGCGGATGGATGACGGAGAAGGATGCAAAGGAGTTCCAGAAAGAAATCGAACGGGACAGCGATACCTTCTGCATCATTGAGGACGACCACAACAATATTATGAGCACGCCTCCCACAAAGATGAAGAATCCGGGACTGTTCAGACCCTTTGAGATGTATGTGGAGATGTACGGGCTGCCATCCTATAATGAGCTGGACCCCACCATACTGATTGGAATCACGTATTCCATACTGTTTGGATTCATGTTCGGGGATGCCGGGCAGGGGCTGTGCCTGCTGGTGGGAGGTTTCCTGCTGTACCGGTTCAGGAAAATACGTCTGGCCGGAATCATTTCCTGCTGCGGCGTGTTCTCCACCATATTCGGACTGCTCTTCGGAAGCATCTTCGGATTTGAGGATATTATGGATGCAGTGTGGCTCAGGCCCCAGGAAGCCATGACAAACCTGCCCTTTATCGGAAGGCTGAACACCGTATTTGTGGTGGCGGTTGCCATTGGAATGGGAATCATTCTTCTGTGCATGATTCTCAATATCATCAACAGCCTGCGTTCCCATGATGTGGAGAAGGCGTATTTTGACACCAACGGCGTGGCCGGGCTGGTATTTTACTTTGCCCTGGCAGCTGTGATTGTACTGTATATGACCGGCAATCCCCTTCCCGCCACCGTGATTTTGGTAATTATGTTCCTGATTCCCCTTCTGGTGATATTCTTTAAGGAGCCTCTGGCTGCCATGGTGGAGAAAAAGGCGCAGCGCATGGAAACCGGCCTGGGAATGTTTATCACCCAGGGGATATTTGAACTCTTTGAAGTGCTTTTGAGCTATTTTTCCAACACCCTTTCCTTTGTCCGTGTGGGCGCTTTTGCGGTGAGCCATGCAGCCATGATGCAGGTGGTCCTGATGCTGGCAGGGGCAGAGGCAGGAGGAAATACAAACTGGGCCGTGGTGGTTGGCGGCAACCTGTTTGTATGCGGTATGGAGGGCCTGATTGTGGGCATCCAGGTACTGCGTCTGGAATATTATGAGCTGTTCAGCCGTTTCTACCGCGGCAGCGGCAGGGCATTTGAACCGTATGGAAAGGCTGCCGGAGAGCAGTAAGCATATATAATACAAAAAGGAGATATGAGATATGAGTTTATTAGTTAAAATTACACTGAGCGCAGCACTTATTTTAAGCATTGCAGTACCTTTTGGAGCTTTTGCAGCAGGGGAGAAAACAAAAGGACGCTATAAGACGGCCTTGGCAGCCAATGTGTTCCTGTTCTTTGGCACCATGGTATTTGCAGCCGTGGTTATGTTCTCCGGCAATGCAGTGGCGGCCGAGGCAGGAGCCCAGGCAGCCGGTTCATCCGCAGCCGGCATGGGTTATCTGTCGGCAGCCCTGGCTACCGGACTTTCCTGCCTGGGCGGCGGCATCGCTGTTTCCGCAGCAGCCAGCGCAGCACTGGGAGCTATCAGCGAGGACAGCTCCATCCTTGGTAAATCATTAATCTTCGTAGGTCTTGCCGAAGGTGTGTGTCTCTATGGATTAATCATATCCTTTATGATTTTAGGAAAGCTGTAATCCTATGAAGATGTACCTTATCAGCGACAACATCGACACCTGGACCGGCATGCGTCTGGCAGGGGTCGAGGGGGCTGTGGTCCATAAGAGGGAAGAACTGAAGGAAGAACTGGATAAGGCCCTGGCCGACAAATCCATTGGAATCATCCTGCTGACAGAGAAATTCGGCAGGGAATTTCCGGAAATCATCGACAATGTAAAGCTGGAGCGCAAGCTTCCGCTTATTGTGGAGATTCCGGACCGCCATGGAACCGGCCGCAAGCCGGACTTTATCACCTCTTATGTGAACGAGGCAATCGGACTGAAACTGTAGTAATGATAGAAAGAGGGTGAATCAGCTTGACAACAGAGGAAAAGCTAAAGCATTTCCAGGATATCTGTATGACGGATGCCAGAGAGCGCAGCGCCAGGATGCTGGATGACTATATGAACGCCCTGGATACTGCCTTTGAGGAACATGCGGCTGACGCCAGAAGGCGGGCCGACATGCAGGTGGAGGCAGAGACAGAGAAGCTGGGACGTGAAATCAATAAACGGCTGTCCATCGGCCAGCTGGATTTAAAGAGGGAAGCCAGCCACAAGCAGGAGGAACTTAAGGATAAGCTGTTCGTGGAACTAAGGGATAAACTGGCCAACTTCATGGAGACACAGGATTACCAGCGGCTTCTGGACCGCCAGGTAAAGGCTGCCAAGGAATTTGCGGGGGACGAGGAACTGGTTATTTATATGGACCCTTCGGACGCGGATAAGCTGCAGCGCATTGCCATGCATCACAACGCCACCATCAAGGTCAGCGAATATTCCTTTAACGGAGGCACCAGGGCTGTGCTTCCGGGCAAGCATATACTTATAGACAACTCATTCCAGACTAAGTTAAACGAGGCCCGCCATGAGTTTAAATTTGACTTGACAGGAGGTAGGCAAAGTGGCTAAGACAGGTGTGATTTACGGTATAAATGGTCCTGTCGTTTCCCTGCTGGGCGACTCAGGGTTCCAGATGAATGAGATGGTGCATGTGGGCCGGGAGAAGCTGGTGGGCGAGGTCATCGGACTTACTTCAGAAAAGACCACCATCCAGGTTTATGAGGAGACCAGCGGCATTAAGCCGGGCGAAATTGTGACAGGCACAGGAGCCCCTGTGTCCGTTACGCTGGCGCCGGGAATCCTGAGCAATATATTTGACGGAATTGAGCGTCCCTTAAGCGAAATTGCCAAGGGAAGCGGATACTATATCAGCCGCGGCATATCCGTGAGCAGTCTGGATACGGATAAAAAGTGGGATACCCACATGGTGGTGAAGGAAGGGGACAGAATCATGCCCGGCACCATCATTGCGGAGGTGCCGGAGACAAGGGCCATCACCCATAAGGTTATGGCTCCGCCGGACGTGGAAGGCTATGTTCTTACAGTGGTGCCGGACGGCCAGTATACAATCGAGGAGCCCCTTCTGACCCTTCAGCTCCTGGACGGCACCGAGAGGTCCCTGACCATGACCCAGAAATGGCCCATCCGCGTGGCCAGACCGTCTGCCCGCCGTTTTCCCGCCGTAAAGCCGCTGATTACAGGACAGCGTATCCTGGATACCATGTTTCCGCTTGCAAAGGGCGGTACGGCTGCCATTCCCGGCGGTTTCGGAACAGGCAAGACCATGACCCAGCATCAGGTGGCCAAGTGGTCGGATGCAGATGTTATTATCTACATCGGCTGCGGCGAGCGGGGCAACGAGATGACCCAGGTCCTGGAAGAATTCTCAGAGCTGATTGACCCTAAGACAGGGAATCCCCTGATGGACAGGACCACCCTGATTGCCAACACGTCCAACATGCCGGTGGCTGCCCGTGAAGCCAGCCTGTATTCCGGCCTTACCCTGGCGGAATATTACAGGGATATGGGCTACCATGTGGCCATTATGGCCGATTCCACTTCCAGATGGGCGGAGGCCCTCAGGGAGTTGTCAGGCCGTCTGGAGGAAATGCCTGCAGAGGAAGGGTTCCCGGCTTACCTGGCGTCCCGTCTGTCCGCTTTCTATGAGAGGGCAGGAATGATGCAGAATCTCAATGGGACCGAGGGCTCCGTGACCATCATCGGCGCCGTGTCCCCCCAGGGAGGCGATTTCTCCGAGCCCGTGACTATGAACACCAAGCGTTTTGTGCGCTGCTTCTGGGGACTGGATAAATCCCTGGCTTACGCCAGACATTTCCCGGCCATCCACTGGCTTACCAGCTATTCGGAGTATATAAACGACCTGTCGTCCTGGTACATGGACAATGTGGATAAGCGGTTTGTGGACGACCGGAACCGCCTGATGGCGCTGCTGGTGCAGGAGAGCAGCCTGATGGAAATTGTAAAGCTGATTGGCGCCGACGTACTGCCGGACGACCAGAAGCTGGTGCTTGAAATCGCAAAGGTCATCCGCCTGGGATTCCTGCAGCAGAATGCATTCCATAAGGATGATACATCCGTGCCTTTAACCAAGCAGTTTAAGATGATGGAAGTCATTCTTTACCTGTATAAAAAATCCCGCTCCCTTGTTTCCATGGGCATGCCTGTGTCCGTGCTGAAGGAGGAGAACATATTCGACAAAATCATATCCATCAAATACGATGTGCCCAATGACCATCTGGAAATGTTCGATGATTACATGAAGATGATTGATGATTTCTATGACAGGGTTGTGGAACGAAACGCATAAGGGAGGTCCATATGGCAATTGAATATTTAGGTTTAAGTGAAATCAATGGCCCTCTGGTGGTCCTGGAGGGCGTTCAGAATGCGGCTTATGATGAAATCGTGGAGATGACCGTGGCCGGGAATCTCCACAAGATAGGCCGAATTATTGAGATATACGGGGATAAGGCCATCATCCAGGTGTTTGAGGGCACGGACGGCATGGCCCTGCGCAACACCCATACAAGGCTTACGGGCCATCCCATGGAGATAGAAGTTTCCGAAGAGATGTTGGGTCGTACCTTTAACGGTATCGGCCAGCCCATTGACGGCCTGGGGGATATCATATCCGATGTAAAGCTGGATATCAACGGCAAGCCCCTTAATCCGGTGACACGCGAATACCCAAGAAACTATATCCGTACGGGAATCTCCGCCATTGACGGGCTTACCACCCTGATTCGCGGACAGAAGCTTCCCATCTTTTCAGGAAACGGTCTTCCCCATGACCAGCTGGCTGCCCAGATTGTGCAGCAGGCGTCCCTGGGAGAGAATTCAGATGAGGAATTTGCCATTGTGTTCGGCGCCATGGGCGTGAAATACGATGTGGCTGATTTCTTCCGCCGCACCTTTGAGGAGAGCGGTGTGTCCGAGCATGTGGCCATGTTTATCAACCTGGCCAATGACCCTGTGGTGGAACGTCTCATCACCCCTAAAATCGCGCTGACCCTGGCCGAGTACCTGGCTTTTGAGAAGGGTATGCACATACTGGTTATATTGACGGACATGACTTCCTACGCAGAGGCCATGCGTGAGGTTTCCTCATCCAAGGGCGAGATTCCGTCCAGAAAGGGTTTCCCGGGCTATCTCTACAGCGACCTGGCCTCCCTCTATGAGAGAGCCGGCATTGTGGCCGGAAGACCTGGCTCCGTGACCCAGATTCCCATTCTCACCATGCCCAACGACGATATCACCCATCCCATCCCTGACCTGACGGGATATATCACCGAGGGCCAGATTGTTCTGGACCGGCAGCTAAACGGACAGAACATCTATCCGCCCATCAATGTGCTGCCGTCCCTGTCCAGGCTTATGAAGGACGGAATCGGCGAGGGCTATACCAGGGCCGACCACCAGGACGTGGCCAACCAGCTTTTCTCCTGTTATGCCAAGGTGGGGGACGCCAGGGCCCTGGCATCGGTTATCGGCGAAGATGAACTTTCACCCATTGACAAGAAATACCTGGAGTTCGGCAAGGCTTTTGAGGAGCATTTCATAGGCCAGGCCCCCCATGAGAACCGAACCATCCTGGACACCCTGGATATTGGCTGGAAGCTTCTGGGAATGCTGCCCAGGGAGGAGCTGGACCGTATCGACACCAAGGTGCTTGACCAGTATTATAAACCTGCGGACACCATGAAGGAGTGATGTAAATGGATCCAAATACATTTCCCACCAAAGGCAACCTCATAGCGGCAAAGAATTCACTGGGCCTGGCCTATATGGGCTACGGGCTTATGGATAAAAAGAGGAACATCCTGATTCGGGAGCTGATGGAGCTGATTGACGAGGCAAAGGGAATCCAGTCCGAAATCGACAGTACCTTCCGGGAAGCCTATGCGGCCCTCCAGAAGGCCAATATTGAGCTGGGCATCAATTATGTCCAGGAGATAGGCGTATCCGTGCCGGTGGACGACCGGGTGAAAATCAAGGCCAGAAGCATTATGGGAACCGAGATCCCCCTGGTCCAGCATGAAGCCCGTCCCCTGGCCCTGACCTATGGTTTCTACAACACCACGGAGTCCCTGGACGAGGCCAGATACCATTTTGAGAAGGTAAAGGAGCTGACCATAAAGCTTTCCATGGTGGAGAACTCCGCCTACCGGCTGGCCAACTCCATCAAAAAGACCCAGAAACGGGCCAATGCCCTTAAGAACATCACCATTCCTCATTATGAGGACCTGAGCAAGTCCATTTCCAATGCGCTGGAGGAAAAGGAGCGGGAGGAATTTACCCGCCTCAAGGTAATCAAGCGCAATAAGGAGAAGGTATAGGAGGTTTTTATGTATACATTTGATGAGCTTGTGGGAATAATAGCAAAGCTGCGGTCGCCTGAGGGCTGTCCCTGGGACAGGGCACAGACCTTTGAGAGCCTGAAGAAATGCCTGGCTGACGAGACAGAGGAAGTATTCCAGGCCATAGACAACCAGGACATGGAAAACCTGTGCGAGGAACTGGGGGACGTGCTGCTCCAGGTTATCCTGAACAGCCGGATTGCAGAGGAGGAGGGCAGGTTTACCATTGACGATGTAATCGACGGTTTATGCCGGAAAATGGTCCGAAGACACCCCCACGTATTTGGCGATGTAAAGGTGAATTCCGTGGAGGAAGGGACCGCCCTCTGGAATCAGATAAAAATGCAGGAAAAAGCCAAAAAACCTTGACAAATCATAGTAAAACAGATATAAATGATTAAGTACACTATGACTTTAAAAAGTAACGATTCCGGGGCCTTTCCCGGACAATATCTAGGAGGAAAAATTGATGAACAAGACAGAATTGATTGCAGCAGTTGCTGAGAAGGCAGAGCTTTCCAAGAAGGACGCAGAGAAGGCAGTTAAGGCTTTCACTGACGCTGTATCTGAAGAGCTGGTTAAAGGCGGAAAAGTACAGTTAGTGGGCTTCGGAACCTTTGAAGTATCTGAGAGAGCTGCAAGAGAGGGAAGAAATCCCAAGACTGGTAAGACGATGACCATCGAGGCTTCCAAGACTCCGAAGTTCAAAGCTGGCAAGGCATTAAAGGATGAGGTTAATAAATAATCCATGAGATTGGACAAGTTTCTGAAAGTTTCCCGCCTTATCAAGCGCAGGACCGTTGCCAATGAGGCATGCGACGCAGGCCGTGTGCTGGTGAATGATAAGCCGGCAAAGGCGTCTGTCAGTGTGAAGACAGGTGATATCATCGAGATTCAGTTCGGAGCCAAGGCCGTTAAGGTGGAGGTTCTGGACGTACAGGAAACTGTGAAGAAGGATGAGGCCAAGGAACTTTACCGTTATATTTAGTAACAGTTACATCGGATGATTTAGCAGTTACAATATTTAAGATAAGTGGCATAGAATGGCCAACCTCCCCATATATTTAACATAGGTTAGATATACGGGGAGGTTTTTTGCATGGAAGAAAAGATTGGAAGCAATCGTCAGCATAAGCTTATATTACAGAACAGAGGCAAGGGAAACATCACAGGCATATGCGATGTGGTTTCCTTTGATGAAAATGCAGTTGTCCTGGACACGGATATGGGGCTGCTGACCATCAAGGGAAAGGAGCTTCACGTAAGCCGCCTTACCCTGGAAAAGGGAGAGGTGGACATAGAGGGAACCATAGACAGCATGGTCTACAGTTCCAACGAAGCCCTCAGAAAGTCCGGGGAATCCCTGTTCACCCGCCTGTTTAAGTAGGGGAGGCATTATGAGCAGCAGGATTCAGTATGAGGCCTGGCTGATGGTGCTCAGCCTGGTCACTGGCGGTTGGCTCATGCTGGCCTATGACACCCTCAGGGTGTTCCGCCTGGTTATCCGGCACGGCCCCTTCTGGACCGGGGTGGAAGATTTTTTGTATTGGCTCTATGCCGGGCTTGTGACCTTCATTCTCCTCTATGAGCAGAATGACGGCGTATTCAGGGCCTATGTCATAGGAGGGGTATTTGCAGGCATGATTCTGTATGACCGATTTATCAGCAGAATTTTCTTTAAGTGCTTGAAAAAGGCAGGCAAATGCCTTAGAATGATTATGAACAGGCACAGACAGAAGGCTGTCTGCAGCCCGGAAAAAGACGGAGCTGGTGATTGAGCAGATGAAATCCTACGGCAAATCAAGGCGTGTAAGGCGCGACAAATGGACGAACCGCATGGCCATCATGGGTATTACCCTGGTAGTCATGTTTTTGGCTGTGGCAATCAATATAAAGGGCGCTGACCTTAAGAAGTCGGACCTGGAGTACAGCATCCGGGAACAGAACCTGGAGCAACAGAAGGCAGAGGAAGAAAAGCGGACCGCTGAACTGCAGGAATACAAGATTTACGTCAAGACCAAGCAGTATGCAGAGGAAGTGGCCAAGGAAAAGCTGGGACTTGTAAATCCGGATGAGATTCTGCTGAAGCCCACGGAGTGACACGCAGGCCTGTGGGGTGATGCGCATTTCCTTTCGTTGATGGCGAAAACAGGCGAACGATTTTTAAAAATCCATGCATGATACGACATATATTTCCCTCCTGGGTGCGTATACTGAAAGTTACGCGGATTAGGAGGGATTTTTGTGTTTATCAGAGAGCGGGAAGTTAAGGGAAGAACGGATGTAAATTATTATACGGCCAGGAGACTGGGGGATATGGCAGAGTCCCTGAACCAGCTGGCCAAGGCATTTGACGACGGTATAGAAAAAAACGGACAGCTGACAAAGGACGATGGTCTGGCTGCC
Source organism: Clostridium sp. 1001283B150225_161107_B6 (assembly GCF_015556325.1). Taxonomy (NCBI): domain Bacteria; kingdom Bacillati; phylum Bacillota; class Clostridia; order Eubacteriales; family Clostridiaceae; genus Clostridium; species Clostridium sp. 1001283B150225_161107_B6. The sequence goes on along the minus strand of NZ_JADNMD010000003.1, from coordinate 566,719 downwards.
ATGCAGGCCAGCGCTGCCCTGGTGTGCGAGAGCTGCAGCAGGTGCAACCTGTATGCGGACAGCGAGAAGGAGGACAGCTATTACCTGTATTATCTTTTGCGGGCGTTTGAGCAGAAGGGCCATATTGATTTTGAGGACATGCCCCAGATGTTCCAGAGCGGCTGCCGGAAAAAGGAGGATTATCTGGCCCAGCTGAACCGGAGCCTGGGGCGGGCCACCATGAATCTGTCCTGGAAGAACCGGTTCCTGGAGAGCAGGGATGCGGTCATATCCCAGTTCAGGGAGCTGTCCGTGATACTGGAGGAGTTTTCCCACCAGATTGACCGTGCCAGGGATATTACGGATGAGTATGAATACATACTGAAAAAATATTTTAAGCGTTATCATGTTGCCCTGGGCAACCTTTTGCTGCTGGAGTATGAGAACGGGCAGAAGGAAGCATTTCTCACGGTCAGGACCACCAACGGCCGCTGCATCACTTCCAAGGATGCAGCCCTGATTATGGGGGAGGTTATGGGTGGGACAAGGTGGAGCCCTGCCAAGGACAGCCGCAGCATTATTACCAAACAGTATGAAACCGTGCGTTTTCTGGAGGAAGGCGGGTACCGCATGCTCTATGGCGCTTCCAGAATTCCAAAGAAGGGGGAGAAGTATTCCGGGGATAATTATACCTTCTGCGAGAGTCCCGGAAACCAGGTGGTTATGAGCCTTTCAGACGGCATGGGAAGCGGGGAGGCAGCGTCCAGGGAGAGCAAGCAGGTGGTGGAATTGACGGAGCAGCTGCTGGAAACCGGATTTTCACCAAGGGCTGCCCTTAAGCTGGTGAATACAGTACTTTTGCTGGCAGGACCGGAACAGCATCCGGCTACCCTGGACCTCAGCTGCATCGACCTGCACACCGGAGTGCTGGAGGCCATGAAACTGGGGGCTGTGCCAACCTTCATCATCGGGGAAGAGGGCGTGGAAATCATGGAGGCAGGGGAAGTCCCCATGGGAATACTCAATGGAGTGGAACCAGTGCTCATGTCCAGGAAGCTGTGGGAGGGCGACCGGATTGTCATGGTCAGCGACGGGGTGCTGGATGCGCTGCCGGGGGACGACAAGGAACAGGCTATGCAGCAGTATCTGGAGAGTGTGGAGGAGATGGGACCCCAGGAACTGGCGGACCAGGTTCTGGATTTTGCAGTGTCTTTTATTCCGGCACCAAGGGACGATATGACGGTCCTGGCAGCCGGAATCTGGAAAAGACGCTCATAATTTACAACCACAGGCTTGCAAGGAGGGACATTTGCGGGTATATTATAAGAAATAGACAGAGACAAACATGATTGGACACAGGAGAGACAGGTGGAAGGACTGGAGCACAGGGTCAGGGAGACCATAGAACAATATCATATGCTGGAGCCGGGGGACCGGGTCATTGCAGCAGTTTCAGGAGGGGCAGATTCCGTCTGCCTCTTAGCGTTGTTATGCGCATTCAGGGAACCGTGGCAAATGGGGCTCAGGGCCCTTCATGTCCATCACGGGCTCAGGGGGGAGGAAGCGGACCGGGATGCGGATTTTGTCATGTCATTGTGTGAAGGGTTTCATGTCCCCTGTCATATCCTAAAGGTAGATGTGCGCGGCTTTGCGGCTGCAAAGGGCATGTCTGAGGAGGAGGCGGGCCGTTATCTGCGCTATGAGGCTCTGGAGAAAGAGGCTGCGGGATGGGAAGGGGAGGACCGGACCGGGCCGGACGGCGGTCCGGCTGACGGCAGTCCGGCTGACAGCAGTTTCCGCCCTGTAAAAATTGCTGTGGCCCACCACAGCGGGGACCAGGTGGAGACTATCCTTCACAATCTTTTCCGGGGGAGCGGTCTTTCCGGACTGCGTGGAATCGTCTACCGGAGGGGAAGGATTATCCGTCCCCTGCTGGACGCGGACCGGGCTTCCATCCTTAAGTGGCTGGAAAGCCGGGACCTGTCCTATGTGCAGGATTCCACCAATGATACCCTTCACTACACCCGGAACAGAATACGCAATCAGCTGCTGCCGGAGATAGAGCAGTATGTGAACCGGGGCGCCGCAGGCAATATCCTGCGTCTGGGACATCTGGCCTCCCAGGCTGATGAGTACCTGGAAAGCCAGGCAGATGCCTGGATTAAGGCCCATGTAAGGAAGGATTCCGGGGCATATATCCCGGCAGGGGCCTTTCTGGGGGAACCGGAGATTCTGCAGTCCTATGTGGTGATGTCCCTTCTCAAGGAATTGAGCGGGGCGTCCAGGGACCTGGGGCTGGTTCATGTGAGCCAGGTCATGGAGCTGGCCGGGCGGGCCGTTGGAAAGCAGGTGGATTTGCCCTACGGACTGGCTGCCATAAGGGAGTACGAGGGAATCTGGATGGGCAGGGGAGACCCTGTGGCAAAAGGTGAATGGGGCGACCTGCCTATCGTGGACATGGAGGTTTTTTCTCTGAAAAAAGGGATGGAATTTCCTAAAAATATGTATACGAAATGGTTTGACTGTGATAAAATAAAGGGTACGCCCGTGGTAAGAACCAGGCGTCCGGGGGACTATATTGTTCTGGCGGACAAAAGCCACAAGGCGCTTAATCGTTTTATGATTGATGAGAAGATACCCAGACAGATGCGGGATAAGATACCCCTTCTGGCAGATGGCAGCCATGTGATGTGGATTATAGGCTACCGCATCAGCGAGTATTACAAGATAGGACCGGATACAATCCGGGTGTTGCAGGCAGAGGCAGGCCAGACTGGAGAGAGAAAAGAATAGGCGAAACGGAGGATAAGGCAATGGCTGACAGGATTCGTGTTTTATTGACGGAAGAGGAAGTCGATAAAAGGATTAACGAAGTAGCGGCAAAAATCAGCGAGGATTATGCAGGAAAGCAGGTCCACATGATTTGCATATTAAAGGGCGGGGTATTCTTTACCTGCGAGCTGGCAAAGAGGATGACGGTTCCGGTGTCCCTGGACTTTATGTCCGTGTCCAGCTACGGCGGCGGCACTGTGTCCAGCGGCGTGGTCAGGATTGTAAAGGACCTGGATGAGTCCCTGGAAGGCAAGGATGTACTGATTGTGGAAGATATTATAGACTCTGGCCGTACATTGGCATATCTGATTGAGGTGTTGAAACAGAGAGGTCCAAAGAGCATCCATCTGTGCACACTTCTTGATAAGCCGGAGCGCAGGGTGAAGAAGCAGGTGAAGGTGGACTATACCTGCTTTACGATACCGGATGAATTTGTAGTGGGATATGGACTGGATTATGACCAGAAATACCGTAACCTGCCTTACATCGGAGTAGTAGAATTGGATGCAGAATAAGAAGGTCTAAGGAGGCAATTCGGTGAGACAGCAGCAGACATTTAGAGGATTTATATTTATACTCCTGATGCTGATTTTAATCGCCACCGCAGTGAGATTCCCTTACGCAAGGCAGGCGGATAAGGTTACAAATCAGGATTTTATCAAGATACTGGAGGATGGCCAGGCAGCAGACGTGAGCATCCACCAGAATCCGCAGACTCCCACGGGAGAAGTGGTGCTGACCCTTATGGACGGTCAGGTAAAGCGGCTTTATGTTTCAGATGTTAAGGACGCCCAAACGTTACTGGAAGCCCATGACATGGCTTATACGACCATGGATGTGCCCCAGGAGAACTATCTGGTGACCATCATTCTTCCCTTTATGCTGTCTATCGTGGTGGTAGTCATCATCATTATGGTCATGAACCGGAGCGCAGGAGGCGGAGGCGCCAACGCCAGGATGATGAATTTCGGCAAGAGCAGGGCCAGGATGAGCCGGGACAGCAAGGTTAATTTTTCCAATGTGGCCGGTCTGGTGGAAGAAAAGGAAGAACTGGAAGAGGTGGTGGATTTCCTTAAGAATCCGCAGAAGTATACCAGCGTGGGGGCCAGGATTCCAAAGGGCCTTCTTCTGGTGGGGCCTCCCGGAACAGGTAAGACATTGCTTGCCAAGGCGGTTGCCGGCGAGGCAGGCGTTCCGTTTTTCTCCATTTCGGGTTCTGATTTCGTGGAGATGTTCGTAGGCGTGGGCGCCTCCCGCGTCCGCGATTTGTTCGAGGAAGCCAAGAAGAATTCTCCCTGTATCGTGTTCATTGATGAGATTGACGCAGTGGCCCGCCGCAGAGGTACGGGCATGGGCGGCGGCCATGATGAAAGGGAGCAGACGCTGAACCAGCTGCTGGTTGAAATGGACGGCTTTGGCGTCAATGAAGGCATCATCGTCATGGCGGCTACCAACCGCGTGGATATCCTGGACCCGGCTATTCTGCGTCCGGGCCGTTTCGACAGAAAGGTGGCGGTGGGCCGGCCCGATGTGAAGGGCCGTGAGGAAATCCTTAAGGTTCATTCCAAGGAAAAGCCCCTCAGCGAGGATGTGGATTTACACCGGGTAGCCCAGACCACGTCAGGCTTCACAGGAGCTGACCTGGAAAACCTGATGAATGAGGCGGCCATTATATCCGCCAGGGATAACCGCAGGTTTATCAAGCAGAGCGATATAGACCGGGCCTTTGTAAAGGTGGGAATCGGCGCGGAGAAGAGAAGCAAGGTAATATCTGAGAAGGATAAGAAGATAACAGCCTACCACGAAGCGGGCCACGCCATCCTGTTCCATGTGCTTCCGGATGTGGGACCGGTGCACACCGTGTCCATCATCCCCACTGGAATCGGCGCAGCCGGCTATACCATGCCCCTGCCTGAAAAGGATGAGATGTTTAACACCAGGGGCCGTATGATGCAGAATATTATGGTGGATTTAGGCGGCCGGATTGCGGAGGAGCTGATATTTGACGATATCACCACCGGTGCATCCCAGGATATCAAGCAGGCCACCCAGATTGCCAGGGCCATGGTGACCCAGTACGGTATGTCTGAGAAGGTGGGCATGATTCAGTACGGCGGGGATGAGAATGAGGTATTCATCGGCCGGGACCTGGCCCACACCAAATCCTACGGCAATGAGGTGGCTGACACCATTGACAGCGAGGTTAAGCGAATCATTGACGAGTGCTATCAGAAGGCAAAGGACATCATCAGAGAGTATGACTACGTCCTCCATGCCTGCGCTGATTTGCTGATTGAGAAAGAGAAAATCAGCCAGACTGAGTTTGAGGCGCTGTTTACACCGGCGCAGTAGTATGGCCGGCCCGGGTTTTTAGGGCTGCAGATGAAGAAAAACAGCATTGGGAGGGGGAGAAAAGTGAAAAATCCCCCTCCCTTGTCTATATTGCTCATAAATGGCCTGGAAAATATTGCATCTTTGTGCACACTTTTTTTCATTCCTATGCTATTATAATAGACGTAACCCCCCCCCCAATACATTATATAGTTTTTGCTACACCCCATAAGAAACGAAATACCTTCTCCTGAAAAGCCTGGCTACCCCGCCAGGCTTTTCACTTTGTGAGAAAACCATGGAAAAGGCGTAATGTTATCAAGATTTTTCTGATATTATTTTTCTTGTATATTTGAGAAAATTCAGATACAATAAAGGAACAGGATTATATAAGTATGAGCAAATTAGGAAAAGGATATAAAACGTGGAAAATAATATAAAGGGACGTATTAACAGGGATGCCCTTTTTTCCTCTGAGACAGAGGATTACCGCATGCCAATGGAACCGGACGCAGATGACGATGTGCTGCTTCGCATGCGGACAGCTAAGGGCAATGTGGAACATGTATATTACGTGGAGGATAAAGCCGAGGTGGAAATGACCAAGGCTATGTCCGATGATTTGTTTGATTATTATGAATATGAAATCACAGTAGGCACCGACCAGGTGCTTTATCACTTTAAAGTGGTATCTGAGCAGGATGTCTGTCTTTATAACCGACTGGGACCCACACAGGACGGTCAGCCATGTTTTGATTTTAAGATTACACCGGGTTTCCATACGCCGGAGTGGGCAAAGGGGGCGGTCATGTACCAGATATTCGTGGACCGTTTCTGCAATGGAGATGAGACAAACGATGTGGAATCATATGAGTATGTCTATATCGGCCGTCCGGTCCAGAAGGTAACGGAATGGGACCGGTACCCAGCCACCATGGATGTGGGTTACTTCTACGGAGGCGACCTTCAGGGAATATGGGATAAGCTGGATTACATCAAAGGACTGGGCGTGGAGGCCATATATCTGAATCCGGTATTTGTATCTCCCTCCAACCATAAGTACGACTGTCAGGATTATGAGCATATTGACCCGCATTTTACAAAAATTGTAAAGGATGGGGGGAATCTGGTCAGGCCGGATGCCGCGGATAACAAGGAGGCTGACCGGTATGTGCTGCGCAGCGCGGGCAAGGAGAATCTGGAGGCCAGCGATGCATTCTTTGCCCTGTTTGTGGAGGAAGTCCATAAACGGGGAATGCGGGTGATTCTGGACGGGGTATTCAATCACTGCGGCTCCTTTAACAAGTGGCTGGACGCCGAGGGAATCTATGAGCATTCCGGGGATTATGAGGCAGGCGCCTATGAGAGCAAGGCAAGCCCGTACCACAGCTTTTTCCAGTTCCATGACGACAGCGACGCTGCCTGGCCTTATAACCGGACATACGACGGATGGTGGGGGCACGATACCCTGCCCAAGTTAAACTATGAGAATTCCGAGAAGCTGGTGGAATATATACTGAATGTGGCCAGAAAGTGGGTTTCGCCGCCCTATTCCATTGACGGCTGGCGCCTGGACGTGGCTGCTGATTTAGGACACACCGCAGAGTATAACCACGAATTCTGGCGCAGGTTCCGTCAGGCTGTGAAGGAGGCGAATCCGGAGGCCCTGATTCTGGCGGAGCACTACGGTGACCCGGCTTCCTGGCTGGAGGGCGACCAGTGGGATTCCATCATGAATTACGATGCCTTTATGGAACCGGTCACATGGTTCCTCACCGGCATGGAGAAGCACAGTGACAGTTATAACGGAGGCATATGGGGAGACGGGGAAGCATTTTTCAACGCCATGGGATACCATATGAGCCGTATGCAGACCAACACGGTGATGACGGCCATGAACCAGCTGTCCAACCATGACCATTCCCGTTTCCTTACCAGGACCAATCAGATGGTAGGCCGTATCCAGACTGCCGGACCGGAGAAGGCGGGGCAGAACATAAAGCCCTGTGTGTTCCGGGAAGCAGTGGTGATTCAGATGACCTGGCCGGGAGCCCCCACCCTTTACTATGGGGATGAGGCGGGCGTCTGCGGGTGGACGGACCCTGACAGCAGGCGCACTTATCCATGGGGAAAAGAGGACCTGGAGCTCATTGAGTTCCACCGCTATATGACCGGCATACACCGCAATATCCCTGTATTCAGAAAGGGTGCGGTTAAGCCGCTTCTGGCCGGATACCAGAAGATTGCATACGGGCGCATGTATGGGAAATATCAGGCTGTGGCGGTGATATCCAACTGTCCGGACAGCCAGACCATGGACATTCCGGTATGGCAGCTGGGCATTACCGACGACATGGTGCTGGGCAGGCCCATACTGACCACCGAGACAGGATATAATGCAGGCGTCATATTCTACCGTGTAAAGGACGGAACTCTGAAGCTGAACATGCCGCCTTACAGTGCAGCCGTGTTCGTATCACAGCCGGATGAGTTTTATCCTGTGGTGGGGTCCCGGTTCGCGGATGACGCGGCAGCGGCTGTGGAGAAGTAGGCGGGAAACGCACAGACAGATGATGTAAGACACATGGATTTTGAATAGGAAAGAGCACCTTCCGGAGGCGGGGATTGTTCCGCGGGCGGAGAGGTGCTCTTTTTAGAGTGAGAAATTATGGTGGATTTGTAAATGTATGGATATGTGAAAAAAGAGAGTGATGTAAAAACAGTGAAGATTCTCAACTGCTTTTACATCACTCTCTTTATAATGCGGGTGGCCGGACTTGAACCGGCACGGTATCGCTACCGAGGGATTTTAAGTCCCTTGTGTCTGCCTATTCCACCACACCCGCATAAAGTACTAGCAGGTACTCTCTGGCACGTGCCATGGCTGAAAACCAGGACCTTTACATGCACTGCACTGATGTCCTTAAGCTATATTAAACGGCACGCTAGTGGGCGAAGGTGGATTCGAACCACCGAAGCTATTAGCAGCAGATTTACAGTCTGTCCCCTTTGGCCACTCGGGAATTCGCCCAGATATTGCTTTGATAAGCAGTGACTATAATACCACAGACTTTCAAAAAAATCAAGTATTTTGTAAACATTTATTACCCTACATTTCCCACATTTTCCTCTTGTATATGTCATGACCTTATTAACTGGATTTATCGTGTGCATGTGCTGCTGGATTTGCAGATAACCATTTTCTTTATAGTAAATAAAAAAAGTTTTTCTGCTGTTGTCGGCTATCATATAGAAAAAATTTCTGTAAAAGTCTGAATAAAACAAGAAAATAAAAATTATGATATAAAAAACCGGAAAAAACATAGAAAAATGTGAAGAATGCCCAAATAGCCCCCCATTGACAGTAAAAACGGCCCATGCTAATATGAACTCATAGATAACGTTTTCTATATTATATTTGAGGGGCCCCAATGAATAAGAAAACAACCATTAAGGACATTGCAAAAAAGGCAAATGTATCAATTGCTACCGTATCCAGGGTACTGAGGCGTACAGATTATCCTGTCAGCCAGGATGTAAAAAAAAGGGTTTTTGATGCTGCGGATGAATTGGAATACAAACCAAATATGTTCAGCAGGATGCTGCGCGGAGATACCAGCATTGAGATAGGCATTATTGTTCCGTCAATCAATAATCCATTTTATGCAGCACAGGTAGCAGCGTCAGAGGAAGAATGTTTATCCCGTAATTTTATTCCCATAATATGCAACTCCAATTCTAATCCGGGACTGGAGAGCTGGTATTTAGAAATGCTGGAAGAAAGGCAGGCGGCAGGTATATTGCTGACAACAATCCAGAATGAAGAGACTTTTGTCAAACGGATTGAACGGCTGAACATGCCTGTACTTCTGGTGGACCAGGGAATTGAGAATTATAGCGGGGACCGTGTGCTGTTTAACTTCTTTAAGGCTGGTTATATGGCGGCAGAGTATTTGATTGAATGCGGACATAAGGACCTGGCTTTGGCGTCAGGACCAATTACAAGACATAACAGAAGAGAGATACTGAGGGGCTTTAAGCAGGCGCTGCTGGACTATGATATTGTTTTTAATAAGCGCCGGATTGTGAATTATGATTCCAAATATGACATTTATAATATTGGAGATGACCAGGGAGCTATCCAGATTATTGATAAAATGTTTGAGGAGGAATATCTTCCGGAGGGAATAGTTGCAATTAATGATTCTCTGGCAATTAAAATGATAAATGAACTGCATAACCGGGGAATCCATGTTCCCAATGACATTTCCATTGTTGGTATGGATGATATTTTTGTCAGTAAGATGGTTACGCCAAGGCTTACGACTATTCATGAACCGGCAGAAGAAATGGGTAAACGGTCTGCCAAATATCTGATTGATAAAATCGAGGGTAAGTCCGGGAATATAGTTAATATCACAATGCAGCCCACTCTGGTTGAAAGGAATTCGGTAAGGAAGGTTCATAGTAAAATCAGGAGGTAAGGAAAGATGGCAGTATATATTCTTGACAATTCCGAGGAATTGGGAGAGAAGGCAGCTGAATTAATTGCCGAAAAGTTAAATGAAGCCATAGAAAGAAAGGGTCAGGCAAGAATTATTTTATCCACAGGTGCATCACAGTTTGAGACACTTAAGTATTTGGTGGAGAAGGACATTGACTGGGAAAGGGTCACCATGTTCCATTTGGATGAGTATCTGGAATTGCCGGAAACACATAAGGCAAGCTTCAGGCGCTATTTGAAAGAGCGTTTTACCAGCAAGGTACCGGTCAAGGTGCATTTTGTGAATACGGAAGGGGAAGTGGATGAGAATCTGAAGGAACTGACCAAAGAGATTCGTAAGGACATCATTGATATAGGCGTTATTGGCATTGGTGAAAATGGCCATATTGCATTTAATGACCCTCCGGCTGATTTTGAGACACAGGAAGCATACAGAATCGTATCCCTGGAGGAACGTTGCAGAAAACAGCAGTTGAATGAAGGATGGTTTCAGACACTTGATGATGTCCCATTCAAAGCAGTATCTATGACTCCTTATCAAATCATGCAGTGTGAGACAATTATATCCAGTGTACCAGGGGCCCGAAAGGCGGAGGCTGTCAGGAATACACTAAAGTCGGAGGAGGTTACCAACATGGTTCCGGCTACTTTGCTCAGGACACACAAGGACTGGCATTTGTTTTTGGATAAAGAATCATCATCGCTTATTGATAGTTAGTGCAGAGGGAGGAGAATTGAAATGAAAAAAATAATATCTGTTCTATTGGCAGGCGTTCTGGCTGTTAATCTGGGTGCGTGTTCTTCTGCGGCTTCCAAGGCATCGAAGGAAGCAGAATCCGCTGCCCCGGCAGGAACCACGGTGCAGGAAAGTGGTGGAAAGCGCACGCTGCGTATAGCAGGTGAGTCCTGGCAGGTCACAAAACTCTTTCTGAATGAAGCAGCTGAGGCATTTATGAAAGACCATCCGGACGTGACCGTTGAGGTACAGACGTATGCAGACCCTACTGTTGTATCCAATTACAGTATTAATTGGCAAAAAGGAGATACTCCATGTGACCTTGTGGTCATAGACGGTGCTTCCTTTGCGGAACAGTTTGTTACTAAGGACCTTATATATGACTTTGACCAGGACCTTAAGTTTTTTGATGCATATTCCAGGGATAAATTCATTCCGGCGGCCCTGGAGATGGCAAAACTCCATGATAAGCAGTATGTAATACCTGTTATACAGGAAGTGACGGCGATTAACATAAATAAGGCGATGTTTAAAGATGCAGGTCTTGTGGATGAAAACGGAGAGGTTCTGGCACCGGAGACATGGGACGATGTATATGAATTTGCAAAGAAGCTGACAAAGATAGAGAATGGTGTTGTCACGCAGCAGGGATGTACTATTCAGTGGAGTAAGGATATACATGGAACTGTACTAGGAATTCTTCAGGCATCCTGCGGGGGTCTGTATCAGGATGACGGCATTACGGTTAACTTCCAGTCCCAGGAATTTAAGGATATACTGGCAATCTGGCAGAAAGGAGTTAAGGAGGGGGTATTCTCCACGGAGACATTTGCTGACTATGATGCGGGTAAGAACAGTTACAAAGCGGGTAAGGTTGCCATGCTTCTGCAGTCAGGTTCCAACTGGGTAGAGGCGATTCCCACGATTGGAGAGGAAAATGCATCGGTTGTTCCTATACCGGGCGGAGAAGAAAATGGTTCGGTTGGCTATGTAAATGGGGTTATTATTCCCAAGTGTTCTCCAAGTGCTGATTTGGCAGTGCAGTTTGTCCAGGAACAGCTGCTGGGCGAATATACACAGACCAGTACAGTGAATCAGTATGGTAAGATTCCTGTTATCACAGAGTATTATAACAAGACGGAATCGCCTAACTGGCAGAATATAAAAGGGTCCATTGAAAAGGCAGTTACCTATCCTCCTTACAAAGATTTGGGAGAATTTGTAATAAAGTGCCAGGAGATTTTCCAGGCCAGCCTTGTGGATGGGACAGATGTGAATACCACTGCTGAGGAGCTTCAAAATATGGTAAATAAGTTGGATAAGTAATTTGCAAAGGTGCTATGCAAATCATGTGTAGCACCTTTCTTGGCAAGGAGGCAGAAAATGAAGAGGACGTGGAACGCAAAGAAACAAAAGGCATTTTGGGGTATATTGTTTGTCCTGCCCAGTTTTTTGATTATAGCTGTATTTGTTGCATATCCCCTGTGCTATACAGCGTATCTCAGCATGTCTGAATATGACTTTATGTATGATTTGACTCCCTCTTTTGTAGGAATTAAGAATTATGTGTCACTGTTTTCTGACCCTGATTTCATTGTATCAATGAAGAACACAGCTGTATTTGCTTCTTTGGATTTTATTCTGCTGATGGTATTGTCGCTGATTATAGCATTGCTAATTTTCTTCTGTAAAAAAGGAACGGGTATTTTCAGGACAGCAGTATTTACGCCTATTGTAGTTCCTGCATCGCTGGCATGTATCATATTTGGCTGGCTGTTCAGTGAAAATTTCGGATATATCAATTACTTTCTGGTGAAAATTGGACTGCCTCAGTTCACCCGAGCCTGGCTGACCTCCAGGGATACAGCCATGGGCACTACTATTGCAGCTAATCTATGGTACAATATAGGATTTATTACTATTTTATTTTTGGCCGGACTTCAGTCCATATCCACAGACATACTGGAGGCGGCAGTGGTTGACGGCGCTACCGGTTTAAAGAAGATTTTTTATATTGTTCTGCCAAATTTGAGGGAAAGCTTTGTCATTACTGGTATATGGGGAATCGTTACCGCATTGAAGGTTTTTGTGGAACCCATGGTTATGACCGGAGGAGGTCCGGGCAATGCCACCAGGACATTGTATATGTATATATATAATACAGCATTTAAGTATTTTGATATGGGTTATGCGTCGGCTATGGCTTTTGTCCTCAGCGGATTGATTCTCCTGTTTTCACTGATTAATATGATGATTTCGAAAGGAGAAAAGGAATGAAGGCAATGAAAAATATACCAAGGCTGATTATGTTTGCAGTGCTGACCCTCATTGCAATAGTTTTCGTGATTCCTATTTTCTATAGTGTTTTTAATTCTTTTAAGAGCCAGAAGGAAATTTTATCTACCACCATGACATTTTTTCCGGGCAGCCCTTCTCTGGAAAATTATTCATATGTTTTCCAGCACGGCTCACAGTATTTGGGATATTACGTAAATAGTTTGAAGATTACATTTGTTGGGGTAATCCTGACTGTTGTCCTGAGCGCTATGAGCGGATATGCCTTTGCAAGACTTCCTTTTAAAGGAAGCGGAGCGGTGATGGCCTTTATACTGTTTGTCATTACCTTTCCTTTGGCAGCCCTTTTAATTCCAATTTATATCATGGAATATAATGTAGGACTCTTAAATACGACCATGGGATTAGTGCTTCCCAATGTAATGAATGTGCTGCCTTTTTCAATTTTTATTATGCGGGGAATCTTTCTGGGACTTCCTGTTGAACTGGAAGAGGCGGCCAGGATGGACGGCTGCAGTGTTTTTCGGATTTGGAAAGACGTTATGGCTCCATTGGCTAAGAACGGAATGGTTATTGTACTGGTATTTTCCTTTTATAATATATGGGGGGAGTATACCATGGGAAAGACGCTGGCTACCCAGGACAGCGCAATGCCAATTGCAGTAGCTTTGACACTGCTTAAGGGTGACAGCTGGAATTTTGGAGTGCTGGGCGCAGTCATAACAATGACTATCATACCGCCTGTAATCATTTTCATCATATTTCAGAAACAACTGGTGGACGGCATTGCCATGGGGGCTGTAAAGGGATGAGCCGCAGCATGATGTTTAAGGCCGCAGCCCCTCAAACCCCGGAAGATTCCGCACCACCCCAAACACAAGCAGCACCCCAACCATCACATAAAACACACAGGTCTGCACCTGCGTGGGGCGGGTGTTTCCGGTCCTTACATACCGCACAGCCATCCGGAGAGCCATGACCAGTCCCGGAGGAAGCAGGAGAAAGACGGCAGCATTTGCCTTAAAAGCAGATGCAAAGTCCAGACTGAGAATGGACAGGCACATACGGCTTACGCCGCAGCCGGGACAGTACAGTCCGGTGACCGTATGGAACAGGCAGGGAACCAGGGGATGTCCGGCCAGAATACAGATAAATGCATAAAACAGGCCGGCTCCCAGGAGCCCGCCTGTTTTTATGCATAATGTCCGAAGACGTTTACGCATTAGGGAGATACTTGTTCAGCTCATTCTGAAGCAGGGCGTAAGCCACGATGCCCAGTCCGAACAGGCTGAGAAGCAGATAGACCACCGGTGCGCTTCCCCTTGGCTCACCATGCTGGTCATGGAGTATCTCAACTGCATTGCCCATCTGGTACATCCAGTAAAGGGCGTAAATCCCACAGGTAATCAGTGAGAACAGGAAAACCAGTCCACCGCTTGTACCCTGCCTGCCGGAAAGCGCATTGGTATCGTCGTTCAATACAATCATCCAATAGATGCCGTAAATCCCGCAGGTAACCAGGCTCAGCAAGATGCATACTACAATGTTGCGCTGTTTCATACGTATATCCTCCTTGGTGTGGTATAGTCAGGTAATACAGCTTAGATTCTATCATAGGCATGGTTCTTTATCAACAAAAAGCGTTACAATGTTCATCTTTTTGCCTTCTTTTTACGCTTGTTATGCCTTGGGCTCCATGGGAAATTGCTGGCACATTGCTGGCAAAATCTCATTTTTATGGACGAATGAGGCCGGATATGTTATACTAACTAAGATAGGCGTATTCCGATTTCTGGATACGAATGGAGGCAGACTATGAAAGATAAAGGAAGGACGCGGGGGATTTTCAAGGTCTACCTGCAGTGGCCGCTCTTTTTGTCGGTCCTTTTAATCGTACTGACTGCTGTGGTGGCAGCGGTATCCATAAAAGCCGGCATTATAGTATCGGTCTTTACCATTGTCTATATAGGGATTGCCCTTTGGCTGTATTTTTCAAGAAAAAGAGGCATACTTGCCGGGCTTATTGCATTTTCTTCCGCTTATGACCAGAGCAGGCAGAACCTGCTGGAAGAGATGCTGATGCCCTATGCGGTGGCAGACGGCGCCGGACATCTGTTGTGGATGAACCGGGAGTTTGCGGCAATCCTGGAAGAAGACAAGAATTCATATAAGAATATTACGGCCATGTTTCCTGAGATTACAAAGGAAATGCTGGCTACCGGCGGGGAGGTTGTGAGTCTTCACAGTTCCCTGGGAGATAGGAAGTTCCGGATTGATTTAAAGCAGGTCATGGTGGACAGCCTGGATGCGGCAGTGACTGCGGGAGGGCTGGAAGGCCAGGGCTCATCCGTCACGGCCATCTATCTGCTGGATGAGACTCAGACGCTTAAGTACATGCAGCAGATTAACGACCAGAAGCTGGTGGCGGGACTGATTTACCTGGATAACTATGACGAGGCTCTGGAAAGCGTGGAGGAAGTCCGGCGCTCCCTTCTGACCGCCCTCATAGACCGTAAGATAAGCAAATATATTTCCGGCATGAACGGCATTGTAAAGAAGATTGAGAAGGATAAGTATTTCTTTGCCATCAAGCAGCAGTACATGGCCAGGATACAGGAGGAACGTTTTTCCATCCTGGAGGATGTAAAGACAGTGAACATAGGCAACGACATGTCCGTGACCTTAAGTATCGGTATCGGCATGAACGGCGACAGCTACAGCCAGAATTATGAATATGCCAGGACTTCCATTGACATGGCCCTGGGACGGGGCGGTGACCAGGCGGTGGTCAAGGACTCGGATAAGATTCAGTATTACGGCGGCAAGGCCCAGCAGATGGAGAAGACCACCAGGGTGAAGGCCAGGGTAAAGGCCCATGCCCTCAGGGAGCTGATGGAGAACAAGGACCGGCTCCTTATTATGGGACACCGTCTGGCGGACATTGATTCCTTTGGTGCAGCGGTGGGTATATACCGCATTGCCATGTCCATGAACAAGAAGGCCAATATTGTGGTCAATGAAGTGACCTCGTCAGTGCGCCCTATGATGGAGCGCTTTATGGGAAATGCAGAATATCCTGAGGACATGCTGCTCACAGGTCCCAGGGCAGCTGAGCTGGTGGACCAGGGAACCATGCTGGTCATCGTGGATGTGAACCGGCCCAGCATTACGGATGAACCGGCCCTTCTGGAGATGGTGAAGACCATTGTGGTCTTAGACCATCACAGGACCAGCAGTGAAATCATAGATAACGCAGTGCTTTCCTATGTAGAGCCATATGCCTCGTCTACCTGCGAAATGGTGGCTGAGGTATTGCAATATATTGCGGACGGTATTAAAATCAAATCTGCTGAGGCAGACGCCATGTATGCCGGTATTGTCATTGACACCCAGAACTTTACCAATCAGACCGGTGTCAGGACATTTGAGGCAGCGGCATTTCTGAGGAGAAGCGGCGCTGACATAACCAGGGTGCGCAAGCTTTTCAGGGAGAATATGAAGGATTATCAGGCAAAGGCGGACGCAGTCAGAAAGGCCGAGGTGTTTATGGATGCTTTCGCCATCAGCGAATGCTCAGCCGAAGGACTGGAGAGTCCCACCATTATCGGGGCCCAGGCAGCCAACGAGCTTCTGGAAATCCGCGGTATGAAGGCTTCGGTAGTGCTTACGGATTATAACGGAACCATATATTTCAGCGCCAGGTCCATTGACGAGGTCAATGTCCAGGTCATGATGGAGAAGCTGGGAGGCGGTGGACACCGCACCATAGCAGGCGCCCAGATGAAGGGCGTGACCGTGGAAGAGGCAAAGGAGCGGCTGAAGGACGTTATCCGCCAGATGCTGGAGGAAGGCGAGGTATCCTGATAAGGGATGCGGACAGACACAGAAACAGAAAGGAAGTATGAGACATGCAGGTAGTATTACTGGAAGACGTAAAGTCATTAGGAAAAAAAGGTCAGATTGTGAATGTGAATGACGGCTATGCCAGGAACTTCATACTGCCCAAGAAGCTTGGGGCGGAAGCTAATTCCAAGAATCTGAATGATTTAAAGCTTAAGAAGGCAAACGATGACAGGATTGCGGCAGAGCAGCTGGCAGCAGCCAGGGAGCTGGGAGCAAAGCTGGACGCTTCCTCCGTGACACTGACCATCAAGGCAGGAGAGGGCGGAAGGGCCTTTGGCTCCGTATCCTCCAAGGAAATCGGCAAAGCCATTGGGGACCAGCTGGGAATTGACATTGACAAGAAAAAGATTGTGCTGAATGACCCCATCAAGTCCATTGGCAGCTTTGAGGTACCGATTAAGCTTCATAAGGATGTGACGGCCAGATTGGCTGTCAAGGTAGTGGAAGCATAAAATCATAGCGCAGACAGAGGACCCGCCTAATCAGGCGGGTCTCATAGATTCAGATACAGGAGACGAGAATATGGAAGAAGCCCTGATTAAGCGGGTGCTGCCCCATAGTCTGGAGGCGGAACAGTCGGTCATTGGTTCCATGCTTATGGACAGGGAGGCAGTGATTGCCGCATCGGAGATTGTTACGGGAAGTGATTTTTACCAGCAGCAGTACGGCATTATGTTCGACGCCATGGTGGAGCTGTTTAATGAAGGCAAGCCCGTGGACCTGGTAACACTCCAGGACCGTCTGAAGGAAAAGGATGTGCCTCCCGAGGTGAGCAGCCTGGATTTTGTCCGGGATATCGTGACCATGGTGCCTACATCTGCCAACGTAAGGTCCTATGCCACCATTGTAAGCGAGAAGGCAGTGCTGCGCAGGCTGATTAAGACCACGGAGGAGATTGCCAATACCTGTTACGCGGGAAAGGAGCCCCTGGAGAACATACTGGCAGACACGGAGAAATCTGTCTTTAACCTGCTGCAGAACCGGGGGGGACAGGATTTTGTGCCCATCAAACAGGTAGCCATCAACGTGCTGGAGAAGATTGAAGACGCCTATAAGAACCAGGGAACCGTTACAGGTATTCCGTCCGGCTTCATTGATTTGGATTATAAGCTTTCCGGTTTCCAGCCTTCGGATTTCATTCTGATAGCAGCCCGCCCTTCCATGGGCAAGACGGCCTTTGTTTTGAACGTGGTGGATTTTGTGGCGGTCCGCAAGAGCCTGCCCTGCATGGTGTTCAGCCTGGAGATGTCCAAGGAGCAGCTGGTGAACCGTATGCTTTCCATGGAGTCCAATGTGGATTCCCAGAAGCTGAGGACCGGCTCCCTGACGGATTCTGACTGGGACGCAGTGGTGGAGGGCATTGGCGTTATAGGAAATTCCAAGCTGATAATCGATGACACCCCGGGTATTTCCATATCAGAACTTCGCTCCAAGTGCAGGAAGATGAAGCTGGAGTACGGGCTCAGCGTTGTAATCATCGACTACCTGCAGCTCATGAGCGGCAGCAAGAAGGGCGGAGGCGACAACCGCCAGCAGGAGATTTCCGATATCTCCCGTTCCCTGAAGGCCCTTGCCAGGGAACTCCATGCCCCGGTCATTGCCCTGTCCCAGCTCTCACGGGCCTGTGAGACCAGGCAGGACCACAGGCCCATGCTTTCCGACCTTCGTGAGTCCGGTGCCATTGAGCAGGATGCCGATGTGGTTATGTTCCTGTACCGTGACGATTATTATAATAAGGATACGGAGCATCCCAACGAGGCGGAAGTAATCATAGCCAAACAGCGTAACGGCCCCATCGGAACCGTTACATTGATATGGAAGCCGGAGTACACCAAGTTCGTCAACGCTGCCAGACCTCAGGGCGGCGGACAGGATTAGAGGGTATTTGAACATAAAATTTTCACCGCCTGTCATAATATCCATTCTCAATGCATACACTAATACTAAGGCAGGAAATGCCTGTTAACTTGTGAAGGAGAGAATGGCTATGGATGAAGTACATTATCTGATATCGGACGCGTCCAAAAAGGTCGATGTGGAGGCCCATGTATTAAGGTACTGGGAAGAGGAGCTGGAACTTGATATTCCCCGTAACGAGATGGGGCACCGGTACTATACGGATTTACATATCCGCCTGTTCAAGCAGGTCAAGAACCTGAAGGAGAAGGGGTATCAGCTGAAGGCAATCAAGCATGCGCTGAACCAGGTCCTGAAAAAGGACGGCAAGGCCCAGGGCGAGCTGTCCGATGAAATCCTGGAGCGCGACATGAATGCGGCTCTTAAGGAATTTAAGGAGGAGGACAGCGGAACCTCCCTCAGTACGGTGAAGGGCGACGGCGTGTCCGTGGTCGCCATGGAAGAAAAGATGGAACAGTTCCAGCAGATTATGAACCTGATTATCGGACGTGCCCTGGAAGTGAACAATGAGAAGCTGAGCCAGGATATCAGCTGTCTGGTCAATGAGAAGATGGGCAAGGAACTGGAATTCCTGTTCCAGGCTTCGGACCAGAAGGAGGAGGAACGCTTCCGCCAGCTGGACGAGACATTGAGAAGCTACCAGAAAGGCGGACAGGCAGAGGCGGCAGCGGCCAAGGTTCCCTTTTTTAAGCGGCGCAGATTCGGGCGGAGCGGAAAAAAGCTCAGGGACGGAAAGTAAATGCAGATACAGCAGGAGAAGGCGTCTGCACCAAGGGGTGGGTACCGTGGTGCAGGCGCCTTTTTCTGCTGTTTTGCCTTTTTTTATAAACTGGGAAGGGTTATTTTATAGTACTTTCAATTTTCTTACGACCTTAATTTTTGTATCGCTATTCCTTAAGAAATGTGTTAGAATGAATTTGATTTGAGCTTTTTGACATAAGAAGAAGCAGGAAGGATATGTTCTTCATGAATTCAAAATACAGAAAATATGTTACATATACAGCAGCCGTGGGTGTGCTGACCCTCAGCGTTATACTGGGGGGCTGCGCCAAGGAATCGTCATCAGAGGTGGGGGATGCCACCCCTTCGGAGGTCAATATTATACAGGCCGTACCTGAGACCATTGCCCAGCTGGGCCTGGACGGACAGGTGCTGCCGGGACTGAATGACATTGACCTGCCGGATGCGGAGCCGGCACCTGAGTACCTGAGGATTGGGGTGCGCCATGAAATCATCAAGAGACTGCAGCAGCGCCTGATGGACCTGGGATTTATGGACAATGATGAGCCTACGGACTATTTCGGTGAGATGACCCAGCAGGCGGTAAAGCATTTCCAGAGACAGAACGAGCTGCCTACGGACGGTATCGTGGGCAATGTGACCTGGGATGCCATCATGTCCCCGGACGCCAAGTACTATGCGGTGTCCAAGGGAACCCAGGGCGATGACATCGAACGTATCCAGCACCGCCTCTATGAGCTGGGATACCTGGCAACGGCTGATTTGGTTACAGGCAACTTCGGCGACTCCACAGAGGCAGCCGTGTTAAAGCTCCAGGAGGTCAACGGACTGGAGCAGGACGGAAAGGTGGGCCAGAGGACCATCAACCTTCTGTACAGTGATGAGATTAAACCTAACTTCCTCTCTTACGGCGAGAAGAGCGATGTGGTCCTGGCCTGCCAGGAGCGCCTTAAGGAGCTGGGGTATCTGACCACCACTCCGGACGGGGCTTACGGTGAGGACACGGTTGTGGCTGTCAAGCAGTTCCAGGCCAGGAACGACCAGGTGGTGGACGGCTATCTGGGACCATCCACCAGGATTGCGTTAAACAGCCCTGACGCCAGGGCCAACGGCCTGATGCTGGGCGAGCGCGGCGATGCGGTCACCAAGGTGCAGCAGCTTCTTAACAAGCATGGATATCTTGTTTCCGGCAATGTGACCGGTTATTACGGCGAGGCCACGGAGAATGCAGTCAGAAACTTCCAGTCCCGCAACGGACTGACATCAGACGGCCTGGTGGGCCTACAGACCATGGCTAAGCTGACCAGCGATAATGTAAGGCGGCCGGCAGCAAATTCCAGCGGTTCCGGCACCACCGCAAGGCCTAATAATTCCGGAAACAGCGGAAACGCCGGAAACAACGGCGGTTCCGGCAATGCGGGCAAGCCTTCCGGCAATACCACGCCGCCTGTGAGCATACCGGCAAGCGGAGGCGCATCCGCCCTTATATCCGTTGCCTCATCGAAACTGGGGTCGCCGTATGTATGGGGAGCTAAGGGACCCAATGCGTTTGACTGTTCCGGCTTTGTATACTGGTGTCTCAACCAGGTGGGCGTGAACCAGAGCTACCTGACTTCTTCCGGCTGGAGGAATGTGGGCCGATACACAAAGATTACAAACTTTAACGACATCCAGGCCGGCGATATTGTGGTGGTAAGGGGCCATGTAGGTATTGCGGCAGGAGGGGGCACTGTCATTGACGCTTCTTCCAGTAACGGACGGGTGGTGCACAGAAGCCTGAGCCAGTGGTGGGCCAACAACTTCATCTGTGCATGGAGGATTTTCTAACAAACATAATGGCAGTGGAATATAAAAAGGAGGGCGTTTGGTGATGCAGACCATACTGGTATGTGATGATGACAAGCAGATTGTGGAGGCCATTGATATCTATCTGACAGGGGAGGGATTTAAGGTAATCAAAGCCTATGACGGCTATGAGGCACTGGAGTATCTGGATAATAATGAAGTGGATTTACTCATTGTGGATGTGATGATGCCGGGACTGGACGGCATCCGCACCACCTTGAAGGTCAGGGAGAACAGCAGTATCCCCATTATCATTCTCTCCGCAAAGTCCGAGGATGCGGATAAGATTCTGGGACTTAATATCGGGGCTGACGATTATATCACAAAGCCCTTTAATCCCCTGGAGCTGGTGGCCAGGGTCAAGTCCCAGCTGCGCCGTTATACCCAGCTTGGGAACCTGAACCAGCAGGCGGACGGACAGATTTATAAGTGCGGCGGACTTCAGATTAATGATGACAATAAAGAGGTAACCGTGGACGGCGATGCCATCAAGCTGACGCCCATTGAGTATAATATCCTGCTGCTGCTGGTGAAGAATGCCGGCAAGGTGTTCTCCATTGATGAGATTTATGAGCAGATATGGAATGAGGAGGCCATTGGGGCGGATAATACCGTGGCAGTACACATCCGCCATATCCGTGAGAAGATAGAGATTAACCCGAGGGAGCCAAAGTACCTGAAGGTGGTATGGGGTGTAGGCTATAAGATCGAAAAGCAGTAGGTGGTTGTATGACAGATGAGAAGAGGAAATTCAGACGGAGAAAACAGATACTGACCCTGTTCCACATTATCTTTGTGGCCATGTCCGTGTTTGGAATCAGCGCCATGTACCTTAATTCCAATTACGGAAAAGGTGTAAAGTGGATATACGAGGATGCATATGAGGATTCTCCCCAGTTTGACAAGCAGCTGACAGAGGATATCGACCGCATATTTACCTATGTGGGTTATAAGGATATGTTCGAGACCAACGGTAAGCTGGATATGCATAAGGTCATCGTAAGGGTCAGCAATGGCCCTGGGGAGCAGGGGACGGAGTGGACCCTGGACCGGATTGTGCGCTATATCAAGACCAGGGGTTATTATCTGGATGAGAATTTCCAATTGGCCGGATCGCCCATTTCCATGGATGATGACGAGGAAGAGATAACCGTTGACTTCCAGAGCTATAACCCGGATTTTGTGGATGCGGATGCGGGCGAGGCGCCCCGGATGACCATGGAGGATTTAGCCCTGGACATACTGGTCCATCTGAGTGAATATTATACCATATATTATAATTACATAGAAAACGACACGAACCTGAACTTCCGTATCGAGTACAAGAGTGATAAGGGTGATATCAAGGTGTCCACCAATGTGCCGGATAAGACCATGGAGGAGATAGTGGGTACGGGAAAGTATCTCTACGTGCCGGGAAATACCATCCGCATGGATACCAATATGGCCACGGTTCCTGCCAATGCAGCCACACTCCTGGAGATATGGAATCCCTATAAGAACGATAAGAACTATATGGTCCTGTCCGTGGATACAAGCTATCCCAACACGGATGCATACTCCATAGAGGCCAAGGCATATAAAGAGGCCAGAAACGAGTTCATCATGGGCATGGGCAGCGTTATACTGGGCAGCCTGGGATGTGTGGTCACACTGGCTATGCTGATGCTTATGTCAGGCCATACCACGGACGGAAGCACGGAGATACGCCTGTTCCCCATTGATGAGATACACACGGAGCTCTGTCTGATTTTGTGGGCCGCTGCAACAGCGGTGTTCATCCATATAGGAAGATATGTGGGAATCCGCCTGTTCAGCCTGTTTGCTCCCAATGAACAATGGAATTACTGGAATAAGATGATTAAACTGGTCATTGTGTACGGGAGCGTTGTATTGTGCGGTTTTGATTTGCTGCGCAGGTATAAGGCCAGGACCTTGTGGAGCAACAGCCTTGCAAAAAGGGCGCTGGAGGCATCCAGGGACTATGTGGGAAGGGTCAGCTATGCAGTGGGGACCGGGTTCTGCTACCTGCTGTTTCTGGGATTTAACGCTGGCATGCTGTGGGGATTGATTTTCCTCTTTTTCTATAAGGGCGATAAACTGAGCTACCAGATTATGTTCTACGTATTTGTGGTTCTGTATCTGGGTTTGGATGGGTGGATATACCACCTGCTGTTTAAGAAGTCAGTGCAGAGGGATGTTCTGGACATGGCGGTCAGCAGCATCTCCCAGGGGGATACCAGCTATCAGATTGATACTGCCCGTCTGTCCGGCAAGGAACGGCAGATGGCAGAGCATCTCAACAATATCAGCAGCGGTTTGGATTCAGCAATCCAGGAGCAGGTTAAGAGCGAGCGGCTGAAGGCGAGCCTGATAACCAATGTGTCCCATGACATTAAGACTCCTCTCACATCCATCATCAATTACGTGGACCTGCTGAAGCGGGAGAAAATACAGGACCCCAAGATTGCGGCCTACCTGGAAGTGCTGGACCAGAAGTCCCAGCGGTTAAAGACCCTGACAGAGGACCTGGTGGAGGCATCCAAGGCCAGCTCAGGCAATATGAAGCTGGATATATCGGATATTGACCTGGTGGAGCTGGTGCAGCAGACCAATGGTGAATTTGAAGAGCGGTTTGCCCTGCGCAGGCTGGAGCTGGTTTCCAACATACCTGATGAGGTGCTTATCATCCAGGCCGACGGACGCCGCCTGTGGCGCGTCCTGGAAAACCTCTATACCAATGCGGTGAAATATGCCATGGAACACAGCCGGGTCTATGTGGATGTGCTGGACGAGGACGGCAAGGCCATATTTACCATTAAGAATGTTTCTGAATCATCGCTGAACATCAGCCCGGATGAGCTGACCGAGCGTTTTGTCAGAGGGGATGTGTCCAGAGCCACGGAGGGAAGCGGCCTGGGATTGTCCATATCCAAGGATTTGACCCAGCTTCAGGGCGGCGAATTCCAGGTCATCATAGACGGGGACCTGTTTAAGGCCGTGGTGTCATTCCCGGTCAAGAGGGCTGAATACAAGTCGGAGAAGCCGTCCGTGGACACAGAGGACATGTCCCAGGAGTTTGATTTTGAAGAGGAAGTATAATTTGAATGAAGAATTCTGATAAATATTTCACGAAGAAATTGTAAAATATTTGAAAATATTGCAGAATAAACCGTGTTTGTTGGTTATTATGACCATGATGATTTTAAGAAAAAGGACGCCGGAAGATATCTTCCGGCGCCTCTTTTTTCCATGTGCAGGCGGATTTTACTGATAATCAAATACGTTAATCCAGCTTTCCAGCAGTTCCTTTTCCTCGGGACGTTTGTAAGCCAGCTGGGAAGCTGCCACGATGGGAAGCCAGCCCTGTACATAACGCTTTTCTGTGCCCGTTTTTTCACAGAACAGGTCCATGTACATATCAGCTATCTTCTTATCCTTCAGGCTCAGGAGCAGATACGTTCTGGCCACATCGGCACTTGCGTTGCCCTGGGAAGCATGTACCCAGTCAACCAGATACCACTTGCCGTCGTCGCCTACAATGATGTTGGATGGGCAGAAATCACCGTGGCACAGCTTGGTGTGCTTTGGCATGCCGTCCAGCCTTGTAAGCAGCTCGTAGCGCAGGTTTTCATCCAGCTGTTCTTCGGATTTAAGGGCGCGGATGGTCTTTTCCTTCAGCTTGTTTAACAGCGGGCAGGCCTGTGCAAAAATCAGCAGGTGTAAATCAACCATCTGCTCCAGGTACTCCCCTGTCTTATCAGGATTTTCTTCCATCAGCTGCTGAAGGGTTTTGCCCTCCACAAATTCCCTGGTAATAGACCATTTGCCATCGATTACAGATACCCCCAGAACCTTAGGAACATTCAGGGCCTCAATGGTTTCCACACGTGCGTTGCACAGGGCTTCATTCAGAACCTCGGCTTTTGGGAAGCCTTCGCAGAATTCCTTGATGGCAGTGCTTCCGTCACGGTAAACGGATTTTGTTTCGCTACTGGAAATTAATTGTTTTGCCATAATTATACTCTCCTTCCACACATTATAAACGGTGCTGCGACAGGTAATCCATCGCACTGCCTTTATTCTACTACAACATGACTGAAAAGTACATACCCAATTTGATAAATTTTTAACGTACTTTTAGGCCCTAAAAAGATAATATTTCTTAAAAACGGAAGATGGCAGTACCGTATGCAGGAAGAGGATAGGAGAAGGAGTAGGGCTGTCCGTCGCATTCGCTTTTTGAGGATGAGAAGCAGGGGGCTTCCGCTGCCTTGTAAGCGCCGTGGTTGTCCAGAAGCAGGGTATACCTGCCGCGCTTGGGAACACCCACCCGGTAATCCGGTCTTTCCACCGGCGTAAAGCTGATAATGAACAGCAGGTTTTTCTTTCCTGTCTCATCCCTGCGGATAAAGCTGAAAATGCTCCTGTCGCCGTCGTTGGCATTAATCCACTGGAAGCCGTTCCAGTCATTGTCCTGGCGGTAAAGGGAGGGATACCTTTTGTACAGATGGAGCAGGTCCTTTACATAGCTCTGAAGCTCCCTGTGGTCATCCTCATCCGTGAGATACCAGTCCAGGGAAACCTTTTCATCCCATTCATGAAGCTGGCCGAAATCCTGTCCCATGAACAGGAGCTTCTTTCCCGGATGGCCCATCATAAAGGTGTAGCCGGCCTTCAGGTTGGAGAACTTGTCCCTGCCAAGGCCGGGCATCTTATTAATCATGGAGCATTTCAGATGCACTACTTCATCATGGGAAAGGACCAGGATATAGTTCTCGCTGGTAAAATAAGTGAGTCCGAAGGTCATGCGGTGGTGGTTATATTTGCGGAAATATGGGTCCAGCTTCATGTATTCCAGGAAATCGTGCATCCATCCCATGTTCCACTTGAAGGTAAAGCCCAGTCCGTCCTGTTCGGGATGCTCCGTCACCTTTGGCCATGCAGTGGATTCCTCGGCAATGACAAGGGCGCCGTGGTTGCGGCCCTGGACCACTGTGTTCAGGTGCTTAAAGAATTCAATGGCTTCCAGGTTCTGGTTGCCTCCGTTTTTGTTGGGAACCCACTGGCCTTCCTGGCGTCCGTAATCCAGGTACAGCATGGATGCAACTGCATCCACCCTGAGTCCGTCCACATGGTACTGTTCCACCCAGTAAAGCGCATTGCTGATGAGGAAATCCTTAACCTCATTCTTACCGTAATCAAACACCTTGGTGCCCCAGTCCGGGTGTTCCCCCTTTCTGGGATCCGCATACTCAAAGAGTGGTTCGCCGTCAAAATCAGCCAGGCCATGGGCATCCTTGGGGAAGTGGGCCGGAACCCAGTCCAGAATGACGCCTATGCCGTTTTTATGCAGGTAGTTTACAAAATACATGAATTCAGCCGGCGTGCCATAGCGGGAAGTGGGGGCAAAGTATCCTGTCACCTGATATCCCCAGGAGCCGTCAAATGGATGCTCTGCAATCCCCATCAGCTCCACATGGGTATACCCCATCTCCTTTACATAGGCTGCCAGCTCATGGGCTGCCTCTGTATATGTATAATATCCGTCCTTTTCCGGCCTGTCCCGTTTGCGCCAGGAACCCAGGTGCACCTCATAGATGCACATGGGCAGCTTCTGCACATCGGCTTTGGTCCGCTTCTCAATCCATGCGCTGTCCGTCCAGGAAAAGCCCTGGATATCAGCTGTGACAGAGGCTGTGCCGGGACGGTATTCCGCACTGAAGGCAAAGGGGTCCGCCTTATAGAGAATCTTGCCGGACTGGGTGGTGATGGCGAATTTGTAAAGCTCTCCCAGCTTCATGCCCGGACTGAAAATCTCCCAGATGCCGGATTCGGAGATTCGCTCCATGGCATTGGCCTCCGGATTCCAGTTGTTGAAGTCACCAACCAGATGGACCTCCTTTGCATGAGGGGCCCAGACAGCGAAGTAGATGCCCTCCTTTCCCTTGTATGTCCTGGGATGTGCTCCTAATTTCTGATAAATATCGTAATGTGTGCCGGCTCCGAACAGATAGCAGTCCAAATCAGATATAAAACCTGTGGAAGAAGCCTTTTTCTTTGAAGATGCTGCAGTGCGTTTTTTAGCTACCATATCAGTTCTCTCCCTTGACTTTCAGGACAGCTCCCCAGTTGCCCTTTAATTTTATGTGGACCTTCCCATCAGAAATGGGGAGGAGGTCTCCGGGTTCCAGAAGATTGACTGCTTCACCGGCCTGAATCGGAACAGGGATAACCAGTTCGGCCGGGTCATCGTCATTGTTTACCGCTGCAATGATGACAGAATCCTCACCATGCCTGGCAAATGCATACTGGCGGTTGGTCAGCAGCAGTTCCTGGTAGCGGCCTGTGTGCAGCGCCTCCTGCTGGTCGTGTATCTGTCCCAGCTGTGCAATCAGGTCCGTAAGCTCACAGTGCAGCTCACCTTCCTGGTCCATGGAGACAGCAGGACGCAGCGCTTCATCGCTGGTGTTGGTGCGTTTTCCTTCAATACCCCATTCGCCACCGTAATAGATGGATGGAATGCCGGGCAGTGTAAAGAGGCACAGGTATATGGGGAACAGGTGCTCCTTCAGTTTTAGTT
Organism: Clostridium sp. 1001283B150225_161107_B6; assembly: GCF_015556325.1. NCBI lineage: Bacteria > Bacillati > Bacillota > Clostridia > Eubacteriales > Clostridiaceae > Clostridium > Clostridium sp. 1001283B150225_161107_B6. The sequence goes on along the minus strand of NZ_JADNMD010000003.1, from coordinate 539,053 downwards.
TAGTGGCAATCCTGTCCTCGTCATGATTGTCCACAAAGGTGTAGAGCTGGCGTCCAATGGCCTCCAGCCTTCTTACGTTGTGGGCAATCTCAAAGAAGTTGTGGTCATTAAAGCCGGAGTAAAGGCTTTTGTGCAGTTCATAATTGGTGACGGAGTGAAGCATCTCACTGCATGCCCACCGGCTGTAATCCCCATGAATCACCTCGCCCATGAGCCAGAAATCTTCTTTCATGGTTTCTGTCTGGCTGCGCATTTCCTTCATGAAGTTAAAGTCCAGCACATTGGCACAGTCCAGGCGTATTCCGTCAATGTCAAATGTATCAATCCAGAACCGGATGACATCAAAGAGATAGGACCTTACATCCGGGTTGAAGAGGTTCAGGCAGGGCAGCTCAAAATGTCCCTGCCAGGCTTCGTATCCAAAGGAATCGCCGCAGGGGCTCTGCCAGTCAAAGTTAACACCCTTGTACCAGTCCCTGTAAGGGGAATCCCAGCGTTTTTCCTGTATATCCTTAAAGGCGAAAAATTCGCGTCCCGTGTGATTGAACACGCCGTCCACAACCACTTTGACGCCTGCCTGGTGGCATTGGTCCACAAATTTCCGGAAGGAATCATTATCTCCCAAACGCCGGTCCACCAGTTTATAATCCCTGGTATCGTATCCATGGCTGGTGGATTCAAAAAGCGGGCCTATGTAGATGGCGTTGCAGCCCAGGGACCGGATATGGGGTATCCACTTGTCTAATTCTTCAAAACGGTTGGTTACTTCGGTTACATCATTGTGTTTGGGGGCTCTCGTCATTCCCAGGGGATACATGTGATAAAACACACCCCGCTCATACCAGGTACTCATGTTGTTTTCCTCGCAATCTTTATGTAGTCATATTTTACAGCGCCCGGAGGGGGATAGTACGGTGAGTACTAATCCTCCTGGCTTTTAAATTTTCGCAGCAGGAACTGGTAGCGCAGCTGTGCCGCGTTCAGTTCGTAGATATAGCAGTCTATCAGGGTGGGGTCCACGGCCTGCTCAAAGTGGTTCCTGGCGGCATCGATGGCGCATTTGGTGCGCTCGATTTCCACGCGCAGGCGGATGAGCTCAGGTCTGGGACGCCGCGCCCTGGTCACGGTGGCCCTGGCGGCAGCTGTCTCCCTGACTGCTTTCATGATGTCAAACATATGCTTCATCTCCCAGATATTGATAGAAATAGTATATCTGGAAAACGGCATCTTATGCATGTGCGGTCAATGGAATTCAATTTTAATACAGGCTGTCAGTACAGGAATTCCTCCAGTCTGTAGCCCAGCTCCATCAGCCGCCGGTTGGATTCCCTGAGGGTAAGGTAGTAAAAATTGGCCGTTCCTTCCTGACGTACACCTACAATGCCCGCATCCTTTAATATTTTGAGATGATGGGAAATGGCCGGGCGGGAAAGACTGGTCCGCCTGGTGATTTCATTTACATTGAGGCCGTAGTGCTCGAACTGGATGGGACCCGGGTTCTGCCTGCTGTCAAGGGCTTCCTCTGTCAGTACCTCTATGATGGACAGACGCATCTCATCGCCCAGGGCAATGAACAGCGGCATACAGGCATGAAAACGTTTCTGTAATTCCTGGGCAGTTGTCATCTGCCGTTTCCTCCTTTGGTTTAAAAATTTGAACCAAATTTATTTTACCATGTATAGGATGGAAGGTCAAGGAAATCGGGGGTGAAATACATAAAATCCACTAAAATCCACCCTTGACATTTGCTGGAAAATCCTTCATAATGGAACAACATTCAACACAGTCTATTTCATGACAGTCTTATTTATTTCAATGGTTTTATTTACGTCAGCAGTATTTGCATTGCCTGGTTCAGGCAGAAATTTCCTCAGAAAGACAACCGGTTAAAGAGAGAGGGGGGAGTGTATTCAGTTTACATTGTTTTATGTCCTGTACACTGTATGGTATTCTGGCCTATTGCGCCCTTATGGATGTCAGGCATTACAGGATACCTAACAGGGCCCTGGCGGCCGCGGCCGCGGCAGGGCTGGCAGCTTCAGCAGGAGCCGGTATATACGGGGCGGGAGGTGCCGGCTTATGGGCGGGAGATACCGGCTTATGGGCGGGGAGTACCGGACTTTGGACAGCAGCGGTGATGATTGCAGCTTTTATGGTACGGATAATGCTGGCTGCGGCAGCCGGTTTCCCATTTTTCCTGTTTCGGATGGTTGGAGCCGGGGATATTAAGTTCATGGCTGTTATGGCGGGCTGTTTTGGCCTGGAACGGGGATTTTGGTCCATAGCAATTGGTTTGTGTCTGGGAGCTGTTCTGGCTCTTGGAAGGATGCTGCGGGATGGCGGCATCTGTCGGAGATTCTTGTATTTGACTGCCTATATCAGGCGTTTGATTCAGAGTAAAGAAATTGAGGCGTATTACTGTCCGGAGCGGGATGGGTATCAGTGCGTCATTCCATTGGGAGCATGCTTTTTTGCAGGGATGCTGATTACTGTGTTGTGGAAGGGATGAGTGTGGGGTGAACAGGTGCGTATGCACCGGACGGAAATGAGGTGAGAAACAAATATATGGTAAAGATTCTGGCAGTCTATGACGCCGACCCCGCCTTTGGGGAACGGCTTGCAGATTATGTGAACCAGAAAGAAAAGATTCCGTTTACGGCCATGGCATTTTCCAGCCTGGACAGGCTCAGGGAATATGGGGAGGAACATTCCATAGAAATATTGCTGGTAGACGAGTGTTCCAGAGCTTTGGTGGGTGATGTGAAGGCAGAGCAGGTCATGGTGCTGTGCGACGGGGAGCTGGTGGAAGGAATGGAGGCATTCCCCTCTATCTACAAGTACCAGTCCGGGGACTGTATTATGCGGGAGGTGCTGGCCTCCTACTGCAGCCGTCCGGTGGAGCCCACGCTGGCCCTTCTGGGGGCCAGGGCCCTGGTCATGGGGGTATATTCCCCTGTGAACCGGTGCTTTAAGTCCTCCCTGGCCCTGACAATAGGGCAGGTGGCGGCAAAGAAGGAGGCGGTGCTGTATCTGAACCTGGAGGATTATTCTGGTTTTTCCAGGCTGATAAACAGCGGGTACAAGGCCGGTTTATCGGATGTGCTGTATTTGTACCGGCAGGGAGGATATAACTGGATGAGGTTAAAGTCCATGATTAGCAATTGGGGAAATATGGATTACATACCGCCGGTGCGGTATGCGGAGGACTTAAGCCAGGTGTCGCCGGAGGATATGGCGCAGCTCATAGACAGGATTGCAAGAGAAAGCGGTTATGACAGGCTGGTAGTGGACGTGGGCCAGATGGGAAGGGGAGCCCTGCCTGTTCTCTCCATATGTGATGTGGTCTATATGCCGGTCAGGGAGGACTGCATCTCGGCCGCCAAGCTAGAGGAGTTTGAGGAGTACCTGGAGGAGGCGGACGATACAGGAGTCAGGGACAGGATTCAGAAGCTGAAGCTGCCCAGGCATACGGGAATCGGAAAGCGGGACGGCTATCTGGAGCAGCTGATATGGGGGGAGATGGGAGATTATGTGAGGCAGCTTTTAAATGGGAGACAGCCGGAACAGTAAGAGATGGAAAAGGAGCAGTGAGGAGGAGACGCAGGCCATGGAAGAGGGGAAGCGCACGGGAAAGAGAGACCGTGAAGGCGTCCGGTGGATCATTAGGGAGCGTATCATGGAAGAACTGCAGGAAAGGCACCATATGGATGATGGGGAACTGCTGGAAATGATTGACAGGGCTATAGAGGACACGGGACAGGAAATGTTTCTGCCGTTAAAAGAACGGCTCTGGCTGAGGGGCAGCCTCTTTGACAGCTTCCGCCGCCTGGATATCCTGCAGGAACTGATTGACGACAGCTCGGTATCGGAAATCATGGTAAATGGGGCGGGAAAGATATTTATGGAGAAAAACGGAAGGATGGAATTGTGGAACAGGAATTTTGAAAAACCAGAACAGCTGGAAGATATCATACAGCAGATTGTAAGCCGGGTCAACCGTGTGGTGAATGTATCGTCGCCCATGGTGGATGCCAGGCTGGAGGACGGTTCCAGGGTTCACGTGGTGCTTCCTCCGGTTGCCCTGGATGGTCCGGTTGTGACCATAAGGAAATTCCCGGACCCGATTACCATGGAAAAGCTCATTCGCTTCGGAGCCATAAGCGCGGAGGCAGCGGGTTTTCTGGAACAGCTGGTGGAGGATGGGTGCAACATGTTCATAAGCGGAGGAACCAATTCCGGGAAAACCACGTTTTTAAATGCATTGTCTTCCTTCATACCCTCCGGCGAGCGGGTGATTACCATTGAAGATTCTGCTGAACTGCAGATTACACAGGTTCCTAATCTGGTGCGTCTGGAGACAAGGAACGCCAATACGGAGGGGGAAGGGGAAATTACCATGAGCCAGCTGATTAGGGCAGCCCTGCGCATGAACCCCAACCGCATTGTGGTAGGTGAGGTAAGGGGAAGAGAGGCCCTGGACATGCTGCAGGCCATGAACACAGGCCATCCCGGCAGCCTTTCCACGGGGCATGGGAACAGCCCGCGGGACATGATAAGCAGGCTGGAAACCATGGTGCTGATGGCGGCGGACCTTCCGCTGGCAGCCATCAGAAACCAGATAGTGTCAGCGCTGGACATCATGGTTCATCTGGGACGGCTGAAAGATGGGAAGAGAAGGGTTATATCCATTATGAGAATAGGAGGTTTGCAGAATGGAGAGGTGGAACTGGAACCATTGTTTGAATACGACGGGAAGGAGGACCGGCTTCGTCAGAAACAGGCCTGGGCTTAGAAGGAACCTGGTCAGGCAGGATATTGCCAGGAGTAAACCGGAAAAGAGGGCGCCCAGAGCCCGGCCTCCTGACAGGGAGGACTATGGTGTATACCGGCTTACGGCCAGAGAGTGGCTGGTATACGGGGCCTGGGGAGTGGGGACCTGCGGGCTGGTAAGCTATGTATTTTACCGCAGTGCGGTGATGTTTCTGTTTCTGATGCCTTTTGGGGCCTGTTATCCTTTATACCGGAGAAAGGATTTGAAGAAGGAGAGGGCCAGGCGTCTGGAACTGCAGTTCAAAGAGGGAATACAGGTGCTTTCGTCCTTTCTCAGTGCAGGGTATTCATTGGAAAATGGACTTGTATTGAGCATAAAGGAGCTGGAAGTGCTGTATGGAAGAAGGGAGATGATTACAGAGGAGTTCCGGCTTTTGTCTGACGGAATCCGGATGAACCGTCCGGCAGAAGAGCTGTTCATGGATTTTGGCCATCGCAGCGGGCTGGAGGATGTGGACAATTTTGCCCAGGTTCTTTCTGCGGCGAAACGAAGCGGAGGCGAGCTGGTGGAAATCATCCGCCAGACAGCGGGAATCATCCGGGATAAGGTACAGGTAAAGGAGGAAATACACACCATGCTGGCCTCCAGGGTATTTGAACAGAAAATCATGAATCTGATACCGTTTCTGATTGTGCTCTACATTGACCTTACATCACCGGGATATTTCAGTGTGATGTACAGAACCTGGATGGGACGGGGGGTGATGACCATGTGTCTGGCTGCTTATGCGGGTGCGCTGGTCCTGGCCGGAAAGATACTGGATATTGAGGTGTGAAGGGCAGATGAGGCGGAGGATAAAAATGAGAAAACGGCCTGGGACAAAACTTTATGCCTGGATTGGGAAAAAACAGATGATATGCCTGGCAGCCGGCCTGTTTATGGGAGTGTCCGCCCACCTGTGGCAGCGGGCGGACAGTGCGCTTCTGGAAGGCAGCATTCTGCCCAGGGGAAGCTACGGACAGGGGGACAGGACATACAGCCTGATGGTGGAGGGCCTTGGGGAGAAGGATATGCCCGTTGATATGGTCCTGTCGGAACGGGTATATACCAAACAGGAGGCACGTAATGCGTACGAGGCTGTGATGGACCAGCTGCCGCAGCTTATTCTGGGAAATAATCCCACCCTTGAGGACGTAAGACAGAACCTGAACCTGCTTACATATCTGGAAGGCTACGGAATAAGACTCCGGTGGGAATCGGATGAACCGGAGCTGCTGGATTCCTTTGGCGAATTGCATGTAAAGGAGATAATGCAGAGGGGAATTGGGGAGCAGGGAATCCGGATTAACCTGCGTGTGCGCATGACAGAGGGAAACTGGCCGGAAGAATACGGACTGTCCGTATGCGTGAAGCCGCCGCTGCTGACAGAGGAGGAACAGAAGGAGACGGCATTTGCCGAGTTTTTGAGACAGGAGGATGAAAAACAGTCCTCCGCCGCTTATATGAAGCTTCCGTCAGAATATATGGGAAGGAGCCTGAAATACAGTCTGAGGGAAGAACCGGTTTTCCTTCATGTGATGGGATTGGGGGCAGCCGGAGCCATTTTATTCTTCTTCAGGGACCGGGCAGAGCAGCGGAACAGGGAAGAGGCGAGAAAGCGCCAGCTGGCGCTGGATTATCCGGAGGTATTGTCCAGGCTGACTATTTTTCTTGGGGCAGGCATGAGCATCCGGACGGCCTGGGATAAGATTGCACTGGAATATAACATGATGGCAGAACAGGGAAGGCGCAGGAAACGGCATGTATATGAAGAAATGTATGAAACCAGCTGCCAGATGAAGGGGGGAGTGCCGGAGGGAAAGGCGTTTGAGGAATTTGGACGGCGCTGCGCAATTCAGTCTTATATGAAGTTAGGCAGTCTGTTGGAGCAGAACCGCAAAAACGGTTCGAAGAATCTCAGGAATCTTCTGTGTGCGGAGACAGCAGATGCATTTGAACAGAGAAAGCACCAGGCCAGACGCCTGGGGGAGGAAGCGGGAACAAAACTGCTGCTTCCGCTGTTCATACTCCTGTCAGTGGTCATGGTTATGATAGCTGTCCCGGCGCTGATGGAATTCAAATAAAATACAAGGAGGAAGGCGATGGAGTTAGGAAAGGAATTAAGGGAATTCTGGGAGGATGAGCATGGGGTGGGGGTGATTGAGCTGGTGCTGGTATTGGTGGTGCTCATTGGCCTGGTCATTATATTTAAGAAGCAGATAACCACCCTGCTTCAGAATATATTTAAGGAGATAAACAGCCAGTCAAAAGAGGTGTATTAATGTGCAGAAAAGGTGAGATTACGGTATTTCTGGCAATGATACTGTTCAGTGTCTGCGCACTGCTGTGTGTGGTGGTGGAATCGGCCCGCACAGCAGGAGCCAGGTGCTATCTGCGGATGGCAGTAAATTCATCCGCAGATTCCCTTATGGCCCAGTATCACAGGGAACTGTGGGACCATTACCGGATATTGGGGCTTGAGTATGACAGGGCAGAGACACTGGAGCAGGAGTTCGGGGAATTTCTAAGGCCCTATATGGAAGCCGATAACTGGTATCCCATGAAGGCGGACCGGATTACGATAACAGATATAACAGGCCTTACCCAGGGGGATGGGAGGTATTTTGAGCAGGAAATACTGGATTACATGAAGTATGGGCTGATTGATGCGGATTGGGACGAGCTGGATGAAGCCGGCGCAGGAGAGCTGTTGTCGGCCTGGAAGGAGGGAAACAGCGTTAACCGCATATCAGAACTGTATTCCGCCCATTCCAGGGAAGCTGTAAAACTGGAAAAGGCCCTGGAGGCAATCAACAAAACACTTCTGACCCAGAAGGAACGGTGGGAACAGGGTAAAACATGCCTGGAACAGCTGGATGGAGGCGGGTTTATTTCCCAGGCCAATAAAATGATACGGGAGCTGGAACGGCTTCCGGGTCAGATAAAATCTTACGGAAAAAGAGCCGATGAGCTGTATGAAAAACTGGCCGGAAGCAGGGAACGGTTTTGGGAGGAAGCCGGCGCCCTGAGCGGGGATGTAAAGGCTGCCCTGGAGGATGAAATCAGCCAGTATGAGTCATATGCTGCCCGGGACGGACAGCGCCGAAAAGAGGTTGAAGCGCTGACAAATCTGAGCCAGGACCGGATTCAGTGGGTTGGGAATGTAATTGACATGGCGGAGGAGGTAATGGAGTATATCAGCAGCTGGGAGCCGGAGGATGAGGACGACGAATTAGATGAGGCGGCACTGTGGATGCCGGTAAGGGAACACTGGTCCCGGTACGGCATGCTCTCGCTGGGAGTGGAATTTGGAGTCCGGGATAAGGAAAAGGAAGGCTTTCTGGAACAGGTGGGCAACATGGCGGGAAAGGGAATGCTGGAGCTGGTATTGCCGGAAGGAACCGTTGTTTCAGGAACAGTCCTCAGGCTTTCCGGCACGCCGTCTGCACAAAGGAAGGCTGAAGGCGCAGGCGGGAAGGAAAAGGGTCAGGGGGATGGTTTTAAAAGCACCGGCTTTTTAACCGGGGTCAGTACGCTGGTGCAGCGTCTGGTGATAGGGGAATATGACATCCGTTTTTTTCAGGGGTTTGAACAGGAGATGCAGAAAGGGGAATTTTACCAGCTGGAGTATATCATTCATGGAAAGGACAGAGACAAGGATAATCTGAGCAATGTGGCCGCTCGCCTGACTGCTCTCAGGGAGGGACTGAACCTGGTGCATATCCTTTCAGATTCCGGCAAGCGCCAGGAGGCGCGGAGCCTGGCCCTGACCATAGTGGGGGGAACAGGGATACTGCCTCTTGTATCAGTGGTGGCGTTCTTTATCATGGCGGTATGGGCCCTTGCAGAGGCGCTGCTGGATGTAAGGCACCTGCTGGAGGGGAAAAGGGTACCGGTTTTTAAGACGGCATCTGACTGGAAATTGGATTTGGCCGGACTGTTGGAGATGGGGAAAGAGGGGAGCCTGATTGATAGGGAAGAAGGCGGAAATGGGAAAGGCATTGATTACAAAGGCTATCTGCGGATACTTATATTCGGCAGTTATGATACGGATTTGGTTTACCGGATGATGGATGTGATGCAGCTTGTGACAGCAGGTAAACAGCCGGGATTTTCTATGGAAAACTGTGCCTGCACAGTGGATGTGGAAGCGTTGGTCAGTGGAAAACATGTATTTTTTTCTAATGGATTGTGGAAAAGTCAGGGAAAGGAAGGTGGGTACACGTATGACACGCAAATGGCAGTAGCGGGAAGTTACCTGGAAGCCTATAAAGACCCGTAAAAGCCGATGGAAATGACAAGTACCGGTTTATCAGGAATAGGGAAAGGAGGTTCATGATGATGTCCTTTTTTCTGGTGCAGAATATAAAATTAAAATCGTATGGTCCAGATAGCAAAACAATAAATAATAAAACAACAAATAATAAAACAGCAGATAAAAATACAACCGCACCTCTCCAAGTACGTAGAAGCTGTCGCCTGCTCCATGAAAAAAGGGCATTATCATGGAGCTCCTGCCAGATGCAGGGAAGCCTTTCAGTAGAGGCGGCCCTCAGTCTGTCCCTTTTCCTGTTTTTGTGCTTCTGCCTCATCATGCCCATGAAGATGCTGGACCGTCAGAGACAGATTCAGGCTGTGATGGAATCCGTGGGAGAGGAACTGAGCCAGTATGCCTATGTGGAATACTGTTTCCGTACCGCGGGAGAAGGCAGAGCGGAAGTGGATGTGGGGAGGTGGGAGGATACGGATTCCTCTGTCCTGGCTGCAGCTTATGCTTCTGCCAGGATACTGGGAAGCGTTAACAGGGAGTGGATAGAGGCTGTATCGTTTGCAGGAACGGATATAGGAACGGACGAGATGGTCCATATAGTGATGAATTACAGGATGCGGCTTCCCTTTTCCGTATTGGGAATCAACAGTATTCCCGTGAAGCAGGTGTGCAGCCGCAGAATGTGGAATGGGTCGGATGGCGGACGTTTTGGAGGTGGAGACGGAAATGGTGGTGAAGAGGAGGATGAGACAGTATATATTGGTAAGAATTCCACCCGCTACCATCGCTTAAGGACCTGCCACTATCTTTATAATAATTTAAAGGCAGTGGATGTGAGGGGTGCGGGGGAGCTGCGGAATGAGTCAGGAGGAAGGTATTCGCCCTGCAGGACCTGCGGCTCAGGAAGCAGCGGTACGGTATACGTCATGCCCTATGGTACAAGCTATCATATGTCTAAGAGCTGCCGGTCCATTATTGCGTATGTTCAGGCAGTACCATTGCCGCAGGTGGAATATTTGGGGGAGTGTTCGTACTGCAGAGGAAAATAATATGGCTGCAGAAGAAAATAATATAGTTGCAGAGAAAAAAATATGGCTGCACAGAAAAATAGTATAAGGCCGGGGGTGCGTTTGGTTGGGGATACTGGGTGGTGATTGGATGGAGCAGCTTGCGGCAGGACATGAAGTGGCAGGAGTAATGCTGCGCTGCGGTTTTTTGCTGACACTGGTGGCCGGAGCATGGCAGGACATGAGAAACCGCAAAATAAAGGTCAGTCTGATTGCGATGTCCGGAACCGGAGGCGCTGTTTTACGCGTTCTGTATATTGTACTGGATACAGCTGTCACATATCAGGGAGGAGGACGCCAACAGCTATTTGGTTTGGCGATGGGACGGCTTATGGATACTGTCCTGGCAATGGCGGTAGGGGGAGGATTGCTTTTCCTTTCCCGGATGACGAAAGAGGCTGTGGGGAAAGGCGATGGATGGTTCTTCCTGGTATCGGGTATTTATCTGGGGGCAATGAAAAACCTGGCGCTATTGGCAGGCGGTTTGGGCACTTGTTTTTTACTGTCCACAGTTTTGATGCTTAAGGGAATCATACAGGGAACAGATATGGGGAAGCTGCGCATTCCTTTTCTTCCATTCCTGGTTCCCGCAGGAATCGGGGTGATGTTCATATGAAGGGAGAAACACTGAATGGGAGCCTTACAGTTGAGGCAGCATGGATTATGGCCATGGTATTGCTGTCCATATCGCTGATGCTCCAGCATGGGGGACGTATTCATGATGAAACCAAGGCTGCCATGGGCCTCCATGAGGCAGTGGAAAGGGGACGCCATGGAAGTGTGCAGGAACTGGAGTCTACCGTATCTGCTGCCCGGAATCATCTGGGCCGCCTGATGTCCTTTCCTGACTGCAGTCTGACAGTAAAGGAAAAAGGACGGAGGATATATGGAAAAGGCAGCGGTGGAACATGGGAAAAGGAGATTGATGCGGGGGTATTCCGCCCGGAGACATTCCTGCGCAGGATTACTTTAATTGAAGGGCTGGTCAGGGATGATGGAAATTAGCTACAGGAGGGAAGCAAAACGGAATTATCTGGTAGCAGGGCCGACAGGGAATGAACCTGGCTATGAGGCGGGATATGAAGCCAGAATGCTGGCCCACAATGAGATTCGGGGACTGCTGAGAATGTATATAACATATCAGGATGGACGTCCCTCATATTGCTATGACATTACATCCAGGCAGCCCCTAAGCCGGCTGCTGGATACCCGTTTTATAACCAGGGACGAGATATGCCAGCTGTTGATTCAGATTCATGGGGCATTAAACGGTATGGAAGAGTACCTTTTGGATGCTGGCGGGGTCCTGATGGAGCCGGAATATATTTATGTGGAACCGGAGCTGTTCCAGACCGGTTTGTGTCTGGTGCCCGGTGTTCAGGGGGATTTTCAGGACAAGCTGAGCCGGCTCCTGCAATATATTCTGAAAAGGATAAACCACAAAGACCGGGAGAGCGTAGTCCTGGCTTATGGACTATATCAGGAAAGCCTTAAAGAAAACTGCGGAATGGAGGATTTGCTGGGCCTGATTGCAGCAGAGCGGAGAAAGGGGAAAGACAGGGCGCTATTTAAGGAGACTCCGGAGGATTCTGCGGGGATGGGAGAATTCCGGGAGCAGGTGTGTTGGGAGAAGGTAGAGAAGGAGGAAAAGGGGACAGGCAGAGGACAGAAGGAACCGCAGGGGGAGGAGGCTGGCGGAGGGCGGAAGAAAACACAGGGGGAGGAAGCAGGCAGAGGACGGAAGGAGACGCGGGGGAAGGAGGCTGGCAGAGGACGGAAGGAGACCCAGGGGAAGGAGACTGGCAGAGGGCGGAAAGAAAGAGGCACCATGGAGCAGCATGGAACGCTGAATAGTGAACTGGATAAGAGTGCAGGCGGAAAACGTTTCATGCGCCAGATAATCCTATGGCTGGCAGCCGTGATATTCCCTCCATTGGCGCTGTGGCTGTTCAAAGGGAGGACAGCGGTCTTTGATAATTGGTTTCTGTTTGCGGCAATGGACGGAGGCCTATTGCTTGCGTTGCCGGCATTTAATATATGCAGGCTGTTGATTGCCTCAAGGGCTGTAAAGGGAAAAGAGACAGAATCAGGAGAAGAACAGGACCCGTGGAGAATTTTGTATGAGGATGAAGAGGAGGAAGACGGGGAGTTCGGTAATCAGCCGTTTCAGATATACCGGAATGAGGATGAGAATCAGGATGAAAATAAAAATTTACAAAATAAAACGGAAAGAAATACCGGTGAATGCTTTCAGACCGCCCTTTTATCAGAACGGCCGGCAGAAGGGGAGGACGTCCGGCGTTTATCTGCCCTGAATGGTTCGGATGAGGATATTACCATATCCTATTACCCCTTTGTAATTGGCAAGCATAAGGATTTGGCCGATTACGTACTCATGAAGGATACAGTGAGCCGTTTTCATATAAGATTAGATGAAGAGAATGGGCATTATAGTGTAACAGACCTTAATTCCACCAATGGTACCAGGGTCAGAGGCCGTCTGCTGGAGGCAAATGAGACAACACAGCTGGAGCCGGGGGACCAGATATTTATGGCCGACCATGGATATATGTTTCACTGACAGAACGGAGCGGCCCGGCATTCTCCTTCCACTTAAAAAATCCAATTGCAGGAGCATGGTCACAGAAATACTAAATAGCAAGAGGAGGGGCATAAAAAATAACTTTATTGCGTCAAAGCCACTTAACAAGTCCTTTAAAGTATGTTAAGATTATATATCATTGAGGATGTGAGGAATAAGGATGGTTACAGGCATAAACAGGAACAGGCCATATGTTAATATTGCGTTGGTAGCAGTCAACGCATTGGTATTCCTGTATCTGGAAGCCATCGGCTCCACTGAGGATGGGGTATTCATGGTAAGGCATGGGGCTGTATTTGCACCCTTTGTTATCCTTGGTGGAGAGTACTACAGGCTGTTTACTGCCATGTTCCTGCACTTTGGAGTCAGCCATCTGGCAAATAATATGCTGGTTCTGCTGGTGCTGGGCGAGAAGATGGAAAAGGCGCTTGGTCATATCAAATATTTGATATTTTATCTTGCCAGCGGTGTTGCTGCCAACGGCATCTCCCTGGCTGTCCAGGTACGGACAGGGGCGGCCAGTGTGTCTGCGGGAGCTTCAGGCGCAATCTTCGGTGTGGTAGGCGGTCTGGTCTATGTGATTGCCATTCATCATGGTCAGTTGGACGGACTAACCAACAGGCAGCTGGGTTTCATGGTTCTGCTGACGCTTTATCATGGGTTCACTTCAGCAGGGGTGGACAATGTGGCCCACATAGGAGGCCTGATTTCCGGCTTCATTTTAGGTATCCTGCTTTATCGGAGAAAACGTGCTGCCGGTATTTCCGGTATGGCTGGATAGAATGCAGGCTGTGTTAACCGCAGCGGAAGGAGGATTTTCAGAATGACAGATGACAATTGTATTTTTTGTAAAATAGCGGGCGGGGTGATTCCGTCAACCACTCTGTATGAGGATGAAGAGTTTCGCGTGATTCTGGATTTGGGACCGGCGTCCAGAGGACATGCCCTTATTCTTCCAAAACAGCATTTTGCAGATGTATGCGCACTGGATGGGGATACAGCCGCCAAGGTACTTCCTCTGGGTGCCAAGATTGGCTCTGCGATGAAGAAATCTCTTGGATGTGCGGGATTCAATCTGGTTCAGAATAATGGAGAAGCAGCCGGGCAGACTGTGTTCCATTTCCACATGCATGTGATTCCAAGATATGAAGGAGGTCCGGCCATGGTCAGTTGGGCTCCGGGAAAGGCTTCGCCGGAAGAATTGGCAGAGGTTGCGGATAAAATCAAAGGCTGTCTGTAATTGCAATGAAGATTGAGAAGATGGATTCAGAAGATAAGAAACTGTTTGAGGAAATGTATCTGGAATATGAGGTATACCTGAGAAGGATAGCTTATGTGAACGATATTCCTGTGGATTATATTGAGGATGTGGTACAGGATACATTTGTCTCATATGCCCGCTATAAATATTCCCTGGATATGGCCGAGGAAAGTAAAAGGGCGCTGCTGATACGTATTCTAAAAAGCCGGTGTATGGATTTCCACCGCAAGATGAAGTACAGGAGCTATGGGGAATTGGACGAAGAGGCATATAACAGTGAAGAGTATCCGGCTCACGATAAGGCTGCCAATCTGCCGGATTATGTAGTCAGCAAAGAGAGATGCGAGGCGATTATTAAGGAAATCGAGAGGATGCCTGAAAACTGGCGTCAGGTCGCGACGCTCAGATTGATAGAGGGACGGCCGACAAGGGAAGTATGCGCTATGTTGGATATTACAGAAAAGGCATGCTATTCCAGAGTCAGCCGTATCAGGAAGTACCTAGAAGAACTGCTAAAAAGAGATAATTGGCCCTAAGGTTATTTCACACATGATTCAATGAGAGATACAACTGTTTTAACAGCATTGTTCAGACTGCTTTGTTCCATGGCCTGAATATAGGTATTGCGGTTTAAATATAAATCGTTAATCGCATTAAACAAAGAGTCATCAGACAATGCTTCCTCTTCCAGAACCTTGCTGAATCCTTGTTTTGCAAAGGAATTGGCATTGAGAATCTGGTCTCCGCGGCTTGCCGCTGCTGACAGGGGGATGAGCAGGTTCGGTTTGCGCAGTGCCAGAAGTTCGCAGATGGAATTGGCTCCAGCCCTTGATATGACAAGGTCGGCTGCCGCAAACAGATGCTTTAGGGGAGCGTCAACGTATTCATACTGTACATATCCGTCTGTTCCAATCCGGTTCTCATCCAGATTGCCTTTGCCGCAGATATGTATTACCTGATAGCTGGGCAGAAGACGGGGAAGGATGTTGCGGACTGCTGTGTTAACGGCTACAGAGCCCAGACTTCCGCCTATGACAAGAAGTACTGGCTTGTGGGCGGACAGATGGGCATAAGTGAGCCCGGACAGCCGGTCGCCCTGGAGCAGTTCCTCACGGATAGGAGAGCCTGTAAGCACAGCTTTGTCAGATGGAAGGTACTTAAGGGTTTCCGGGAAATTACAGCAGACTTTGCAGGCGGAGGGAATGCATATTTTGTTGGCCAGGCCTGGCGTCATATCGGATTCATGTATGATGACAGGAATTTTGTAATGCTTGGCAGCAAGAACCACGGGAACTGCAACAAAGCCGCCCTTGGAAAAAACTACATCCGGTTTATGGCGTTTTAAGAGCCGTCTGGCCTCCGTGTAACCCTTGACAACGCGGAATGGGTCGGAAAAATTCTTGATATCAAAGTATCTGCGCAGCTTGCCAGAGGATATGCCATCATAGGGAATGCCTGCATTTTCAATCAGCTTGCGTTCCATACCCTGGTATGAACCGATATAGCGGATTTCGTAACCAGCCTCCTTCAGTGAAGGGAGCAGGGCCAGATTGGGGGTAACGTGTCCGGCAGTACCGCCGCCGGTTAAAATGATTTTTTTCATAAAAACCTCCTAAAGAATACGATATGCTGGGGAATCCGGCATTCATAAACGTCTACTATTATAGTAAGCATTAAACGCAAAAAGTCAACCCTAAAGGCAAAGGGAACTTTAGGAGATTTGGTAAACAGAGGTGTCACGTGGGAGATTATAAAAGAGCTTCAGAACAGGACAATTCTATGGACTGCCCGATTTGGGGAACGGATGATATATCAGATGAAGAACTGTTAAAAGAATTTGAAGCAGTCAAGCATATGGCCGTCCCCCTTCCCATTCCGTCCCCATCACCAGACGAATTTGAGAAAATCTGGACAAGGATACAGGAAGAAAGGGCTGAGTCAAAGAATGTACCGGAATCCAACCAACCAGAGCACCCTAAGGTTATCAGACCGAGGTTTGGCTGGAAGCGGTTGGCTGCGGTTGGTTTAATTGCCTGTCTTGTGGCAGGGAGTGGATGTATGGTGGCTATGGGGACGAAGTCGTATTTTTATCGGGAGAAGGAGTTGGGGGATGGACAGGGTATTTTTGTAAATGATTCATTTAAGGCTGAGGTCAATGGGGAGGATGAGGCTTATGAGGTTATTGGGGAGGAGCTGAATATCAAACCACTTAAATTGGGTTATATACCACCGGATATGGATTTTTTAGGTTTATATATAGAAAATGGAATAGCATATATGAAATTTAATTATAAGCAAGAAAATGTTTTTCTAATACAGTCAAAGTACGATAAGAAAGTTTCATATAACTATAAAGGTGATTCCCAATATAAATTAAATATTTATAATAAATGGATTGGAGAAAATTTAGATATCCATAGAGAAATGTTATCTAACGAAAAATTAAGATATGATACATCAGTAATATTAGATGGTTCATATTACTCTATTTCAGGTGTTATCGATGAATCAGCGTTTCTACAAATTGTGGAGAGATTAACATTTTAAAAAGGAGATGTACAAATGAAAAAGTATATAGTTACAATTTTGAGCAGTATTCTTATTTTGTCTATGACGACATTAACTGTTTATGCTAAACCATATAACCCAAATGACTATACCTCGGTTAATGAGGTTTCTGAATTATTACCAAAGTCTATACGACAAAGTAAGGTTTCTGAATTTGCTAAAGCAAGGGGCGATTTTTTTATGAGAGCTGATTTAGCAATTTCTGATGAAGGTAATGGGGATATTGGTGCAGTAGCTATTGGATTTTTAGCCATACCAGTAGATGAGGCATACATTACAGTTTATTTGGATAGATGGGATGAAACATCCGAACGCTGGAGACAGGTAACATATTATGACGCTGAATATTATGCAAAAGATTATCCTGAAGGATTGGATACCCCTACAGTAAACATTACATTTAAAGGTCAGGAAAAGGGTTATTATTATCGATTAAGAGGGGTATTCTCAGCTGTTTATAATGATAAATTTGAAGGTTTTAGCCCAGTTACAGCAGGAATTTTCATTGATTAGTAAGATACGAATTGTGATAAGTAATATACTAAAAAGGAAAGGAGAACTATATTTATTCTCCTTTCCTTTAACACTTTTACCGCCCTTTAAACTGCTTCAACGCCCTAGCCAACTGGTCCGGGCAAGACGTAGGTCTTGGCCCGCACTGGATTCCGTCCAGCCTGCGGATGGCCTCATCCACGTCCATGCCCTCGATGAGGCGGGACAGGCCCTGTGTATTGCCGGAGCAGCCGCCTATGAATTGGACATTGGTCAGTTTATTATCTTTCACTTCAAAGGATATCTCCCTGGAACAGACCCCTTGTGTTTTATATCTCATGTGTAGTGCCTCCTGTAATAAATTCATGTATATCCGATTATGCCTTATGCAAAAGATAATGTCAAGTGAGAACAAGCTTTGAACTTGAAAATCTGCGGGCTTCCTATATAATAGAAGAATAGTACAAGACAGAAGGAGGTAATTATGCTAGGAATTATTGGAGCCATGGACGAGGAAGTGGCTATGATTAAGGCGCAGTTGACAGATGTGCAGGTGGAGACAAGGGCTGCCATGGACTTTTATAAAGGAAAACTGGAGGGGAAGGAGGTAGTGGTGGTCCGCTCCGGCATCGGCAAGGTTAATGCAGCTATGTGTACTCAGATTCTGGCTGATATATACGGCGTAACGGGTGTGGTGAATACGGGAATTGCAGGTTCCCTGAAGGCTGAGATTGATATTGGGGACATAGTACTTTCCAGCGATGCGCTTCAGCATGACATGGATGCTACCGGATTTGGCTATGAGCCGGGACAGATACCCAGGGTAGAGACACTGGCCTTTAAGGCAGACGAGGGTCTTATACATCTGGCAGAGGGCTGCTGCGCCAGGGTAAATCCGGACATCCGCACCTTCGTGGGGCGCGTAGTGACCGGAGACCAGTTTGTCTCTGATAAAAACAAGAAAAAGTGGCTGGTAGATACGTTTGGAGGATATTGTACGGAAATGGAGGGGGCTGCCATTGCCCAGGCCTGCTATCTTAACTCTATCCCGTTCCTTATTGTGAGGGCCATCTCTGACAAGGCGGATGACAGCGCCACAGTGGATTATCCTGCTTTTGAAGCTAAGGCCATTGTCCACAGCGTAAATCTGCTTACTGAGCTTGTACGTTCCTTTTCTTAAATAAGGATTGATTGAAAATCAGATTGATATATAGCAGACACACATATAAAGATTCGCTAATAATTAGACCTCTGGATATGACGAAATTCAGAGGTCTGTTTTATAAGAGAGGGAGGTTGGTATGGGCAAGAAAAGGAAATGGATGATATTTGGAGGAACAGCAGTTGCTGTCATGGCAGCGTTTCTCTGCATTGCGGCCTTTTTCCTATATAAAGGGGTGACGCATTTCTTTGACAAGGAGACAGCGGCGGACCATTACCTGGAACAGATGGTGTCAGCGGCATCCCAGGGGGACCGGGAGGCCATGCGCTCCCTGTATTTGCCGGGAGCAGTGCCCGAAGAATATATGGAAAAAGAAATACAGGAAAATATGGATATATGGGGCGCAAGACAGATGGCCTCTTTTAAAAAGAGGGGATTAAATGTCCGGACCAGTACTGTAAAGGGTGTAAAGACCAAAACTGTGGAATGTACCTACAGGGTGAAGGCAGAGGACGGCCAGCTGTTTACAGCCGGCCTTAAGAGAATGGAGACATCGGACGGGAGCCGGGGAATCATCAGCTTTACCGTCAGGGACAGCGCATCCTTGGCGCCCCAGGGCACCCTGCGCACCATCGGTCATTGGAATGTATTTCAGTGGGGATTGTTCCTTCTGTCCCTGGCCATGATTTCCGCTACGATTATGACAGCCGTCATATGTTACAGGCAGAATCCGCGGTACAGGTGGGGATGGATTATATTGATACTCATAGCCTATCTCTCCATGGGGTTTTCTATCATACGTACGCCCGCCAGGCGGGAGTTTAAGGTCAACTGGGCGGCAGCTACGGTGAGGCTCAGCCGCTATGTCACATATGAAAACGGCAGCAGGGAGTTCCGCCTGTTTCTACCGGCAGGAATGGCTGTTTACTGGATTATGAAAAAACGGCTGGACCAGGAATCCAATCAGAAAGAGCATGGGGACCAGGAATCCGGCCGGGAAAAGCATGGAGAATGGGAATCCGGCCGGGAAAAGCATACGGATGCAGAAGGAAAATCCTGGCGTATACCTTAACTGTCTAAAGAAAAATCTCACCACTCAGAATCGTTTTTTAGGAGAATTTGGCGAACGATTCTAGGGACTCTCAACTTCCCAAATCAAAATCCGTTGCTATAATAGACTTTACCGGGAAACGCCTGACTGCAGGGGCGCTTCCCAAACCAGGCAGCGGCTGCAGCCAGCAGCCAGGGCCAAAACAATAATATTATATAGAAACGGGATGGAATCCGGGAAGAAAGGGGAGCTTTTACTATGATGAGCTTTTTACAAACAGGAAAGGCACTATACGTGCTGGCAGCAATCTGCCTGGCAGGGGTATTTACCAGGTTGATGGCAGGAAGCTTCTACAAACGATTAATTAAAGAAAGCACCAACATGGCATTGACTAAGAACAAATATCTGCGCGGTTTGAAACAGAATGCAGAGGATACATATCGTATGAATCAGGGAATGAACAACACACGTGTATATCTGGAACGCCAGATGTACAGCCTGCGGACCTTTGGGATGTCCGTCAAGGGACTGGACAACCTGTCGGGGCAGCTGACACTTCTCTGCTTCCTGGCAGGCGGCGGAGCAGCATTTCTCTCTTATTGGTTTAGAAGTGATAATTATTATATTGTATTGTACGGCACCACAGGCATCCTGGCCGGCATGTTCACCATGCTGGTGGATTACGGAGTAAACCTGGAATCCAGGAGACAGCAGCTTCTGACCTGCCTCCAGGACTATCTGGAAAATGTGATGTGGCCGCGAATGAACCGGGAAGGCGCAGCAGAGCATGTGCCGGCCGTTACAGCTGAGGAGGACCGCAGGGAACCGGCTAATCTGCGCTCCATAGGAAGAGACCGCCGTTCAAATAGTAATAATAGAAGGGGGCTGGAGCAGACTGCTGCCAGCAGGGAAAAACAGGAAGAGAAGTCAAAGGATAATTGGCTTCAGGATTTAAATCCGGAACAAAAAAGAATGTTGGGGGAATTGCTGAAAGAATTCATTTCCTAAATAGGCTGACGCCCAGGAATTTGCTTCCAGGGTCAGAAAGAAATGGTATTATAAGGGAAATTATGTTATAATTTAAGAGATAAGCGGCTTTACCGCAGCACTGATAGAATCATGGGCAGATGGTCCATGGACATAAGAAAAGGAGAGCGCGAGTTATGGGAAAGGAAGTTATGTTTGATTATTCCAAGGCAGCAGGATTCGTTTCTGCGGAAGAGATGGCCAACTTTAAGACCACAGTCATGAGTGCAAAGGAGACCTTGCTGAGCAAGACTGGCGCCGGTAATGATTTTCTGGGATGGATCGATTTGCCGGTAGATTATGATAAGGCCGAATTTGCAAGGATTAAGAAGGCGGCGGAAAAGATTCAGAATGATTCTGATGTCCTGCTGGTGGTAGGCATCGGCGGCTCCTATCTGGGGGCAAGGGCAGCCATTGAATTTCTGTCACACAGCTTTTATAATGTGTTACCCAAGAGCGTTCGCAAGACACCTGAGATTTATTTTGTAGGCAACAGCATCAGCAGTAAATATATCCGTGACTTAAAGCAGGTACTGGACGGCAAGGATTTCTCCGTCAACATCATTTCCAAGTCAGGCACTACCACAGAACCTGCAATTGCATTCCGTGTATTTAAGGAAATGCTCATTGAAAAATATGGCAGAGAAGAAGCCAACAAGCGCATCTACGCAACCACTGACAAGGCTAAAGGCGCCCTAAAGAACCTGGCAGACGAAGAAGGCTATGAAGAATTCGTTGTGCCGGATGATGTGGGCGGACGTTTCTCCGTATTGACGGCTGTAGGCCTTCTTCCGATTGCAGTGAGTGGAGCGGATATTGATAAGTTAATGGAGGGTGCTGCTTCAGGCAGGCAGAAAGCCCTGGAGACACCATATGAATCCAACGCAGCCCTTCAGTATGCAGCTGTGCGTAACATTCTCCACCGCAAGGGAAAGGCAGTTGAAATTGTGGCCAACTATGAGCCAAGCCTTCACTATGTGTCCGAGTGGTGGAAACAGCTCTATGGCGAGAGCGAGGGCAAGGACCAGAGGGGCATTTTCCCGGCGGCAGTGGATTTGACCACAGACCTTCACTCCATGGGACAGTTCATACAGGACGGAGCACGTATCATGTTTGAGACAGTTCTCAATGTTGAAGAATCTCCTGCCGAGATTCTTCTGAATAAAGAAGACGTGGATACCGACGGCATGAATTACCTGGCAGGGAAGAGTGTGGATTTTGTAAATAAGAGCGCCATGAACGGAACTATCCTGGCTCACACCGACGGCAATGTACCCAACCTGATGGTTAAGATTCCGGAGCAGAACGAGTTCTATCTGGGAGAGCTGTTCTACTTCTTCGAGTTTGCCTGCGGTGTCAGCGGATATATCCTGGGCGTGAATCCGTTTAACCAGCCGGGTGTGGAGAGCTACAAGAAGAACATGTTTGCATTGCTGGGTAAGCCTGGATATGAGGCTCAGAGAGAGGAACTGCTAAAGCGGCTGTAATGACGGTGCGGTTTCGGGATGACTGGCCGGTCATGCCATATGAATCTAAGTGAGATAAAAGCTTAACAGAGATACGGCATAGAGAAAAGGCCGTCCTGCTGATGGGGTGAGTCAGCAGGACGGCTTTTCGATTGCCCGGGCATCCTGTTTTAATTGCCGTATCACAAAGAACATGGTATACACTGCCATAAAGCCGGACACAGCGGGCGCAATCAATCCTATGACAAACAGGTTATCAGGGCAGTAGGTGTAGGCCAGCCATATGAGAGGCATTCTGAGGGCCAGGGCGCCGAAACAGCAGCTGACCATGGTAAAAACTGTTTTGGAACGGCCGTTCATAAAGCCGTTGAGACAGAATACAAAGGAAACAGCCAGGTAATCAATGCTGCAGGAATGAAAGAAGGGGATTCCGGCCTCTATGATGTGGGGATTGGTGTTAAAAAGTCCAATCATGGTCCGGGGGGACAGCTGGGCCCACAGGAAGAAGACAGAGGAGGCCAGCACCGCGAATCCAATGCCGGCGGCCAGGGATTTCCTTGCCCGCCCCGGTTTTCCGGCGCCGTAGTTCTGGGCTGTGATGGCAGCCAGGGCGCTGGCGATGGAGGTGGCGGGAAGCATGGCAAACACATCGTATTTGCTGGCAATGCCAACTGCTGCAGCTGCATTTACCCCCAGACGGTTGGTGACCGAAGTCAGATACAGAAAGGACAGCCGGACCATGCACTCCTGGGAAGAGATGGGGATGCCCACCATGGCCAGCTCCTTCAGCCTGTCCCTGTCAATGCGCAGGTTTTTAAGGGTAAAGGTAAATATGAACTTCTTCCTGTTAAGGTAGACAATGGAGCATATCATGCTGATGGATTGGGAGAGGACGGTTGCCAGGGCCGTGCCGGCCACGCCCAATCCCAGATACTTGACAAAAATAATATCGCCTGCAATGTTGAGCACACAGGACAGCGCCACAAAATACATGGGCCTGCGAGAGTCTCCGTACCCTCTTAATATGGCGCTGATGGCATTGTAGCCGCAGATGAAAAATATACCGCAGAAGCAGATGGTCACATACTGCCTGGCTTCATCCATGGAGGCGGCCGGCGTCTTTAAGGCTGCAAGTATGGTGTCCCTGAAAATCAGCATTCCAAAGGTCAGTGCCAATGCCACAACCGCAAATACGGACAGAGTGGTCCCGATGGTGCGGCAGGTCCTTTCATCATCCTTCATGCCGGTGTATTTTCCCACCAGTATGGTGCCGCCCAGGGTCAGGCCGGATACCATGCTGGTGATAATCTGGGTGACCTGGGTTCCGGTGGAAACAGCGGCCACGCTCTCCGGCGGGCAGTACCATCCGATGACCATCAGGTCCACAGCGCCGTAAAGGGCCTGTATCACATTGGCAACCAGAAATGGGACAGAGAACGCCAGCAGCACGTGAAATACATTTCCTTCTGTCAGCAGATTACTGTTTTTCATGTTGAACCTCTCCTCAATCTAACATTTGTTATGTATAAAAATAAACCCTCCAGTAACTAGAGGGTCAATAAGAAATGTCTAATTTTCTGATTTTCTTGAAAAAGGAATCTGTATTTCCGTCACATACCGGGACACATCATTGGTGAAGCCCGCGTCAATCAAGGTGATTTCCACGGAATCCCCGCAGCAGGAATAGCCCATCCGGTCCATGTATTCCAAAAGCAGTATATAGTGCTGGGACGCCTCCTGATGGGTGCCTGAAAAGCGGACGCTTATATAGTCCCCGGCCTGCAGATGCTGTTCCTCTCCCTGATAGTGGTCCTCCTTCTCGAGAAGTACAAAAATACCTGAAAATGATTCAAATCTCCGGGCCTTCAGATTAACGGATGACAGGGACACGCCTACCTTGCCCAGGAACATTGCAGGTTCCAGCGTATTGGCCCTTTCCAGCTCACGGAGGGGGAATTCCAGGTCCTCTCCCAGTTTAATATCCTTGCGCAGATATGCAATGGGCCTCTGTTCCAAATGAAGGATTCTGATTTGGCCGCATTGTGTGTCCATGGCATCCTCCAGGGCCTTCAGGCGGTATTCCAGCTTCTGTTCAATCTGTATCAGTTCACTGATTTTTGCCTGTGTTTCTTCCCTCTGTTCTTTGAGCAGTCCCAGCATAATATCCACATCCCTGTTTTCAAAAAACAATGAAATTTTCTTGAGAGATACGCCCAGGGCCCGGAGATATTTGATGGTATTCAGCCGTTCAAACTGTCGGGTGGAGTAATACCGGTATCCGGTTTCCGGGTCTGTTGTCTCCGGGCGCAGGATGCCGATTCCGTCATAATAGCGCAGGGTACGTATGTTGATGCCGAAGAGTTCGGCCATTTCTCCGATTGTAAATAGGTTTTTCATGATATCCCTCCGCTTGTGGTATAAAGTTGATACACACTGTATTTACAGATGTCTTAAGGCCGCCGTATACCGTGCTTTTTCATGCGTCTCCACAGGGTTGTCCGGTTAATGCCGAGCTTCTCAGCAGTCAGGGTCTGATTATAATTTGATTCTTCTAACATCCGAATCAGGAATTCACGCTCCCCATCCTGGTAAAAAGGCGGAATGGGCGTGTCCGCGGACTGGAATTTTGCCGGCAGCTCTTCGGGATGCAGCGCCTCCCGCATATCATCTGACGTTATTTCTTCTTTATCCATACATATAACAACCAGCCGTTCCGTGACATTTCTCAATTCGCGGATATTTCCGGGGAAATGGTAATCAGACAGCATCTGTATGGCTGCTGTGGCCACATGGGGGATGATTCTGCCCAATTGCCGGTAATACAGATTTAAATAATGGAGGAAAAGTATCTTGGTATCGCCGCAGCGCCTGCGCAAAGGAGGCAGGAACAGCTTCAATACATTCAGGCGGTATAAAAGGTCCTGGCGGAACCGCCCCTGCTCTGTTATGTGGCTCAGGCTGTGATTGGTGGCGGCAATGATACGTACATCCACGGAAATCACCCGGTCCCCGCCCACCCTCCGGACCTCATGCTCCTGGAGGACGCGGAGCAGTTTGCCCTGGATGCTGAGGGGGATTTCGGAAATTTCATCCAGGAACAGGGTTCCCTTGTGGGCCAGCTCAAAGAGGCCGGTTTTACCGCCCTTGGCTGTACCGGTAAATGCACCCTCCACATATCCGAACAGTTCGCTTTCCAGCAGGTTTTCCGGCAGTGCGGCGCAGTTGACTGCCACAAATGGACCGTTGCAGCGGGTGCTGGCATTATGTATGCTTTGCGCAAACAATTCCTTTCCGGTGCCGGTTTCCCCCTCTATAAGGATATTTGAGGAGACAGAAGCGAACTTTTTCGCTTTTTCGATTACATAATCTATTTCCGGGCTTTCATGGATAATATCATCAAAGTGGTAATGGGCGTTAAGCCCTTTATCAGTCATCTTCTTACGTATCTGGATTTCCACCTGCTGAATCTGTGTTACATCCTGGAAGGTTACCACGATACCGGTTAAGCGGCTGTTGATAATGACAGGATGGATGGTGGCGTTGATTGTGTAGTTTTTCCACCGTATGAGCTGGTTGGGAAGCTCTGTTCCCGAATTTATCACAGCAGAAACCGGCTCTGAGAGGAAGGGGAAGGCGGACTGCAGGGAAAGACCCTGGAGCTTCTTCTTTGGCCCTGTGTACATCTTCAGGGCAGCGGGGTTGCATATTTTTATGGTCTGCTGTGTATCCACATATAATACCCCATCCATGGCTGTCTGGGTAATGGTGGTGAACATGGCCGAGCGTTCCCGTTCCATACGGACCACATCCACGGTACGCACAGCCTCGTCCAGGGCCCTGGTAACGGCCTCATTGCCCGTGCGTATGGTGACGGATGGAAGTCCCCTCTGGGAACAGATTAAATTGACGGAATATCCGCCTATGAAGGCAGTATAGCCGTCAGCCACAGCCTGGTCAATTGCTTTGGTAATGTCATCCGTGGATTCGGAATGGTAGCTTTTAATATCACAGTTTACAAAGCTGCCCAGTTCATCCGCCTCCGCAAGGGCGGTATAATTTCCAATAAATGCCACTTTCTTGGGTGAATAAAGAGTGATACACTCATTGAGAGCCCGAATCAAATCATAGGCCGTTATGGGAAGTTCTATGATAGGGAGTTCCGGGGTCATCCTGCGCAGGCCGCAGGCCGTGTAGCCGCGGGCTATAATGACATCGCTGTGGGCGTTAAATGAAAATGTTTCAAGCTCATCGGCCGTGCGCATCTCGATTCTTTTTCTCAGCCTTGCCCGGAGGGGGTGATTCTGGAAAATTTTGTTGACCCTTTCCTCCAATTCCGGATAGGGGATAATAAAAATGATATTTATCAGCATAAAGTACCTCCTGGATGATGCAACGCACGCAACGTTGCTTCAATACTACAACACTGTTGCGAAAAACACAAGAAGGATTTGAAAAATAATTTTCTTTAATCAGTCACAATTTAATGGCAGCTTATGGCTATTTGCAGTGAATTGTGTAATTATATATATGTTGGCATGTGATTTGCTAGTTATATAAGTATCCAAGAAAGGCCCTAACCGGCTCTGTATAAAATCATAGGAGGAATGACAATGAAAAAAAGAACAGTAAAGGTTTTAGCAATGGCTATGGCATCCCTGTTTGTTTTGAGCGCATGCTCCGGGACAGCCAGTAACCAGACAAGTACGGGGGAGGCAGCAGGTGCAGCCGGCACAGCCGATACAACTGCCTCCGCATCGGCAGGCCAGTCCACGGCAGGACAGTCCACGGCAGGCAATCATTTTACGTATGTGATAGGTACGGAGCCCCTTACCATGGATACCCATCTCATGAGTGATGCAAATACCGGCCGTGTATCTGTGCAGATACATGAGAACCTGGTGAAACGGGATTTGGAAGGCAATTTCCAGCCGGTACTGGCAACGGAATGGTCCCCAAATGAGGATGCAACCGAGTGGACCTTTAAGTTAAGGGAGGGAGTTACGTTCCATGACGGCGAACCCTTTAATGCCGAGGCAGTGAAATACAATATTGAGCGTCTTAAGGACCCTGCAACAGGCTCACCCAAGTCTTCCCTGGTGAATATGATTACGGATTTTGAAATTGTCAATGACCACGAAATTAAATTTATCCTGGACCAGCCCTGCGCGGTAATTCCGGCCATGGTCAGTACATACAGTACGGGCATGATGAGTCCGAAGGCCCTGGAGGAGTATGGGAAGGATTACAGCACCCATGCAGCGGGCACCGGTCCCCTTAAACTGAAGGAGTGGATTCCAGGCACTTCCATGTCCCTGGAGAAAAATGAAACCTATTGGGGGACCCCGGCAACGGCAGAAACCATTGATATAAAGATAATTGCCGAGGATTCTGCAAGGGCAATGATGCTTAAGACAGGTGATGCAGATGTTGCAGCTAACATTCCAAGTGTTTTAGTGGATGAGCTTCAGAGCGACCCCAATGTTGAGGTGGAGATGGTTCCCGGTTACCGCACCATTTATCTGGGACTTAATTTCCAGGATGAGAAGCTTGCAAATCTGAAGGTCCGCGAGGCAATTGACTATGCAATTGACCGCGACGCCATCATCAATGGCATTTTAGGGGGATATGTGACCTTCCCGTCTACCGGAGTTATCTCATCTTCAATCCAGAATGCAAAACCGGGAATTGGAGACGATTATAAATACGACCCTGAAAAGGCAAAACAGTTATTGGCAGAGGCCGGTTATCCGGACGGATTTACCACAAAGATTAATACTCCTGAAGGCAGGTATGCAATGGACCGCCAGGTTGCAGAAGCCATCCAGGCCATGCTGTCACAGGTAGGCATTACAGCAGAGGTTAATGTTCTGGACTGGGGCGCTTATACGGAAGCAGCAGCTGCCGGAGATACGGAAATCTTCCTGTTAGGAAAGGGATGCGCAACCGGAGATTTGGCCCAGGACCTTATGTATAATTACAGGTCAGGGGAGCTTCAGAACTATACATTCTACTCCAACCCTGAATATGACAAGGTATGCGAGGAGCAGCAGCGTACGGCAGATGAGTCCGCCCGCAAGGAACTGCTGTATAAGATGCAGGACATCATCCATGAGGACCGGGCGTCCGTCATCCTGTATTATGAGAACCAGACATTCGGCACAAGGGCAGACGTATCAGGACTGGTTATCTATCCGAATGAGACAATTGAACTGGCATATCTGAACAGAAAGTAATGTGATAAAAACAGGATATAGAACAATGTAATCTGTAAATGCAATATAAAAAAATGGTTCCCTCCCCCGGATGTATCCCGGGGAGGGAAGTTAAGAAAGGAACAGGGCGGTCAATGGCAAAATATATTTTTAAACGAATGTTGTCTTTGATTCCAGTGCTTATTGTAGTCTCCCTTTTAGTATTTCTGATGGTACATATGATGCCCGGCGACCCGGCCCGGCTAATAGCAGGTGAGCAGGCTACAACGGAGGACGTGGAGCGGATTCGGGTGGCGTATGGATATGATAAGCCTCTGTACGTACAGTATTTTAAATATGTTGGAGGTATTCTCCAGGGGAATTTTGGCACATCTACAAGAACCGGCCGGCCTGTGGCAGAAGAGCTGGCAGTACGTTATCCAAATACTCTTTTATTGGCAGCCACATCCACAATTGTGGCAATCATAGGCGGTGTAGGGATTGGCCTGCTGTCAGCCGTGAAACGGTTTTCCATATGGGATAATCTATGTATGTTCCTGGCCCTGATAGGCCTTTCCACACCGGCATTTTATCTGGGTCTGATGCTGATGCTGGTTGTCTGTGTCAAGCTTCAATGGCTTCCTATTACACCCCAGTCCACTGCGCTGAGCCTGATTTTGCCTACGGTGACTCTTTCGTCCAGAAGTCTGGCGACCATTGCCCGTATGACCCGCTCCAGTACCCTGGAAATATTGGGTCAGGATTACATCCAGACCGCCAGGGCCCAGGGATTCAGCAAAAGAAAGGTCATATTCGGATGTGCGTTAAAGAATGCCATGAATGCCATTGTGACGGTTGCCGGACTTCAGTTTGGCCTTTTGATTGGCGGAGCCGTCATTACAGAGAAGGTATTCGGATGGCCGGGCCTGGGAGATTTAATCGTGACGTCAATCAAGGCAAGGGACTTTCAGGTGGTGCAGTCAGCCATCCTGGTTATTGCCGCATCGTTTGTGATTGTTAATTTGATTGTAGACCTTCTGTATGCAGTCATCAATCCAAGAATCAAATTGTCCTGATGGGAGGGAGACGAATGCCGGAGAAGACAGAGAATCCAGCAGCTGAAGGCGCTTTGCAGGCGGATATCAAGATTTCCAAATCGTATCAGATTAAGCGCTTCTGGCATAATTTTAAAAAGAGAAAAATCGCTGTTTTAGGCCTGGTGATTGTACTGCTGTATGTGGCTATAGCAATTGCCGCGCCTTGGATTGCTCCTTATGACCCGGAGGAGGCTAACTTCAGCATCATGCTGAAAGCCCCGGGGACCATAGAAGGGCATCTGCTTGGAACGGATGAGCTGGGACGTGATATCCTGAGCCGTCTTGTTTATGGGGCCAGAATTTCAATTGGCATCGGCGTTACGGTGGTTCTGGCTGCATTTTTTATTGGGGTGCCCCTGGGTATCGTGTCAGGCTACTATGGAGGAAAGATGGATTTCATGCTGATGCGTATCATGGATGTGCTGATGGCATTTCCGCAGCTGCTCCTGTGTATTTTGTTCGTGGCAGTGCTGGGGGCCAATCTTACCAATGCGGTCATGGCTGTATCAATCTATACAGTGCCGAATTTTGCGCGCATGGCCCGAAGCGAGACACTGGCGATTAAGAATGGGGAATATATCGAGGCAGCCAAAGCCCTGGGCGCCAACAATTTCCGGATTATCGTATCACATATCCTGCCCAACATTATGTCGCCGTTAATTGTTCTGGCTACTTTGAATTTCGGAAATGCGGTATTAACTACATCCGGAATGGGATTTTTAGGAATCGGCGCCCAGCCGCCCACACCGGAGTGGGGAGCAATGCTGTCCAGCGGACGCCAGTATCTGTTGGTGGCCCCCCATGTGACCAGTATCATTGGTCTGGCAATCCTTTTCCTGGTATTGGGACTGAACCTGTTTGGCGACGGCTTAAGGGATATTTTAGACCCTAAGCTTAAGAGTGACTGATAAAACAGACAATGAATGTGAGGCATTGGAATGAAAGAGATTTTCGATTACATAGAACAGCATAAGGAAGCGTATTTAGAGGAATTATTTACATTTTTGCGGTGTAAGAGCATAAGCACCAGGGATGAGGGAGTGGAGGAATGCGCAGAGCTTCTTGCCGGAATCATGGAGAAAAGCGGTATCAGGGCTTCCATTTTTCCCACGGACAGGCATCCCATTGTATATGGAGAGCGCATGGAAGATGCATCCCTTCCCACCATGCTGGTATATGGCCACTATGATGTGCAGCCGCCGGAACCTCTGGAGGAGTGGAAGAGCGACCCGTTTGAACCGGATATACGGGATGGGAAGATATTCTGCAGAGGTGTATCAGACGATAAGTCACAGCTTTTCACCCATATTAAAGCTGCCCAGGCATGGGCAGAGGTGAAGGGAAAGCTTCCTGTCAATGTAAAGTACCTTTTTGAGGGTGAGGAAGAAATCGGAAGCCCTGATTTGCTGACCTTTGTGGAAAGCCATAAAGAACTGTTGAAATGTGATGTATGTTTCTATTCGGACAGCCACTATCATGAAAGCGGCAGGCCGCAGATTAACTTAGGTGTAAAGGGTCTTTGCTATGCGGAGATTACATTGAGGGAAGCCGAGACAGACCTGCATTCCATGATGGCGACCTGTATACAGAATCCTGCATGGAGGATGGTAAAGCTTCTGAATACAATGCGGGATGCAGAGGGCAATATCACCATTGATGGGTTTTATGATGATGTAAGGCCGCTGAGCCAGCTGGAAATAGATGCAGTATCTAAGATTCCGTCAGATGAAGAGGTCTTAAAGAAACAATATGGAGTGGACCATTTTATAAAGGGAAGGAAGTCAGATAATTTCTATTATAATCTTATATTTGAACCTACCTGCAATATTGCAGGATTATCATCTGGTTTTACCGGAAATGGGTCCAAGACCGTGCTGCCAAGGGAAGCGGTTGTAAAGATTGACATGCGCCTGGTTCCGGGACAGACTCCGGAAAAGATATATAGGACACTGCGCCGTCATCTGGATAACCATGGGTTTAAGGATGCAGAGCTTAAGCATTATGGGATGGTTACCCCGTCAAGGACGCCGGTGGACCATCCGTATGTGGAAGTGGCAGCCCAGGCCCTGCGGGACGGGTTTGAGGAAGAACCCATTATTTTCCCCGGAATTGGGGGAGTGGCTCCGGATTTTGTGTTCACCGGCCATCTGGGAGTTCCCAGTATTGTGATTCCCTATGCCGCGGCAGACCAAAAGAACCATGCACCCAATGAAAGTATGGTTTTGAGCGGATTTTTCAAGGGAATCCGTACATCGGCAGCATTGCCGTATTATCTGGCAAAAAAGAGGCAGGCATGAGCCTGAAAGATTTGTGCGGCTGTCCGTGATTGGCAGTACAGCCGCTGAAAGGGGAAAAGGATATGAGCGAGAACCTGCTTGAAATAAAAGATTTAAGCATTGAATTCCGCACATATGACGGAGTGGTGAAGGCAATCAACCACATGTCATTTGATGTGCCCAGGGGAAAGACCGTGGGACTTGTGGGGGAGACAGGGGCAGGTAAGACCACCACGGCCCTGTCTGTCATGGGATTGGTGCCAAATCCGCCCGGGGTCATCACATCTGGCTCCATCCTGTTTGAGGGCACGGATTTGCTGAAGCTGAATGAGTCGGCCATGTGCCAGTACCGGGGAAAGAAAATAGGAATGATATTCCAGAACCCCATGACATCCCTAAATCCGGTTTACACGGTAGGGCACCAGATTAGCGATGTCATCAAGCAGCATCAGGATGTAGACCAGAAGGAGGCCTGGAAAAGGGCCGGCGATATGCTGGAAATCGTGGGGATTCCCAGGGAGCGCCTTACAAACTATCCTCATGAGTTTTCCGGAGGTATGAAGCAGAGGGTGTGCATTGCCATGGGACTGTCCTGCAATCCCCAGCTTCTCATTGCAGATGAGCCCACCACTGCGCTGGATGTGACTATCCAGGCCCAGATTCTGGAATTGATGAAGGGCCTGAAGGAGAAATATAAGACTTCTACCATATTTATTACCCATGCCCTGGGGGTTGTGGCGGAAATTGCAGACTATGTGGTAGTTGTTTATGCAGGGTGTGTGATTGAGAAGGGAACCATACAGGAAGTGTTTGAACAGCCGTCCCATCCATATACACAGGGACTGTTCGGATGTCTCCCTGATATTGAGTCGGAGGAGTCCGCCATGCTTCACGTAATCAGGGGGTCCATGCCCGACCCCATGGAATTGCCTGCGGGATGTAAATTTTGTCCGAGATGCGACAAGGCCATGGATATATGCAGGACAACAGAGCCGGAGGACATGTCCATCGGCGGGGAGCACACTGTAAAATGTCATTTATACAGAAAGGAAGAACAGTATGAGTGATACGATTTTAGAGGTTCACAACTTGAAGAAGTACTTTAAGGTGCCTGCAGGTACGCTCCATGCAGTGGATAATGTGAGTTTCCATATAGATAAGGGGGAGACGTTAGGACTTGTAGGGGAAAGCGGGTGCGGAAAATCCACGGTAGGCCGGGTGGTCCTGCGTCTGATTCCGCATACGGACGGCCAGGTCATATACCAGGGGGAGGATATTCTTTCCTATGATAACAGGAAGATGCAGGGATTGAGAAAGAAAATGCAGATTATATTTCAGGACCCCTATTCCTGTCTGGACCCCAGAAAGACCATCGGACAAATCATTGCAGAGCCGCTGCGTATACATAAGACATATCCGGCCGGGGAGATTAATGACAGGGTACTGGATTTGATGGCAAAGGGCGGTGTCAGCAGAAAATTATTTAACAGCTATCCCCATGAACTGGACGGAGGACGGCGCCAGAGGGTGGGTATCATAAGGGCGCTGGCCCTGAATCCGGAATTCATCATATGTGACGAACCGGTGTCATCCCTGGATGTATCCATACAGGCCCAGATACTTAACCTGCTCCAGGAACTTCAGAGCACAATGGGGCTGACCTATCTGTTCATTTCCCATGACCTGAGTGTGGTTCGCCATATCAGCAACCGGATATTAGTAATGTATCTGGGACAGATGGTGGAAATATGCGATTCCAGGGAGCTCTTTAAGAATCCCGTGCATCCTTATACTAAGGCGTTGCTTTCCGCGGTCCCCATTGCCAAGTATGGCTATAAGAGGGAACGGATTCTGTTGGAGGGGGATGTGCCCAGCCCAATTAATCCCAAGCCTGGCTGCAAATTCGCCAACCGCTGTCTGATGTGCCAGGATATCTGCAGGCGGGAAGAGCCGCCTGTGTATACGGTGTCGCCCGGACATCAGGTATGCTGCCACATGGCGGAGCATTAAAACAGGCCGGATATTACTCTTCAATTACCTGGATTTCCAAAAAATCAAAGTCAATGGATTCTATAAAATTATCCTGGGTAAACCGTACCTTATCATGAAGCTGGAATTCCTTAACAGAAGATTCCAGCCAGATTGGTTTTTCCAGGTCAAACTCATAGCAGATAGAATCCAAAGAGTCAAATACCATCTGGGTCCTGGACCGTGAGTAGTCAGTCATGACTGCCACCGTGTCCTTGACCAGATGGTTGTCTTTCATAAGTTTTCCCCACATTCTGAACATAGTGCTTCTCCTTTTGCAAGTCTGTTACATTGGCTTCTGATGTTTTAGTATAACATCTAATCCGATGTTTTAAAAGTCATTTTTAAACTCAATGCCGGCTGTGACTGTATCCGTCATATTTCGGCCATATTTGAATTTTTTGTAACATCCCTTGCCCGTGGGGACTATTTGTAGTAAGCTATACGTAATAACAAACGTTCCCATAAGGAGGAAATGCAGGTGGGACAGGCAATTACGGATTATGTAAAGTTCCTGGCAGATGCCAGGGATGCGGTGTACCGTCTTAACTGTGACCAGAATACGGCCGGCCAGCTGGCGGATGAAGAAGAGAAAAAAGAACGGGAGCTTGAAACTGCCGGAAAGGCTGTATCCGATTCCGTGAACCAGACCGTTAAAAAGCGTTTGGATGAGATTAATTCCAGCTATGACAAGGAGATTGGAAAAGGCCAGGAACGTCTTAAGAAAGCCAGGGCAAAACGGGAGAAGGCCAAGAGCCAGGGGATGAAGGAACGGATTGCCGAGGAGACCAGCGAACTGCGGGAACACAACAGGGACCTGAAGGTCCAGCTGAGGACATTGTTCCAGAAGAACCGGGTGCCTGCCTGGTGCGGGACTACATTTTATTATGCCTTGTACTATCCCAGAGGATTTAAGGAAATACTGATATTCCTGCTTACCCTGATAATCTGCTTTTTGGGAATTCCCTGCGGCATTTATTTTCTGATTCCCCAGAGGATTATCTGGTATCTGGCGGCTGTGTATTTTGTGGACGTCCTGTTGTTCGGCGGCCTTTATGTGATGATTGGAAACAGGACCAGGCTCCGTCACCAGGACACGCTTAAAAGGGGACGGGATATCCGCAATGTTCTGAGGTCCAACCAGAAGAAGATAAAGGTGATTACCAGAACCATTCAGAAGGATGGGAACGAGGATATATACGACCTTGAAAAGTATGACGATGAGATTGCCTGTGTGGAGCAGGAGCTGTCGGAAATAGCTTCCAGGAAAAAGGATGCCCTGAGCACCTTTGAGAATGTGACAAAGACTATCATAACAGATGAAATCATAGCCAGCCATAAGGATACAATGGACAGGCTCAGGCAGGAGCTGGACGAGGTGTCCGCGAACCTGCGGAGCCTGGAGAGCAGCATTAAGGAGCAGAATATACGCATTACAGACACCTATGGACCATACCTGGGAAGGGAATTCCTGCAGCCGGATAAACTGGCGCAGCTTTCACGGCTTATACAGGATGGTTCGGCGTCCAACATTACGGAGGCTATTAAGGTGTACCGGGATGCAGGACAGGCTGAGGGCAGAGGATAGGCTTGTGACGGCTTGTCAGTATAAAAATACGGACTCTTCGGAGTCCGTATTTTGTTTCGCGCATAAGGAAGGAGCCGCTGCGCCATAGAGAATCACCCATCTATTTTGCCGCAGCCCCATATTTCTTGAGCCAGTGCCCTCAGACGCTCTATGCCTGAAGGGATGATGGCGGCACGGCAATGCTATTGATTCCGGGAAAATACCTGCTTTCCGTCAATAAATACAGAGAGGATATTGGTTTCGATTTCAAAGGGATTTCCGTCAGTGATTACAATATCCGCATCCTTTCCCACTTCCAGGGAGCCTACCCGGTGGGCCACTCCAATATGTTCAGCAGGATGAATCGTGATGGCTTTCAGCGCCTCAAACTCATCCATCCCAGCCTTCACAGCCAGACCCGCGCAAAGAGTAAGATACTTCTGGGGGATAAAGGGAGCATCCGTAATGATGGAAACATGGCAGCCGCTGGCCGCCAGTACGCCGGGCGTATCCCAGGTCTTGTTTCTCAGTTCAAACTTCGTGGCATGACCCAGGGTGGGCCCCACGGCCAGCATCACATTTTCCTGAGCCAGTTCTTCTGCAACCAGGTGACCTTCCGTAACATGTTCCAGTGTAATATTGACATCAAATTCCCTGGCGATGCGCAGAGCGGTAAAAAAGTCATTTGCCTGATGGGCGTGGGCCTTCAGAGGAATTTCCTTCCGGAGAACCGGCAGCATGGCCTGGAGCTTCATATCAAAGGGAGGACGGGCTGCCATATCATCTCCGGCCCTGTCCAGCCTGGCTTCATACTCCCTGGCTCTGAAAAGAACCTCTCTCAGGCGGGCGGCAGTGGTCATGCGGCTGGAATTCCCCTTTTCCTGGTAGCAGCGCTTCGGATTCTCACCAAAGGCGCATTTCATGGCAGCCTCCTCTTTAAGACACATCTGCTCCACCCTGCATCCAACGGGTTTGATGGCAGCAAAGGTGCCCCCCAGAACATTTGCACTGCCCGGGCCCACGCAGAGGGTTGTAACACCGGCATTTCGTGCTTCCGCCAAGGTTTCATCCCTGGGTTCAATGGCGTCTATGGCGCGAAGCTGGGGGGAAATGATGTCCCCCAGTTCATTATAGTCATGTCCCTCGTAGCCAATGCCGTATCCGGACAGACCGGTATGGGCATGCGCTTCTACAAAGCCGGGATAAATCTCTGCCCCGGCTGCATCATATACTTCTGCGCCATCCCGGACAATATCCGGCTCAATCTTTATAATCCTTTTGTTATCCACCAGAATATCAGCCATAAAAGGAGTCCGGCGGACGGCATTGTGAATAAGTCCATTTTTAATCAGCAGCATAGTGATTTCCTCCTGCCCTTTCTCATTATTATTTAATTCTGCCGGTTATCCGGCACAGAAAAGACCAAATATATTTGTTACAGATACATTCTCAGCCACCGGAGAATTTCGCTGTAGTAGCGGTCCCGTGCCAGAGGCGTTCCTCTGCCTGCAAGGCCGTGATGTTGGCCGGGGAACACGCATAATCTGGCTGGCACATCATGAACCTTTAGGGCGGTGAAGAGCATCTGGCCCTGGGAGAGGTGACTGCGGCGGTCATTTTCGCCGTGGAGCAGCAAGGTGGGCGTTTTCATGGAAGGGATGCGGCTGAGAGGAGAACGCGTCCACAGTTTGGCGGTTTGCCGGAAAGCACAGGCTTTCATCTGTTTTTCGGCAAATTCAATGCCGTAATCACTGGTTGATACCATGGAAACACAGTTGGAAATGACCCCATCGCAGACTGCAGCTCTGAAACGGTCACATTTCCCCGTGGCTGTTGCAGCCAGATAAGCTCCGTAGCCAGTGCCAATCACAGCCATACGGCTGGAATCAATCTCAGGACAGGCGTCCAGAGCCGCATCCAGGAAACGGATAAGACCGTTGTAGTCATAATCGCCCCAGTGTCCGTCCAGCTTTGAAAAATCTTCGCCATACCCCATGCTGCCGGGCAGGTTGGCAAACAGTACAACATAGCCGTTTTGGGCAAGCAGCTGCATTCCAAAGTGGTATACTTCACCAAATGCCTGCTGAGGACCGTCGTGAAGAAATAAAACCGCAGGACAAGTCTTTTCATCTGTTTCCTCCCGTAGTGCCCAGCCCTGAATACCATGGCAGGGGATTTCCACCATGGGGTGGCAGGGAAGCAGGTCCTCATTGTGAAGGCTTGAAACCTTCTGCTCTCCATCCTTCAGGATATAGACCTCCGGACAGGCTCCCCTGCGCAGACCGGCAAAGGCAATACGTCCGGCACGGACGTCCAGCTGGTTAATGCTGCCCGGGTCAAGGGTCAAGGGCAGCGGTTCACCTCCGGCAGCCAGCTTATAAATCTGGGAGGACCCCTTCTCTGTGGCGGCAAAATAGAGATTATCACCATCCGCACAAAAAGTCTTTTCCTGCAGGCAGACATCGGAAACAATGTAATTGCCAACCGCAATTCCGGATGCATACAGGATTCCGGCATTGCCGGTGTGCAGGGAAACCTGCATCAGGGCAGGAGCAGCATCCGCCTCACTGCCAATACCAGCCGCGTAAAAAAACGCATAATTGCTGCCTAAAGCAAGATGTTTGATTTCCCCATGGTTTTTACAGAGGACCCGGTCTTCTCCGTCCCAATAGTGAATCTCATTTGCAGCACCGGCAAGGATTCCGGGAGTATAGCCGGCATAGACCAGACAGCATAAATCTGCCGATACAATACGGACATCCATGCCCTCCGGAGAGATACGTTTCAACCGGCCATCGCAGGAGCAAAGAAAAAGCTGGCGGCGAATCTTGGCCCGGTATCCCACGCCGTCCTCCCAAAGGGGAAATTCATCCAGGATGGTCCACGCTCCATCCTCCCCGGCCTTTTCTTCCGTAATCGGACGGCGGGCTGAGATGAGAAGCCGCCCGGAAACCCAGCCTTCAATTCTGGCGGAAAAGGGGATTTCCCACACAGTCTCCTCCAAACCGTTCTTCAGGGACAGAAGTGCGCACTGCGTGCTGTCTCCATTGGGACGTGCAACCGCCAGTGTGGCTTCATCCACCCAGGCAAAGCTTGTAATCCCGGATACTCCAAGGGGATAAGACTGGGCAAAGTCACTGATATGTATGTGTGTTTCATAGTTATTTTCTGCTTCGCAGGGAGTATGGACAAGGAACGCGCAGCGGCCTGCCCCGGGAGAAATGCGCAGATTCGATATGTTGTGCAGACTTAATATTT
This sequence comes from Clostridium sp. 1001283B150225_161107_B6, assembly GCF_015556325.1. Classification (NCBI taxonomy): domain Bacteria; kingdom Bacillati; phylum Bacillota; class Clostridia; order Eubacteriales; family Clostridiaceae; genus Clostridium; species Clostridium sp. 1001283B150225_161107_B6. The sequence continues at coordinate 500,861 of NZ_JADNMD010000003.1, read as the reverse complement.
CAGGGTGCTTCATGCCTTTCTTTCTCCTTTCAGGTATTTATCCATCCAGTTTGTGATTTCTGTCAGGCGTTTAATCCGGCAGCGGGGCTTGCCGGCACGGGACAGTTCATGGTTTTCACCATGGAACAGGCACATACGCACCGGGGTGCCTGCCAGCACTGCACCGGTATAAACAGGCATCATTTCACTCAGAGGGCAGCGGCGGTCTTCATCAGAATGGATGAAGAGGATGGGTGTCTTAATATTCATGGCATATTTTCCGGGGGAATGGTTCCAGGCATTTGCAGCATCGTACAGCGGTGAAGGGGGGAACTGCTCACTGGTGCCCCAGAAACCACTGTCGCAGGCACCATAATGCACCATCCAGTCACCGATGCTGCGCTGGCTTGCCGCAGCAGCAAACCGGTCTGTATGGCCTGCAATCCAATTGGTCAGGAAGCCTCCATAGGAGCCGCCGGTGACGCCCACCCTGCTTCGGTCGATTTGGGGATATACTTCCAAAACATGGTCGGTAAATTCCATCAAATCATCATAGTCCAGGGTACCGTTGATGCCGGAGATGGCAGAATAGGCATCTCCATGACCGTCGCTTCCCCTGGGATTACAGAAGAATACAAAGTACCCCTGATTGGCCCAAAGCTGCATCTCATGGTAGAAAACCATACCATAGCAGGCCTTGGGACCGCCATGGATGTCCAGAATAGCAGGGTAAGTACAGTTTTCATCATAATCTGCAGGAGGAATTACCCAGCCGGTTATGGTAATGCCGTCATGATTTTGGAAATAACAGGGGATGGGTGTGCAGACTCTGTGGCTGTCCGTATAGTCCTGGTTGAAATGTGTCAGTCTGGTTTCCTGACCCGTGGCCAGATTAAACGTATACAGCTCCTGCAGGCCCATGCCCCGCATTCCGACGAAAACAGCCTTATCTCCCTTGATGTCAAAACAGTCTACGGACCCTTCCTGGCTGCTTATCTGTCGGAAGCTGCCGCCGGATGTTACCTGAAACAGGTGGCTGGATTCAAAATGTGCTGAGGTGAAGTATACGCTGCTGCCGGAACACAGGCAGGTGGTGCCGGTTCCATAGCGGCAGTCGGAGCCGATGCCCAGTCCTCCTACATAGTGGTCAGGATAGCAGAGCTCAGATACTTCTCCGGTGGCAAGATTCAGTGTATAGAATGTGGGATTTTCATTGCTGTCATGGTTTCCCTTTGTACCGGCAAACAGCAGGTTCTGTCCCATCATGGAGGCGAAGTACAGGCGGTAGATATTGGGCTCCACAACCATGCGTCCGGTTTCGGTGGAAATGTCATACAGATAAACACTGCCCCTGATTCCACGGACATCTGTATACTCATGTCCATGGCAGACGATTTTCAGCTCCTTCATACACAGACTGTAGCCCATGGTTTCAAAGTGGGGAGGAGTAATCTGCCGGAGTGAGCTGGTAATCCGGTCAAACAAATACAGGCTGCTGCGGCTGCCGGAGGTGTACCCCACGCCATTGTAATGGGCAGGCAGCTCCTCCAGGACCACGCAGATTTTTTCCGTCAGCAGGCCCTTTGCTTCCTCATTTACATAGCTGGCAGCCTCCACAAGCCAGAGACTATCCGTTATGGGCTGAATGGCCCTGACCTGTATGGGTATGTTAAATGCCGGACTGAGGCTGCCGTCTGGATTCATTTTAGTGAAGCGGGTTTCGCCGTCAGGCGTGGCATAGAGAAGTGAGCCGTCCAGGGCCCAGCAAAACACCTGTTTCTTGTTGCCGGAAGTCACCTGGACAGTACAGCTGCGGCTTAAATCATATATCCAAAGATTAGAATCATATCCATCCTGGGTCCTGCTGCACTGATGCTTCATAAATGCGGCGCGGGTTCCGTCCAAAGAAAGAGACAGGTTGGAAAGGCTTTGAAATTGCAGAATATCGGTAGGCCCTATAGGAATGGAATGATGTTCAGTGTTCTTGTTCATCATGAAAAACCTCCTGGGTGGACATTGGGATTATAACGCGTATTCCTGCTCTGTAACGCAACAGAAAAGGGCTGTTTTGATATGTGGCATCAAAACCGCCCTTTTGTATAGAGCCGTGTTATTTCCCAAAACAACGGTTTCCCGGACAATGCCGGAGCAAATTCTGAGTCATATCAGAGAGATAATATTAGGCGTTGCTGCGGGCCTTTTTGTCAACCATTGCAGCCAGGTAGCCAAAGACCATCCACCATTCAGGGCCGGCCTCTTCCAGAATACGGTCAATCACGCGGTTGGAATTCTCCAAATCGCCGGTGATATAGTAATAGTTGGAGATGGCATACAGCCGGGTAAACTTATCCTTGCAGTCAGGCATATTACACTGAGCCTCGGTATCCTCAGGGGAAACCCAGCCCTTGAACATGCGAAGTGTGCTAAAGTAGGCTTCGCGGCTTGCCTCAAATTGTGTCTCCTTTGTTATAGGCGCCAAAATCTTCTCAGCTTCTTCCTTGCGGCCCAGACGCATCAGAGTAGACCAGTACCATCCGGTGGTAGTGATAATGTCATCGCCGCGGGCCAGGCCGTAGCAGGTCTGGTAGGCGTCTGCCGCTTTTTCGTATTCACCCAGCAGATAGTGGGACAGTGCCAGCAGATACCAGGCCTCCCAGATTTCATGGATATCAACTGTGTTGGGAACCAGTCTGGTAGACATAATAAAGTCAGAGCAGGCTTCCTGGAATTCCCAGCAGGACAGATGCCGGTGTGCGCGGTTGCGGTATGCCAGCCAGTTAAAAGGCTCCAGGCACAGGGCTTTGGAATAGGACTCTACCGCTTCCCGCATCAGGTTCTGCTCTACCAGGGCCAGACCGCGCTTAATCCAAAGATCCGCATTCTCAGGATTCTGGGCCAGCTGCATATTCAGATTCAGGACCTTCTCAGACAGTTCAATGTTGGTTCGTACAGGGTTTGCTACTTGATTCTCACTGCGTACCATATTATTCATCCTCCTATTAATAAACTGATAATTATAATCCTGCCGTGGGTCACAGCACCGACGTTCCTGTGGCTTTGCCTCGTACAGATATATCATGATTATATTTTACATCGCGTTCCAGGGAAGATGAACGGAAAATCTTTTGGTATCGTTTAATATTTTACAAAATTCCTAAAAAAACTTCCGGTCCTGCTGTGCTACATACGGTTGGTATTTGCGGAGGATTGGGCTCTGAATTGAGAAGGAGTGATTCCTTCTGTTTTACGGAAGACCTGCGAAAAGTATTTTTCATCATCATAGCCTATGCAGTAGGCAATTTCGTAGACCTTCATGGTTGTGCCGCATAAAAGCTCTTTTGCTTTCTGGATTCTCACAGACTGCACATAGTTGATAAAGGTGGTTCCCAGAATTCTGGAAAACAGGCTGCTCAGATAGGGGGACGAGAGCTCGATTTCATTGGCAACACTGTCCAGAGAGAGATTTTCCTTATAGTGGGCCTGAATATACTGAACTGCCTTGTTTACATAAATACGGGAAACATCCCCGGACTCAAGCAGCGAGAGTGCATCCAGCACAACGGATGTCAGAGTCCGGTGGATTTCCTGGGAAATATTCCCGCCGGAGCTATCCAAATCCTCAAAATATGGAGATGAAAAACAGCTTCCGCGTTCCAGCAGGAACCGGCAAACCTCTACATAAAGGATGACCGCGCAATTCAGCCGGCTCTCAGTATCACTGTTTAATTCACACAGACAGTTCCAGAAACAGTCAAGCTCCGCAAGAACACCTTCTTTTGTACCAACTTTCAAGCACTCCAGCAGGCGGTGTTCTTCCCGGGAAGGATAGTGAAGCAGTGAAAAGTCGATGGCATTGCCGGACAATGAGTTTTTCCTGCCGCCAGGAGCCGGAGCCTCCGGGTAACTGCTGCGGATAAGCTCAAGGTGCTTGATGGATTTTTGGATAGCCATTATCACATCGTCAGGGCGGAAGGGCTTTAACAAGTATTCTACCGCCGCCAGGCTGATTGCCCTCCGGGCAAATTCGAAGTCATCGTATCCGCTCATTATAATAAAGGCAGGAGAAATCAGGTTCTCTGAACGAATCTTTTCGAGAACATCAAGGCCGGTCATTCCAGGCATCTGGATATCAATTAAGACAATATCCGGACGCATGGAGTTTATAAGATTATAGGCGGTGAAACCATCGGAGGCCTCTCCGACCACGGTGATTCCGTAGGTTTCCCAGTCAATAAAACTGACCATAATCTGTCGGGTTTCTTCTTCATCGTCAATAATTGCCAATCTAAGCATTGGAAGCGCTCCTTTCATCTATCTCTTTTACAGGAAGAATAAGCTCAATGGTGGTCCCGTGGTCACTGCGGATACGGAAAGTAAAATCGCTTCCATATACAAGTGTAAGCCGGTCATAAATGTTTTTAACCGCAAAGCGGCTGCTCTTATTGGGTTTCAGACCATCCTCCGCTGAAGCCGGGATTACTTCGTTAGGTAAATACCGAAGGATGTCCGGGGGAATTCCACAGCCGTTATCCTGAATCATAAAGTGTAGCGACGTTCCATCCTCCGACAGGGAGACAGACAGCGAAATCACCAGATTGAGGGAAGCGTCCTTTGCCATTCCATGGACAATGGAATTTTCAACCAGAGGCTGAAGAATCAGCTTTGGAATCTGGCAGCCAAGGACATCCTCATTAAAATCAATATGATAGTCTATTTTTTTGCCCAGACGGTATTGCTGCAGGGATAAATAGTAGTTGACCAGGTCAAGCTCCTGCTTCACTGAAATAATGCTCTTGCCGCGGCTCAGGCTGATGCGGAATACCTGAGCCATGGAATAGGCGATGTCCGCAATCTCCTTGTTCCCTCCCTTGAGCGCCTGCCACTGGATTGCATTGAGCATATTGTAGAGAAAATGGGGATTAATCTGCGCCTGCATCAGCGCGAGTTCCGCATCCTTATTTTTTAAGCGCAAATCATATTCCGATATCCGTAGACGTTCATTATCCAAAACCATGTCATTGAAGGCTTTTCCCAGCAGGCCAATCTCATCCGTATATTTAAACTGAACTTTTACATTACGCTGCCCCTCTGCAAATTGCTGGATGGATTTTGTCAGGCTCACCAGAGGTTTTGTAATCATTTTGGAAACCAGTATAATCGACGGGAAGAGGCTGAGAATATACAGAAACAAACCCGCTAATATATAGCTGTATACGACATCAATCCCAAAGGCGAACGGGGTATGGCGGTATAGGAAGAACGCCACAAAATCAGTGGAAGGAATGGCCTGATAGCTGACCCGATACCTGCCGCTGCTTAAATCAGCGGTATAAAGGCCTGTATCGCTGCCAAAGGAGTTGCTGGATAACAGCCGGATATCATCCTCATTCAGATTGATATTGGAACGGTTGTATACTACCTGGTCTCGGGAATTGATAATTGCCAGGTTTTCAGACAGCTGCTTTGCGGTTTCGTCAAAGCCAAGGAGGGAGCGGGAATCAATGGTAACCGCCACAGCTCCGATTATATGTACATCGTTACTGTCCCGGACTACCCTCCACAAACACAGCTTGGGGGAAAAATCGTATTTCATAAAACCGCTGTTATTTTGGTCTATATACTCCCATACATAGGTGGCCTGTCCCAATTCCAGCTTCTGGAAGGCGCCGCTGTTTTTTTGATTGATGGGCGCCCGGGAGGTATCCTTCGTGGTATAGTAGATGGCCTCGCCTTCGGCATTATAGAATACGGTGCTGAGAATGATGATTGTAGGGGTTTTGAACCTGGACTCGTCCAGGACTGTTGTCACAGGAAGGCCGGAATTGCTGATGGTCATCATATTCTGGATTTCCGGAGACAGGGCATAATAATCCGCCACACCAATCATATACTGCTGGCGGCTGTTAATGGTAAGAATGGCAACCTTCAGCATCTTGGAGTGCTCCTCTACCAGCCGCTGGTCAGATGCCCGCCCAACGATGCCAAAAAGGAAAAAAGAGAGAAATAAAAAGAGAATGATTACGATTAAGTAAATAAAAACGCTGATTTTTACGGTCAGACTCTGATTCATAAGCCGTTCCATGACGGACAGACTTTTCCGTTTTATTAAATCCTTTTTCATACTGCCCCCCTGTATTTTGTTCACGCTCCGGCATCCAATCTGCTTTTAGCCATTATATACTATGTACATGCTTTTTTGAATAGAAAATGAAAATATTCAACCAAATCATAAAATACTGAGTTTATCTTGCCACTGTTATAATCTACAATTAAGGTGCGTTAATGATACAGGATTTACGTCAATATTATATGCAGAATGAAGGGGGTGAAGATTTGTGCTAAAATATATCTTTAAGCGAATTTTGATGATGATTCCGGTTCTCCTGGGAGTTTTGTTCCTGGTGTTTACCATGAACGAGATTTCTCCCGGAGATCCTGCGGAAATGATTGCCGGTGACGCTGCCTCAGTGGAGGTTGTGGAGCAGATTCGGGAAGACCTGGGACTCAACAAGCCGTTCCCGGTCCGGTTTCTCAATTATACCAAAAATATCGTGCTCCACGGGGATTTGGGTACATCTTACAAAACAAAGCGTCCTGTTTTGGAGGAGGTCATGGACCGGCTGCCTACAACAATACTCTTGTCATTAACAAGCGCGGCATTTGCGGTGATTCTTTCCATTCCCATTGGAATTATCTCCGCCATCAAGCAGAATACCTGGATTGATAATCTGCTGATGGTACTGGCTCTGATTGGTGTGGCAATGCCTGCATTCTGGCAAGGCTTAATGACAATTATTCTGTTCTCCGTTAAGCTGGGATGGTTTCCAAGCTACGGGTTTACAACACCGGCCCACTGGTTTATGCCGGTTCTGACCATCGGTACCGGCGCCATGGCATCGCTAGTCAGGATTACCCGTTCCAGTATGCTGGAGGTTATCCGCCAGGACTACATACGGACTGCCCGGGCAAAAGGCCAGACCGAACGAAAAGTGATTATTTCCCATGCATTAAGAAACTCGATGATTCCAATCATTACAGCGATTGCTATTCAGCTGGGCAGTATGCTGGGCGGCGCCATTGTTACAGAAACGGTTTTTGCAATTCCCGGTATAGGGATGCTGATGATTCAGTCCATTAAAGCCCGTGATTATCCGACTATCCAAGGAGCTGTGGTTGTAATTGCTGTCATGTTCAGTCTTTTGAACCTGCTGGTAGATATTATATACACCTTTGTGGATCCCAGACTGAAATCCATTTACCAGACCAAAAGAAAGATTAAAAACCTCATTGCCCAAAGTGAGACCTGACCGGTTTCTGGCAAATAACACACGCAAAGGAAGGTCTGATTTATGATGAAAGCAACGACCGGGGGAAAACCCCGCAGAGTCACAAAAAAATATGGAACCTCCCAGTGGGGGGAAGCCTGGATTCGTCTGAAACGGGATAAGAAGGCTATGATGGGACTGGTCATTATATGTATTCTGCTGTGCTGTGCGCTGGTTCCGGCTCTTCTGGCTCCCTATGGTTTGGATGAGCAGCGTCCTGCGGAAGCATTACAGTGGCCCAATCTGTGGCATCCTATGGGAACAGACAACTTTGGACGGGATATCTTAAGCCGTATTATATATGGTGCCAGAACATCCATTGTGGTTGGCTTTATCGCTGTTGGATTCGCCTGTATCACCGGCACCCTTTTAGGTGCGGCCGCAGGCTACTACGGCGGTAAGTCAGATAATGTGATTATGCGCTGCATGGATGTTCTGATGGCAATCCCCAGCACCCTGCTGGCAATTTCCATTGCCGCTGCCCTGGGCTCCGGTTTAGTTAACCTGATGATTGCGGCAGGCATCGGTACGATTCCCTCCTATGCCAGGACTGTGCGTGCCTCGGTTCTTACCGTTAAGGACCAGGAATATATTGAAGCCGCGCGTGCCGGCGGCGCCAGCGATTTGCGGATTGTCCTGCGCCATATTCTTCCCAATTGTCTGGCCCCCATCATCGTCCGTTCCACGTTAGGCGTTGCGAGTGCGATTCTGACCTGTGCATCATTGAGCTACATTGGACTGGGTATTCAGCCTCCCACGCCCGAATGGGGCAGTATGCTGAACACCGGTAAGGCGTATCTGCTGAATGAATGGTATATGGCGCTGTTTCCCGGTCTGGCAATTATGATGGTTATTCTGGCGCTGAACCTGCTTGGCGACGGATTGCGGGATGCTCTGGACCCCAGAATGAAACGTTAAGCAGCTGTTAAGCAAGGAGTTGAGACTGATTATGAGCGAAACATTATTAGATATAAAGAATCTTGTGATTCACTATGAAACTGACAGCGGCATTGTGGAAGCTGTTAATGGGATGAATCTGGCCCTGAGCAGGGGACAGTCTCTGGGCCTGGTAGGCGAAACCGGCGCCGGAAAAACCACCACTGCCCTGGGAATCCTGCGGCTTCTGTCCGAGCCTCCCGCCCGGATTATCAGCGGTGAGATTCATTTTGAAGGCCGGGATGTCCTTGCCATGGATAAGGAGACCCTGCGAAAATACCGGGGCAAAAAGGTTTCCATGATTTTTCAGGACCCCATGACCTCCCTGAATCCGGTCATGACAATTGGCGAGCAGGTCATGGAGTCCCTGCAGATTCATGAGCCGCATCTCTCCAGAGAAGAACTTGCGGCAAAGGCCCAGGGAACCTTGGAAAAGGTGGGCATAAGGGTGGAGCGCTTCAACGACTACCCCCATCAGTTTTCCGGCGGAATGAAACAGAGAGTGGTCATTGCCATTGCGCTGTGCTGCAACCCGGAGCTGCTTATTGCCGATGAACCCACCACTGCCCTGGATGTCACGATTCAGGCCCAGGTGCTGGATATGATTCGTACTCTGAGGAATGAACTGCAGACCTCCATGATTCTGATTACCCACGACCTTGGCTTAGTGGTTGAGAATTGTGATGTGGTGGCCATCATCTATGCCGGTGAGATTGTGGAGTATGGGAATCTGGCAGATATTTTTGAGAATGCCAGGCATCCCTACACCGTTGGCCTGTTTGGCTGTATACCAAACATTGACAAAGATGTTCACAGGCTGAAGCCCATTGAAGGCCTGATGCCTGATCCGATGAATCTGCCGGACGGCTGCCCGTTCCATGACCGCTGTGAGCACTGCATGGAGATTTGCAGTAAGGTTAAACCAGCGGAATTGGAAGTCTCTCCAGGCCATATGGTCAAGTGCCATCTTTGTGCCTGCGCAGAAAAGGAGGGATTGGAATGAGTGCGCTACTGGAAATCAGAAACCTGAAAAAATATTTCCATGTGCCTGACGGCTGGCTGCATGCTGTGGATGATGTGTCTTTTACTCTGGAGGCAGGCAAAACCCTGGGAATCGTAGGAGAGTCCGGCTGCGGCAAGTCCACACTGGGCCGTACCATTGTACGTCTGCTGGACACCACCGAAGGAGAAATCTGTTTTGACGGAAAAAAGATTACCAATGCCAGAGGAAAGGAACTGAAAAAACTGCACACGGACATGCAAATCATCTTTCAGGACCCCTTCTCATCCCTGAATCCCCGAATGACCGTTAGGCAGATTATTGCAGAGCCGCTGCGCTGCTGTGAGAAATTACCAGCCAGGGAGATTGATAAACGTGTGGATGAATTGATGGAGCTTGTGGGTTTGGCCAGACGGCTGGCAGGAAGCTATCCTCATGAGTTGGACGGCGGACGCCGTCAGCGTATCGGTATTGCCAGGGCTTTGGCTCTTAACCCAAAGTTTATAGTGTGTGATGAGCCGGTATCCGCGCTGGATGTTTCCATTCAGGCCCAGATTCTGAACCTGATGCAGGATTTGCAGGAGCAGCTTGGGCTGACATACATTTTCATCACCCATGATTTATCCGTTGTCAAGCACATCTCAGATGAAATTATGGTGATGTATCTGGGTCAGGTGGTGGAAAAGTGCGGCTCCGATGAGCTGTTTAAGGACCCGCGCCACCCCTATACCAAAGCTTTGCTTTCCGCAATCCCCATTCCCAGCCTGGGCGTTAAACGAGAAAGGATTTTTCTGAAGGGAGAGCTGACATCTCCCGTTAACCCCAAGCCCGGCTGCCGGTTTGCTCCCCGCTGCCCTTATGCTGACGGGGAATGCTTTAAAAGAAATCCCTCACTGACTGGCGACAGCCTTGGGCATTTTGCTGCCTGCCATCATATTCAGTAAGAAACAAATACAATCTAAGGAGGATTCATTTATGAAAAGGAAATTAGCACTGGTTCTGGCAATGGTCATGGTGCTGGGTTCATTAGCTGGCTGCGGCAGCAAGAACGGCGGTTCCCCGTCTGAGCAGGGGAGTAGTGCTGTGTCCGGCGAGTCTGCCGGGACAAAGGCCGGCGTTGTCATTGAAACAGGCGACAAAATTAATTCCACCTACACAGACAATACGCCTCAGGCGAATCTGCCTGTCACTGCCGTCGAAGACACGCTTACCGTTGCTCTGGCCAGCGAGCCTGCATCCCTGGACATTTTCCAGCTGTCCGACAGCGCCGCCACCCTGGTTTCAAAGGTCCACTGCGAAGGCCTGCTGAGGCGTAATGACGCAACCATGGAATATGAAGGTGTCCTGGCAAAATCCTGGGAGAATCTGGATGATACCACAATCCGGTTCCATCTGAGAGATGACGTTTACTTCCACAACGGAGAAAAGATGACAGCTGAGGATGTTTTGTTCATGTACCAGCGCGGCAATGAGCTGCCGCTGCAAAGCTCCTTCTACAACATGTATGATTTGGAGAAATGTAAGGTTATCGACGACTATACCCTGGACATCGTTACCTTTGAGCCCTTCCCTCCCATGGAGGATTTTATGAGCGACCCTGCGGACTGCGTTCTGAGCAAGAAGGCCATAGAAAGTTCGACTCCGGAGGCCCTTGTCCGGGATTTGAACGGCGCAGGTACAGGGCCCTACAAGTTTGTTGAGTGGATTGCCGGTGACCGCATTGTTTTCGAGCGCAATGAGAATTACTGGGGCGAAAAGCCGGAGTTCAAGAACCTGGTATTCCGTATTATAACCGACTCCACCGCAAGAACCCTGGCGTTCGAGGCCGGTGACGTGGATATCTGCATGCAGCCTCTGACCACCTCCGTGGACTCCCTGCGCCAGAATCCCAACTGCGATATCTGGACCTGCGATACCTTTACCACATCCAACATTGTGTTCAACTGCACGGTCGCTCCGCTGGACAATAAGAAGGTCCGTGAGGCCCTGGCCTATGCGCTTGACCTGGATACCATTGTTGACACTGTTTTCTCCGGCACCGGCAGGAAGCACGACAGCTTCTTCACTCCCCAGAATGAAGGCTACCATCCCGCTGATCCTGAAAAGCATAAAGCCCTGTTGGAGTACAACCCCGAGAAGGCCAAGGAACTGCTGGCCGAGGCAGGTTATCCCGATGGTTTCACCATTAAGCTCTGGACCAACGAAAGCCAGAACCGTATTGACCTTGCGGAAATCCTCCAGAACAACTGGGGCGCTATCGGTGTTAAGGTCGATGTTTCCATTATGGAATTCGCAACGCTGATGGCTGAGTACAGCAAGGGAATCCATGATGTTGTCATCTGCGCCTTTGCCCCCACCGGCAAGGACGGCCAGTTCTACTACCCTTATATGCACTCCACCGGTCCTTTCAGAAGAAACTATGCGGGCATCCGAAATCCGGAAATCGACAAGCTGATGGAAACTGCCCAGAGCAGTCTGGATAAAGAAGAGCGCGCAGCAGACTATGCCAAGGTTATCGACATTTTGCGTGAAGAAGTTTATATGATTCCCCTGCACAACTCAGAGAACATTTTCGGCGTCCGTTCCACCCTGACAAACTTTGAACCGAACCCTGTGAGTCTGCCCCGTCTGGCAATTGTCAAATCGAAATAGCGTTTTATACTGAGTTCAACTTTTATAATAAAATAAAAAACTTTAAGGAGAGATATCAATGGAAATTATTAGACATGATATGTGTAAACACTTTGCAAGGGTAACGGAGTATAATGGTGTTCTGTACTTTACCGGACACATCGCTGCCGGAAAGCAGCCCACCATGACCGAGCAGATGGCTGCCCTGACCCACCGCCTGGATGAGCTGCTGGAACAGTTTGGCTCCGATAAGAACCATATCCTCTATGCAAAGATTGACATCCATGATTGGTCTATGTTTGACGAATTTAATGCTGTTTGGGATGCCTGGTTTGATTCGGGCTGCATGCCTGCCAGAACCACTGCCCAGTCTGTTTTGACCGACGGTTACCTGGTTGAAATCACGCTGACCGCGGCAAAGATTAATAAAGACTAGCTTAAAAAGGGGCCGTTCCTCCATAGATAACTCATGTCTATGGAGCAACGGCTCCTTCCTTGTGCGGGAAAACAGAAAACGGACTCCGGGGAGTCCGCAATACCGCCCAACCGTCTGTGATGGATGATTTTGCCAACGTTTTTCTGCTTTATATGCGTATAAGATGATACTTCACCTGATTTGCCGTCAGCAGCTGTGCCTCCCTCTGGTGGCAGGTAAATACAATAATCTGGTTATCATATGCCTTCACTAGCCATTTTAACGCTGTTTTTAACCTCTCATCATCATACAGCACAAAGCTGTCGTCAAAAATCAGAGGCATGGTATCCCCCCGGCCGTTCTGGACCAGCTTGGCGGCGGCCAGGCGCAGGGCCAGATAAATCTGGTCCATGGTGCCGCTGCTGACCTGTTCTATGGGAACCAGCTTGGACGGCGTGTTCATGAACACGTCTAAGTTTTCGTCAATGCTCATGCTGGTGTAGATTCCCCCGGTGATGCCGGATATCAGGTCAGAAGCCTCCCTGTTCAGGTATAATCCAAAGGAATCGCGGATAGAGGTGGACAGGGTGGTCATGGTGTCCTGGGCCAGGTCGATGGCATCCAGTTCCTCCTGTATGCGTTCATTTTCCGCCAGCACATGTTTCAGGGCCTCAGCCCTTGTCTTGCAGTCGGCCAGATGCTCCAGTTTCTGCTCCAGTTCCCATTGGATACGCTGCTGCTGTTCTATCTCCTGGGAGAACTGGTCCTCGCTGGACTGAAGCTTTCCAATTTCCTCAGACAGCTGCACCAGGGTCTGTTCAGACTGTTCCACTGCCTTGCTGAGACGGAGGAACTCAGCCATCCGGCCCTCCAATGCATTCATGGCCTCCTGGGATATACTGGAATCCCCCAGGTGACGGGCAAATATCTCCTGGAGAAGGCGGGTGCTGGTGTCCAGTTCCTTTCGGAACCGGCGGTTTTTCCCCAGCTTAAGGATTCCGGTGATGCAGCCAGCCAGGGCAATGGCGCCGGATATGCCTGCGGCGGCAGTAAGCGGTACCGGAAGGAGTACAAGGGAGCGGACCAGGTCAGGCGCAGCCAGGCACAGACCTGCGGCTCCTGCAAAGGCCAGGGTAATAAGGAACATGAATACGGCGCAGACAGTCCTGGATTTCTTACTGCAGGCAGCCAGGGTGTTCTGATAGTCGCCGTAAAGCTTTCTGGTGTCCTCCATGTAGCTCTGCACGGATTCCTGGTCAGTAAACTGGCTGTTTAATAGAATCTGCCGCCCCTTGGCGGACTTTTCAAGCAGCCCCTCCTTTTCCTTCTGACAGCTGTCCAGTTGTTTCCTGATTTCACTCTTCTTATTACGGTACTCAATCAGCTGATTGGCATACTGAGGCGCGGATATTTCCTGCTCTGTCTTGCGGATATCCCCCAAAAGAGCAGTATAGCTGCGGGCTGCCTCAGGCACCATCTGATTTTCCAGCTCCCGCCTCTGACTCTTTAAGTAGGCAGTTGCCTTGGTTATGTTGAGGGCAATGCTGCCGGAGGTATTGAGATTGGCGATGTAATTGCGGAGCTCAGCCACCATGCCCCCGTCCGTGGCGCATTTTAACTGACCGATGCTGATGGTGTTGTCGTAGGCTGTTTCCGACAGGCCGCAGCGCAGCTGGTCCAGAAGGGCTCTGGTGGGTTCTGCCTCCCTTCCCAGGGTTTCATTGACAATGGTCAGCTCCTTGTTCTGCTTCTGGAATCTTCTCTGGATACGGTATATCTGTCCTTCGCTTTCCAGCCGCATCCAGCCCTCATAGGTGCCGCTTCCCTTCCAGGGTTCGTACTTGCTGTACACGTCATTCCTGGCCGCCCTGCCCCTCTGTTTCTCAATACCAAAGAGCATTCCCCTGATAAAGGTGTGAAGGGTGGATTTGCCGGCCTCATTCTTGCCGTACACCACATTCAGCCCATCCTTAAAGGAGATATCCAGGTCATGGAATTTACCGAAGCCCTCGATGTGCAGACTTAATATCTTCATGGGTTCAGCTCCTTTCATCGGTGGTATGCAGAAGGGCATTTACCCCGTAATACAGGGCTTTCTTCTCCACCGGACTCATATCTTCTTTTTGGAGGGCCTGGATATAGAACCCAATCATGTCGCTGGAATGTTCGGCAAACAGGGCTGAAAAATCATACTGGGGTTCAGAGTCATCAATAATTTCAGCAATCCTGTATTTGTCCGATAACTGCTCCAGGTCAAATTCAATATCAGGGTCCCTCATGCCCCTGATTCGGAACCGGTAAATGTGCTGGGAACCCCGGTTTTCAATTTCATTTGATATCCGGTCGCACAGTTCGCCGTTGGTGGTATCTTTGGACACATTCACGGCCAGAGGTATGTACTGGAGGCTGGCTGCCGGGATGAACCGGAGGCTTACCAGCTTTCTGGTGACAGGATGAATCTCACCTGCATAGAAGCCATGGGCGCCTGTCTCTGTCAGGTCCAGGGGTTCGGGGGAGCCGCAGTAAGCAATCTTTCCGTCAGCCAGGACGTGGGGCTTGTGGATATGTCCCAGGGCAATGTAGGAAAATGGGGACAGCTCCAGACTGTTAAAGTTAATCGGCAGGTGGGCGGCGTCGCCGCCATGGGCCATGAGAATCTGAATCCGGCTGTTCAGGGGGACCTGTATATCTTCCAGCAGGGGAGCCTTAATTTCAGCTGTGTGATAGCTGAATCCGTGAACCTCGGTGTTAATGTCCTCAAAGTATACAGAGGTCAGGTCCTCATCCATGATAAAGGTTACATTAGGACTCCAGGTAAAGCTTAGCAGGGCAGAGTTCTCCCTGATGCGGTCATGATTGCCTGCTATCAGGATGACCTTTACGGTGGGAATGGTGGAGAAGAGATAATTGACCTCCTTAAGGTCTTTCATCAGCGGCTGCCTGTGAAACAGGTCTCCGCTGATGAATAAGCAGTCCACATCCATCTCTTTTGTTTTTTCTATGATTATCCGGAAGGTATCTTTGATTGCCTGGGCACGTTCCTTGCCCCAGGGTTTGTTGGCATCGGGACACATACCCCAGTGGATATCCCCGGTGTGGATGAATTTCATGTCTGCCTCCTGTCAAGTAATGGTTCCATAAGCGCTGCTGCGTCCGGGTAGCGAATACCTGCCCGCTTCAGCGGGGCGGGCAAATAGGGGTTCCCCGAACTCCGCGTTGCTGCGTCCGGGTAGCGAATACCTGCCCGCTTCAGCGGGGCGGGCAGGTATTCTTTATAATTCGCAGTTGTTAACCGTTCTTGGGAATGGGATTACGTCGCGGATGTTGGACATTCCGGTCAGGTACATGACGCAGCGCTCAAAACCAAGTCCAAATCCTGCGTGGCGTGTGGAGCCGTATTTTCTTAAGTCCAGATAGAAGTCATAGTCTTCCTTCTTAAGGCCCAGCTCGTCCATCCTGGCTACCAGTCTGTCGTAATCGTCCTCCCTCTGGCTTCCGCCGATGATTTCGCCGATACCGGGAACCAGGCAGTCTACGGCGGCCACGGTCTTGTTGTCAGGATTCATCTTCATATAGAAGGCCTTGATTTCCTTCGGATAATCAGTTACAAATACAGGCTTTTTAAATACCTGCTCCGTCAGATAGCGCTCATGCTCTGTCTGCAAATCGCAGCCCCAGGATACCTTATAGTCAAATTCATCGTTGTGTTCTTCCAGTATTTTTACGGCTTCCGTGTAGGTAATGCGGCCGAACTCGGAATTTAATACATTGTGAAGACGATCCAGAAGACCCTTGTCCACAAACTGGTTGAAGAAATTCATCTCCTCCGGCGCATGCTCCAGGACAAAACGGATGATATATTTGAGCATGCCTTCCGCCAGGCACATGTCGTCGTCTAAATCCGCAAAGGCCATTTCCGGTTCAATCATCCAGAACTCGGCTGCATGGCGGGTTGTGTTGGAATTCTCAGCGCGGAAGGTGGGGCCGAAGGTATATACGTTGCGGAAAGCCATGGCATAGGTCTCAGCATTCAGCTGTCCGCTTACGGTCAGGTTGGTGGCCTTGCCGAAGAAGTCCTGGCTGAAATCCACTCTGCCTTCCCCTGTCTTTGGAATATTGTTTAAATCCATGGTGGTTACCTGGAACATTTCACCGGCGCCCTCGCAGTCACTGCCGGTAATCAGCGGCGTGTGCACATAGACAAAATCCCTTTCCTGGAAATACTGGTGGATGGCGTATGCAATTAAGGAACGCACACGGAATACAGCCTGGAAGGTATTGGTTCTGGCGCGCAGATGGGAGATGGTGCGCAGGTATTCAAGAGAGTGGCGCTTTTTCTGAAGGGGATAATCCGGCGAGGAGGTTCCCTCCACCGTTACCTCTGTGGCCTGAATCTCAAAAGGCTGCTTGGCCTGGGGAGTACTTACCAGGGTTCCCTTTACAAGAATGGCGGTGCCTACGCTTAATTTAGAAACTTCCGCAAAGTTGGGAAGGGAATCGTGATATACAATCTGCAATGTCTCAAAAAAACTTCCGTCGCTGACAACAATGAAGCCAAAAGCTTTGGAATCGCGCAGGCTGCGTACCCAGCCTCCCACATTTATCTCCTTGCCCAGATGTTCCTCCGGATGTTTGTAAAGTTCTCTTACGGTAATCAGATCCATGACTGATGTTCTCCTTTTCTCTTATCTATATATTCAGTATCCCCAATTCCCCTGGAAATGGACGGTAACTACATATACGTGATTATATGATATTTCACGTCATGTTTCAAGGCTTAACTTTCCCCTGAGTCCGGGTACGGAGCCTGTATTTTCAATATGATTGCATTATAGTAGTATATGAACGGGGAAAAATCCGCATAAGGGGCGTTACTTAACTGAAGCGGGTCATGCCGGATGCAGATTATGTCAGATAACTGCGGCTGGAGGCGTTCCAGAAATTGGAATGCACCGGCAACAAATTATCTGATATTATGTTTATAGCTGTTTTTGACAAAAACATCCGTGAATATACAGCCTGCGAGGGGGACTTATTTAGTGGTAAATTTTGGAAAGGGGTACAAGATATAGATAAATCAACATCAAATGGTTAAAAACGGAAAAAATGTCGGAAAAATGCACAAAAACGATGAAATAAATTTAAAAATTTATGTACTATTTACGAAGTTTGTGGTATAATTAAAATTACAAAAATTTTAACAGCAAGAGGTGATAACGTGATTAAAAAAGAAATGATAGCTATGCTATTAGCAGGCGGACAGGGAAGCCGCCTTGGCGTACTAACACAAAAAGTAGCCAAGCCGGCCGTATCTTTTGGGGGGAAGTACCGAATCATTGATTTTCCGCTGAGCAACTGTATCAATTCCGGAGTTGACACAGTCGGGGTATTGACACAGTATCAGCCATTACGTTTAAATTCTCATATCGGAATTGGTGTACCATGGGATTTAGACCGGAACGTTGGTGGTGTGACCGTTTTACCCCCATATGAGCGCAGCAAAGGCAGCGATTGGTACACAGGAACTGCCAATGCAATCTATCAGAACCTGGAGTATATGGAATCATATAATCCGGAATATGTTCTGATTTTATCCGGCGACCATATTTACAAGATGGATTACGAGGTAATGCTGGATTATCACAAAGCCAATAATGCAGATATCACCATTGCTGCCATGCCGGTTCCCATTGAGGAGGCCAGCCGTTTTGGCATCCTGATTACGGACGAGTCTAACCGTATCACGGAATTTGAGGAGAAGCCTCCAGTTCCCAGAAGCAATCTGGCTTCCATGGGTATCTACATATTCAGCTGGCCGGTATTAAAGGAAGCTCTGATTAAGATGAAGGAAGAGCCGGGATGCGATTTCGGCAAGCACATCATTCCATACTGCCATGCAAGAGGCGACAGGATATTCGCCTATGAATATAATGGTTACTGGAAGGATGTAGGTACGCTGGGCTCTTACTGGGAAGCTAACATGGAGCTTATTGATATCATCCCTGAGTTCAACCTGTATGAGGAATACTGGAAGATTTACACCAAGAATGATGTGATTCCGCCCCAGTTTATTTCCAATGAGGCAAATATTGAGCGGAGCATTATCGGTGAGGGAACTGAGATTTACGGCGAGGTAATGAACTCTGTTATCGGAGCAGGCGTTACCATTGCCAAGGGTGCCGTGGTAAAGGATTCCATTGTAATGCAGGGGACCGCCATTGGAGCCGGTGCTGTTGTTAATAAGGCCATCATTGCTGAGAACGTAAGGATTGGCTCAGGCGTGGAGCTGGGAACAGGCGAATACGCACCCAGTACATATGACCCCAAGGTATATCAGTTCGACCTGGTGACCATTGGTGAGAATTCTGTAATTCCAGACGGGGTTAAGGTAGGCAAGAACACTGCCATAGCAGGCGAGACAACCGTGGGCGATTATCCTGACGGATTACTGGCTGGCGGAAATTACATTATAAAGGCAGGTGGCGTAAAATGAGAGCAATCGGTATCGTATTAGCAGGTGGTAACAGCAAGAGGATGCGGGAACTTTCTAATAAGAGGGCAGTGGCTGCCATGCCGGTTGCAGGAAGCTACCGCAGCATTGACTTTGCACTCAGCAACATGACAAATTCCCACATCCAGAACGTGGCAGTTTTTACACAGTATAATTCCAGGTCCCTGAACCTGCATTTAAGTTCCTCCAAGTGGTGGGATTTCGGACGTAAACAGGGCGGTCTGTTTGTATTCACCCCATCCATCACGCCGGAAAACGGCGACTGGTACAGGGGCACGGCAGACGCATTGTACCAGAACCTTACATTCTTAAAGAACAGCCATGAACCGTACGTTGTCATTGCGGCAGGCGACGGCGTATACAAGCTGGATTATAATAAGGTTCTGGAATATCACATTGAGAAAAAGGCAGACATCACCGTTGTCTGCAAGGACATGGAAGAGGGCACGGATGTAACACGGTTCGGCTGCGTTAAGCTGAATGATGACGGCCGTATCACGGACTTTGAGGAGAAGCCCATGGCATCTGACGCAACTACCATTTCCTGCGGTATCTATGTCATCCGCAGAAGGCAGCTCATTGAACTGCTGGAGCGCTGCGCAGCAGAGGACAGGTATGACCTGGTCAATGATATTCTGGTACGCTATAAGAACCTTAAGAGAATCTATGCTTATAAGCTGGACGGCTACTGGAGCAACATTGCTTCTGTGGACTCCTATTATAAGACCAATATGGATTTCCTTAAATCTGAGGTGAGGGATTACTTCTTCAAGCAGTATCCTAATGTATATACTAAGATTGATGACCTTCCTCCAGCCAAGTATAACCCTGGCGCGTTGGTTAGAAACAGCCTGATTTCCAGCGGATGTATCCTGAATGGTACAGTTGAAAATTCCATTCTCTTTAAGAAGGCATACGTGGGCAACAATTGTGTAATCAAGAATTCCATCATTTTAAATGATGTCTATATTGGCGACAACACAGTGATTGAGAACTGCATTGTAGAGAGCAGGGATACCATCCGTGCCAACACCACGCACATCGGCACACCGGAAAACATCAAAATCGTTGTGGAGAAAAACGAAAGGTATACATTATAATACGCACATAGCCCCGCGGTACGCACGGGGAGCGCAGAGCGGGGGACCGGCGGGATAAGACGGAAGGGGTAGAAAACATGCAGGTTACAGACGTGAGAGTGAGACGGGTTGAAAAGGAAGGCAAGATGAAAGCAATTGTTTCCATCACACTGGACAATGAATTCGTCATTCATGACATCAAGGTAATAGAGGGGGAGAAGGGTTTATTCATAGCCATGCCAAGCCGCAAGGCGGCGGACGGAGAGTACCGCGACATTGCTCATCCGATTAACTCCAACACAAGGGATATGATTCAGACCATTATTCTGAATAAGTATGAGACAACCTTGCTGGAGAATGAGGCGGCAGAGGATGGGATGGCGTAAGATACATACAGAACAATGAGTGGGAGCTGTTTCCGGATAACCAATGTGAACCGGGACAGCTCTTGTTTTTTGTGTTGGCCTGTGCAATATCTGGCTGAGCCGCTTGAGAAGCGGGCTGAAGCCGGAAGAAGATATTGAAGTACTGGTAAAGGAATATAAGGGGAAGGAACAAAATCCCCTGTACGAGACTGCCATGGACTTAATCATGCGGGCAAACTGGGAAACATGTCAGGAGGTGGATAAGATGTGCGATGCTCTGCGGGAACTTTTTGCAGATGAGCTGGAGGAACGGGAAAACAAAGGAATTGAAAAGGGATTGGAAGAGGGATTGGAGCGGGGGAAGATGGCAAAATTGATAAACCAGGTCATGCGGAAACGGGAGAGAGGGCAGTCCGCTGCCAGGATTGCTGAGGACTTAATGGAGCCGGAAGAGGTGGTGCAGAAGTTATATGATTTGATTGGGCGCTATCCTGACTCTGATGCGGAGTCTATATCAGCGCATATAAAAGGTTGATTATATATCAAAAAACGTTTGGAGTCCTCTTGATAATTAGGGGGTTCCAAACGTTTTGATATTATGTGGTTTTGGGCGAGTATGACCGTGTATGCCGGACAGGGCCTGTTATGCTTCCATCTGCTTCAGGATACTCCTGGCCACGCTGATGCCGTTGGCGGAAGCCTGCTGCAGCCCTCTGGTAACGGATGCGCCGTCTCCAATCGCCCGCAGTCCTCTGATGCTGGTTTCAAAGTCAGCGTTGACCACTACTTTATTGGAGTAGAACTTGACCTCCACGCCGTAGAGCAGGGTTTCGTCGCTGGCAATTCCGGGAGTCACCTTGTCCAGGGCCAGCAGCATTTCCTTGATATCCGTCATGATGCGGTGAGGGAATACCAGGGACAGGTCGCCGGGTACTGCATCCTTCAGTGTGGGAATCAGGTTGTTGCGGCAGAGGCGTTCCTCTGTGGTCCGGCGGCCTCTCTGGAAGTCTCCGAAGGTCTGGACCATAATCCTCCCGCCGCAGAGCATATTGGACAGCTGGGCAATATGCTTGCCGTACTCAATGGGCTCGTTGAAGGGCTTGGTAAAGTTCTTGCTCACCAGAAGGGCAAAGTTGGTATTATTAGTCTTATACTCCTTGGATTTGTATGCATGGCCGTTTACCACTGCAAGGCCGTTTTCATAGTATTCTGTGGCCACTTCTCCGGATGGATTGGTGCAGAAGGTGCGGACCTTGTCGTCAAAGGTAGGGGTATAGTATACAAGCTTGGCCTCGTACAGGTTCTCGTTTAAGAACTTCATGACCTCATCCCGGACCTCCACACGGACGCCTATGTCCACGGTGCCTACCTGGGTCTGGATTCCGTGATTGCCGCAGATATGAGAGAACCAGTCAGAACCCTCCCGTCCAATGGCCGAAACCACCTCAGGCGCATAGTAGGTTTCATCCTTGTCTGTAATGATACCCTTTACGGTATTGCCTTCAATGATGATGTCCCTGACCATGGTGTTGAACTCCATGGTAATGCCCTGGGCCAGAAGATGTTCCTGGAGGCGGGTATAAATTTTATAGCCTTCCTCTGTTCCCAGGTGGCGGATGGGGCATTCAATCAGCTTTAAGTTAGCCCCAATGGCTTTGCGGCGGATTTCTTCTATTTCGTTCTGTTTGTCCACGCCGTATACATTGGTATCAGCGCCGAATTTTAAGTAGATGTTGTCAGATTCCTTTAAGAGTTCAACGGTTTTATCATAACCCAGGATTTCCGGAAGGTTGCCGCCTACGTCTGGGGAAAGGGACAGCTTGCCGTCTGAAAATGCACCGGCGCCGGCAAAACCAGTGGTAATGGAGCAGGGCTTGCAGCCCACGCATACCTTGGTGGTACGTTTTGGACAAACCCTCTTTTCAATGGGACGTCCTTTCTCCACCATGAGGATTTTCATGTCAGGTTTCTTCTGGATTAACTCATACGCGCAGAAGATGCCGGAAGGACCTGCGCCAATAATGATTACGTCGTAATTTGTGGTTGGATTCATAGGGAAACTCCTTTCTTTCACTGCCTGATTTGCCTGGTTTCGCGGAATGCCTTAGGATACGGTACATCCGGCGTTCCCTGGCCCTTTAAAATCCATTCCAGGGCACAAAAAAAACCAGTATGCAAAATAGAAGCATGTAGTCAACTATTCCGGTAGCTGGTAGAAACGTTCATCCAATCATGAACTTATACAGGCATCACAACGGTTATAGTTTAGCATAGTATGAGGCGTTATGCAAGGGCGGAACGCCTTAAAATACCTGTGTATGAGGGGCTCAAATCCTTAAGAAAAACCAATCAGACCTTTAGAAAAAATTTCATAAATAGTCAGAGAATAGTCACGGTATGTTAAGGCAAATTCAAAGATTATTGCATTCTCTTGTGATATGATACATATATGAGATAAGATGGTTCCACAATACAGGATTTAGAAGAGAAAGCGGGTGAAAGGATGAAGGTGCGTACAGGTATAAAATGGGTGGCAGCGGTCATGTTTACGGTGGCGCTGTGTTTCTGCGTGACAGTGGCTGCCAAGGGCTACGGAATGTACCGGGAGGCCATGGACAGCGTCAGCCTTGAGGATAAGGTGGCGTCCATACGTGCTAAGGAGAACTATACCACCTTTGACCAGCTTCCTGAGATTTATGTGGATGCAGTGCTGTCCGTGGAGGACCACAGATTCTATAACCATCCGGGAATCGACGTCATTGCCATTGGAAGGGCTGTATTTAATGATATAAAGGCAGGAGCCTTTGTGGAAGGCGGAAGCACGGTGACTCAGCAGCTGGCTAAGAACATGTATTTCAGCCAGGAAAAGGAACTGGTCCGCAAGGTGGCGGAGGTCCTGGTGGCATTTGATTTAGAACGGAATTACAGCAAGAATGAGATTCTGGAGCTGTATGTCAATACGATTTATTACGGGAACGGGTATTATTGCGTAAAAGATGCCAGCATGGGCTATTTCGGCAAAGAGCCTGAGGACATGACGGATTATGAGAGCACATTGCTGGCAGGGATTCCCAACGCACCATCCTGCTATGCGCCCACTGTGAGCCAGGAGCTGGCGGCCAGACGGCAGCAGCAGGTTTTGGACCGCCTGGTGGAATGCGGATATTTTACAGAGGAACGGGCTTTGGAAACAATGGCAGTGGGAAGCAGCCTGTGACGGCGGGAGCATGAGCTGCAGACAGGTATCGCGGCTGGCGGGTGCAGACTGGAAAATTAAAAGAACGGCAGATGGAGGAAAGAGGCCTCCATCTGCTTTACATTTTAAGCGTAATCTGATAGAATGAGGGAACGGAAAAAAGCGTTAGATACCCCATGTGGTGTGTATCTAACGCTTTAAGGCGTGTTTTGAATAATAGGAAGATATTGGGAAATGCAAAGGGAATGAGTAAGACAAATCATAAAACTGGAAGGTAAAGTGGCGGGAATATGAGCGGAATATGGGAGAGAATAAAAGAGCGGCTGGGATTTGGAAAGAAAGCGGAAGGCCGTAAGGAGGACGACAAGGTGATGTATATCATTGCAGGTTTGGGCAATCCCACCAGGGAGTATGAAAAGACAAGACATAATGTGGGATTTGAGGTCATAGACGTGCTGGCGGACCGCCTGGGCACCACTGTGGAGGAGAAAAAATTTAAGGGTTGTTACGGAAGAGGAATCATCGGCGGACAGAAGGTGCTGCTCTTAAAGCCCCAGACCTTTATGAATCTGAGCGGTGAGAGCGTAAGGGCGGCAGCTGATTTCTATAAAGTGGACCCGGAACATATTATTATTGTATATGATGATATCAGCCTGGATGTGGGACAGCTGCGAATCCGGAAAAAGGGCAGCGCAGGAGGCCATAATGGGATTAAGAATATCATTGCCCACCTGGGAACCCAGGAGTTCCCACGCATTAAGGTGGGAGTGGGCGATAAACCTAAGAAAATGGACCTGGCTGATTATGTTTTAAGCCGGTTCTCCAAGGAGGACAGGGCTGTCATGGAAAATGCGTTTAAGGAAGCGGCCGGGGCAGTGGAGATGATGATTACGCAGGGCGCTGACGCGGCAATGAATCAGTTTAACGGCCACAAGGGTTGATAAGGGGTGCAGGGATAAATGGAAAATCCATTATTGGAATTACAGGAATATGATAATCTGGTTCAGGCGCTGAAATCCGGAAAGGGACCGTTACAGGTAACCGGGACCCTGGATTCCCAGAAAGTACATCTGATGTATGAACTGGGGGAGGCCAGTGCGTTTGCCTGGAAACTGGTGGTCACCTATGATGATACCAGGGCCAAGGAAATCTATGATGATTTCCGCAGCTTTACCAGCCAGGTATGGCTGTATCCCGCCAAGGACCTGCTGTTTTACAGCGCTGACATTCATGGAAATCTGATGACCAGGCAGAGGATTGCTGTGCTGCGCCACCTTATGGAGGACAAAGAGGGGGTAGTGGTTACCACCATGGATGGTCTTATGGACCATCTGCTGCCTCTCAAATATCTGAGGGAGCAGTCAATATCGGTGGAGAGCGGACAGGTAATTGATTTGGATGTCTGGAAGGAACGTCTGGTTGCCATGGGCTATGAGAGGATGGCCCAGGTAGACGGGATGGGCCAGTTCTCCATCAGAGGCGGAATCGTGGACATTTTTCCGCTGACCGAGGAAGTACCGGTGCGCATTGAGCTGTGGGATGATGAGGTGGACTCCATCCGGACCTTTGACCTGGAGAGCCAGCGTTCGGTGGAGCAGTTAGAGAACATTACCATATATCCGGCTGCGGAAGTAGTATTGTCGGGGGACCAGCTGGCGGCCGGAATCAGAAGGCTGGAAACGGAAGAAAAGGCATATGAGAAGGCATTAAGGGAGCAGCATAAGCCGGAGGAAGCCCACAGAATCCACACCATTATCGAAGAACTGAGAAACGGCCTGGATGAGGGATGGAGGATTGGCGGGCTGGATGCCTATCTCCGGTATTTCTGCCCGGATACGGTTTCCTTCCTGGAATATTTCCCCCAGGGGGAAAGCGTGATTTACCTGGATGAGCCTGCCAGGTTAAAGGAAAAGGGCGAAACCGTGGAGCTGGAATTCAGGGAAAGCATGGTGCACAGGCTGGAAAAGGGCTATCTGCTGCCGGGCCAGACCGAGCTTCTGTATCCGGCTGCTGAGGTCCTGGCCAGAATACAGAAGCCCGTTGCAGTCATGCTTACGGGATTGGACCAGAAGCTTCCGGGTATGAAGGTAAACCGGAAATTCAGTATTGATGTCAAGAATGTGAACTCATACCAGAACAGCTTTGAGATGCTTATCAAGGATTTGACCAGGTGGAAGAAGGAAGGATACAGGGTTATCCTGCTGTCCGCATCCAGAACCAGGGCCAGCAGGCTTGCCAGTGACCTGAGGGAATACGGCCTGAGGGCTTATTGCCCGGATGTGCGGGCTGCCGAAAGGGGAGATTCCCCAGGTGAGGAAAATGTCATACCGGAATCCGGGAATACGGATTCGGCGGGCGCTGCCGTCCACAAGGTTCAGCCGGGAGAGATACTGGTTACCTACGGCAATCTCCACCGCGGATTTGAATATCCTCTTTTGAAGTTTGTATTTATCACAGAAGGCGATATGTTCGGCGTGGAGAAAAAGCGGAAACGCCGGAAAAAAACAAATTACCAGGGCAAGGCCATCCAGAGCTTCTCAGAACTGTCGGTGGGGGATTATGTGGTCCACGAGGAACACGGACTGGGCATCTATAAGGGCATAGAGAAGGTCGAGCGGGATAAGGTCATTAAGGACTATATCAAGATTGAGTACGGCGACGGAGGCAATCTCTATCTGCCGGCCACCCGTCTGGAGAGTATCCAGAAATACGCAGGGGCAGAGGCCAAGAAACCCAAGCTCAACAAGCTGGGAGGAACTGAGTGGAATAAAACCAAGACCAGGGTCCGGGGAGCTGTCCAGGAGATTGCCAAGGATTTGGTGAAGCTTTATGCGGCGCGCCAGGAGAAGGCCGGATTCCAGTACGGGACAGATACGGTGTGGCAGAGAGAGTTTGAGGAGCTGTTCCCCTATGATGAAACCGATGACCAGATGGATGCCATTGATGCGGTAAAGAAGGACATGGAGAGCAGGAGAATCATGGACCGGCTCATATGCGGTGATGTGGGGTACGGCAAGACAGAGGTGGCTCTGAGGGCGGCATTTAAGGCGGTACAGGACAGTAAGCAGGTGGTGTACCTGGTGCCTACCACGATTCTGGCCCAGCAGCATTACAATACATTCGTACAGAGGATGAAGGATTTCCCGGTGCGGGTGGATATGCTGTCCAGGTTCTGTACGCCTGCCAGACAGAAAAGAACACTGGAAGACCTTCGCAAGGGAATGGTGGACATTGTCATCGGGACCCACCGGGTCCTGTCCAAGGATATGCAGTTTAAGGACCTGGGGCTGCTGATTATTGACGAGGAGCAGCGGTTTGGCGTTGCCCATAAGGAAAAAATCAAGCATCTGAAGGAAAATGTGGATGTGCTTACCCTGACAGCCACGCCAATTCCCAGGACCCTCCATATGAGCCTGGCAGGCATACGCGACATGAGCGTGCTGGAGGAGCCGCCGGTGGACCGGACGCCCATCCAGACCTATGTGATGGAGTACAATGAGGAGATGGTGCGGGAGGCAATCAACCGTGAGCTGGCAAGAAACGGTCAGGTGTATTATGTATACAATCGTGTGACGGATATTGATGAGGTGGCTGGCCGTGTGCAGGCCCTTGTGCCGGATGCAGTGGTTACATTTGCACATGGACAGATGCGGGAGCATGAGCTGGAACGGATTATGGCTGATTTCATCAACGGAGAGATTGATGTGCTGGTGTCCACCACCATCATTGAAACCGGACTGGATATACCCAATGCCAACACCATGATTATCCACGATGCGGACCGCATGGGACTGTCCCAGTTGTATCAGCTGAGAGGCCGTGTGGGGCGCTCCAACAGGACTTCCTATGCCTTTCTCATGTACAAGAGGGATAAACTTCTGAGGGAGGAGGCGGAGAAGCGTCTCCAGGCCATCCGGGAATTTACGGAACTGGGTTCCGGAATCAAGATTGCCATGCGGGACCTGGAAATCCGGGGCGCGGGCAATGTACTGGGCGCGGAGCAGCACGGACACATGGAGGCTGTGGGGTATGATTTGTACTGCAAAATGCTGAACCAGGCCGTGCTGGCTCTTAAGGGAGAGACATTGGAGGAGGATTCCTACGAAACCGTTGTGGAATGCGATATCGATGCATACATTCCCGGACGTTATATCAAGAATGAATACCAGAAGCTGGATATCTACAAACGTATCTCTGCCATTGAGACAGAGGAAGAATATATGGATATGCAGGATGAGCTTATGGACCGGTTCGGGGATATACCCCGCAGTGTGGAGAACCTGCTTAAGATAGCGGCCATCAGGGCCCTGGCCCACCGGGCATATGTGACAGAAGTGGTGATTAACCGCCAGGAGGTAAGGCTTACCATGTATCAGAAGGCAAAGCTCCAGGTGGAAAAGATTCCGGACCTGGTCAGGTCTTACAAAGGGGACCTGAAGCTGGTGCCCGCAGATGTGCCCTCCTTCCACTATATTGACAGGAGGAATAAGAACCAGGACAGCCTTGAGATGATGGGCAGAGCGGAAGAAATACTGAAGGGTATGTGCGGGATTCGTCTATAGAGGACTATGGAGGCCCTTGTGGCAGGGGAAGCGGCAGAGGGCAGAGCATTAACCGGTTTTACTCCCCCAGTTCATACCATGACACAAGAAAGACCGCGCTAAGCGGGGAGATATTTTCCCTGCAGCGCGGCCTTACTGTGTGTATCAGGCCCGTTCCTCTTCCTTGATTTCCCAGTGAATCAGGAAGGTAAGGGCGGCTCTCAGGGCAATGATGCCGGCCACGATTCCTATTTCCTTCCACTCCCGGACCACGACCGTGCGCAGGATTTCGCTTCCCATTTTGAATTCCAGTCCCATGGCCAGGCCCTTTGCCAGATAAATCTTGGTGTCCGGGGACTTGCGGAGGAATTTAAGGAAACTTGTGAGGCCTGAGTATATGATGATGCCCACGCCGATAAATTCAAATATAATGATTGCGATGTTTGCTACCAGGGACAGCAGCCATTCCAAATGTTCCATGGGGTTCCTTCCCTTTCTTTTATTTGTTGACCGGCACCTGAATGGATTTCACCTTTACACCGTCTACCTTTCCCAGGTCCCCGGCAAAGGAACTGATTTGGTTCTGGGTTCCGTGAAGAACCACGCTGATGACGGAGACCCCGTAATCCCGGCAGGGAACGCCCAGACGGGCAATAATCAGACTGGACTGAAGGTGGAATTTTTCGTTTACCGTTGCCACAGAGTCAGGGTTGCTTATGATACAGCTGATAACAGCCAGACGGTCTTCCATAAAGTATAACCTCCCTTATTGTTTTTTACCCGGCAGGGCTCTGCAAAAATCAGATGCACACCCATATGCGGGTCGCGGTTGTCTGTGGTTATGATATCATGGGTCCCGGCCTTTCGTAAAGCCTAATAAAATGCGCAGGACAAGATATTTTTTTAACCCTTGCTTTTTCACGGGAGCTGGAATATGATGGTAGTAACTAAATAGAACCTTTCTCTGATGCGAAGCAACCCTGAGATAAAGAGAGAGCGGAACTGTCCTGGCTGTGCAGGCGCCGGTTTGTGTTATTTTCCGGTGTGCGCTGTTTGTGGGTGTGGCTTATGTGCCTGCAGCGGAAGCCGTGACTTGTTGATTATATCCTCTCTCTGAATTTCAGAGAGAGGTTTTTTATTTCAAGAACAGAGGGGAAGGAAAGATATGTTAAAGATAGCGGTTTACGGAAAAGGCGGAATCGGAAAGTCCACCATCTCATCTAATTTGTCAGTGGCCCTGGCGGAGCGGGGGTACAAAGTAATGCAGATAGGCTGCGACCCAAAGGCGGATTCCACCATACAGCTTCATCAGGGACTGACCGTGGCCTCCATCCTGGATATAATCCGGGCAAAGGGAGATAAGGCGGGTCTGGACGAACTGGTGACAGAGGGAAGCAAGGGTGTGCTCTGCGCTGAGGCAGGAGGACCTACCCCCGGCATGGGGTGCGCCGGGCGGGGAATCATCACTGCTTTTGAGGCATTGGAGGAGAGAAATGCATTTGAGGTTTATAAGCCGGACGTGGTCATTTATGATGTGCTGGGCGATGTTGTCTGCGGCGGGTTTGCCATGCCCATCCGGGAGGGGTATGCGGACAAGGTATTTATTGTTACATCCGGGGAAAACATGGCCATCTATGCGGCCGCCAATATTGCCACAGCAGTGAAATCCTTTGAGGCCAGAGGGTATGCCAGCCTGGGAGGCATCCTCCTTAACCGCAGAGGCGTGAAGCGGGAACAGGAAAAGGTGGAGGAGCTGGCAGAGGATATGGGAACGGAAATCATAGCTTCCCTGGATTACAGCTCCCTGGTGGGAGAGGCGGAGGAGCTTGGAAAGACGGTCATGGAAGCTTATCCGGACAGCGGCATTGCGGGTCAGTACAGGAAAATGGCGGATGCTGTTCTCGCGGCCTGCGGGGAGGAAGAGGTGAAGAGAGCCTATGCTTAAGAAACTGCATGAATGTGCCGGGGAGGGGATAGCCGGGCGGAGCATAACCGGGCAGAATAGAACCGGACAGAGTACAGCAGGCCAGGACGCGGCCCTTGCGCTGTCCCAGGTGGACAGCCTGGCCCCGTTTACCTACGGATTGGAGTACAGCGCCCCGGCCAGGGGAGGATGGACCATTGTGCATATCGGGATGCTGCTGCCGGAGAGCCACCAGGTGTTCGTGTGTGCCCAGAGCTGCCTGCGGGGCGTTGTATTGTCTGCTGCAGAGCTGAATGACAGCCGCCGTTTTTCCACTATATCCGTGGATGAGGAGTCGGTGCTGGAGGGGAACTGTGAGGATATCATCATTGAGGGCGTGACCCATATCCTGGAGGGTCTGCCGGTGCTGCCAAGGGCCCTGCTGCTGTTTACCAGCTGTATCCATCATTTTCTTGGAACAGATATGAAAATGGTATTCCGGGAGCTGAACACACGGTTTCCGCAGGTGGGCTTCGTGCAGTGCTGGATGAACCCCATTATGAGAAAGACAAAGATGCCGCCGGACCCGTTCATGAGAAAACAGCTGTATTCCCTGTTAAAGCCGGCAGATATGCACAGGCAGCAGATAAATATCATTGGCAATAACCTGGCCATGGGAAGGAGCTCAGAGCTGCACACTATATTGGAAAAAAACGGATTTTCCCTAAAAGATATATGCACCTGCCGGGACTTCGGGGAATATGAGGCCATGGCATCATCGCGGCTCAATCTGGTGACAAATCCGCTGGGGCGTCCTGCTGCGAAAGAACTCAGTGAGCGCCTGGGACAGGAGTGGGTCTATCTGCCGGTGAGCTATGACTGGGAACAGATAAGGGAGCACTGGAAATGCCTGTCGGATTTGCTGGAACTGGACTTTAATGCGGTGTGGAAAGACGGGGAACTGGACCAGCTGTGGCAGAAGGCGGAGACGGCCCTTGAAACGCTTGCAAGGAAACTGGAGGGATGGTCGGTGGCCATTGACTATACGGTTTCTTCCAGACCGCTGGGAATGGCCAGGCTGTTTGTGAAATGCGGTTTCCGGGTGGAACGGATTTATGCGGATACCATATCGCCGGAGGAGGAGGGTACGCTTGCCTGGCTGAAAGAACATTGTCCCCGGATGCTGCTCTGTCCCACGGTGTACCACAAGATGGCGGTGCTTCCCAGGACATGGCATCAGGAAAGGGGAGGAAAAGTGCTGGCAGTGGGACAGAAGGCTGCCTATTTCACAGGAACGCCTTATTTTGTAAACATGGTGGAGGACGGAGGACTGTACGGTTACGGCGGCATCCTGGAGCTGTCCGCCATGATGGAGGAGGCTGCCAGGGAAGAAAAGGATACGGAAAAACTGATACAGGTAAAAGGATGGGGGTGCTGCTGTTGAAACGGACAAACCGGATTCTGCCGGTATATGCGGCAGATATATCAGGGGTCTGCTCGGCCCTGTATGAGCTGGGCGGAATGACGGTGATGCATGATGCTTCAGGCTGTAATTCCACCTATACCACCCACGATGAGCCCAGATGGTACTCCATGGACAGCATGGTGTATATTTCGGCTCTGTCGGAGCTGGAAGCAGTCATGGGGGATGACGGAAAGCTGGTGCAGGATATTGTGGACGCTGCAGCGAATCTTCATCCGGCGTTCATATGTATGGGAGGAACCCCGATTCCCATGATGATGGGGACTGACTTTAAGGGAATTGCCAGGATGATTGAAAAACAGACCGGTATCCCAACCTTCGGCATTGCCACCAATGGAATGCACTCCTATGTCCGCGGGGCAGGGGAGGCGCTGAGGCAGATTGTGAAACGGTTCTGTCCGCCCGGAGCGGAGCTGCAAAAGCTGGCGGGAAATACAGGCAGCCCGGACGGAACCAGCCGCAAGGGGACGGAACGGGAGCA
The DNA here is from genome assembly GCF_015556325.1 of Clostridium sp. 1001283B150225_161107_B6. Lineage (NCBI taxonomy): Bacteria > Bacillati > Bacillota > Clostridia > Eubacteriales > Clostridiaceae > Clostridium > Clostridium sp. 1001283B150225_161107_B6. The sequence goes on along the minus strand of NZ_JADNMD010000003.1, from coordinate 469,016 downwards.
TGCCCTGAGGGTGAATGTCCTGGGCGTTACCCCGCTGGATTTTTCACTTACGGGAAATACTGCCAGACTAAAGGATTTTCTCAGTGACCATGGAATGGAGAACGGGGGCTGCTGGGCCATGGAAAGCAGTCTGGATGAACTGCGTCTGGCCGGCCTGGCAGACGTAAATCTGGTGGTATCAGCAGCGGGGCTGCCTGCGGCCGGAGCGTTAAAGGAGCTGTACGGAATACCTTACGTGGTGGGAACACCTGTGGGAAGATTGACATCTGAACGGCTGGCAGGGTATATCAGGCAGGCGGCGGAAGCAGGTGAGAACCGCTGTTTGTTTGAACATGCTGAAAATGCGCTGCAGCCGGATTCAAATTCGCTTCAGCCGGAGGCCGGTTCCGCCGGGGCTGCCCGGCCTGACCTGGGGCTTTCCGGGCTGCCGGATGATTTGTCCGGTGAGAGGGTACTTATAATCGGGGAACAGGTCATTGCCGGTTCCCTGCGGTGCAGCCTGAGGGAGGAATTTGGAGCTGACCAGGTGACGGTGCTTTGTCCGGCCGGAGGAGAGAAGGACCTGGCCATGGAAGGAGATATCATTGACTGGGATGAGGATGAAGTTATTTCCGGTATAGCGGAGAGTACGGTTGTGGTGGCTGACCCCTTATACCGTCAGGTATGCCCTGCTGACAGAAATAGGGTGTTTGTGGATTTTCCCCATGAGGCATGTTCAGGCAGAATGTATCACAGCATTATGAAGCCCTTTGTGTGCTCTTTGGATTGTTCCGGGGAAAAATAAATGGAGGAAGAGGTATTATGAAAAAGCTAACAGCAATCATTTTAGGTGTGTGTCTTGGGGCAGCAGGACTTTCTGGCTGCCAGTCCGGGGCATCGGGGGCGTCTGCCCCAGGCGGTCAGGCTGCAGAAAGTCAGCGTCAGGAGGACAAGGGACAGAATGACAAGGGACAGAATGACAGCGGTCAGAACCCTGATGAGGGCCAGAGTGCAGACAAGGGCCGGAGGGAACCGCAGACCTCCCGGTCCGGCGGCACAGTGGTCATAACAGACCATGCAGGCAATCAGGTGGAGATACCCGGGGAAGTGAACCGGGTGGTGGTTACGGATATACTGCCGCTTCCCTCCATCATCACCGTGTTCCTGGGGTCCGGGGAAAAGATAGTGGGAATGGCCCCCGCCAGCATGAGCGCTGCCAAAACAGGGCTTTTGGGAGAGCTGTTTCCCGACATCCTGGATGCCAGTACGGATTTCATGAACGGCAGCGACATCAACATGGAAGAACTCATGAAGCTGGAACCGGATGTGGTATTTTACAATGCAGGCAGCAAGGAAATAGGGGAGGCCCTGCGCTCTGCCGGATTTGCGGCAGTTGCAGTATCTGTAAATAAATGGAATTACGACAGCATAGAGACGTATGACCAGTGGATTGGCCTACTGAGCCGGATTTTTCCGGAGAAGGGGGATACATCGGAGCGGGTGTCCCAATACAGCCAGAAGGTATATGAGGATATCCAGAGCAAGGTGTCAGGATTAAAGGATGAGGAGAGGAAGAATATCCTGTTCCTGTTTAATTACAGCGATACCACCATGGTGACCTCAGGCAGGAAATTTTTCGGTCAGTTCTGGTGCGACGCAGTGGGCGGACGCAATGTGGCTGAAGGCGTGGCAGCGGAGAATTCCAATGCAGTCATCAACATGGAACAGGTATATGAGTGGAATCCGGACATTATATTCATCACCAATTTTACCCCGGTCCAGCCTGAGGACCTCTATGAAAATGCAGTGGGACAGGATGACTGGAGTCCGGTAAAAGCAGTGCAGGACAAACAGGTATACAAGCTTCCCCTGGGAACCTACCGGAGCTATACGCCCAGCACGGATACGCCCATGACTCTTTTGTGGATGGCAAAACAGGTATATCCGGACCTGTTCCCGGATGTGGATATCACCCGGGAGGTAAAGAATTATTATGAGGAAATGTACGGTGTGGAGCTGAGCAGCCAGCAGGTACAGAGGATGTACCATCCTGGCCGGGAGGCAGCGGCCGGGTATAAGAAATAGGTGCCCGGGCATATTACCAGAACTATATGAGGATGGAACATAACCATGAGTGGAAGTAAACAAACGTGGAACCGGTACTGGACCCTGGGTTCCCTGGCAGTGATTTTTGCAGCTGCAGCTGCAGCTATGGCAATCGGACGTTTTACCATTGCTCCAAAGGAGCTGGCAGCCGTGCTGATACCGGGCTCCTTTCCCGGCGTCCAGGTGTCGGACCAGGTAAGGACGGTCATATCCAATATCCGTTTTCCAAGGGTGGTGCTGGCCCTATTGTCCGGAGCAGGACTGGCTGCTGCCGGGGCAGCATTCCAGGGGCTGTTTGCCAACCCCCTGGCCACCCCGGATACCCTGGGAGCTGCCAACGGGGCCTCCTTTGGCGCTGTCCTGGGTATCCTGTTAGGCCTTCCGGCCTTTGGCATACAGACTCTTGCCATGGCGGCCGGGGTGGCGGCCGTGCTTATGGCCTGGAGCGTGGCCCAGGTCAGGGGGACCATACCTCCGCTGATGGTCATACTGGCAGGCATGGTGGTCAGCTCCCTGTTTTCCGCCCTGGTATCCCTGGTAAAATATGCGGCGGACCCACAGGACGTGCTTCCGTCCATCACCTACTGGCTCATGGGCAGCATGGCATCCACCACCAGGACCACCCTTCTTATGGGGGCGCCCTTTATCATTGCGGGAAGTCTGCTTTTGTTCCTTTTGAGATGGAAACTCAATACCATGTCCCTTCCTGAGGACGAGGCAAAGTCCCTGGGCATTCCGGTGAAGAGAATCCGGAGCCTTGTAATTCTGGGGGCAGCCATGGTGACTGCGGCCGTGGTTTCCATGTGCGGGCAGATTGGGTGGGTAGGGCTTCTCATACCCCATATGGTGCGTATGATATTCGGAAATGACAACCGCTCCGTGGTACCCGCCAGCATGGCGTCGGGGGCTCTGTTCATGCTTATCATAGATACTGCGGCCAGGTCGGTAATGGCCACGGAAATACCTGTATCCATATTGACATCCCTTATAGGAGCGCCCTGTTTCATATTGCTGCTCAGAAAGACAGGAGGTATCCGTTTATGATATTTGAGGTGAAGGACGGGGGATTTGGTTATTCCTCCAATGATTGTATACTGGAACATGTGAATGTTTCCCTGGATGAGCCCCAGGTGCTGTCCATCCTGGGGGCCAACGGCGCAGGCAAGACCACCCTGCTTAAATGTATGCTGGGCCTTCTGGAATGGAAAACAGGAGGAACCTTTGTGGACGGCGTCAACATAAGGGACATACCGTATAACCAGCTGTGGCGGAAGGTGGGATACGTACCCCAGGCAAAGGCGTCTGCCTTTGCCTACAGCACAGAGGAAATGGTGCTTTTGGGGAGAAATGCGCATCTGGGCACCTTCGGGCAGCCTAAAAAGAGGGACTGGGAAATAGCAGGAGACTGTATGGAAGAGATTGGAATCGGATATCTTAAGGGTAAGCTCTGCAGCCATATAAGCGGCGGGGAACTGCAGATGGTTCTTATTGCCAGGGCACTGGCGTCGAATCCGTCCATCCTTGTGCTGGATGAACCGGAATCCAACCTGGATTTCAGGAACCAGCTCATTGTACTGGAAACCATTGAACGTCTGTGCAGGGAAAAACATATATCCGCCGTGGTCAACACCCATTATCCGGAACACGCCCTTTCCATATCCCAAAAAGCGCTGCTGCTCACTTCCCATGGTACTACCCTGTTTGGACCCACAGATGAGATACTCAGCGAGGAACACCTTAATGAGGCGTTTGGGGTGGAGGTCAGGCTGTATCCGCTGAAACTCAGGAACAGGACATATACCTGTGTCCTGCCTGTGGGATTAAAAGATAAAATGGAGAGAGGTGCATGATGGAGCAGGTGACCACACTGGTGGATAAGTTGGCAAAAACCCATATGCTATCTCGGGAGGAATTTATTTTCCTGCTGGATAACATAGGGGAGGAGGAATCCTATCTGTATGAAAAAGCCAGGGAAGCTGCCCTGGCTAATTACGGGAACCGGATTTATGTACGCGGTCTGATGGAATTTACTAATTACTGTAAAAATGACTGCTACTATTGCGGTATCCGGCGGAGCAACCAGAAGGCGTCCCGTTACAGGCTGTCGCCGGAACAGATTATGGAGTGCTGCCGGATTGGCTATGGACTGGGGTTTCGGACCTTTGTGCTCCAGGGAGGCGAGGACCCATGGTTTACGGATGAGAAGATAGCCTATCTGGTGGAGCGCATCAAACAGCAGTACCCGGACTGTGCGGTTACTCTGTCTGTGGGGGAGAAGGGATACAGTACTTACAAGCGGTGGTTTGATGCGGGGGCGGACCGTTATCTGCTGCGCCATGAGACAGCTAATCCATGCCATTATGCCAGTCTCCATCCCCCTCAGATGTCTTCTGAATACAGGAAGGAGTGCCTGCAGAACCTGAAGGCCATTGGATATCAGACCGGCTGCGGAATCATGGCGGGCTCGCCCTATCAGACAACGGCCCATATTGCGGAGGACCTGGAATTCATGCACGGCCTTCAGCCGGAGATGGTGGGAATCGGACCGTTCATCCCCCATCATGATACTCCTTTTAAGGACAGGCCCGCCGGAAGCCTCCGCCAGACTCTTTTGCTGCTGGCCATTGTACGGCTTATGCTTCCGGATGTGCTGCTGCCAGCCACCACAGCCCTGGGAACCATTGAACCGGACGGCAGGGAACAGGGGGTGATGGCAGGGGCCAATGTGGTGATGCCCAACCTGTCTCCCCTGGAAGTGCGGAAAAAGTATATGCTTTATGATAATAAAATCAGCACGGGAGTGGAAGCCGCAGCCAATATTAAAGAATTAAAGCGCAGGATGGCATCCATCGGGTATGAGGTTGTGACAGACCGGGGCGACCACAAAAAAATATAAAGGCAGTTACAGCCCTTTGAATCCTCATAATTACTTTGAAGGTTACTTTAAGTATAAATTCCTCTGTTTTACAGATACTACATTTACGGGCAACAAAGAAGATAAATGACAGAAAGTAAAATGGAGGAATTTTGTTTATGAAAGCTACAGGAATAGTCAGAAGAATTGATGATCTGGGCCGTGTGGTCATTCCAAAGGAGATTCGGAGGACCTTAAGGCTCAGGGAAGGTACGCCGTTAGAGATATTCACAGACAGGGAAGGAGAAATCATCCTTAAAAAATACTCGCCTATGATGGAACTCACCTCATTTGCCGTGCAGTATGCAGAGGCCATGGCACAGTCCACCGGCCTTTTCGTATGCATTACGGACAGGGACCAGGTCATAGCCGTGGCAGGAGGAGCCAAGAAGGACCTGCTTCAGAGAAATATCAGCCGTCAGCTGGAACAGGCCATCAATGAGAGGAGCACTGTCATTGCCGCCAGGGAAGACAAGGCATTCATCCAGCTGGTGGACGAGGAGCTGGAGGGAATCAGCGCCCAGGTGGTTGCGCCAATCATCTGTGAAGGCGATGCCATCGGCGCGGTGGCTCTCATGAGCCGCGAGCCCAGGGCCAAGTTCGGGGACGCCGAGGTAAAACTGGCATCCACGGCTGCCGGGTTTCTGGGACGGCAGATGGAAGGTTAACAGTTATACAGGGGTTTTACGGAAATATCCCGGTGCGGGGCAGCATGACTGCAGGCCTGTACCGGGATGTTTCTGTTTTCAGGCTTTTTTCCTGGTTACATTTGTGCTATACTGACATTATTGAAAAATGATGTGTAATTTGGGAAGGGTTAAAAGGTATACATAAGAACGGTATGGGAATGAGTGGTAACCGGGGATGCCGGCGGAGGGCGGTACTGATTGCGGCAGCCCTTGTGCTGGCAGTCCAGGCGCCTGTGCCAGGCCGCGCATCGCCTGTCACAAAGGCAGAGAAGGAAAAGCGCCGGGCAGAGGAAGAAAAGTCCCGGGCAGAGTCTGAGGCAGAGCAGCTGGAACAGAAGCTGGGAGAGTCCAGGCAGAAGGAACAGGACCTGGAGGATGAACTGGTAAGGCTGCTGGCCCTAAAGGATATACTGGAATCGGATATGGAAGAACTGAAGGCGCAGATTCACCAGGCCGGCTTGGATTACCGCCAGGCCGAGGAACAGCGCCGGACACAGTACGGGATTCTCAAAAAGAGGATTCAGTTCCTGTATGAGGAAGGGGATATCACTTATCTGGACATCCTTTTAAAGGCAAAGAGTATAGGGGATGTGGTCAGCCAGACCGAATATTTCAGACAGCTCTATGAATATGACCGGCAAATCATAGAGAGGTATGAACGGCTAAAGAAGGAAGCTGCCGGAAAAAAGGAGCTGCTGGAGGAGAAACAGTCCCAGCTGGAGGTCATGGAAGAGGAGAATGAGTCCCAGCAAAAGGAGCTGGAAGGCTTTATCCGGGAGAGGGAAAAAGAGAGCAGCGGATTTGCCCTTGAACTGGAGGCAGCCCGGACACGGGCCGCCCGCGCGGCCGGTGAAGTGAGAAGGAAGACAGAGGAGATACGCATTCTCAGGGCCAGGCAGGAGGAGGAACGTGCCAGGCAGGAGCGTATCAGGCAGGAGCATATCAGGCAGGAGCAGGAGCGCATCAGGCAGGAGCAGGGAAGCATAGGGCAGGGACCGGGAGGCGCCAATCAGGAGCCGCCGGTCCTGGGTCCGGGGCAGGAACCGGGAAGCAGCGGCAAGCCGGCAGAAAGCACGGGCGGCACTGAGTTCGGCAGAAATGTGGCGGACTATGCCCTGCAGTTTGTGGGAAATCCCTATATATACGGAGGTACAAGCCTGACCAACGGAACGGACTGCTCCGGTTTTACCCAGTCCGTATACCGGCATTTCGGCGTCAGTATCCCCAGAACATCGGGGGAACAGGCCGGATTTGGCAGAGAGGTACCGTATGAGGATATGGAGCCAGGGGATTTGGTGTGCTACTCCGGCCATGTGGCCATGTATATCGGCGGAGGCCGTATCGTACATGCCAGTTCCAGAAAAGAAGGTATCAAGGTGAGCAATGACCCGGCCTACCGGACCATTGTATCCATACGCAGGCCATGGCAGTAACGGGGATAAAGGATAAGGGGAGGTTTAAGATGGGGATTAGAAACAGGCTGATACATGTTTCCTGCAGGGCAGCGGCAGGATTGTTCCTTGTGCTGGGGGTATGGTGGTCCGCTGCCATGGTTTCTTATGCGGACGAGGCTATTAAGTCGGTGACCATAGCGGTTACCTCTTCCGTGGAGGTGGGGGGCAGCGCAAGCGTGTCAGCCACGGCGGACAGCACCAAGTATCATGTGGTGTCCTGCGGGTTTATCAATGGAAAGACATCCTGGAAGGCAGGGGAGACACCGCGTATAACCATTGAATTGGCTGCTGAGGACGAGTACTATTTCGGAAGCATCAGTTCCTCCAGCGCGCATATACGGGGCGCGGATTATGTGTCATCCAAGAAAAGCGATGCAAAGCGCAGCCTCACCATTACTGCAAAGCTAAAAGGCGTCAAGGGGACACTGGACCAGGTGGAAGAGGCCCATTGGGAGGAAACACCTTTGGGAAAAGCAAGATGGGCCAAGGTAGAGGGGGCCTCCTCCTACGAGGTAAAGCTGTTCTGTGATGAGAGCATGGTTTACCATGTGCCCAGGACCAATTCCGTCAGCTATGATTTCTTTCCCTATATGACGGAAGAAGGGGATTACTATTTCAAGGTAAGGGCTGTGGCAAAGTCGGAGTCAGAGTCTGACTATCTGAAAGCAGGAGGATGGACCGAGTCTGACAACCAGCAGATTACCAGGAAGGATGCCCAGGCAGCGGATAAGAGGGCCGTGTCCCAGGGAAAGGGAACCGCCGGTGTCAGTGTGAAGGACGGAACCGGACCCAATGCCCAGGCCCCCGGCTGGGCCCAGGACAAAAACGGCTGGTGGTACAGGAACCAGGACGGAAGTTATCCCGTGGGCTGCTGGCAGGAGATTGGCGGTAAGTGGTATCTGTTTGACATAAACGGATATATGCTTACGGGCTGGCAGTGGAAGAACGACAGGGAATACTACCTGACATCCAACGGGGACATGGTTACGGGCTGGCTTCAGTTCAACCGCATCTGGTATTACCTGGACCCGGAGAAAGGAAAGCTGACAGGACAGTGGCTGCAGCAGGGGAACGACTGGTACTATCTGAATCCGGACGGCAGTATGGCAACCGGGTGGCTGCTGTGGCAGGGGAATTGGTACTATCTGGACCCGTCAGGCGGGCGTATGGTGCGGGATATGGCTGTGGACCAGCATTATGTGAATCAGGAAGGGATATGGGTCCCGTAACCGGCAGAAGGAGGATAAAAGGATGTATGGATGGAAGAAGGCGGCTGCAGCCATGGGGATTTGGGCGTTGCTGGCAGCGGCATTCCCTGCTGTATCCATGGCAGCAGTAAAGACAGAGACAAGGACACCCATTACCAGCGTATCATTAAGGGTCCGCTCTGATGTGCAGGCGGATTATGAACTCAACGAGGCTACGGTGCATGCTACCACGGACAGCAGCCTGTATACCGTGGGCGCTTATAGATGGGTTGCCAAGAATAATAAGGATTACTGGGAGCCGGGGGATGAACCCAAGGTACAAATTGAGATACATGCCAGAAGCGGTTATTATTTCAACAGGGTCACAGGACCAAGCAAGTTCCAGATTGACGGAGCTTCCTATAAGTCGGTAAAAAAGACCAACAATGACGAAACCCTGCTTCTCACGGTACTGCTGACACCTGCTTCCGGCACCCTGGAGATACCGGACACAGCGGAATGGATGGGATACCCGCCGGGAAAAGCCACCTGGGCCCAGGTCCCTTACGCGGGCGCCTATGAGCTGAAGCTCTACCGCAATGGGCAGATGGTCCAGGGCATACCAAAGGTCATTGCCACTAATTACGATTTCTATCCTCTGATGACTGCGGCAGGGACATACCAGTTCCGCGTCAGGGCCATTCCCAAGGACACGGAGGAGACAGCCTATATCACCAGCAGCGACTGGGTATATTCAGACGAGCTGGACATAGACGCGGATGAGGTCTGCACACTGACCGGAGGGAACATGGGCGGTCCTGACAAGGGCGATGCACTGACGCCGTCCCAGCTGGGATGGATTAAGGACGATGAAGGATGGTGGTACAGGAATACGGACGGCACCTATCCCGCCGGAACCTGGAAAAACATTGACGGCAGATGGTATCTCTTTGATTTCAGCGGGTATATGCTGACCGGCTGGCAGCAGAAGGACGGCAATTATTATTTCCTGGATATCAACGGAGTCATGCAGACAGGCTGGTTACAGGACAGCCGTAAATGGTATTACCTGGGAAATGACGGCATCATGTATAAGGGATGGCTTGCGGCCGGGGACGGCATGTACTTCTTTGACCAGGACGGCAGCATGCATACAGGATGGCTCTTAGACAGCGGCAGCTGGTATTATATGAGTCCGGAAAACGGGCGCATGGTTAAGAATGCCTATGTGGAGGGACGGTATCTGGATGGTTCCGGTATCTGGCATGGTTAGGAACGCTAAAGCAGCTATGGGCAGGCTGCCATAGGGCAGTGTAGGATTAGGCAGCGGCAGGAAATGGAAAACATATCCTGCCGCTGCTTTTTATGCGGACTTTATATCAGCTTTATTGCATGGAAACAATTACCAACAACCTGTTTTCCCTGTAAACAGGGTCAAAATGGTTACAAAACAGTTCCAAAAACATTTATTTTTGTTGACTGAGTGACTGAATGGGGATATACTTAAAATATTGGATAATTGTGTAAATAACATGAGGTATACAGGGGGGAAGATTATGTTCATCATACCGGTTACAAGGATGGAGGGTGCGGGCTCTTTATCTGACTTAAAGGGAGACAGCACGGTTAAGGCGGTCCCGGAGAAGAGCTTTAACAATGTGCTTAAAGAAGCAGTCAGGGAGGCGGACCAGTCCATCAGGGACACCCGGATAATGGATATGAAGCTTGCATCAGGGCAGGTGGATAACCTGCATACCGCTTTGATACAGGCTGAAAAGTCAGCGGCAGCAGTGGAGTTCGCCACTCAGCTTACTTCAAAGGCAGTGAATGCCTATAATCAGATTATGGGTATGCAGGTCTAATACGGGATGAAGGATGTTACAATTGAATCATGGGGATAAAGGATAAGATAAAACCAGGAGCCGGAGGAAACGGTGCCATAGGACGAGTCCTGGGAAGCGGCAAAAGAAAAGCCGTGGCAGCGGGGGTGGCTGCGGCTATAGTGATAGCCCTGGCAGCCAGCATTTTATTAAACAGAGGGAATGCCGGAAGCTATGTAACATTGTTTCCAGGGATATCCAGGGAGGAGAATAACGAGATTCTGGCAGTGCTGGGCGGAAGAGGCGTGCCGGCTAAAAGAAATGATGAGGGTGAAGTGACGGTTCCGGAGGAACAGCTGGGTGACATCATGATTGAGATGTCAGAACTGGGATATCCGAAAACGGCGCTTCCTTTTGATATTTTTTCAGATAATATGGGTTTTACTACCACGGAGTTTGAGAAGCGGCAGTATCTCCTTATGAACCTTCAGGACCGGCTGGAACGCACCCTGAAGGACATGACCGGTATTAAGAACGCCATCGTCACATTGAATGTGCCCGATGAGAGCGCTTATGTCTGGGATGATGGGGATTCCGGCAGTACAGGCTCCGTTTCTTTGACTTTAATGCCGTCCTATGACTTGTCACCGGAAAAGGTATCGGCCATCAAGAATCTGGTGGCGGACAGCGTACCGCGCCTGCTGCCGGAACATGTAACCGTGGTCAACGCGGAGTCCATGCAGGAGATGGTGTCCGATGATATCGGAAACACGGCCTACGGTCTGAACCGTCTGGATTTTGAGGCCAAGGTGGAGGAACGGTTACAGAATAAAATCAAAAATGTACTGACCCTGGCCTATCCTCCCGATAAAATCCGGGTATCTGCCACGGTTGTCATAGACTACGACAAGATGATAACCGAGAATCTGGAGTACGAGCCCCAGGAGAACGGACAGGGAGTGGTGGACCACTACCGGGAAAGCAGGGGCACGGCAGGAGGCCTGGCCGGCGCGGGAGGCATTGCCGGGGAGGAGAACAACACGGACATACCTGCCTACGGTACTGCCGGAACAGGCGGCGCGGCCCAGGGAACCGGGGATTATTACAGGGATGTGGATTACCTTGTAAGCTACATAAAGAAACAGATTGAAAAGGACAATGTTAAACTGCAGAAGGCGACCGTGGCCATCACGGTCAATGACGATAACCTGACAGAGGCCAAGAAACAGCAGCTGATTGACGCGGCTTCCAAGGCAGCCAATATTGCGCCGGAGGATATCGTGGTGTCCAGTTTCCGTGAAGTGCCCAAGGAGTCGGCTCCGGCAAAACCGGCGCTGCCGGTGCAGGCGCCTGTGGATACGGGAATTGACTACAGGACCATAGCCATTGCGGCCGGAGCCGGAATCCTTTTGTTCCTCCTGCTTTTGCTCCTGCTTTTCGGACGCAGGCGCAGGAGGCAGATGAAGGAAGACCAGGAGCTGTTTGCTCCCTTTGAGGGAGAGGCTCCGCCCCAGGCAGATGCAGCTGACCGGGCCGAGGAGGAGGCGGTGCACAATGACCTGGGCCGTATGCAGGTGAATCCCGATGACCCGGTGGAGCAGGTACGCTCCTTTGCACAGATGAATCCGGAAATTATTGCATCCATGATAAGTTCATGGCTGAAGGAGGATAAGAAATAAGATGCCTGCAGAAGAGAGAAGGCCAGCAGAGAAAGCAGCGGCTGTCATATCCATACTGGGGAGCGAACGGGCATCTGAGGTGTTCCGGTATCTCACGGAAAACGAGGTGGAACAGCTGTCCATGGAAATCACCCGTCTGCCCCGTCTGGCTGAAAATGAATTGGAAGACATTGCCAAGGACTTTTATAACTGCTGCGTGACAGAGAAGGTCATAACCGAGGGCGGACGGGACTATGCCAAGGAGGTCCTGGAAAAGGCATTCGGGCAGCAGCAGGCCAGGAACCTGATGGACCGGGTCAGCAAGGCCCTGAAGACCAAGGCGTTCAGTTTTATCAGAAAAGTGGATTATAAGACACTGATGGCAGCCATACAGAATGAGCATCCGCAGACACTGGCTCTCATCCTGTCCTACGCAACGCCGGAACAGGCGTCAAAAATCATAGCCAACCTTTCCCAGGACACCAGGGTGGATGTGGTGGAGCGCATTGCCAATATGGACCGGGCCCTTCCCATGGCCATCAAGATAGCCGAAGAGGTCCTGGAAAAGAAAATCGGTTCCTCTTCATCAGAGGAAACCATGGAAGTGGGCGGTCTTAACTACATAGCAGATGTAATGAACCATGTGGACCGCAGCACGGAGCGGGATATTTTCGACGAGCTGAACATGAAGAATCCGCAGCTGGCCGAGGATGTGCGCAAGCTCATGTTTGTATTCGAGGATATCGCATATCTGGACCCCCTGTCCGTGCAGAGGTTCCTGCGTGAGATTGATTCCAAGGATTTGTCTGTGGCGCTGAAGGTTGCCAACCGGGATGTTACTGCAACCATATTTTCCAATATGTCCAACCGTATGCGGGAATCCATACAGAGCGATATGGAGTATCTGCATAATATACGTATGAGCGATGTGGAGGATGCACAGCAGAGGATTGTGGCTGTTATCAGGCGGCTGGAGGAGGAAGGCGAGATTGTGATTTCCAAGGATGGAAAGGATGAGATAATTGTCTAGGGTATTGAAGCAGGGACAGACCGTCACGGGCCATGCCAGGGTCAGGGTATATCAGACTGACGCAGGAGCGCCGGGACAGCCCCGGACCGGGGAAAACGCAGACGGGACAGGAAATCCGGAGGGCCATGGGGCCGGAGCCAGCGGACCGGGTGCAGCCGGAACCGGCGGCCAGGACGCAGCCGGAAAGCGGTATGCCCTTATATCGGAGGAAAAGCGCAAGATTCTGGAGCATGCCAGAGAGCAGGCGGAACAGTCGGCTGCCAGGATACTGGAGGAAGCCTATGCCCAGAGGGACAATATAGTAAACACGGCACGGGACGAAGCCGGAAGGATACATGACCAGGCAAAAAAGGAAGGCTACAGCCAGGGAATGGACCAGGCGCTGGAGGATATTTCGAGGGATGTTGCCGGCATACAGGCAGCGGTTGACCGGATGGGTCAGGGACTGGAGGAATTCAAGAGCCGGATGAATGAGAAGGTGGCCGGCCTGGCCTTTATGATGGCAGAAAAAATACTCAGGAAAAAGGTGGAGTATGATGCGTCCGAATTGGCGGACATGGTGGCGTCTGCCGTGCTTTCGGAACGGGATAAGGAGAATATAACGGTCCACATTCCGGAGGATGCCGTGGGGCTGGTGGAGGTTCTTGAAAAGCGCCTGGAACCCCTGAAGGATAAAATGGGCGGTGTACTCCGCATTAAGCCGGAAAGCAGGCCCCCGGGCTTTGTCCAGATAGAGACAGAGGAGGGCATTGTGGACGCGTCACTGGATGTTCAGCTGGATAATCTGAAAAGGCAGCTGACGGCCCTGACCAGTCAGGAGTAAGGCGGTAAGCATATGGAGCTGGAACAGATAGAACGGGTCATTGAGAATGCCGGCCTGTACACATATCTTGGCAAGATTGACAAAATAGTGGGAACCACGGTTGAGTCCACGGGACCGGCCTGCAGGCTGGGAGACGTGTGCACCATTGATGTGGTGGAGGGCGGTTCTCCGGTCATGGCCGAGGTGGTGGGCTTCCGGGAGAACAAGGTGCTTTTGATGCCCTATGGCGAGACTGAGGGCATTGGTTACGGCAGCGCTGTCCGCAATACCGGGGAGCGCCTGCACATTGCGGTGTCCAACCGTCTTATCGGCAGGACCGTGGATGCCATGGGAAATCCCATAGATGATTTGGGGCCGGTGGAGGATGTGTCATACTATTCCATCACAGGAAAACCCTCCAACCCCATGACGCGTCCCAGAATCGACACAATCATACAGATGGGGGTAAAGGCCATAGACGGTCTTCTGACCGTGGGCAAGGGCCAGAGAATGGGAATCTTCGCAGGAAGCGGCGTTGGAAAGAGTACGCTGATGGGCATGATTGCCAAGAATGTAAAGGCGGATGTCAACGTCATCGCCCTGGTGGGGGAGAGAAGCAGGGAGGTTGTGGAGTTTATCAACAGGGATTTGGGAGAGGAAGGGCTCAGACGTTCGGTTCTGGTGGTGGCAACCTCCAACCAGTCCGCCATGATGCGTTCCAAGTGCACCATGACAGCCACCACCATTGCAGAGTATTTTAAGGACCAGGGCATGGATGTGCTTCTCATGATGGATTCCCTTACCAGGTTTGCAATGGCCCAGAGGGAAGTGGGGCTGAGCATTGGGGAGCCGCCGGTAGCCAGGGGGTATACCCCTTCCATTTATTCAGAGCTGCCTAAGCTGCTGGAGCGTTCCGGCAATTTTGAGGAAGGTTCCATTACCGGCATCTATACGGTCCTGGTAGAGGGGGACGATGCCAACGAGCCCATATCCGATACGGTCCGCGGAATTATAGACGGACACATCATGCTGTCCCGGAAGGTGGCTGCCAAGAACCGTTATCCGGCCATTGATATATTGTCCAGTGTCAGCCGTCTTATGAATGACATTGTGACGCCGGAACATAAAGCGGCTGCCGGAAAGCTCCGCAGGCTTCTGGCTGTATATGAGAGCAACAGTGATTTGGTTTCCATCGGAGCCTATAAGAAGGGGACTAATCCGGAATTAGATGAAGCGCTGGAACGAATCGACCGCATTTACGGGTATCTCCAGCAGAAGACGGATGAGAGCTTTTCCCTGGATGAGGCAGTAATCCAGATGATACAGGCAACGGATTAAGGGGCGGGCCATGAAAAAGTTTGTATTTACGCTGGAGCGCATGCTGGCGTACCAGGAACAGAACCTGGAAAAGGAAAAAGGCGTTCTGGGCAGGGTTACGGCTGAACGGGATAGGCTGGAGGAAGACAAACGGGATAAGGAGCTGAAAATCCATCATATCCAGGAGGATATCGGACAGCGCCAGATGCAGGGGACAACCGTATTTATCCTGAAGGGCTGCTATTCCATCCTGGAAGGCACCAGAATCCAGCTGGAAGAAATAGAGACAGAGCTGGCCCGGGCGCAGGCCAGGGTGGAGAAGCAGAGACGCATTGTGACAGAGGCTTCCCAGGAGGTAAAGAAGCTGGAGAAGCTGAAGGAAAAACAGTTGGAGGAATACCGCCATGACGAGGCAAAGGAGCAGCAGGACCTGATTATTGAGCATGTTGCCGGAGCATTTGTCAGGAATGGCGTTTCCTAAATAGAACATTATCTGCGAAAGGAGGTGAAACAGATGAACGCAGGAACATTTACACAGGCTCTCACAGCCAGCCGTTTTAAGGAGAATCCATCCGTTGGCTCAGGGGCCAGGGAAAAACAGGAGGATGCCGCCAGTTTCATGGATGTGTTTGCACAGAATTTAAAAGATGCCCGCAGAGACGGCACAAAGGCGGCAGGCAGGAAATGGGACGAGGCGGCTGATTCAAAAGCACGGGATACAGCAGATAAAGGAAAGAACCCCATGTCTGCGGACCGGGCCAAACAATCCGGGACCTCTGAAGAGAGCACATGCCGGGGCGGCAGTAAGACGGCAGTTTCAGAGACAGAGCATACGGATAACGCGGAACAGGACAGCCAGCCCGGAAAAAGCCAGAATAACAGCGCCATGACGGAAGCAGCCATCACGGAAGCAGCCATGAGCCTTCAGGCAATGATGCCATTGCTGCAGGAAGTGCCGGTCCTCACTGGGGACGGGAAAGCGCCGGATATCCAGGATGCTGTCATGCAGACGGAATTTTCCCCGGAAACAGGGAAGACAGGACAGCCTCTTTTAATCAACACGAATCCGGAGGGTTACGGGCAGCAGGCAGCTAATCCGTTCCGGGAGGTGGTTCAGCCGGAAACCGCGGAAGCGGCCAGAGGGCAGACGGCTCAGGAAGCAGTGCCCAGGCCCGAGGTCAGACAGGAGACAGCAGACAGGACCTCAGATTTTGTCCGTCTTTCAAGGACAGATGCCATGGAAGCAGAAATGGAGGCCCCGGTCCGGAACCACAAGGAGACACAGCCATCCGGTGAAGATATGTTTTCCGGTATGGGAGGCAGGCAGAATAAGGCTTTTAATCTGCTGCGGGAACAGGCCGGGACAGCGGATGAAGAACCCGGGGATGTGAACCAGGCTCTGGAGGAACTGAAACGGAATGCGGATGCCAGGGGGCTTGACCTGACCGGGAAGACAGTGCAGAACAGGGTGAATGACAGCCTAAGGCCGGTGCCGGACGCCAGGGAACAGCAGATGGAGACTCCTGTGCTGGAACAGCTTAAGACTGGGTTTGAACGGGCTGTGAAGACAGACGGCGGGGAACTTACCATCCATTTAAAACCGGAAGGACTGGGAGATATAGTGGTACGCCTGACAAGCGCCGGGGAGAAGATGACGGTACGAATCGGGGTCACAAATCCGGAGACAGAAAAGCTGGTTACCAGCCAGATGGAGAGCCTTAAGGAAATGCTGAGGCCCTTAAACACAGAAGTACAGGAAGTTTACCACAGCAGCCAGAATGCCATGGATTTTTCGGGATTCAGCCAGCATATGCCGCAGCGCCAGGGCCGGCAGGCCCATTTCGGATACAGCTATCACGGAACAGAGGACAGCGGATTAGAGGATGAACTTCTGACGGAAGCAGAGCGGATGATGGCAGAGAGCCGCATGAGCAGGCTATACGCCTACGTTTAGGCCGCTTACAGAATAGGAGAGAACAATGCCCATACAGTCAGATTACAGTACGCCTTATACATCAGGCGCAGGTGCCGCCGGGCCGGGAGCCGGTTCCAAATCAGGATTACAGGGAACAGATTCAGCCAAAGCCAGGGGGCTGTCCGACGACAATGATACGGGGACAGGGGGAACAGACAGTACAAACAGTACAGACAGTTCCGGCAATGTGATTGACGCTGTCTTCGGAAGCGAGGACGACAAGAAAGTCAGCATGGATGATTTCCTCACCCTGATGGTGGCGCAGCTGAAGAACCAGGATTTTATGAATCCGGTGGATGACACCCAGTATGTGACCCAGCTGGCCCAGATATCCACCATGCAGCAGATGGAGGAAATGGCATACAATGCAAAGAGTTCCTATGTGGCTTCCCTGGTGGGCAAGAATGTGTCCGCAGCTAAGTTCACCGTGTCGGGGGACCTGAAAAAAGCAGACGGAGTGGTGGAGAAGATATCCCTGCTGGATGGGAAATTCGTAATATATGTGGACGGGGAAGCCTTTTCCATGGATGAAATCATGGAAATTAAGGATAAGCCCGCAGCAGAAGAATCCGGTGGAAATGATGAAACCCCGCCTGACGGCCAAACTGCGCCAGATGAAAAAACACCATCCGGCGGCACGGCATGATAACCATTTTTATGAGCAGATGTTTCATGAACCGCAGCAAGGGACTGGAGGATGAACAATGGATTCCATGATTTATAATAAAATGCTTCATACCCCCATCTATACGGGGACTCCGGGTGAGCCGCCGAAGAGCAGGCCCCGGGAAACGGGAAACGACAATGCATTTAAGGAACTGCTGGAGCAGAGACTGAAGGAAGAAAGCCAGGTATCCTTTTCCAGACATGCCATGGAGCGTGTGGTGGAACGGGGCGTGGATGTTTCCTCTGAAAAGCTGGACCGCCTGAATGAGGGAGTGCGCATGGCAGAGGAAAAGGGACTGAAGGAACCTCTGATTCTCCTGGGAACCACTGCATTTGTTGTAAATGTAAAGAATAATAAAGTAGTCACTGTTGTGAATGAAGACAGCCTGAAAGGCACTGTTTTCACGAATATCGACGGAACCGTAATGATATAGCCGGTCCTTTGGGAGGCTATCCTTACCCCGAATGACGGACGGGTAGGGCGGTTAGAAAAGGAGAATTCAACATGTTAAGGTCATTATTTTCAGCTGTGTCCGGTATGCAGGCCCACCAGACAAAGCTAGATGTTATCGGCAACAATATTGCCAACGTTAATACATACGGCTTTAAGTCAAGCCGGGCCCGTTTTCAGGACGTATATTACCAGACACTGCAGAGCGCCACAGGCGGTGACAACAATAAGGGCGGAACCAATGCCAGCCAGGTGGGCTACGGCGCGCAGCTGGCAGGCGTTGACCTGAATATGGGACGGTCGGCCCTGCAGTCCACAGGCAGGCCCATGGATGTTGCCATCACAGGAGAGGGATTTTTCCAGGTGATGGACTCGGACGGAAACATATTCTATACCAGGGCCGGAAACCTGCAGCTGGACAACAACAGCGGCAATCTGGTGGATGCCAACGGATACACGGTGCTAGGCGTTACAGGGGACCCTCTTGGCAAGGCTGCCGGGGCAGACAAAATACATTTAAGCATACCCGGCAAGAACAATGCACAGTCAACTAACTCCCAGACTATCAATGGGATTGAATATACCATAACATCCCAGAACACCACCGGCGCAGCCAATGTCACCATCTCATTCCGGCTGGACGACACGCTTCCGGACGGAGCGGATGTGGTGGTAAAATCAGGGGATTTAAAGGATTCCAGTATAACGGTCAGCGTAAACAAAAATGCGGTTTTTACAAGTTTAGCTGATTTTAACAGCAAGATGAACGCCGCCATCACACGGGCCAACAGCGGAAAGGCCCATCCGGCAGGCGATTTCACCATAACAGCGGTTCCCGCGGACAAGATATTCAAGACCAGCCTTACAGGAGAAGAATTGCTGGGTGAGAATTTCGGAATCAAGTCAGGCGTACAGACCTTTACCAATGCGACAGACATCAAGGACGGCATATTCGGAGGAATCAAACCCTCCGGTACCAGCACAGAGCCCAAATTTACTGCCTCAGGCAAGGTGAGCTATGAGATGACCTTCCAGCCAGCCACTGCAACCGAGCCTGCAGCATGGATTATCAAGGCCACGGTTGAGAATGACGATAGAACGAAACGATATTTCACAGGCCAGGTCAGCGAGAACAGCACCTCGGCTAACAGCGTGTGGCTGAAAGAGGAGGATTCTTCCGTGCCCCTGAACGACCAGCCCGGCCAGTATATTGAGCTGAAGCATCCGGGCTATGCCGCTATCCAGGATGCATGCAAGGACCTTACGGGCAATGCGCTGATAAAGACAGATGTGGGTACTATCACAGCCGCAACCAACTCCAACGATTTAGGTCTGAAGAGCAAGAACTTTACCCTGACAAACGGCAGCGAGGGCGGGGATGTGGCCCTGTCCGGCGTGGGAGTGACGATTCTTTCCAATGGAATCATCGAAGCAACGCACCCTGATTTGGGCAAGATTCAGATAGGACGCATTGATTTGGTTACCTTTGATAACCCCTATGGTCTGGAGGGCGTGGGCAACTCCTACTTCAAGACCACGGCTAACTCCGGCGACCCAAAGCTGTGCCAGGCAGGAGAGAACGGCACAGGAGCATTAAAAACCTCATCCCTGGAAATGTCCAATGTGGATATCTCCACGGAATTTGCAGATATGATTGTCACACAGAGAGGTTTCCAGGCTAACTCCAGAATCATTACGGTTTCGGATTCCATCCTGGAGGAACTGGTGAACCTTAAGAGATAAAGTGATGGGAGGGTGGTATCATGATTATCCTGAAAAAGCTGAACGGCGAAGAGTTTGTGTTAAACAGCGACCTGATTGAAACCATTATGGAGACCCCTGATACCACCATACTCCTGACCAACGGAAAGCATCTGATTGTCAGGGAGTCCAAGGAAGACGTGGTCAAAAAAGTGGTGGAGTTCCGCAGGGATGCCTTCCGGGGCATACTGGAACAGATTAAGGGCTGATGCAGCAAGATAAAAGTTGAGGAAAAGGATGTAAGGGTATGGATGTCTTGTCAATTTTAGGTTTTATATTAGCAGTTGGACTGGTGATGTTTGGTATGACATTTGACCAGGAGTCCATGAGGATTGTGTATCATAACCTCAAGGCGTTCCTGGATGTTCCCAGTATGGCCATTACCATCGGAGGAACCATCGGGGTCATGATGATATCATTCCCGGCAGGGGCCTTCAGGAAGATTGGAAGCCATCTGAAAATCATTGTCAGGCCCTACCAGTACAGTCCCGCGGATTCAGTGGAACAGATTGTGAATCTGGCCACAGAGGCCCGCATGAAGGGGCTTCTGTCCCTGGAGGACAAGCTAAGTGAGATTGACGAGCCGTTTCTGCATAACAGCCTGATGCTGGTGGTGGATTCCGTGGACTCGGAGAAGGTGCGCAAGGCCATGGAGACAGAGCTGGAACAGCTGGATGAGCGCCATGCCCTGGACCGGCGGTTTTATGAAAAGGCAGCCAGCTACGCGCCTGCCTTTGGCATGATTGGCACGCTGGTCGGACTGATTCTCATGCTGGGAAACATGTCGGATGTGGATGCCCTGGCAAAGGGCATGGCAGTGGCGCTTATTACCACCCTGTACGGTTCGCTGCTGGCCAATGTGGTATGCCTTCCCATGGCAAGCAAGCTGAAGGCCCGCCATGACGAGGAATTCCTGTGCAAACAGCTGGTCATGGAGGGAGTCCTGGCCATCCAGGAGGGGGAAAACCCAAAGTTCATAGAGGAAAAGCTCTATAAGCTTCTTCCGGCCAGCTATAAGAAGCCTGGGGAAAAGGAACAGAAACAGGACGGGAACCAGGACGGAAAAAAGGACGGGAAAAGAAAGGGCTTTGGAAGACGCCGCAAAAAGAACAAGAAAGAGATTGAGGAATAGAAGGAGCTTAAACCATGGCAAAGGCAGAGGGAGGCCAGGATGTCAGCGCAATGACAGACAGGCAGATGTTTGAAGAACTGATTAAAATACATGCACAGTCAGCAGGGGAGGCCATCTCTTCCATCCTGAGGGCGGACATAGGCATAGGCGAGCCCAGGATTCAGGATATGACAATCAAGGATGTGGAGTACGGTATCCTGGAACCTGCCATCTTTGTAAAGAACTGTCTGACCTCCCAGGTGGCGGGCAATATTGTCCTGGTTCTGCGCCAGAGGGATATGCAGGTATTCTTAAATGAACTTATGGGCGTGGACGACCTTCCGGACCCGGACTTTGTCTTTGACGATGTGGCCATGAGCGCTGCAGGCGAGCTGATGAACCAGATGTCCCATGCATCCGCCTCGTCCATGGCTGAATATCTGGGCGACACCATGGATTTGTCGGACTGCCAGCTGGTGCTCTCAGACGGGAGCCAGGACCTGGCTTCGGTCATCGGAGAGCAGCCGGATGCGAGAGTCATGGTGGTGAGCTACACCATGAAGATTAAGGATATGGTGGAATCAGAGTTTATAGAATGTATATCATCCACTGCCATGGACAGCCTGACAGAGGAAATACAGGCCCGGAGAGCGGCCTTTGAAAAAGCCCGCCTGGAAGAAGAGGAGGCCCGCAAGCAGGCCCTCCTGATGGAGCAGGATTCCATCATAGGACAGGAGCGGCCGGCAGGGGCAGGAGGCGGGAGGCTCAGGCCCGGAGAGACAGGGGCCCAGACAGCCGGTTCAGGCACTGTCCGGGGCAATGTTCCCGGCGGCAGGTTCCCGGGAATGCAGGGCAGAGCGCTGCAAAACCCGTCCATGAGCGGAAACCTGAGCCTTATCATGGATGTGCCCTTAAACGTGTCCGTGGAAATAGGCAAGACAAGACGCCGCCTAAAGGATGTCCTGAATTTCAGCAACGGCACCGTGGTGGAGCTGGATAAGCAGTCGGACGCCCCGGTGGACATCATTGTCAACGGCCAGCTCATTGCGCGGGGGGAAGTGGTTGTGATTGATGATAACTTTGGGGTGCGTATCAGTGAAATAGTAAATACGAGAAGCATTATTGGAAATGGTGAATAAAGTTGAAACGGTTTAATATCCTTGTAACAGCGGGAATCATCGGAATTATATTCCTCATACTGATTCCCCTGCCCACGCCTATACTGGACTTTTTATTTATACTGAACATATCCCTGTCTTTGCTGATT
Organism: Clostridium sp. 1001283B150225_161107_B6; assembly: GCF_015556325.1. Classification (NCBI taxonomy): domain Bacteria; kingdom Bacillati; phylum Bacillota; class Clostridia; order Eubacteriales; family Clostridiaceae; genus Clostridium; species Clostridium sp. 1001283B150225_161107_B6. The sequence goes on along the minus strand of NZ_JADNMD010000003.1, from coordinate 446,829 downwards.
CTTGTGATGTCCATGTATATCAGGGAAACATTGGAGTTTTCCGTGTTCCCCTCCCTGCTGCTGATTACAACCCTGTTCAGGCTGGGACTAAACATATCATCCACAAGAAAAATCCTGTTTGACAATGGATACGCGGGACAGGTGGTTAAGACCTTTGGACAGTTTGTCATCCGCGGAAACGCGGTCATTGGTTTTATTATTTTCCTGATTATTGTGCTGGTTCAGTTTATCGTCATCACAAAGGGCTCTGAGCGTGTGGCTGAGGTTGCTGCAAGGTTTACCCTGGATGCAATGCCGGGCAAGCAGATGGCCATTGACGCTGATTTAAACAGCGGTCTTATCGACGAACAGCAGGCAAGGGAACGCCGGTCTAAAATCCAGAGGGAAGCCGACTTCTTCGGCTCCATGGACGGCGCCACCAAGTTCGTAAAGGGCGATGCCATTATCTCCATCATCATCACCTTCATCAATTTTGTGGGCGGCCTTCTGGTGGGAATCATGAACAGCCAGGGAAGCATACAGGATATCATGCAGATATACACCACATCCACCATTGGCGACGGCCTGGTGTCCCAGATACCGGCCCTGCTCATATCGGTTGCCACCGGCATGGTGGTGACCCGGTCAGCCTCGGAGAACAGCCTCAGCGAGGACCTGACAAAGCAGTTCCTGGCCCAGCCCAGGGTGCTGATGACCGCAGGCGGCGCAGCGGCCTGCCTGTGCCTCATACCAGGATTCCCTGTTCTCCAGATACTGATTATATCAGCGGGCATGATTGGGGGCGGGTATTATCTGTACCGGCATCAGAAGAGCCTGGTGGCGGAGACAGCAGAGGAGCTGGTGGAGACAGAGGTTACCAGCGAGGCGTCCTACTATAAGAATATTGAAAATGTATACGGCCTGCTGAATGTGGAGCAGATTGAAATGGAGTTCGGATACAGCCTGATTCCCCTGGCGGATGAAAGCAACGGCGGGAATTTCATTGACCGGGTGGTCATGTTCCGCAAACAGATGGCCCTTGATATGGGATTTGTGATTCCCTCTGTCCGAATCAAGGACAGCGGGCAGCTCAATCCCAACCAGTACAGCATCCTCCTGAAGGGGGAGGAAGTGGCGCGTGGGGATATACTCATGGACCATTACCTGGCCCTGCCTCCGGGCACGGATGCTGACGATGTGCCTGGAATCGATACCATTGACCCGGCCTTCCATATACCGGCAAAATGGATAAGCGAGGACAGGAAGATACAGGCCGAGCTGGCCGGTTATACCCTGATTGACCCCACTTCGGTGGTAATCACCCATTTGTCCGAGGTGGTGAAGGAGCACCTGCATGAGCTGTTAAACCGGCAGGAGGTCAACAACCTGCTGGAGGCCCTTAAGAAGACCAACAGCAGTATTGTGGAGGACACCATCCCTTCCGTCATATCGGTGGGAGGGCTCCAGAAGGTCCTGGCCAATCTTCTGCGGGAGGAAATTCCCATCCGGGATATGGAGACCATTGTAGAAACCCTGGGCGATTACGGCAGTCAGGTTAAGGATACGGATATGCTCACCGAGTATGTGCGCCAGGCCTTAAAGCGTACCATATCGCGGCGGTTCTCAGAGGCAGGGCAGATGAAGGTCATCAGCCTGGACGACCGGATAGAGAATATGATTATGTCTTCCGTGAAAAAGATGGATACAGGCTCCTACCTGGCCCTGGAACCAACAGCCATTCAGAGCATAGTGTCCTCTGCCACCTCTGAAATCAATAAGATTAAGGATTTGGTTAATGTACCTATTGTACTCACCTCTCCGGTGGTGCGGATTTACTTTAAAAAGCTCATTGACCAGTTTTACCCCAACGTTGCGGTGGTATCCTTCAGTGAGATTGACAACAATATACAGATACAGGCATTGGGAAATATTTCCCTAAGCCAGAGGTAACGGGATATGCTGATGGAACAGACAGAGAGTGAGGATATGGTCCGTGTTCTGGACGACTACAGAAAAAGCGGCGGCCAGGAATTGAGGAACAGGCTGATTGTGCACTATCTTCCCATTGTGCGTTCTGCGGCAGTGCAGCTGCGGTCCATGGCCGGTTCTCTCCTGGAACAGGAGGAGCTTATAGACCAGGGCGTGCTGGCGCTGATTGAATGTCTGGAACGGTATGACCCGGACCGGGGCGCCAGGTTTGAAACATTTGCATTTATGCGGATAAGAGGAGCCATGATTGACTATATTCGCAGCCAGGACTGGGTGCCTCACAGAGCCAGGAATTTCCAGAAAAAGGTAGACGAAGCATTTTCCATTCTGTCCCATGAGCAGATGAGGGAGCCGGATGTGGGTGATGTGGCGGATTATCTTGACATACCCGTGGAAAAGGTAGAGAATCACATTAAATATATGAATCACGCCAACCTTCTTTCCTTTGAGTCCGTGCTGCAGGATATGACGGCCATAGTGGCAAAAGGGGAGCTGGAGGCCGGCGGCATAGAGGGAAAACCAGAGGAAAGCCTGTTTTACAAGGAGCTGATGGAAACACTTACATCAGCCATAGACGGACTGGGAGAAAAGGAACGGCTTGTCATTACCCTATATTACTATGAGGAACTGAAGTATTCGGAGATTGCCCAGGTCATGGGTATCGGACAGTCCCGTGTATGCCAGATACATACCAAGGCAATCCATAAGCTGAAAACCAGCCTGGAAGATTATATGAGAGGATAAAACTATGTTTTCAGGATTTTACACAGCCGCATCCGGCATGCTGATGAACCAGAGGTCATTAAACATGGCAGCCAATAACATAGCCAATGTAAAGACCAGCGGTTATAAACCGAAACGCCTGGTTAAGACCACCTTTGACCAGCAGCTGGTGCGGGAAATGAACGGGAGGACGGAGGGGCTGGGCCAGGGGTCCACCATATCCGTCGGAACCAGGGAGATGACCACCCACGGACAGGGACCTATTGAAGATACCGGAAAAACCTATGATTTGGCTATTAACGGCGACGGGTTCTTTGTCATACAGGGGGAGAACGGCCGGTATCTGACCCGAAACGGACATTTTTCCAGGGATGATGAGGGAAACCTGATGCTTCCCGGAGTGGGGCAGCTCATGGGGGACGGCGGTCCGGTATATGTGGATGAGGAGGGATTCCGCGTTGGCGCGGACGGCATCATTTACGATAATGAGGACGGCGCCCTGGACCAGATTCAGATTGTGGCGCCGGACAATTACGACAATCTGGAGTTTTATGACAATGGTACCTACGGGGCAGGAGACGGCGTGGAGCTGACCCAGGTCTATCCCACGGTGTATCAGGGAAAGCTGGAACAGTCAGCAGTGAATCTTAACAATGAAATGACCAGGGCCATGGAGGTGCAGAGGGCATTCCAGTCCTGCGGCAAGGCCCTGACCATCATAGACCAGATGAATCAGAAGACAGCCAACGAGATTGGAAAGCTGTAGGGGGGAACCACAGATGAATATATCGTACTATACAGCAGTATCAGCCATGAATGCGTTCCAGAAGGATTTGGATGTGACTTCTAACAACATGGCCAATATAAGTACCAACGGCTATAAGTCCATGCGCAGCAGTTTTAATGATTTACTGTACACGCAGATGGATATGCGTCCCCAGGCGCAGGTGGGACACGGGGTCCGCAATGACGGGCCGGGGACCACGTTCCAGCAGGGGATTTTCCGCAGGACGGACCGGGAGCTGGATTTTGCCATAACAGGCAATGCATTTTTCGCAATCCAGACCAGTGAGGACGAGGAAGAACCGGCTTACACCAGGGACGGGGCGTTCCAGATATCCTCCACGGATGACGGCAATTTCCTGACCACCAGCGATGGAAGCTATGTGCTGGACCAGGACGGGGAACCCATAGAGCTGGAGTACAAGGTATCGGAGGACAGCAGGGACAGCGATACTGGGGAGCTGGACCTGGACGGACTGGCGGACCGCATCGGACTGTTTGTGTGTGAGAATCCGGAAGGGCTGCAGCATGTGGGAATGAACCTGTTCCGCACAGGAGAAACCTCCGGTGAATGGCTGTCCATAGATGATTTGGATGATGAACAGGAGAAGAGCAAGGTCATGAGCCATGCCCTGGAGATGTCCAATTCCAACATGTCAACCGAGATGGTGAATCTGATGCAGACACAGCGCGCATTCCAGCTCAACAGCCGGATTGTCACGACTGCGGACCAGATGGAAGAGATGATTAATAACTTAAGGTAATGACATACAAGGTAATGACGTACGCTGAACTTACTGAAAGGGGAGATGCCCATGAACGAAAAAAGCCTTATATACAGCTTGTTTTCTAAGTTCCTGGATGAGGGGCAGGAGGAGACGCCCCGGCAAGAGGACGGCAGCGAAAGCCCGGAACGGGAACAGGATAGAGTATCGGGGCCTCAGGGGCAGCCCTATGACAGCACGGACCAGACAGAACGCCGGGACAGAGACCAGGACCACAGGGTGGAAACCGTGGAGGACTGGAACGAAACCGAGCAGAGGCGCCGGCAGCAGATGGAACGGGAGCTGCTGGAAGAGGAGAGTCCGGAAACCGGCAGGGAAGACGCCGGGCAATATGATGAGGACCAGTCCGGGTTCAGCGATGCTCAGGATGGAAGTATGGAGGAAGATGAAGCGGACCGGGATGCAAGGGTGGAGCTTCTGGTTTCAGATGACAGGATGTCGGTATCCATGATGGTTTACGGGCCGTCCGGAGGCGGGCTTGATATAACGGAGGAAATGATATACGGCGCGCTGGAGCAGAAAGGAATATGCTTTGGCATAGACCGGAAGAAGATAAGCGGTGTTGCCGGTGAAAAACAGTACCTGCAGATGGTTATAATCGCCGGGGGCCAGCCTGCCAGAAACGGGGAGGACGGCCGCATTAAGGATTATTTCCCCAGAAAAGCCCAGATAAAGTACGCCTCCAAGGGCAATGGGGGAATCGACTTTAAAAGTACGAACCTGATACATAATGTGAAGAAGGGGGATGTGGTCTGCGATATTACCTTTCCCACCGAACCGGAGGACGGCATGGATGTGTACGGACAGCCTGTACACGGCAAAAAGGGAACCATGCCCCCTGTTCCCCAGGGAAAAAACATTGTGTACTCCGAAGAAAGGGACAGGCTGCTGGCTGGCTGCGAGGGCAACCTGACCTTCCGGTCCGGCCGTTTCCATGTGGAGAATGTATTTACTGTGTCCGGCAATGTGGACAATTCCGTGGGAAACATTAACTTTACAGGCAGCGTTGTTATTCATGGCGATGTTCTGGAGGGCTACAGCGTCAGGGCAAAGGGCGATATTACGGTGATGGGCATCGTGGAAGGCGCCCGTCTCAGCGCGGGAGGCGATATTCTGCTGCACAAAGGAATGCGGGGCATGAGGACCGGCGTGCTGGAGGCTGAGGGTGATATCACGGCTAAGTTTCTGGAGGATTGTAATATTTATTCCAAAAATAATATCCAGGCGGAGTATATCATTAATTCCGAGGTGTCCTGCGGCCATGATTTGACATTGATTGGAAAAAGAGGGGCATTTATCGGCGGAAGCTGTTCTGTTTACAATTGCATGAATGTTAAGGCAGTGGGAGCGCCCAGCCATATCGCCACGTCCGTGACCCTGGGACTGACGCCCCAGCTCATGGATGAGATGGAGGCAGTGGGCAAGGAGATGATTCTGCTTTCCAGGAAACTGACGGAGCTTAATAAAGATATCTCCTATCTCAACAGCAAGCTGAAGGAGGGGACCATAACACCCTCCCAGAGGGAACGCTTATCCAAACTGAAGCTGGAGGCCCCTATTAATACTCTGAAGGAAAAGAAACTGAAGCAGCAGGGTGCCGAGCTTTCCAGGAAGCTGAGGGAGGTTGGCAAGTCCAGGCTTACGGCCAGGGAGGTATTTCCCGGAACCGTAATCAATATCGGGGATTGTAAGATGAGTATTTCCAAGAAGGAGGACAGCTGTGTCTTCTATTATCTTGACGGGGAAATCAAGAAAGGAATTCGGTAATGGCAGACATCCTGCGGGTGACCTCTCCGGTTATCAACAAGAACATTATACAGCCTGACAAGGCATTAAAGGACCCTTCGGTTCCCTTTGATATGCAGGAAATCAGGCATATTACCAAGAACCCGTCGGGCAGCGGCCTTTTGGGCCATCACAATGTGCTGGAGGGGGAAGCCGGGGCAGCCACCCTTATGAACCTGCTGAAGGACCCGGCTGTGACAGTCAATTATCTGAAAAATATCTATATGCTGGAGGAAATCATCAATCTGCTTCCGGTCAACAACAATACCGTGACCCAGGAAATCCGCCAGCTATTTGATGCCCTTCTCATTGACCCGGAACACATTGTGGATGAACTGGTAGACCAGGAATACGCTTCTACCCTGTTTAAGGGCGAGCTGTTTGACTTGCTGCGGGGAATACTGGAAGAAATGCCGGATTTGCGGATGGAAACAGCCGAGCTTTTAAAGGCTGTGAACGCAGGCATATCCAGACAGGACGTTCTGGACTCAGTGGCCAACAGCCTGGAATACCTGTCCGAACAGCTGACAGGCAGCAGGAATCTGTCCGGAATGTTTTCACAGCTTGCCGCCCGTGTCAGGGAGAGTCCCGGCGGCCGGGAATTTGAGGAGCTGAAGCCCCAGGTGCAGCAGGCCCTGAAGGAACTGGAACAGAGCGTGCTCTACACGCCCCAGGCGGCCAGGGTCATTCCCAACATACTGTATAATATGTCCCGCTATCAGGACAATGACGCCTACCTCCAGGAGGCCCTTATGAACCTTCTCATCCATGTGAACGACAGGGAGGAAAAGGCACATATCAGGGAGCTGGTAAGGGAATACATTGCCGGCTTCAGGGAGCCGGAGCATCAGATGAACCGTTCCCGCATCATGGATACCCTGGCTAAAATCATTGCCAAGCAGGACAGGGAGACACCCATGAACAGCCTGAACGGGGATAAGATAGAAAAAATCATCACAAGTCTTTTATCCTCTCCCTGCAACTATACGCCTCTTCTGCATTTTGTGATACCGGTGGATTACCAGGGGATGAAGGCATTTTCCGAACTGTGGATAGACCCAAAGGACGAAGGCAGGAACGGGGAGCCCGGCAGCCGGGAAGGAAGCCACGTACATGTGCTCATAACCTTTGATGTGCCGGGAGTGGGTCAGATGGAGGCGGAATTCATGATGGCGGGCAGGGAGCTGGGGTTCCATCTGTATTGTCCGGAATCCTATATAAGCATATTTGAAGGGCTGGTTCCCGCGTTCAGAAACATCATGGAGGAACACGGATACAGGGCGGCGGGCATAGAGGTGGAGCGCATGGACCATGTGCGGTCCCTGATGGAGGTATTTAAAAACCTGCCGTTTAAAAGGACGGGTGTAGATGTCAAAATATAAGAAAAATAAAGCAGTTGCTTTGAAATACAACGTAGATGAGGACACGTCCCCGGTGGTGATTGCATCGGGGTATGGAACGGTTGCAGAACACATTATTGATATTGCGGAAAAAAAAGGCATTCCGGTGTTCAAGGATGACAGCGCGGCATCCCTGCTGTGTATGCTGGATGTGGGAAGCAATATACCGGTGGAGCTGTACGAAGTGGTTGCGGCTATTTACTGCAAGCTCATAGAAACATCCGCCCAGATACGCGGAGTGGAAAAGGGCGTTTCAGTCTCCGCATCTGCCGGGCAAACAGAGGAAACCAGCCAGCCCGGCCGTCTGCGCCGGAACCTGGTATCCAGACACGGCAAAGATGACAGTAAGCAGACTTCATGATAACAGGGGGTATGGAAGATGGTTGAATTGCTGGACGGGTATGTGGGTTCGTCCTGTGTCATAAAGGCCAAGAACAACGACTTGATTAGCATGGGCGTCCTCCATCGTATAGGCAAGAACTTCATAGATGTGGGCAGCTCCCGCAATGAACTGCCGGGAATTCCATATAATTTAATTATTAAGCTGGAGATATACAATACACAGCTTGGATTTAAGGTACTCATAGGACGGGTATACCTGTCCTCTCCCAAGCTGGTCCGAATCGTGGAGCTCAATGAGGCCACCAATGACGAGCGCCGGGAGTATTTCCGCATCAGTACAAGGGACGATGGAATTATCTATAACTGTATACGGGGAAATGAAACCCTGGACATGGGAGAGGGGGCCGAGGATTACAATGGCCTGAAGGTGCGCCTGGTGGATATCAGCCTGGGAGGCCTGATGTTCTGTACCAGGGAGGAATTCAAGGTCAATGACCGCTTCAATATCGTCATACCGGCTATGGGGGATTCCATGCTGTTTGTATGCGAAGTGCGCAGGCGGGCGGAGCGCCCGGAAGGGGGATATGGCTATGGCTGTGAATTCATGGACATGGCCACAAAGCAGGAGGACCTGCTGTACCGGTATATCCTCAGGCGTCAGGGGGACCAGCTGCGCAGGATACGGTAGATTTGAGAGAACGGCATGTTAGGAGGAAACGCGGAATATGGTTCAGAGGAAACCCAGGGACCAGCGTGTGGTCAGGAACCGGCGGGTGGCGGTTTACACCTTCCTGTTAATCCTGACCCTGTTTTATATCTCGGCTCACAGGACGGTGCAGAAGGAGAGGGAGCTGGCGGTGCGGGAGGAGCTGGCGGCGGGGGAAGAACAGACGGCGGCGCAGGACTGGGAGGAACGCGGGGGGAGTGTTAAAGGGAGTGGGGATGAGGCAGGAAGCAGGAGAGCTGTGCGGAGTGGAAATGATGCAGAAAAAGGTGAGGGGGACCAGGCCGGAGTCCTTAGAATCGCCCAGGAGGATATGTGGTGTCTGATACTTACCAATGCGGAATATCCTGTGCCGGAAGATTATGAGGTGGAGCTGGAGGCCATTCCCGGTACGGAGCAGTCAGTGGATAGGAGAATCTATGAGCCGCTGATGGCCATGATAGGAGATATGAAGGCCCAGGGCCTGTCTCCGGTGGTGTGTTCCGGCTACAGGACGCTGGATAAGCAGGAAAAACTGTTTAACCGAAAGGTCCAGTCCTATGTGAAGGGTGGGCATACCAAGGAGGAATCCTATAATCTGGCCAGACAGACCATATCCATTCCGGGCTCAGGGGAACACTGTCTGGGACTGGCAGTGGACTTCTATACCAGAAGATACCACAGGCTGGAACGGGCTTTTGAGGATACACCGGAGAGTAAATGGCTGGTGGAACATGCGCAGGATTACGGTTTTGTCATGCGGTATGGGGAGAATAAGACGGATATTACGGGAATTCAGTATGAGCCCTGGCATTACCGCTATGTGGGGGTGGAGGCGGCAAAATACATGAAGGACCACGACCTGTCCCTGGAAGAGTTTTATATTGAACAGAGTCTATATGGATAAGGTGCACGAAAATCAACGATGATTTTTGTGCACTTTTTTGGTAAATAAAATGGGAGGGGCGTACGATAAATATTACAGAGCGGAAGAGATGGTATGTCCCGGAAGTTCGGTCCAGTGTCCGACAGGGCCCGTCGTTCATTGGAATATCCAGAAAAAACGAGGGACAGGGAAGTCCCGGTAAAAAACAATTACATGGAGGTAATTAGTATGAGGATTCAGCACAATATTATGGCACTTAATTCCAACAGGCAGTTAGGAATCAACAACAGTGCAGTATCAAAATCATTGGAGAAATTATCATCAGGCTTCAGAATCAACCGCGCAGGCGATGATGCCGCTGGACTGGCTATCTCTGAGAAGATGAGAGCACAGATTAAAGGCCTGGAAGCAGCTACTGATAACTCTCAGGATGCAATATCCCTGGTGCAGACAGCAGAGGGCGGACTGCAGGAAGTTCATTCCATGTTAAACCGTATGACTGAGTTGGCTACCAAGTCTGCTAATGGTACTTATACGGATGATGTTGACCGTAAGGCACTGCAGGATGAAGTTTCTGCATTGAAGGATGAGATTAACCGTATTGCTGATGGTACTGATTTTAATGGGATTAAGTTGTTGGATGGTACTATGGGTGTTGGTAGTACCGGAAATTCAGGTACGACTAATGCTGCGGATAATGCTTCAGCAGCTAAATGGTCAATTTCGGGTGGAGAAGGTATAACCGTTGAGCTTAAGACTGTGGCCGCAACGGGTGCTAAAGGCGTTACCGCTACGTTTAGTGCCGGAAAGTTAGAGCTTTCTATTAAGGCACAGAATGGTGATAAAATCACTCAGGAGGATATTGACAAAGCAATTGCAGCAGCAGCAAGACCTGATGAAGCAAAGGACCTTAAGGTAACATTAGAGCAAGATATAACCTTTAGCGGCAATACGGCAGGTAGCGGAGATCTCGGAAAGCTAAAATCAGAAAAGGCTGCACGGGCTACCGTTACATCTAATGGCATAACTGTCACGGCTAATAAAGCCGGAACTGCACTAAATGGCAAAACGCTTAAAATTGATAATACAGCTGCTCTTGGGGTAACTGTGAACGTTGATGGTTCAACTGTTTTAAATATTGACCCCAATAAGAGTTATACTGCCAGTGAGCTAAATAGCCTTCTGTCTAGCGCTGGTTCGGGATTGTCAGTTTCCTTTGATGGAACCAAGAGTGCGGCTGATTTAGCTGCTACATTTACACTTCCAAATACAGGTGCTCCAGGTGCTGGTTCAGGCCTTTCCTCAGGTGGTGGCATGAAACTTCAGATAGGTGATACAAATGATTCCTACAACCAGTTGGAATTAAGCATTGCCGACATGCACGTAAATGCCCTTGATTTAAACAGCGTTGACATCAGCACCAGAGACGGCGCGGCCGCAGCCATGAGCAAAATCAAAACCGCCATCAACACCGTATCCACCAGCCGCGGCAAACTGGGTGCTATCCAGAACCGTCTGGAGCACACCATCAACAACCTGGGTGTTACCACTGAGAATATCACTTCCGCAGAGTCCCGTATCCGCGACGTAGATATGGCCAAGGAAATGATGAACTACACCAAGAACAGCGTACTGGTTCAGTCTGCACAGGCTATGCTTGCACAGGCCAATCAGCAGCCGCAGTCCGTATTACAGTTATTACAGTAATTTATAGTAAGTATGGTAATCGGGCAGGTTAACGGTAAAATAGTTCCAAACAGATAAGATAAAAAGGTGTTGCCAAATGGCTGTGGTCACGCAGCCATGAAGCAGCGCCTTTTTGAATCCTGCTTTATGGTTTCATACAGTAAAATACAATTGTCTGTTTCGACATTTCTTGCTATAATATGTAACATAATGTGAGAGAACCTTCAGGTTCCCGGGGGAGTAGCTATGTCGGTAACAATTGTGTTGTCCAATCAGAAGGGCGGTGTGGGGAAAACCACATCAGCCTATGTGCTGTCAACAGCGCTGAAAGAAAAGGGATATAAAGTCCTTGCGGTGGATATGGACCCGCAGGGCAATCTGAGTTTCGCCATGGGGGCGGACACGGAGAGCGCTACCATTTACGATGTGTTAAAAGGAGAGCTGAAACCCAGGTATGCGGTCCAGAAATCCCCTCTGGTGGATATAATTCCGTCCAATATCCTGCTCAGCGGTATTGAGCTGGAGTTTACCGGGGCGCGCAGGGAGTTCCTTTTAAAAGAGGCGCTGGAATCCCTGAAGAGCTCCTATGACTACATTCTCATAGATTCCCCGCCGGCCCTGGGCGTGCTGACAGTGAACGCGTTTACTGCGTCTGATTACGTCCTGGTGCCCATGCTTTCGGATATATTCAGCCTGCAGGGCATTACCCAGCTGGATGAAACCATATGCCGCGTCAGAAATTACTGTAATCCCCGGATTCAGATACTGGGGGTATTTCTTACAAAGCACAATCCCAGGACAAAATTCAGCAAAGAGGTGGAGGGCGCCCTTCGTATGGTGGCGGAGGATTTGGGTTTTCCGGTTCTGGATACATTTATCCGGGACAGCGTAGCGCTTCGGGAAGCCCAGTCCCTCCAGCGCTCCGTGCTGGAATACGCACCTGACTGCAATGCGGTCCGGGATTATAAAAAGCTGATACAGGAATTGATTCAAAGGGGGCTTAAGGCAGATGTCTAAGAGCAGGACAGAGATTGACAAGGAAATAATGTACCGCAAGATTATGCCCTCTGCCTCTAAAAGAGATGCGAAGGCAGCGCAGGGAGATACAGGAAACCCGGGCGCAGGGCAAATAGACGCCGTGCCGTCAGATGGTGCAGATGGGGACGGAACTGCTGCAGGCATGCCGGCTTTATCAGCGCCCTCAGCGGCCGCCATGGCAAAAACCCTTAAGCGTAGCCCGGTAACATTTCCGTTTAAAGAAGAAAATAATATGGTACTGGTAAACCTTATGGAGGAACTGGTGGTAAACAAGCTGGACTCCACCCTGGACCGGTTTAACTGCTGTAAATGTGATAAGTGTAAAAAGGATATAGCAGCACTGGCCCTTAACCGTCTGAAACCGCGGTACGTGGTGATGAAGGAAGGGGAACAGGAAAAGCGCAGGAAGGCGGAGCTGGAAAATGGGTCCGAAGTAACCGGGGCGCTTGTACAGGCTATCCTGGTGGTAAAGAAGGCCCCGTGGCACTGAGACAGCCTGTAAACAGTCAGATATACAGAGGACCGGACCAATATAAAACAACCCCATCAGCCGTTAAGAGGCAAAATCCCAGGATTTTCCCCTATAACGGTTTTTTTGTTATCTGTTTTTTGTTTCTGAAAAAGATAAAAAGGTCCCAATCATACAAAATAAATATAAAAATAACCTGAAGAACTATAAAGTTTTATCTTCCCTGTACGATAAGTACTATAGAAATATCACAGCCACTTATCAGGCCCACCATACAAAGAGCATGCAGGGAAAGGAAGCCGGACATATGGATATAAAAGTATCGAGAAATTACGCAGCCTATCAGAAGGCAGTGAGCAATGCAAAACATACGGAAAAAAGCCTTTCTGCTCCCGTACAGGCAGCCGGAAAGGCAAGGGGTGATGCTGTCTGCATCAGCAGCGAGGGCGCAAAAAAAAGCGGTGCATCCTCATTTTCAGCCGCACTGTCAAGGTCCATGGAAGAAGGGGCTCCGGCTGACCGGATTGCCGCGTTAAGGGAACAGGTGCAGGAGGGGACATACCAGGTATCGGCGGAGCAGATTGCCAGACGCCTTATGAGCGGCCTGTAGGAGGGAACACATTGGAAGAAATCATTGATTTTTTGGGGGAATACACAGAAACACTGGAGGCCATGGAACAGAAGCAGATTGAGAAATTAGGGCTTTTGATGACCAGGGAGCTGGATAAGGTTGAGCAGACCATCATGATGCAGCAGGCCATGGATAAGAAGCTGGAGAACATGGAGCAGAAACGTCAGAAGCTGTTTGTCTCCTGCGGGTTTGAGGGCAGGACCTTAAAAGAAATTGCAGAGGTTGCAGGGCCGGAGCAGAAAAAGGAGCTTATGGACCTGTACCGGAGAATTGACGGAGCCATAGGCAATATACAGTATTACAACCAGAAGGCAGAAGCGTTAGCCAAGTCTGAGCTGGAGCAGATGGGAGTTGATTCCAGATATGTGGGAAATCCCACCGGCATCTATGGACGTCCGGCATTCAATAAGGGCAGTAAACTGGAAAAAAAGGCCTGATGAGGGCCTATATAGGAGAGTGGTAAATTGAGACCGACATTTATGGGGCTGGAGACAGCCAAACGAGGGATTCAGGTTAATCAGAAGGCCATAGATATTGTAGGCAATAATATAAGCAATGCTAAAACAAAGGGATATACAAGACAGCGTCTGGATTCGGTGAGTGTCCATACCTACGGAAGCGACCAGTATAATTACAGCTCCATTCCCCTGGCCGGACAGGGCGTGGATGTCAAGGGAGTGGCGCAGATTCGCAATCCGTATCTGGATGCCAAGTTCAGGCAGCAGTACGGCGACGTGGGGTATTATGACCAGAAGGCAGCCATTATGGACCAGATTGAGGGAATCATCAGTGACCCTGAGGTAGAGGGAACCGGCATCAAGGCGGCTCTGAATACCCTGTCCCAGGCACTGGCGGATTTCAGCGCCTCCCCGTACCAGGAGACCAATGCCAATATTGTCATGAATGCGTTTAAAGGCGTGACCCAGGTGCTCAATGAATATGACGCCAATCTAAACACCCTGATGGAACAGACAAAGAATGATTTATCGGCTGCAGTGACGGATATCAACACAAAATTAGACCAGCTGTCTGAGCTGAACCGTTCCATTGCCCATGAGATATTCAGCAACAACGACTATGACGGAGTCAACTACGGGCCCAATGACCTGCTGGACCAGAGGAATGTCATACTGGATGACCTGTCACGGTACGGCGATGTCCAGGTAACCGACCTGGATGATGGAAAGATTCAGGTGAAAATCAATGGAAAGGTGGTGGTGGACGCTTCCGGGGCTTCCTACACCAATGATAAGATTAACATTGGCAGCGACGGCGTCACTCTCACATGGAACAGCAGCAACCAGAAGGCCAGTCTGGGAGAGGGAGCCATCAGAGGGTTTACGGATATGCTGAGCGGCGCGGACCAAATCAATGCAGGGATACCTTACTACCAGAACCAGATGAACCATTTAGCGCAGACACTGGCGGATGTGTTTAACAATAAGATTCATGCCGATGACCCTGATTTCCCGGATAAATACAAGTTTCTTCTCCAGGGTGATTCCAACGGAACGGTGACAGCGGGAAATATCTGCATCAGCGACCTGTGGGCCGACGATGTTTCCTATATTATCCGGAAACAGAATCCCGACGGAGAGCTGGACAATCAGGATATCCTGGATATGAAGGCTGCATTGGAGCAGGATTTTAACTTTGGCGGTGAATACACGGGAACCTTCAGTGAATTTATATCCAGCGTCACCAATACGCTGGGAAGCGGAATCAAGACAAACAGCGCCAGGATGAGCGCTTCCCTGGCCATTGCGGAAAGCGTGGATTCGGAGCGCATGGGCGTGTCCGGGGTTTCCCTGAATGAAGAGGGAATCAGCATGATGACATACAACAAAGCATACCAGGCTCTGGGAAGACTCATGACTACAATGGATGAGCAGCTGGACATGATTATCAATAAGATGGGCATAGTAGGGCGTTAAGGAGGGGCATATGAGAATCACGGAAAATATGATGACAGCTACCTATAACAGGAATCTCCAGAGGAATATATCTGATTTGGCGTCCTCCAACCTGAAGCTGTCATCCAGGCGTCAATATAATCATGTGTCGGAGGACCCGGCGACCGCGTCAAAGGCATTTGCCATCAGGGACCAGATTGCCAGGTCCGAGGAACATATCAGTGTGGTGAAGAATGCAAGGGGAGAGCTGGAGACAGCGGATTCCAATATTATTACGCTCAACTCCATTCTTGAGACGGTCTATGAAAAGGCCACCAAGGCAGGGGGAGCCAGCAGCCAGGATTCCATGGATGCCATTGCAGAGGAATTAGGCGGTCTTAAGGAAGAGATTCTCCAGACCATGAATGCCCGGTACGGGGATAAGTTCCTGTTTTCCGGTTCATCCAACAGCGAAGCTCCGTTTACCGTGGATTCAGATGGAAATCTGATGTTCAACGGGAAACTGGTGGACGCCTATGATAAGGATAATCCGGATACATATTTTGATGAAAATAAGCCTGTTTATCTGGATATCGGATTCGGTACATATGCATCGGGAATGAACACGGCAAAGACAGGAATCAAGATTTCCACATCCGGCGTGGATGTTCTGGGATATGGCAGGGATGAAAATGGCCTTCCCAATAATCTGTACAGCCTCATTGGCAAGGTGGAGCAGCAGCTAAGGGGCGGTGACAAGGACGGAGCCATGGATACCCTGTCACAGCTTAAGAAAAAGCAGAGCAATATTTCCATTGCCACATCTGAACTGGGAACAAGAGAAAAGCTTCTGGACCGCACGGAGGACCGCCTGGAAATAGGTCTTATCAATCTGCAGAAGAGCCAGACGGACCTGGAGGCAGTTAAGATTGAGACAGAGGCCGTTAACAACAAATCCTATGAGACAGCCTGGATGATTACCCTTCAGCTGGGGTCCAGCATCATACCGCCGTCCATATTTGACTTTATGAAATAGGTTGAAAAGAGGTGTCTGAAGATGAATGTCCTAAAAATTACGTCTACCCCCATTAAATTGTCCATGACGTCCCAGCGGGCCAGGCTTGAGAGCAGGCTGCCGGACCCGGAGGTGGGAATCATCCAGAATCCTGGTAAGCTGAATATGAAGTCCGAGCATATCAAGGTGGATATTGATACGTCCCGTTCCAGGGACAGCCTGGGATTCAAGACAGCCAGAGGACTAATGAGGGATGCTGCCAGCGCCGGCCTTAAAGCTGCATCGGATGCCACTGCCCAGTATTCCAGGGTGGGCAACCAGATGATGCAGATTCAGGATGGAGCAACGGTTTCCGGCATCATAAAGAATCAGATGATGGCTCAGGCCAACATCACCACTGGAATTGCATTTATTCCATCGGTGGGTCCGGATATTTCATGGGAGCCTGCTGATTTATCCGTTGACTTTACCCCTGCCCAGGTTGAGTTTGAACCTCAGGTACAGGAGCCGTCTGCCAGGTATGTGCCGGGTGAGCTCAGCGTAAATGTGGAGCAATATCCCAAGGTGGAGATAGAGTATATGGGGGAACCCATGTATGTACCGCCCAGCGCCAATCCGGCCGTCAATGAAGGGGCGCAGTAGCCAGGCAGGATGATTGGCATCAGGGATGAGATAGGGGGATTTACTTGAAGATAGAGACGCGGGATTTCGGAATCCTTGAAATAGAAGAAAGAAATATTATAACATTTAAACAGCCTATATTCGGGTTTGAAGAATATACGCAGTTTGTACTTGTAAATGATTCCAACATGGGAAATGGAATCTGCTGGCTGCAGTCCATTGAGCAGAAGAATATATGCTTTATTATGCTGAATCCTCTGGAGGTAAAACGCGATTATGCCCCGGTGGTGATGCAGGATATCCTAATCCTTCTGCAGGCAGTGCCTGAGGATGATTTGGACTGCTGGGTTCTCATGGTCATTGGAGAGACATTCCGCAATTCCACGGTAAACCTGAAAAGTCCCATCATCATTAACCATAAGACGAATCTGGCTGTCCAGGTAATACTGGACCAGGATTATCCTATACGGCAGTCCATATTCAGCCAGGGAGAGAGGGACGGCCTATGCTGATTTTATCCAGGAAAAAGGGCGAATCAATTAAAATTGGCGATGATATTGAGATATTTGTGGCTGAGATTAAAGGCGACAAGGTGCGTCTGGGCATTTCAGCTCCCGGCGATATGAAGATATGCCGCACTGAGCTGTATCTTACCATGGAGAATAACAAGGAGGCATCTGATAAGGTGGACCTGCTTAAGGTATTCCAGCTCTCCAGAAATCTGAAAGCCCTTGCCCAGGAGACTGGGGCGGACATAAAGGAGGAGAAACATGGAAGTGCTTGAGCAGATGCGGATGCTGCTCAGGGAAAAGGCCATTCTGTTCGGACAGTATGAGCAGGAAACCCTGAGGCTGGATACGGATGATTTGGATGCTGTGGATGATATTGCGGATGCGGTGAAGGCGCGGCAGTCCCTCATAGGTAAAATAGACGGACTGGACCAGAGAATGGCTGCCATCAGGGATGCATCGGATTACGGCGCATACTGCTACAGCATTGGACGGAACCAGTGCGATTACGCCGGACTTACCGGGACGGAGCAGGGAGTGTTCCGGGACGGGCAGGAGGTATTTGCCATCATGACCAGAATCCGGGAACTGGAGGCCAGAATTCCAATGAAAATGACAGTGATTCAGGAACAGCTCCAGGAAAAGATAAGGAAGAATAATGTAAGCGGTAAATTTACCGGTTACCTGAAACAGATGGGTCAGGGGAGCAAAGGGGTGCTCTATGATAAACGGAGATAGGGGGACAAACAATGTCATCAATCAATACGGTCAGCGGTAACGGCAACAAGAATTATGTATCAGGTCTTGCCTCCGGCATGGATACGGAAAGTATTGTCCAGAGTCTTCTGATGGGTACCCAGACTAAAATTGATAAACAGTCAGGATTAAAGCAGCAGCTTGAATGGAAACAGGATATCTACAGGGACCTGATAACGAAAATCAATACCTTCAGCGATAAATATTTTTCTTATTACGGTTCGGGCCAGACCAATCTTATGAGCCAGAGCCTGTTTAAGACCATGACCGGTATCAGCAGCTCCGGCGCCGTTAAGATAAGCTCCGTCTCGTCCAATGCAGTCAGCTCCATGAATATCAGTGAGATTTCACAGCTGGCAAAGGCCTGCACGGTCAAATCGTCAGGGACCGTGACAGGGGAGCCCAAAGGACAGGAAGCAAATCTGTCGGCATTGGCAGAGGGCGAGAACTCCTTTTCCATTACTTTGGACGGCGTAAACAGGATTATAACATTTACAAAAGGGGCAACAGAGCAGGATACTCTTGATAATATAAACCAGGCATTATACCGGAATTTCGGAACATCGGTGGGAATGGACCTGGTGGCCGGAACGGACGCAGACGGCACCAGCATAAATGTTATGAAGCTGGTGAAGCTGGACGGAAACGGAAATGCCACAAGTAATGCAATTGATTCCTCCAGAAGGGTTATCATAGAGACGGCGGGCGGCAGCAATGACACGATTGCAAACCTGGGATTTTCCGGCGGGTTTTCCAACAAGCTGGATTACGGCACATCCTTAAAAAATATGAATTTTGCCACCCCTCTTGAGGGAAACCGGTATGAATTCCAGATTAACGGCGTGACCATAAAAGGACTGACCGGGGATTCCACGCTCAGCGATGTGATCAGCGCCATCAACAGCAGCGATGCAGGGGTACGGGTATCCTATTCTTCAGCGGCTGACAAGTTTATTATGGAATCATCTTCAACCGGAGAGATATCCAATATAACCATGTCCCAGACCTATGGGAATCTGCTGACCACCATGTTTGGCGTGGAGGCAACAGGCGTCCAGTCGTCTCTGTTTTCACAGGAGATTACCAGCGGAACTTCCGTGGATTTTGATGCTATAGTAAATAATCTCAACAGCGGAAGGGACCAGTCCCTTACGTTCCAGGTGGACGGAGCAGATTTCACTGTAAAACTGGAAGGAAAAAACGGCGTTGGAAATTATAAGAATGCACAGGCTGTCATTGACGCGGTTAATTCCAAGCTTTCCAGAGAATTTGGCGGCGGTAAGGTGAACTTTTCTCTGAAGGAGGACCCTGACAATGCAGGAATGAATTACGTGACAGTGCAGTCTTCCGAACACGCGGTTTCGTTTACATCCGATAATGTAACGAACGGCGGAGCAGATGTGTTTGGGTTTGCCGGAGGAGAGACGAATGTCCTTGGCAAGGATACCACTTGGGATGCCGCGGGTATGGCTGGAAAAATAAAGGTCAATGGGACTGAGGTTTCTATAACTGGCAGTACTACATTGGAAACGGTGGCGAACCGGCTGCAGGCGGCCATTGGGGGAAATGCTAAGGTAGAGTATAAGGATGGCCGGTTTAATATAACGGGGCTGACCGGGAATGTGAAAATTGAGGGAGTGGAAGGTGATATAACCGACCCGGATGGCAATATAATAAAAAAGAATCCGGTAGAAATAATGTTCGGAAAGAAATCAATTCAGAGTGTTCCCAACATTAAAACAGTAACATCCAATGCAGTAAATGATACTGGTATTTTAAAAGGCAAATTAAAGTTAACTCTGGAAGATGGAACTTCACAGGAGATTAATGTAAACAATTTAAGTATTCCTAAAAACTTTGCGGATTTAGCAGCAGAGATTCAGAACAAAGCCGGGGCTGGTGTAACAGTAAGCTATACATCGGATGGTAAAATACAGATACAAGGCACATCAAAGGGATTTACCATGGAAGGAACGGATACAAACGGAAAAGCCCTCATGAACAGTCTGTTTGGGCAGGATGGAATTACATTTTCGTCGCAAATGACCGCCGAAGTAACCGCCGGCCAGAACGCCGTACTGACCGTAGACGGCACTGTCATTGAACGGAATACAAATACCTTTGAGCTGGATGGAATTACCATGGAATTAACCTCGGAGTATCATGATACTGGTGCTCCAATAAGCTTGACTACGTCCCGTGATACTGATAAAATAGTAGACAGTTTGAAGAGTTTTGTAGAAGATTACAACACACTTGTGGAAGAACTGAATGCACATCTGAAAGAGACTGCAAACTACAAAAAATATGCGCCTCTCACAGACGACCAGAAGAAGGAAATGAGCGACAAGGAGATTGAACTCTGGGAAGAAAAATCCAAGGAGGGACTTCTTCACAATGACGCCAACATCACCAGCTTTCTGGGCGATATGAGAATGGTTCTTTACAGCAGTGTGGAGGGCGCGGGGCTGTCACTTTATGATATCGGTATCGAGACATCCGATAACTGGAGGGACAACGGTAAGCTGGTCATTGATGAGGATGTTCTTAAATCCATGGTTGCCACCAATGCGGATGCCATATGCACGCTGTTTACGGACAGGGACCAGGGGCTGGGAGTCGGCATGCAGAATGCCCTTAAGGAGGCTGCCAATGTCAGCAGCGGAAGCCCCGGAACCATGGTGCGCTACGCAGGCACAAAGGACGTACTTACCACCAGCAATACCCTCTATGAGGAGATGAAGCACATTTCAGAGACACTTTCCAACCTGAATACCAAGTATCAGCTGGAAAAGACCCGGTACTGGAATCAGTTTAATGCCATGGAGCAGGCTATATCGAATATGAACAGCCAGAGTTCCTGGCTTACCCAGCAGTTCTCATCATGATGAAGGAGTAATCACTATGCAGAATCCATATGCAAAATATAAGCAGCAGTCCATAATGACCATGACCCAGGGAGATATGATTAACCTTTTGTTCGATGAGACAATCAACCGTCTGAACAAGGGCCTTCTGGGACTGGAGACAGGGGACTATGAAGCGACCAATACCCATTTTAAGAAGGCTCAGGCCATTATCAGTCATCTGGCATCCACGCTGGACCAGCAGTATCCGGTTTCCAAGGGACTGTCTTCTCTCTATGAGTATTTTAATTACCAGATTATTCAGGCCAATGTGAGGAAGAGTCCGGACACGGTACAGGAGATTCTCCCCATGATAACGGAACTGAAGGAAGCATTTGCCCAGGCAGACAAGCAGGTACGCATAGGCCATACGGGCTGATGAGAGATAAGGAGGCAAAACATGCCGTTATTTGATGACAGGGCCCTGGGAGCCCTGGAGAGAGGGATGGATGGCATGTGGCTGAAGCAGCAGATTGCCAGCCACAACATTGCCAATGTGGAAACACCTGGATATAAGGCCAAGAAAGTGGAGTTCAGGGATGTATTCCGCGAGACTGCCCAGGGGACAGAGCGGATTGCAAAGCCCGTGGTGGAGGAAGACGGAACCACCCAGGCCAGGCCGGACGGCAATAATGTCCAGGTGGAAAAGGAAGAACTGGAGCTGTGGAAAGCCTATACACAGTATGCAGCCCTCACGGGGCGCGTGTCAGGCAGGCTGTCCACCCTGCGGTATGTCATTAACAACACAGGCAAATAAAGGAGACAGATATGGGGTATTTGGATTCTCTTAATATAACAGGTTCCGCGCTGACAGCAGAGCGGTTCCGTACGGATATCATCATGCAGAACCTGGCAAACCAGAACACCACCAGGACAGCTGAGGGCGGTCCCTACAGGAGAAAGCAGGTAGTGTTCAGGGAGAATGCCCTGAGCTTTAAGAATGAGCTGGGCAAAGCCATGACAAAGGCGGAGAATGGCGGCGTGTTTGTGGAGGAAGTGGTGGAGAGCCAGAATCCTCCGGTACCGGTCTATGACCCGGACCATCCGGATGCCGATGAGGATGGATATGTGATGATGCCCAATGTAAACAGTGCAGAGGAGATGGTGGACCTGATGGCCGCCACCCGCGCCTATGAGGCAAATGTCACGGCCCTTAATGTTGCAAAAAGCATGGCTTTAAAAGCACTGGAGATTGGTAAATAAATGAAAAGGCAGAAGGATGAAGAAGGAGGCCAGGAGTGGTTAAATACCTACGCGGATATGATAACCCTTGTCCTGACCTTTTTCGTATTATTATACAGCATATCAAATGTAAACCTGACCAAGCTGGAGGAGGTTGCATCTGCCATGCAGAGGCAGCTGGGAATCGAGGCAAAGACTAAAATTGAGGATGTGCCCTCTGATTTGAAATATCCGGTTGTAGGGGAAGGCGCAGAAGCGCCGGAAGATGCAGCGGTGCCGTCGCAGCAGTACCAGACATCGCAGCAATACCAGGCATCAGCCAGGGAAATGGCTGACATGGCCAGGGATATACAGACTTATTTTGACTCCGAGAATCTGGACGCGGTTGTCAGCAACAGTGAGAACGCAGTGTACATCCGTTTTAAGAATGATTTGTTATTTGCACCTGACAATGCGTATCTGACAGACGCCAGCAAATCCATGCTGGATGCAGTCGGAATTATGCTTAAGGAAAAGCAGGACAATATCCTTGCTATCTACATAAACGGACACACGGCCCAGGCTGCAAACTCCCTGATTAACGACAGGCTTCTGTCTTCAGAGAGGGCGGATAATGTGGCCATTTATCTGGAGGAACAGGTGGGAATCAATCCCAGGAAGCTGATTTGCCGAGGTTATGGAAAATATTATCCCATTGCGGATAATACAACCAGGGAAGGCCGTGAGCAGAACCGGCGGGTGGATATGATTATTCTTGGAAATGGATATAAGCCGCCGGATACGGCCGAAGGAATGGAGACAATGGACCCCCTGTTCCCGGTGACCATGCCCGGGGATGAGACTATGATGCAGGAAGGAACAGCCAGTGATTAAGAGTTACGATTTTAAATCACCAAAGAAATTTACAAAGGAACGTATGAGCACGGTGGAAAATCTGTACGACAGCTTTGCCCGTGCCCTTGCGCCGTATCTCACAGGTCTTCTCCAGTCTTTCTGTGAGATTAATATCAACAGTATTGTGGAGAAGCGTTACCAGGAATTCAGCAGCTCTGTGCAGGACCATTCCCTTTTCGGAATGATTACCATGAATCCGGCAAATAAGGATTACAATGAGGCGCCTCTGACCATGGAAGTGGATACCAGGCTGGCGTTTTTTATGATTGAGAGGCTTTTAGGCGGAGTTGGGTCGGAGTATGATTTGTCAAGGGATTTTACGGACATTGAAAAGGCCATTTTACAGTACGTCCTGCAGAAAATCACCGAATTTATAGGGGAAGCCTGGGGACAGTATCTGGACATTGAGGCGTCCCTGACCGGGCTTCAGACCAATCCCCACCTGCTTCAGATGAGCGCCCAGGAGGATGTGGTCATCCAGGTGGAGCTGGAGGTGGTGATTGAGAAGCTGAGGGCCAGACTCAATATGGTGATGCCTGCTCCTAATGTGGAGGAGCTCACTTCCAAGTTCGGCTATTCCTTTGCGGTCAGCCATAAGAAACTGGATGAGGACAAACAGAAATCCAAACGGAGCTATATTGAACAGCACCTGCTGGAATCCGAGGTGGAGCTGAGGGCCATCCTTCATGAATTTACCCTGGATGCCCAGGACATACTGCAGCTCGCTCCGGGGGATGTGATTCCCCTTAATAAAAAGGTTGACAGTGCCGTGTCCCTGTATGTGGAGGATGTGGCCTGTTTTGAGGCCAGGGCGGGCCAGACAAAGATGCGCAAGGCCGTGGAAATCAGCAGTGAATTGTAGCCGGGAGGAAAAGGCATGTTATCAATGGACAAAGAAGCCATCAAGGAACTGACGGAGATGGAGGCGGTTCCTATATGCAATATACTGGGCTCCCTTCTGGGCAGAAGTGTGAAGATGTCGGTGTCCAATGTGGAGGAAACGGACACAGGCGCCCTGGCGGAGAGCCTGCCTCATTTTAATGTGGTCATAGAGAGCCGGAAGGCGGTCAGGGGAATGTCTGCGGACCAGCTGTACATATTTGCAAAGGAAGACATGATAAGGCTTACCAACTATATCATGGGGGTACCGGTGGATACCCTGAGCCCGTTGGATGAGATTGCCCTGAGCACTTTAAGGGAGGTTGCCTCCCAATGTGTGGGCGCGGCCATGGATGAGCTCAACGATTTCCTGGGCAGGGATATGCGGGATTCCATAACCAGGATATCGGCCTTTGACAATACGGAGAGGATTCAGGATATTATCCGCAGCTGGAGGGCAGAGGATTCCGTACTTTTAATGGGCCTCCACTATGTCATTGACGGTGTTGTGGAATCAGATGCATATATCATTGCCGACCAGGCGCTGAAACAGGTCATGGGGATACCGGATATGGCCGATATGCCTGAACAGGAGACGGGAATGCAGATGGCGGAGCATAAGGAGGCCATTGCTGTCCAGGAGGTGTCGTTTCCGGAGTTTAAGTACACGCCCATTGAATATTCCAAAGAACAGATAGGGGAAGACAAAAAGAAGCTGCTGGATATCACGCTGGATGTATCAGTACGGCTTGGCAGCACGGTGTGCAGTGTAAAGGACGTGCTTTCCCTTAAGGAGGGACAGGTGCTGGTGCTGGATAAGCAGGCTGGCTCCCCGGCTGATGTGGTTGTCAATGGCGAGCTGATTGGCAGAGGCGATGTGCTGGTGACCGGGGAGCATTTCGGGGCGCGTATCACCGAGGTCATGGGCAAGAGGGAATAATATGGCATTTTTAAAAATACTGTTTTACCTTGTTGTCCTTATTGCGGTGCTGGTACTGGCCTATTACACCACCAGGATGCTGGGCCGGGGAATGGGACGGGCCCAGAGGACCGGGGGAATGGAGATTCTGGACCAGATGGCCCTGGGCCGTGATGCCTATCTGCTGGTGGTAAAGGTGCAGGAGCGGATTTTCCTGATGGGGATAACCCCTGGCGGGATATCCAAAATAGAAGAGCTGGAGTCCTATGATAAGAAGGGGGCAGCGGAAACACCGCCTGATTTTATTTCCCTTCTGTCATCCCAGATGAAGGGGCATTTCCAGGAAAAGGGACAGAAGGACAGGCAGGAGAAAAAGGCAGGAGAAAAGAATCATGAGTAAGATACTGCGAAAGACAGGGAGAATCATAGGAGCAGGGGCGCTGGTCTGTATGTGGGCGCCGGGCGCTGTCACATCTTATGCAACGGATGTATCCCTGACCCTGCAGGGAGCTTCCGGCACAGGCAAACCCATGGATATGCTGGACATCATGTTCCTATTCCTGTTCCTGGCTGTGGTCCCGTCCCTGATTATCATGATGACAAGCTTTACCAGGATTGTGATTGTGCTGTCTTTTCTGCGCAATGCTCTGGGCACACAGCAGTCGCCGCCCAACCAAATCCTGGTAGGGCTTGCCTTGTTTCTGACCCTGTTTATCATGAGTCCTGTTATTGCCTCTGTGAATACCCAGGCCTACCAGCCATACCGGGAAGGCCGGATTACAAGGGAGGAGGCCTTTGTGCGGGCACAGGAGCCCATGAAGGAATTCATGCTGAAACAGACTGAGAAAAAGAGTCTGGACCTTTTCCTGTCCATATCCAAAACCCAGCCGCCGGATGTATCCCAGGGACAGGAGGGATATATGAAGCTGGGTCTTACCACCATTGTGCCTTCCTTTATCCTCAGTGAGCTGAACAAGGCATTTACCATGGGATTCCTTATATTTATTCCCTTTCTGATTATCGACCTGGTTGTGTCCAGCACGCTGATGTCCATGGGAATGGTTATGCTGCCGCCTACCATGATTGCACTTCCCTTTAAAATTATGATGTTTGTGCTGGTGGATGGGTGGAGCCTGGTGATTAAGACCCTGGTCCAGAGCTTCCGGTGACAGTCTGGGATGACACTCTGATTACATTCTGAGGAGGAAAAGATATGAGCGCTGAACAGGTAATGGAAATCATGAAGGAGGCCATGCTGGTTGCATTTGAAATCGCAGGCCCCCTTCTCATTATAAGCATAGCGGTGGGGCTTCTGGTGGCCATATTCCAGGCAGCCACCCAGATTCATGAGCAGACTCTTACGTTCGTACCCAAGCTGATTGTCATTGCCCTGGTGCTGTTAGCCCTAGGGTCCTGGATGAGCAAGGTCATGAATGAGTTTGTGGTGGAGCTGTTTGCCATTATGGCAGCTCTTTGATGAGAGTGGTGTGGTATGGACAGCGGTATATTTGAGTATTTTGACATTTTTCTTTTGGTCTTTGCGAGAATGGGGGGACTGGTTTTTATCAATCCCGTGTTTTCACGCAAAGGCGTTCCGCCCATGGTGCGGACCGGCCTGGTGCTGGCCCTCAGCCTTCTTATTGCGCCCGGAGTCAGAAACGGGGCAGGTCATGTCATGGCCTTTAACACCTTTGATATGGTGGAGGCCCTGATAAGGGAAGTGATACTGGGGCTGGTGATTGGCTGTGTGTTTCACATGTTTTTTTATATGCTCTATGTGGCAGGAGACTTTCTGGACACGGTGTTCGGACTGGCCATGGGAAAGGTCATGGACCCGGCAGGCGGAGTCCAGACCGCTATTCTGGGCCAGTTTGTCAACGTGTTTTTTTATCTTTATTTTTTTGCGTCTGGCTGCCATCTGACTATGGTGCGGCTCTTTGCCTACAGCTACCAGGTGGTGCCGGTGGGAGCAGGGGCTATAATGGGAGGACGTATTCTGTGGTATATCATAACCCTGTTTGGTTCCGTATTCCTCATGGTGATAAAGCTGGTTCTTCCCTTTGTGGCGGCGGAGTTCATCCTGGAGATGACCATGGGGGTGCTTATGAAGCTGATTCCCCAGATTCATGTGTTTGTCATCAACATACAGTGCAAGATTTTGCTGGGAATTCTGCTGCTGATGCTGTTTGCCTATCCCATGGGCGCATTTATGGACCGTTATATAGAGGCCATGATGACAGAGGCGCAGAAGCTGCTGATGATGTTCGGGTGACGGGATGCCGGGATGCCGCAGATGCCGGGCGCTGCAGATAACCGGATGTTTAATATACAGGGAGAGGAAGTGGTGACAGGTGGCTGCTGAGGAAAAGACCGAGAAAGCCACGCCAAAGCGGCGGCAGGACGAACGCAAAAAGGGAAATGTGTTCCAGAGCAGCGATGTGGCCGCTGTGTGCTCGCTGCTGGTCCTGTTCCATTCCCTAAAGGCCCTGGCGCCTATGATGTATGAGAGCTTTGGGGAGTGTATACACTTGTTTTTTTCATATGCCTCATCGCCGGATGTGTTCTGGCAGGAAGGGGGGAAGGGACTGTTCATGAAAGCCGTGCTGGTGTTCTTTAAGGCGTCCCTGCCCCTGCTTTTTATCGGCGTTCTGGTGGCGGTCATAGTCACCTTTTTCCAGACCAGGATGGCATTTTCGTGGGATGTGCTAAAATTCAAGTTTGACAGAATCAGCCCCCTGAAGGGATTTAAGCGTATGTTTTCCCTGAGGTCTGTCATTGAACTGTTAAAGTCCCTTATTAAGATTACGGTGCTGGGATGGGTGGTATGGTTCTTTTTAAAGGGCAGGCTGGCGGAGCTGACGGGACTGATGGAGGGAACAGTTGCATCCGCCCTCATTTATGTGGGGAATACAGTGGTTTCCCTGGTGGACACAGTGGGAATTGCCTTTGTATTTCTGGGAGCCGTGGACTATCTCTATCAATGGTGGGAGTATGAGAAGAACCTGCGCATGAGCAAACAGGAGATAAAGGAAGAGTACAAACAGACGGAAGGCGACCCGCAGATTAAAGGGAAAATACGTGAGAAGCAGCGCCAGATGGCGTCCAGGCGTATGATGCAGAATGTTCCCAATGCAGATGTGGTAATCCGTAACCCAACCCACTACGCTGTGGCCCTGGGGTATGATTCCGGGAAAAACAGGGCGCCGGTTGTGCTGGCCAAGGGCGCGGACCATCTGGCCCTTAAGATAGTGGAGGTGGCGGAGGCCAGCGGTGTGTATATCATGGAGGACAGGCCTCTGGCCAGAGGATTGTATGATACGGTGGACGTAGATATGGAGATTCCAGAGGAATATTATCAGACCGTGGCCAAGATACTTGCCTTTGTTTATAAGCTTCAGAATAAGGATATGTGATTGTGGATAAATTTCCCGGAAAAGAGGTTTGCAGTGGACAACAGTATGATTTTCTTTGACAGGGTTACTAAAATATACGGAAACGGGCAAAAGGCCCTGGATGATGTGAGCCTGAAGGTTGACAGGGGGGAGCTGGTGTTTCTGGAGGGAGACAGCGGCGCGGGAAAGACCACGCTGCTGGAGCTTATTTTAAAGGAAACAGAGCCTGCCCAGGGGAATATCCGGGTCAATGGGATTGAGCTGGCAGGCCTCAGGGAGCGCCAGATTTACCAGTACCGGCGCTATATCGGTATGGTATTCCAGGATTTCCGGCTTTTCTCTGATTTTACAGTATATGAAAACGTGGCATTTGCCCAGCGGGTCGTGGAGGCGGAATACAAAACCATGAAGCGCAGGGTTATGGAGGTATTGAACCAGGTGGGGCTTGCGTCAAAGGCAGGGTATTATCCGGACCAGCTCTCAGGAGGGGAAAAACAGCGCACAGCCATTGCCAGGGCAATTGTGAACCGTCCGGTGCTGCTTCTGGCGGATGAGCCTACGGGCAATCTGGACCAGAAGAATGCAGAGGACGTCATGCGTCTGCTGGAGCGGATTAACAGTCAGGGGACCACGGTACTGGTGGTTTCACACAATCAGGAGCTGGTGAGGAGCATGCACAGAAGGCAGGTGGTGCTGCGCCGGGGACAGGTGGTGAGGGACCTTGCAAGGGAGGGAATGGCATATGGGCATTAGGACATTGCTTTACCTGTTCCGCCTGGGGTTTAAAAACCTGTGGCATCACAGAGTGTATACGGCTGCGTCTGTCATTACCATGTCGGCCTGTATTTTTCTGTTCGGCCTTTTTTATCTGGCGGCGGCCAATGTGGACAGTATGGTAAAGAGGACGGAGCAGGAAGTCTATGTGGCTGTATTCTTTGATGAGGGTATCCTGCCGGAACGGGTGGAGGAGATTGGAAATCTGATTCAGAGCCGTCCGGAGGTGCTGCGGACCGTGTATGTGTCGGCGGACGAGGCCTGGAGCGGATTTAAAGAGAAGTATTACGAAAATGCAGAGGCATTGGACGGAATTTTTGAGGAGGATAATCCTCTGGCCGCCAGTGGAAATTATCAGGTGTATATAGACCGGATTGGCAGCCAGGAGGGGTTTGTGGAGTATGCCGAGGGCCTTGAAGGCGTGAGGAAAACCACCCATTCGGCGGATACGGTTATGGCGCTTTTAAGGCTGCGCCAGGGCGCGGCCCGTCTGATTACCGGAAGCGCAGTGCTTTTAGTCCTGATATCAGTGCTGCTGATTCATAATACCCTGTCCGTGGGCATTGAGGCCCAGAAGGAGAAAACAAGGGTTATGCGGCTTATGGGAGCGCGGGAAGGCTTTGTGAAGATTCCTTTTATGGCGGAGGCCGTTGTCATGGGGGCGGCAGGGGTGGTCATTCCGCTGATTCTTCTGTTCTGGCTGTACCGATGGGGCCTTGCCTTTGCGGTGGCCGGCCTGGACGGCATGGGAAGTCTGGGCGGGCTGGAAGGCGGGCTTCTCACTGAAGCCCAGGTATTTCCGGGGCTTGTACGGGCATCTGCGCTGCTGGGGATTTTTACAGGAGTGGCGGGAGGTCTGTCTGTTATGGGGAAATTGAAACGGAAAAGGAAAGAGCGTTAATGGTTCCGGATAAAGGGGCTGGGAAGGCGGACGGGGATAACCGGTTATGGATGTCTGCGGCTTAACTGAATGGGGATTTTAATATAATAAAGCAGGATTTCTCCCGTTGGGGAAGCAAATCCTGCTTTATGATACGTATATGGTTCAGGCCATGCATGGATGGCGTAAGACTGTTTTATTTTATCCGTCTGTCCGCTGGTTATTGCCTGGATTCTGGCTTTCAACCGCCTTCTGTCCGGCCTCATTCTGCCGGGTCAGCCACTCTGCAAAATAGGGTTTGATGACGCTGAAGGGAGCGGGTCCGATATCCAGGAGGAAACGGTTGAATTCCATGTTGGTATAGCGGCTTCCAAGGGTTTTTTTGGCTTCCCGCTGCATTCCCAGGATTTCCAGGTAGCCCACATAATATTCTAGGTAGTTGGCAGGATTCTCCGCAATGTCATAATAAATAGTGGTGATGACGGAAGAATCGCTGATGCGGAAGTAGTGGTTCAAATAATCCTCCACCTGCTTGATGTCCCAGCCTTCATAGTGTATGTTCACATCCAGGATGGCATACAGGGCAAGGGTAAAGGCTGCATTGTGCTGGAGCAGTTCTCCAAGGTCCGGGTCCAGGCCGTTGTTCAGGCTGTAGGAATAGTATTCCACATAGGTGGCCCAGCCTTCGGAATAGCTGCTGAAGCTCAGGAGCTTTCGCAGGTTGCAGCTGTTATGTTTGTTGAAATAGAGGGTCTGGTACATATGGCCGGGATAGCCCTCATGGGCCAGGGTGGAATACAGGTTCCTGGCTGTGTTGGTGCTCCCGTTGTTGATGTAGATGGAATTGTCCTGAGGACGGTCAATGGGTACGGTCAGGTAGAAGGCCGGGCTCAGGGTGGCTTCCAGGGCAGCCGGAACATTTTTTATGCTGCAGGTATAATCCTCAATGGCCGGGAAATCCTTTGCACACTGTTTTCTCAAATCCTCCAGAATCTGGTTTGGGTCGGTGAGGGAAAAGGAATAGGAGTACAGTTTTTTTCCCAGG
The DNA here is from genome assembly GCF_015556325.1 of Clostridium sp. 1001283B150225_161107_B6. Lineage (NCBI taxonomy): Bacteria > Bacillati > Bacillota > Clostridia > Eubacteriales > Clostridiaceae > Clostridium > Clostridium sp. 1001283B150225_161107_B6. The sequence goes on along the minus strand of NZ_JADNMD010000003.1, from coordinate 415,966 downwards.
GTGGGATTTTCGGTCAGCAGCTCATCCATAGCGGTCAGGTCATCCATCATCTGGCTGCTCATGGCCTTTTTCAGGGCAGGAATATCCTGATAGGATGTTCCTGTATATGCATTGACCAGGTACTGGTAATATTTCTGGCCCTGAGGGAAGTAATACAGTCCCTTGTCATTGGTTCCGGTTCCTTTTAAGGGAGTCAGTCCCTCAATCAGCTTCTGGTATGCAGGTACGAAATGTTCGTCAATGGCAGTATGGTTCCTGGCAATGAAATCATCCTTTTCCTGCTTTGTCAGACCTTCCACCTGCTCCAGGCGTTCCGCAAAGGTTTCTGCCATGAAGCTGTGGTCTGCATCCAGCAGATATGCATTGCAGGATTTGAGGATGCGGTCAATGACCGTGTCGCACAGTCCCAGGCCGGCAGCGGTCTTTTCCTTTTCAAAGGCAATGATGCTGTCATAGTAGGTGTCTATGGAGGATAAAAGGGACAGGTAATCCTCTACGTCCTGCTTGCTGTAGAATACATACTCGGACAGCAGTATGGGAAGCTGTGCCTGTATGCCCAGGGATGAGGAAAGAGGCTGGTCATAGAGCTCCAGACCTTCACTGGTCAGCATGGTGTTTAAATAGGACGACAGGATATTGTATGTGAGCAGCTGGTCTTCACGGAGCAGCCGGCTGTCAATGTCGTTTAGTTGTACTTTCAGGGATTTGGCATCATTCAGAGCCTGTTTACTGTCCTCCAGGGATACGGTCCCCAGGGTTTTATCGTAGTCAGTAATGCCGTAGGCGGCCGGATTGGCCAGGGTGTAGTGAAGCGTGATAAGCGAATTGTCAACTTCATCCAGGAACAGGTCCGTGGTCAGCTGGTCAAAGGACGTCTGGGCATCAAGGGTTTTCTTTTCATACTGTTCATAGGACTGTGTGCTTTCCCGGGCAGCGGATTCCTTTGCCGGCGGAGCGGAAGCCTGAGGGCGTGCGGGCGCCGTGCATCCGGCTGTCAGGCTTATGACCAGGAGCAGGGATAAAAGGTATTGTAAAAATATGGTTTTTCGTTGTCTCATTCTAAACAAATCCTCCATTGGGGTGTCTGTTCTGTTTTGTATTACGACATTATATAGTATATGAGCGGAAATTACAACTTATGAGCAGTGAAAAAACTGCCGGGCCTTTCCAAAGAGGGAAAAAACAGGGGGCACGTCTTGACGAACATGGGGGAAACGCTTATACTTAAAACTATTAAAATAAGCGGATTGGGCGCTGTGACAGCCAGAGCATGATACAGGCAGGCTCTGTCCCGGCCCTTTGTTTCCGCTCAGAAAAAGAGGGATTTAATCATATGTGTCAGGATTGTAAAAAACCATATTATATTACCACGGCCATTGCCTATGCTTCCGGCAAGCCGCATATCGGCAATACCTATGAAATCATTCTGGCTGACAGCATAGCCAGATATAAGAGGGAGCAGGGACTTGACGTGTTCTTCCAGACAGGCACGGACGAGCATGGCCAGAAGATTGAGGAAAAGGCCCAGGCAGCGGGCGTGACTCCGAAGGAGTTTGTGGACAAGGCTGCTGCTGAGATAAAGCGGATTTGGGATTTGATGAACACTTCCTATGACAAGTTCATCCGTACCACGGACCAGGACCATGAGGCCCAGGTGCAGAAGATTTTCAAGAAGCTTTACGACCAGGGCGATATCTATAAGGGATACTACGAGGGGCTGTACTGCACTCCCTGTGAATCCTTTTTCACTGAGTCCCAGCTGGTGGACGGCAAGTGTCCTGACTGCGGGCGCGAGGTAAAGCCTGCCAAGGAGGAGGCATATTTCTTCCGCATGAGCAAGTACGCTCCCAGGCTGATTGAGTATATCAATGAGCATCCCGAGTTCATCCAGCCTGTGTCCAGGAAGAATGAGATGATGAATAACTTCCTGCTTCCGGGCCTTCAGGATTTGTGTGTGTCCAGGACCACCTTCAGCTGGGGCATACCGGTTGATTTTGATTCAAAGCATGTTACCTATGTATGGCTGGATGCGCTGACTAACTATATCACGGGTATTGGATATGATTGTGACGGCAATAGCACAGACCAGTTTAAGCGGTTCTGGCCCGCAGACCTGCACCTGATTGGAAAGGATATCATCCGTTTCCATACCATTTACTGGCCCATCTTCCTGATGGCTCTGGGCGTGCCCCTTCCCAAGCAGGTATTTGGCCATCCATGGCTTCTGCAGGGCGACGGCAAAATGAGCAAGTCCAAGGGCAATGTGCTCTATGCAGATACGCTGGTGGACTTTTTCGGCGTGGATGCCGTGCGTTATTTTGTGCTTCATGAGATGCCCTTTGACAATGACGGCGTTATTTCCTGGGAGCTGATGGTGGAGCGCATGAACTCTGACCTGGCTAATATACTGGGCAACCTGGTGAACCGGACCATTTCCATGAGCAACAAGTATTTTGACGGCGTGGTCAGCGACAAGGGTGTTTCCCAGGAGGTGGACGAGGACCTTAAGAAGGTAGTGCTGGAGGAAGTGAAGAAAGCGGATGCCAAGATGGAGCAGCTGCGCGTGGCGGATGCCATGACGGAAATCTTCAACATTTTCAGAAGATGCAACAAGTATATCGATGAGACCACACCCTGGACACTGGCTAAGGATGAGGAACAGAAGGACAGGCTTTCCACCGTACTTTACAATCTGACTGAGGCCATTGCCATTGGGGCTTCCCTGCTGTATTCCTTCATGCCTGAGACATCTGAGAAGATTCTGGCGCAGATTCGTACAGGCAAGCGCGGTTTGTCCCAGATGGATACCTTTGGACTGTACCCAAGCGGACAGAAGGTGACGGATAAGCCGGAGATTCTCTTCGCACGTATGGATATCAAGGAAGTGCTGGAGAAGGTAGAGGCCATGCATGCGGCAGAGGCTGCGGCAGACACAAACCAGGCTGGCGGCGGGGACGGAGCATCCGGGCAGGCAGAGGACAGCGGCATTGACCTGGAGGCCAAGCCGGAGATTACCTATGATGATTTTGCAAAGCTTCAGTTCCAGGTGGGAGAAATCATCAAGTGCGAGGCAGTTCCCAAGTCCAAGAAGCTTCTCTGTTCCCAGGTAAAGATTGGAAGCCAGGTGCGCCAGATTTTGAGCGGCATAAAGGCTTACTACTCTCCTGAGGAGATGGTGGGCAAGAAGGTTATGGTGGTGACCAACTTAAAGCCGGCCAAGCTGGCAGGCATGGTGTCTGAGGGCATGATTCTCTGCGCAGAGGATGCAGAGGGCAATCTGGCGCTTATGACACCGGAGAAGAGTATGCCGGCAGGAGCAGAAATCTGCTGACAAAATGTTAATAAGAATAGGATATATACCGGGCAGGAGTGATTGAATGCATATGCGTTTCATGGCTGCCCGGAAGGCAGGAGCGGGCGGTGATGACCTGCTCCTGTTTTAGATAATGTGTTTTATTACATGTTTTCAGGAGAAACGGAGGGGATTATGAGGATACTGAGCATAACGGCCCAGAAACCCCATAGCACGGGGAGCGGTGTTTATCTCACCGGTCTGGTAAAAGGGTTTGCTGCACTGGGGCATGAGCAGGCAGTGGTGGCAGGCGTCTATAAGGAGGATGAGATGCATTTTCCTGAGGGGACCCAGGTCTATCCTGTGTATTACAGGACAGAAAGCCTGCCCTTTCCCATAGCGGGAATGTCGGATGAGATGCCCTATGAGAGCACCGTATACAGCCGGATGACAGGCGATATGGTGGATGCGTTTAAACAGGCGTTTTTGGAAAAGACCAGGGAGGCGGTGGAGGGCTTCCGGCCGGACCTGATTCTGTGCCACCATCTGTATCTGCTTACAGCCGTGGTGCGGGAGGCATTCCCCCAGTATAAAACAGCAGCCATATGCCATGGCACGGGCCTGCGCCAGGTAAAGAAAAACGGCCTGGAACGGGACTATATCCTGGCCCGCATAAAGGAGCTGGACAAGGTGTTCTGCCTCCACAGGGAGCAGAAGGAGGAAATCAGCCGGGTATACGGTGTGCCGGAGGAACGGCTGGAGGTGATTGGAAGCGGCTTTGATGATTCTGTTTTCCGGTATATGCCGGTTAAAAAGGCGGATGGGGTCAGGCGGCTGATATACGCAGGCAAGCTGTCCGAAAAAAAGGGGGTTATGAGCCTGCTGCGCAGCCTGACGTATCTGGCGGAGTGCCAGGGAGAGGGCATAGAGCGGCAGGAGCAGGATAGGCAGGGGCAGGATAGGCAGGGGCAGGTGCCGCCTGCGCAACAGGCTCCGGCGTCCATGAAGCTTGAGGTATGGCTGGCCGGCGGATACGGAAATCTGCCGGAATACGAAGCCATTGAGAAGCTGGCAGAGCAGTCGCCTTATCCGGTAAAATTTCTTGGAAGGCTGGAACAGTCCCGGCTGGCGGAACAGATGAACCAGGCAGATGTTTTTGTACTCCCGTCCTTTTATGAGGGTCTTCCCCTTGTGGTGATAGAGGCCCTGGCCTGCGGCTTAAAGGTGGTCTGCACGGATTTGCCGGGGGTCAGGCCCTGGCTGGAGGAAAATATCGGAACATGTCCCGTGGAATTTGTGTCCCTTCCCGCCATTGTAAATGCGGATGAACCGGTTGAACAGGAGCTTCCCGGATTTGAACAGCGTCTGGCAGAGGCCATAGGCCGGAGTTTGGATATGACCGGCATGGCTCAGGAAACAGCCAGCGCAAAATGTGGGGCAGCTGCCATTCCGGCAGATACGGCCTCTCTTCCGGATTTAAGCCGCATATCCTGGGCAGGCATAAGCAAAAAAATATTGGAATCCTGTAATTGTATGTAAAAGCACTGAAATCTGGGTGAAAATGGGAGGGGTATACCCTGTATCATGGAAAAATCGACCTGAAGTGGGAGAAACTTGCAATTTTCGCCATTTTGGAGTATGATGAAAGGAAATTAAAACATGAGGGGGCTTATATGGCCCTAAAGAGGGTACGATATGGGGAGAAAACGCAGCCGCGGTCCATACGCCGGCCGCCGGCAGGGGCTTACGGGAAACCAGCTGAAGATTCTGGGAATTGTGGCAATTCTTATTGATAATATCGGTGCTGTGGTGATTCAGGGAGGGATTCTCCATGGAACGGACAGCGCTCTTTATCATGCGGTGGTGCTGACGCCTTCCGGTCATTACTGGCTGATTGCGGGACAGGTCTGCCGCTATGTGGGCAGACTGGGCTTTCCCATTCTGGCCTATCTCACAGCGGAGGAATTCGTGCGCACCAGGGACCGCCGGCAGTACGCTCTCAGAATGCTGCTGTTTGCCCTGTTATCCGAGGTGCCCTTTGATTTGGCTGTATACCATACCCCATTCTATCCCCATTATCAGAATATGATGTTTACCCTGTTTGCAGGCATTCTGGTTATGGCTGTTATGGAGTACACCCACAGCCTGGGGCTGCGGGCAGCTGCCCTGGCAGCAGGATGCGCTCTGTCATGGGTGCTGCAGTTTGATTATAATGTGGTGGGAGTGCTGTTCATAGCCGCCATGTACTGTTTCCGCCGCAATGATACGGCCCAGCTGGTTGCCGGAGTGGGAATCTGTGCAGTGGAGAGCATCAGCTGCTATTGTGTGTCGGCCTTGTCCTTTGTGCCCATTGTCCTGTACAATGGAAGGCGGGGGGCGTTTCAGCTTAAATATATGTTCTGCGTGTTTTATCCGGTACATTTTCTGGTGCTGTATGGGGTGAGCATGTGGATAGCAAAAGGAGTATAAAATCATGATATTTGATACCCATGCCCATTATGACGATGAGGCATTTGATGAGGACCGGACAGAGCTTCTGGGACGTCTGCAGGAAGCCGGAATCGGTGCGGTCATGAATGTGGCAGCCAGCCTGGAGAGCTGCCGGAGTACCATAAAACTGGCCGAAGCCCATGACTGGATATACGGATCCGTGGGAGTCCATCCCAGTGAGACAGGGGAGATGGACCAGGAGGGACTTCAGTGGATTAAGGAACAGTGTGACCGCCCGGTGATAAAGGCCGTGGGTGAGATTGGCCTGGATTATTACTGGGAGGAGCCGGCCCATGACATACAGAAAAAGTGGTTTGAGGCACAGATGGATTTGGCCAGGCAGGTAAAGCTTCCCATAATCATCCACAGCAGGGATGCTGCAAAGGATACCCTGGATATGATGAAGGCGGCCGGGGCCGGGGATATAGGAGGCGTTGTCCATTGTTTTTCCTACACCAGGGAAATGGCCAGGGAATACCTGAACATGGGATTCTTCCTTGGAATCGGAGGTGTCCTTACCTTCAGCAATGCCAGGAAACTGAAAGAGGTGGTGGAGTATATACCTCTGGAATCCATTGTTCTGGAGACAGACTGTCCCTATCTTGCTCCGGTCCCCAACCGGGGAAAAAGGAATTCTTCCCTGAATCTTCCCTATGTGGTGGAAGCTGTCAGCCAGTTAAAGGGAGTGGACCCGGAAACCGTCATGAAGGTCACCTGGGAAAATGGAAAAAAGCTTTACCGGCTGTAGAATGCCGGGTTATGGGAAACAGAGTTGAGTAATAGACAAAAGGCGCTGTGATGTACGATATACAGCGCTTCTTTTTTTCCTGTTCTTTTGCCCAGGCATTGACTTTTGGACGGGAATCCATTACTCTTAAAAGAGGGCCGGATCCGGCCCGCAGAAAGGAAATTATCATACATGGCAACTTTGGGTAATCCGAAAAATACCATTGAAATCATACAGAAATACCAGTTCGCATTCCAGAAGAAATTCGGTCAGAATTTTCTTATTGATATCCATGTGCTGGACAAAATTATAAGCGCCGCAGGGATTACAGAGGCTGACTGTGTGCTGGAAATCGGACCAGGCATCGGTACCATGACCCAGTATCTGGCAGAACACGCAGGAAAAGTAGTGGCAGTTGAGATTGACACCAATCTTCTTCCCATATTGGACGAGACCTTAAAGGGCTATTCCAATGTGACTGTCATCAACAGTGATATCCTGAAGATAGACATGAACCGGCTGGTGGATGAGTATAATGATGGAAGGCCGATTAAGGTGGTGGCCAACCTGCCCTACTACATCACCACGCCCATTATCATGGGATTGTTTGAGAGCAATGTACCCATTGACAATATTACTGTCATGGTGCAGAAAGAAGTGGCGGACCGGATGCAGGTGGGGCCAGGCTCCAAGGACTATGGCGCCCTGTCCCTGGCGGTGCAGTATTATGCAAAGCCTTATATCGTGGCAAATGTACCGCCTAACTGTTTTATTCCGCGTCCCAATGTAGGTTCTGCAGTTATCCGCCTGACCAGGTATCAGGAACCGCCGGTGCAGGTGGACGAGCCGGGGGTCATGTTCCGCCTTATACGGGCTTCATTTAACCAGCGCAGGAAGACACTTCAGAACGGACTGAATAATTCACCGGAGGTTCCGTATACAAAGGAGCAGATTGCTGCTGCTATTGAGAGCCTGGGAGTTCCTGCCTCTGTCAGGGGGGAAGCACTGACACTGGAGCAGTTTGCCGGCCTGTCCAATTATTTTACCCGGACAGCGGGAAACGGGGCCTGCGGTTCATAATGTTATGCCAGGAGCACAAAAACGGGGGTCTGCTGTGTATTTCAGGCGGATAAAGGGAATAATCCTGGAAGGACAATTATCTGTATCATCAGAGAATTTATATATAAAACAGAAAGGAAGGTAAGTCGATGAACAAGAAAGTGGGTAAAATCCTGACAGCTGCGGCAGCAGGAGCAGCAGTGGGTGTGGCAGTGAAAAAGCTGCAGGACAGCCGGAAGGAAAAGGAAGATGAGAGGGTTGCCGCCATTGAGGAAGCGGTGATGAATAACCGGGATTACGGCGACAGGAAGGCGTATCTGGTGGGCGGCGGCCTGGCCACCATGGCAGCGGCGGCGTATCTGATTCGTGACTGCAAGTTTCCTGCCAACCAGATAACGGTTTACGAAGGTATGCACATACTTGGGGGAAGCAATGACGGCATTGGTACGCCGGAGCAGGGCTTTGTATGCCGCGGGGGACGTATGCTCAATGAGGAGACTTATGAGAACTTCTGGGAGCTCTTTCGTTCCATCCCATCCCTGCGCCAGCCCGGACACAGTGTGACGGAGGAGATTCTGGAGTTTGACCATGCCCATCCCACCTGCGCTAAGGCAAGACTGGTGGATAAGGACGGCAACATTTTGGATGTGAAATCCATGGGCTTTAACCAGGCTGACCGCATGGCCCTTCTGAAGCTGCTGATGACAGACGAGAAAAAGCTGGACAACCTGACCATTCAGGACTGGTTCAAGGAGACGCCCCATATTTTCGAGACTAATTTCTGGTATATGTGGCAGACTACTTTTGCGTTCCAGAAGTACAGCAGCCTGTTTGAATTCAGACGGTATATGAACCGCATGATTTTTGAGTTCAGCCGTATCGAGACACTGGAGGGAGTTACCAGGACGCCGTTAAACCAGTACGACAGCGTGATTCGCCCTCTGGAGACCTATCTGAGAAAGGCAGGGGTCAATTTCCGTGAGAACTGTGAAGTGACGGATATAGATTTCACGGACGGACCTGGAATTACGGTGAAAACCCTGTATCTGAAGAAGAAAGTGGAGAGTACAGAGGACTCAGGTGAGGATGCAGACGGGCCGGCTGAGGTTTCTTATGTGACCGAGGAGGTCCAGTTAAACAAGAGTGATATCTGCATTATGACCAATGCGTGTATGACGGACAGCGCTACCCTGGGAAGCCTTTACAAACCAGCACCTGCTCCTGAGAAGAAGCCAATCAGCGGAGAACTCTGGACCAAGGTGGCCGGGAAGAAGCCGGGGCTGGGGAATCCGGAGCCATTCTTTACCAAGCCTGAGGAGACTAACTGGCTCAGCTTTACCGTTACCTGCCGGGGCGATGATATCTTAAAGACCATTGAGAACTTTACCGGCAATGTGCCCGGCAGCGGCGCCCTTATGACCTTTAAGGATTCCAGCTGGCTTATGAGCAGCGTGGTTGCGGCACAGCCTCATTTTGTGAACCAGCCGGCAGACCAGACTATATTCTGGGGATATGGACTGCACACAGAAGCCATTGGCGATTATGTAAAGAAGCCAATGAAGGATTGTACGGGACAGGAGCTGTTAAATGAATATCTCCATCATCTGCATATTCCGGAGGACAGGATTGCAGAGCTGATGAAGACGGTCATCAATGTAATTCCATGCTATATGCCTTATGTGGATGCACAGTTTGAACCGCGCAAGATGAGCGACAGGCCGCCGGTGATTCCGGCAGGCTCCACCAACTTCGCAATGGTGAGCCAGTTTGTGGAGATACCGGAGGACATGGTATTTACCGAGGAATACTCAGTACGCGCGGCACGCATTGCGGTGTACGGCCTTATGGATGTGAAGAAGAAGATTTGTCCGGTGACGCCTTACAACAGGCAGCCTAAGATACTTCTGAAGGCACTTAAGAAATCTTATCTGTAGCAGGGGATATACTCTGCCGTATGGTTTAATATTGGGCCGGCTTTTGCCGGCCCGGACTTTTGGAATACATACAAGCGCAATATAGGCAGGATAGGAGATAAATTTAATGATATTCATAGGAGGAATCAGCCAGGGCCAGAAAATACTGGATTATGTGAAGACTGTCATATGTGACCGGTGCGGCGGATACGGGCGTTACCAGGTATTTATGACCTATATGTATTTCAGCTTTTTCTTTATTCCCCTGTTTAAATGGAATAAAAAGTTCTATGTTAAAATGTCCTGCTGCGATGCTGTTTACGAGCTGGACCCGGAGGTGGGAAAAGCGCTGCTTCACGGGCAGCAGGTGGACATAAGAAGTTCCGACTTGACCCTGGTACAGGAGGGGAACCGCCGGGGCTATTATGACAGCGGGGCTTATAAGACCTGGAGAAAATGCAGCAATTGCGGATATGAGACGGAAGAAGAGTTTGAATACTGTCCTAAATGCGGCAGGAAACTGTGATTGAGTGGGATGTGCAGCCGGAGGCAAGGTGCATATCCCATTCACGGTTTCCTGCCGTCTGCATTAGAGCGTGTTGGAAAATTGCGTTCCGTCAGATGGGTGTTGCGGTTGGAGGGGCATATGGCTGGCCGTTTAAACCATTTAGGTCCTTTGGCAGATTTCTGATGGTATCCACATGTCCGGAAATGAAATATGCGGTTTTGTATATCACGGGATAATGAACCAGGAATAATATAATTTTTGAAATTCAATCTGGAAATAGACCCTCCGGGATAGTATAATAGAGTTAGCCTTTACGGTGCATCTGATATTTGGAGAGGTGTTGGATGCTGCAATGGATATCGTCATTGCATAAGAGAAAGGATGAGGAAATGACAGAAAATCAGAAAATGGATTTGATTCTTCAGAAGTTAGGGGGAATCGAGGGCGGTCTTGTCTCGGTAGGTGAGGATGTGCAGTCGCTGCAGGGGGATATGCAGGTGCTGAAAGGAGACGTGCAGGTACTCAAAGGAGACGTGCAGGAACTGAAAGGTGACGTGCAGGTACTCAAAGGAGATGTGCAGGTGCTGAAAGGAGACGTGCAGGTACTCAAAGGAGACGTGCAGGAACTGAAAGAGGACGTGCAGGTACTGAAAGAGGACGTGCAGGTACTGAAAGAGGACGTGCAGGTACTGAAAGAGGACGTGCAGGTACTGAAAGAGGACGTGCAGGTACTGAAAGAGGACGTGCAGGTACTGAAGGAAGACGTGCAGGTACTGAAAGAAAGGGTTACAAACATAGAGATTACATTAGAAAATGAGACGAACAGGAACATCCAGCTGATTGCAGAGGGACATTTGAACCTGGACCGAAAGCTGGATGAGGCTTTAAAGGAATTGCATCCTAATACGATGTACCATTTAAAGGTAAACCACCTGGATGGAGAAGTCACGAAGATGAAGCGCATTCTGAATATGGCATAAAACTATTTTCCGGATTTTAATTCAATAATCCAAAGTAATCAAGAGGATTTTGCAAGGCAGACAACAGCTGCGTTGCAGAATCCTTTTTGTATTTTCAGCATTCAATATAAGCCGAATCCATTATTCCATATATGAACAACCAGTAAAATTTATTGGTTTTACCTCCATTTTACGCGAACCTGCTTTTGGATTTTACCTGGATAATTTAGAATCTATAGGTAGATTTGCAGGAGAGAAAGGGACGGACGAGGGAGGCAGCCCGAATCCTGGATATAGGACTTAATTGATGCGGACGGATGGGATAAAACACAGATTGAACCTAACATTGCTGCGTATTATACTGTAGGTGATACATTATATTCCATGCCCTTTAACTCTTCCACGCCCCTCCTTTACTACAACAAGGATATGTTTGAAAAGGCGGGCATCATGCAGGCGCCCTGCTCAGTGTATTCCCTGAGGCCAGGCAGGTGGTTGAGACGGAGATAGAGAACATGCTCAACAATGGAGTAAGCCCGGAGGAGACTGCTTCCAAGATGGCGCAGCAGATTAATAAGGCAATTGAGGAATATAACCTGCTCAATGAATGATAATTATGGATTGGAGGGTATACTGAGTATGAAGACACAGGTTTGGGCCCACAGAGGCGCTTCGGCTTATGCGCCGGAAAATACGCTGGAGGCATTCCGGCTGGCGGCGGAAATGGGGGCTGACGGCGTGGAGCTGGATGTACAGTTAAGCAGGGATAAAGAGCTGGTAGTGGCCCATGATGAGACCATAGACAGGGTGAGCAGCGGCACGGGGTATATAAAGGATTATACCCTGGCCCAGCTTAAGGGGTTTTCTTTTAACAGACTGTTTCCGGCATTTAAAGATGCCCGGATTCCCACGCTTAAGGAAGTCTATGAACTGTTAAAGCCCACAGGGCTGACCGTGAATGTGGAGCTTAAAACCGGCATCATACTCTACCCTGAGATAGAGAAAAAGGTACTGGCGCTCACTGCGTTCATGGGGATGGAGGACAGGGTGATTTATTCATCCTTCTGCCATCCCAGCCTGGTAAAAATTAAGGAGTTGGACGGTAACAGCAGGACGGGCCTCCTATACTCGGACGGCTGGATTGACGCCGCGTCCTATGGACGTCATACGGTTGGGGCGGACGCCCTGCATCCGGCCCTGTATCACCTGCAGGATTTATCACTTATACCGGCTGCCAGAAGGCAGGGGCTGGCAGTGAATGTATGGACGGTGAATGAAGAGCAGCATATGGAAATGCTGGTGCAGCAGGGAGTGGATGCCATCATTACCAACCGGCCGGACCTGTGCAGAAGTGTGGTTGACAGGTATACGCAGCTATGACAGAATATTTGACAGAAGGCAGGAATATATGATTAAACTGGTTGCACTTGATATGGATGGCACCCTTTTGCGCCCTGACGGGCATATTTCAGAGAGGAATGTGCGTGCACTGAAAGGGCTTATAAGTACGGGAGCCGAGTTTTTGATTTGTACGGGACGCAGTTATATAGATGCACTGGAACCCCTTAAGGAGGCCGGACTCAGGGCGCCTGTGGTGTGCATGAATGGAGCTGCTGTGTATGATTGGAACGGAAGGCTTATGGATGAAATACGGCTTTCTGAGGAACAGGTCAGAGGAATTCTGGAATGCTGCCAAAAGGAGGACATCATCTTTGATTTCATGACGGACAAAGGCAGTTACACCACGGCAGATGAGGCGCAGTTCCGGGCATGCTTTGAGAGGAACGTACTGCTTCCCATGGCGGAGTTTACCTATGAGGGAGTGCGGGACCGGTTTTCTTTTGCGGAGGAAAAGCAGCTTTTTGAAATGGGACTGGCATTTTATAAAATATCGGTCATCCATGAGTCCCGGAAGGTCCTGGGCAGAATCAAGGAGAAGCTGTCAGGTATACCGGACCTGGCGGTTGCGTCCTCCTTTGCCACCAATCTGGAGCTGACCCACAGCTGTGCCCAGAAGGGCAGGGCCCTGGCATTTTATGCGTCGGCCAGGGGTGTGGGACCGGACGAAATCATGGCCGTAGGAGACAGTGAGAATGATTATTCCATGCTGTCCATGGATATAAAATATACGGTTGCAATGGGAAATGCCATGGAGAGCATCAAACGTATTGCCAAATGCCAGACCCGTTCCAATATTCAGGATGGGGTAGCCTATGCCATAGAGACACTGGTGCTTACCAGGGAGGCCAGGGCATACTAAGCGATTTACAGGTTCAGTAAAGAAAATAGTTCACAGGTAATAAGTATAGAGTCCGCAGGTTCTGCCCATAACGTCCGCAGGCGCAGAACCCGGCCGGAAAAGTCCGGCCCCAGGCTCTTTTTTAATTGCATTTGGCAGGTAATCATGATATTATGGGTATACTTCAGCGGAGGTTCCTCCGCAAAAGGTCTTAGTGCTTGCCCGGCAGTTCGCCGGAATTTTCAGCGGTGTTATGGTGCAATATCTTTTTTGGGATGTGGGGACAGGGGGAATGTCTATTGTATGTGTGACAGAAGTTCATGCTGTTGTCATTTTAGAGAGGGATGATTACAATTATTTCCTGCCCGGTCTGATAGCGGTGTGTGATGGGAACAAAATAAAAAAGAACGGATACCACGGCGCCCCGGACCTGGTGGCGGAGGTTGTGTCAATAAGCAGCAGGAGCCTGGATTATATCAGGAAACCGGTGAAATATGAGCAGGCTGGGGTCAGGGAGTACTGGATTGTGGACCCGCTGAGAAATGTGGTTATGGTTTATGATTTTGAGGCCGTTGGGGGGGGGGGGTAAATTCATTTGCACTGCCTCTCTCCCGCCAGTCATGTCTGTTATCATCCGGCTGATATATGCTTCGTCTATATGTTGGTTCCGGTCTGCCCAGATTCAAAACCGGTTCAATCATTCATTACCGATTGACAAATAAATATTCCGGTGCTATGCTAGATGACAACAGGGAGCTTGTGAAGCAGGCTGAGAGGAAGTAATCAAACTTCGACCTATCGCACCTGATTTGGGTAATGCCAACGTAGGGAAATATGAGACATGTATGTGTATTGAATGCATAATTTAAGTCCATATCCTGCGCGGTATGGGCTTTTTTTGCGGCCTTTTGCGCAGCTTGGCCTTATTATGAAGATTCACTGTGCAGGTGATACGCCGCTTATACGGTCAATATGCTGCTGTGCAGGCAGAAGACCGCTGTACAGAAAATATGCCTCTTCACCAGGAAGATAGGCGGGCTCCGAGTAAAAACATGGAGGTATGACTATGAAAGTAAACATTAAGAAACTGGCGGTAAGCGCCATGCTGACAGCGGTGGCCGTATCCTTATCCGGCTTTTCCATTCCAATAGGGGCATCCAAATGTTTCCCGATTCAGCATCTTGCCAATGTATTGGCCGGCGTATTCCTTGGGCCGTGGTACGGTGTGGGTATGGCGTTCTGCACATCCTTTATCAGAAATCTGCTGGGAACAGGCAGTCTGCTGGCGTTTCCGGGCAGTATGGCAGGCGCATTTTTAGGAGGATATCTGTACCAGCGTTTCGGCAGGCTCACACTGGCTTATTTTGGGGAAGTGTTTGGCACCGGCATACTGGGAGGAATCCTCTGTTATCCGGTGGCAACACTGGTCATGGGGAAGGAAGCAGCTGTTTTTGCCTATGTAATCCCATTCCTTATGAGTACCATGTGCGGTACGGTCATTGCCGCGTTTCTGATTGGGGTGCTGTATAAATCCGGGGCATTTCAGTACATGAAGCGTATGCTGAATCTGGATGTACAGCCCGGCAAAGCCGTGGGAAGATAACATAAAAGGATAAAGTGATGATGCAGAGACAATGGATGAAGGACTTGAGGGAACGCTCTCCCAGGGTCCACTGTATAACAAATTACGTTACAGCGGGAGATGTGGCAAACCTGGTCCTGGCAGCAGGCGGCTCCCCTATTATGGCTCAGGGGCTCCATGAGGTGGAGGATGTTACCGCCATCTGCAGCAGCCTTGTCCTGAACCTGGGAACTCTGGATGAGAAGACCATACCAGCCATGGCGGCGGCGGGAAGGAAGGCTGCTGCCATGGGACACCCCATTATTCTGGACCCGGTAGGCGTCACTGCGTCGCGGTTCCGCAGACAGGCTGCCATTGATATCATCCGCCAGGCCCCGCCATCTGTCATCCGGGGAAATGAGGCGGAAATACGGGCCCTGAACCTGGAGCTGAGCGGTCATGAGGCGGGCAATACCTGCGGCGTGGATTCAGAGAACCAAGGCACGGTCCGGAGCCGTATGGAAATTGCCTGTTCCCTGAGGGACCTTACCGGAGCAATTGTGGTGATGACCGGAAAAGAGGATGTGGCTGCAGGAACAGAAAAAGAGTACATTGTCAGAAACGGTCATCCCTGGATGACCAGGATTACAGGCAGCGGCTGTATGCTGGACGGGCTTGTGGGGGCATTCTGCGGGCTGCATGGAGAACAGGGACAGGCAGGCTTGTTGGAGGAATCTGTGGTCATGGCACTCTGCGCTCACGGACTCTGCGGTGAACTGGCGGCCGGGGAGACCATGGAGCAGGGAGGCGGGACTGGTATGTTCCGCATGCACCTGATGGATAAAATGAGCCTTCTGGATGACGAGACATTGGAAAGAGGTAAAAAAATTGAAATTCGATAGGAAACATCTTTTAATTTATGCAGTAACCGATAAATCCTGGACCGGAAAATACTCCCTGGCGGAACAGGTGAGGGAGGCATTAGAGGGCGGTGCAACCATGGTCCAGTTCAGGGAAAAGGAACTGGACAAAGGCAATTTTGAGGAAGTGCTGGAAACTGCCTGCGCCATCCGCAAAATTACCGCAGAATATAACGTGCCTCTTATGATTGATGACAATCTGGAGCTGGCACTGGCCTGTCATGCAGACGGACTCCATGTGGGACAGGAAGATATGGAGGCATCTGAGGCCAGAAGGCTTCTGGGACCTGACCGTATACTGGGTGTTACGGCAAAGACAGTGGAACAGGCCAGAAAAGCACAGGCAGCAGGCGCGGATTATCTGGGAAGCGGGGCCATATTCGGAACCAATACAAAAGCAGATGCCCGCCCCATGACTATGGAGACCTTAAATGCAATCTGCGACAGTGTGGATATTCCTGTGGTGGCTATCGGGGGAATCTGCCTGGATAACATAGGCCGGCTGGCCGGCAGCCATGCCGCAGGAGCAGCCATTGTGTCAGGTATATTTGGGTCGCCCCATATACGGGAAACCACGGAAAAGCTGGTTAAGGCAATGGGGGAAATAGTCGGATTGTCCTCACCGGACAAGAGTAAGAAAATGGAAAATATTTAAAAACTTTGAAAAAAACCATTGACATTTGGAAATGAGCTGATTATAATAAGCTCAACATTCAACGAAACATATAAAACCGTTGAGTAGGAGTAAGTAAGATTGTAATTCCAGGCGCAGAGAGCTTCCGGCCGGTGTAAGGGAGCATTGGATTAGAGTCTGAATGGACCTGCGAGGGCAGCTGGAAACCAGAGGCATAGAGATAGGGCTGATGGGAGTATGGGCTGACGGGTATCCCACCGTTACCAGGGAGAACGCATGATGGTGCGTTGCAGAGCGGGCGTATTTTATTTCTTTGTTCGATGACACAGCATCAGGTTAAATTTAACTTGATGCTTTTTAATTTCCCATACCACAGGATGGCAGGGAATGCAGGTCACGGATAAGCGCCAACCAGGGTGGTACCGCAGAAGCCGGAAGAAGCTTTTGTCCCTGCTGATTACAGATGTAGTCGGCAGGGATAAGGGCTTCTTTTTTTATTGAATGTGATGCCCGGACCCGGAACTGTTGAGAGGTTGAAAATAAACAGCCAGCATGAAGGAAAGGAGTTAACGTAAATGATAATCCCAGCTTGTGATGAAATCTTAAGCCTGTCAGGAGAATATGATATCATCCCCATATGCCGTGAGGTTTACGCGGATGTGGTGACGCCCATAACCCTGCTCAGACGTATAGCAGAACGGAGCAGCCGCTTTTATCTTCTGGAAAGCATAGAGGGCGGCGAAAAGTGGGGACGCTACTCCTTTCTTGGATATAATCCGGTGATGCGTGTTACCTGCCGCTGCGGTAAGGTGAAGATTGAGAGCAGTATCAGCCGGTTCCCGTCAGGGGAAATACAGACCGCCCGTCCCATGGATGTGCTTCGCGGGATATTGGCGCAGTACAGGGCGCCCAGGCTGAAAGGACAGCCGCCCTTTACCGGCGGATTTGTAGGGTATTTTGCATATGCCATGATTGAGTATGCAGAGCCAACCCTCCATATCAGCAGAGGCCAGGCCAATGATTTTGACCTGATGCTCTTTGACAAGGTTATTGCCTATGACCACCTGAAACAGAAGATACAGATTGTGGTTAACATGAAGACCGGCAGGACAGAAAACGCGGGAATAAAGGACCGGGAACACGGTGAGGGCCGGCAGCACTGTGAAGGACAGAACTACGGTGGAGGCCGGGGAAATGGGAACAAATCCGGCAGCCTGGAGTATCTGATGAAGGAATACGGAAGAGCCTGTGAGGAAATACAGGAAATGGCCTCTCTTATCAATGACACGGCGCCTCTTAAACGGCTGTCCTCACCGGAAAAACCATCCTTTTCCTGCAGCGTTTCCAAAGAAGCGTTCTGCAGCACGGTGGAAAAGACAAAGGAGTTTATTTTGGACGGGGATATCTTTCAGGCAGTTATATCCAGACAGTTTACCAGCTCCTATGAGGGCAGCCTGCTGAATGCCTACCGGGTTCTCAGAACCACGAACCCATCCCCTTACATGGTTTACATGAACATAGACCAGGATGAAATCATCAGTACCTCCCCGGAGACCCTGGTACGCCTTGAAAACGGGCGTCTCACCACGTTCCCGGTAGCTGGTTCCAGGCCCAGGGGTGCAACGGATGAGGAGGACAAAAGGCTGGAGGAAGAGCTTCTGGCAGATGAAAAGGAGCTTTCCGAGCACAATATGCTGGTGGATTTGGGACGGAATGATATTGGACGCATTGCAGAGTTCGGGTCCGTGGAGGTGACGGAGTACAAGATGATACACAGGTATTCCAAAATCATGCATATCTGTTCCCAGGTGGAAGGAAATATAAAACCCGGACTGGACGGCTGTTCGGCGGTGGAGGCCCTGCTTCCGGCAGGCACACTTTCGGGTGCTCCCAAGATACGGGCATGTGAGATTATAGAAAAATTGGAGTCTGTTCCCCGGGGGATATACGGCGGGGCTCTGGGATACCTGGATTTTACAGGAAACCTGGATACATGCATCGCCATACGGATGGCAGTAAAACAGGCAGGAAAGGTCACGGTTCAGGCAGGAGGCGGAATTGTGGCGGACAGTGTGCCGGAGCTGGAATATGAGGAATCGGAAAACAAAGCAAAGGCCGTCATTCAGGCCATCCTTCGGGCAGGGGAGGTGGATGACAGATGATTGTATTGATTGATAATTATGACAGCTTTTCCTATAACCTGGTACAGATGATTGGAAGCATTGAGCCGGATATACAGGTGGTCCGCAATGACCAGGTTACGGTGAAAGATATAGAGAACATGAAACCAAGCCACCTGATTCTGTCGCCCGGACCAGGATATCCGCGGGATGCAGGCATTCTGGAGGAGGCAGTCATAAAGCTGAAGGGAAAAATGCCGATTCTGGGCGTGTGCCTGGGACATCAGGGAATATGCGAGGCATTCGGCGGAACCATTGCCCATGCAAAGAAGCTGATGCACGGCAAACAGAGCAATATCCGGCTGGACTGTCATATAAAGGAAGATAACACTCCGGGCAAGGCAGATGCATCCGGAAGGACAGGATACGGATGCCGGCTGTTTGAGGGACTGCCGTCCGTTATACCGGCAGCCAGGTACCATTCCCTGTCCGCGGTTTTGGATAGCCTGCCGGAGGAGCTGGAAGTGGTGGCCAGGGATTGCATGGAGGGGGAGGTCATGGCGGTGCAGCACAGGGATTATCCTGTATATGGGCTGCAGTTCCACCCCGAATCCATATTGACGCCGGATGGAAGGAAGATACTGGAGAATTTTTTGAATATCAGAGCAATGTAACGGAATGTGGCCTGTGAAAACCAGAACAGAGCAGGAATATAATATCAGGGTTTAAGTAAAAAGGAGAATGACTATGATACAAAAAGCAATTCACCAATTGGTAGAAAATAAAAATCTGGATTTTGATACAACAAAGGAAGTCATGGACGAAATCATGAGCGGAAACGCCACCCAGGCACAGATATCCTCGTTCCTCACAGCACTGAGGATGAAGGGTGAAACCATTGATGAGATTACGGCCTGCGCAACTGTTATGCGGGATAAGGCGGTAAAGCTGTCGCCTCCCTTTGCGGTCATGGACATAGTGGGAACAGGCGGGGACGAGGTGGGAACCTTTAATATTTCCACCACCAGCGCATTTGTGGCGGCGGCCGGAGGCATACGGGTGGCAAAGCACGGCAACCGCAGCGTATCCAGCAAGAGCGGGGCTGCAGACGTACTGGAGCGGCTGGGAGCAGAACTGTCGCTGACGGCGGAACAGGCAGAGACTGTCCTGGAGGACACCGGTATGTGCTTCCTGTTTGCGCCGGCGTACCATTCTTCCATGAAATATGCGGCCCCTGTGAGGAAGGAAATCGGAATCAGAAGCATTTTTAACATCCTGGGCCCCCTGTCCAATCCGGCAGGAGCATCCATGCAGCTCTTAGGCGTGTACAGCCGTGATTTGGTGGAGCCGCTGGCGCAGGTGCTGGCCAACCTGGGAGTTACCAGGGGAATGGTGGTATGCGGGGGAGACGGACTGGATGAGGCAACGCTGACCGGTCCCACCCACGTATGTGAAATCCGTTACGGAAAACTTACGGCCTATGATATGACACCTGAGGAACTGGGCTTAACCGTATGCAGCCTGGATGAACTTATAGGAGGCACGCCTGAGGAAAATGCAGAGATAACAAAGAACATTTTATCCGGCAGCCTGAAAGGACCAAAGAGAGACGTGGTGGTCCTGAATGCGGCCATCAGCTTATATCTAGGAATTGATGACTGTACGGTGAAGGACTGTGTGAAAAAGGCCCGGGGCATCATTGATTCCGGAGCAGCCATGGCCAAGATGGAGGAGTTCATCCGGGCCACAAAGAAAGCAGCGGGAGAGGTAAAGGCATCATGATACTGGATACGATAGCCCTGTCCGCCAGGAAACGGGTGGAACAGAAAAAAC
Source organism: Clostridium sp. 1001283B150225_161107_B6 (assembly GCF_015556325.1). NCBI lineage: Bacteria > Bacillati > Bacillota > Clostridia > Eubacteriales > Clostridiaceae > Clostridium > Clostridium sp. 1001283B150225_161107_B6. The sequence continues at coordinate 395,711 of NZ_JADNMD010000003.1, read as the reverse complement.
AGGTAAAACCACTGGAAGAAATGATGAAGGCAGCCTATGAGTTAAGGGAGAGGGAGGGCATTAACCGGGAGGATGGAGGGAATGAACCCCTTGCTTTTAAAGCAGCCCTGTCAAAACCAGGCATTTCCTTCATTTGTGAGGTCAAGAAGGCGTCGCCTTCAAAGGGACTGATTGCTCCGGATTTCCCTTATGTTGAAATAGCCAGGCAGTACCAGGAGGCTGGTGCGGATGCGGTATCCGTGTTGACGGAGCCGGAGTTCTTTTTAGGGGCTGACCGTTATCTGGAAGAAATCCGCAGGGAGACAGACCTGCCGCTGCTGCGGAAAGATTTTACTGTGGATGAGTACCAGATTTATGAGGCAAAGGTGCTGGGTGCATCCGCTGTTCTGCTGATTTGCTCCCTTTTGGACATGGAGCAGCTGAAGCGGTATATGGGCATTTGCGGCAGTCTGGGGCTAAGTTCACTGGTGGAAGCCCATACCGACGGGGAGGTGGCCATGGCGGCAGAGGCAGGGGCCGGTATGATTGGAATCAATAACCGAAACCTGGGGACCTTTGAGGTGGATTTCACAAACGCACTCAGGCTCAGGAGACTGGTGGACCGCGGCACCATATTTGTGGCGGAGAGCGGAATCAGAACGCCTGAGGATATAGAGCTTCTGGCAGAGAACCAGGTGGATGCGGTTCTTGTGGGAGAAACCCTGATGCGGGCAGCAGACAAAAAGAGTGCCCTGCGGGAACTTAAGTCACGGATTGGGTAGAGACATACATGTGCAGGGACCGACATGTGCAGGTACAAATATGTGCGGGACAGATATAGGGAATAATGCAGGGGGATGGATTATGAAAACATGCAGGCTTAAGATTTGCGGTCTCAGCCGGTTTGGAGATATCCTGGCGGCCAATGAGATTCAGCCGGATTATATCGGCTTTGTATTTGCCGAGAGCAGCCGCAGGGTTACGCCTGATAAGGCAGCCCAGTTAAGACAGGTTCTGGATAAGAGAATCCGGGCCGTGGGCGTATTTGTCAATGCATCCATGGAGGAAATACTGGAGCTCGCCGGGAACCAGGGGACCGGCAGGGTGATTGATTTGATACAGCTCCATGGAGACGAGGATGAGGCTTACATCAGACAGCTGAAGCAGCACACCGTACTGCCGGTTATCAAGGCAATACGGGTCAGGAATAGGGAACAGATTTTAAAAGCCCAGGAGCTGCCCTGTGATTACCTTCTTCTGGACACGTATGCAAAGGGTAAGTACGGGGGCAGCGGCACCCAGTTTGACTGGGATATGATTCCCGGGCTTACAAAGCCTTATTTCCTGGCAGGAGGCATACATCTGGGCAATATAAGGCAGGCAGCGGCCCACGGACCCTACTGCATTGATGTCAGCAGCGCGGTGGAAACAGGGGGCAGGAAGGACCGGAGAAAGATGGAGGAGCTGGCCCAGGTCCTGCGGGGGCAGACGCAGAGCCCGGACTGTCCGCTTAATAGCTGTATTTAACATGACTGTATAAAGAAATTGTATCAGAAAAGGAGACACAGCAATGTCAAGAGGAAGATTTGGAATCCATGGCGGCCAGTTTATACCGGAAACACTGATGAGCGCTGTCGCGGAACTGGAAGAGGCATATGAGTACTATAAAAAGGAGCCGCAGTTCATGGCCGAGTTAAAGTATCTGCTGGAGGAATACACCGGCCGTCCTTCGCGCCTCTATTATGCGGAGAAGATGACAAAGGACCTGGGCGGAGCAAGGATTTATCTCAAAAGGGAGGACTTAAACCACACAGGTTCCCACAAAATCAACAATGCGCTGGGGCAGGTTCTTCTGGCAAAGAAAATGGGAAAGACCAGGGTCATTGCAGAGACAGGGGCCGGACAGCACGGCGTGGCAACAGCCACGGCGGCAGCCCTTTTGGGACTGGAATGCGAGGTCTATATGGGAAAGGAGGATACGGACCGCCAGGCGCTCAATGTATACCGCATGGAGCTGTTGGGGGCAAAGGTACACCCGGTGACCAGCGGGACGCAGACATTAAAGGATGCTGTCAATGAGACACTCAGGGAGTGGACCAACCGCATTGCGGATACACATTATGTTATTGGCTCTGTCATGGGCCCCCACCCATTTCCCATGATGGTAAGGGATTTCCAGAGCGTAATCAGCAGGGAAATCAAGGAACAGCTTATGGAAAAGGAGGGAAAGCTTCCGGATATGGTTATTGCCTGTGTGGGAGGCGGAAGCAATGCAATGGGAGCTTTCTATGAATTCATCCATGAAAAGGACGTGAAGCTGGTAGGATGTGAGGCGGCAGGACTGGGCGTGGAGACTGAGCAGACTGCAGCCACCATAGCCACGGGCAGGGTCGGCATTTTTCATGGCATGAAATCTTATTTCTGTCAGGACGAATACGGACAGATTGCACCGGTGTACTCCATATCCGCCGGGCTGGATTATCCGGGCATTGGACCGGAGCACGCGCAGCTCCATGACAGCGGCAGGGCCCAGTATGTGCCTGTGACGGATGATGAGGCAGTGGACTCATTTGAATATCTGTCGCGTATGGAAGGAATCATCCCGGCAGTGGAGAGCGCCCATGCAGTGGCCTATGCCAGGAAGGTGGCAGGCTCAATGGATAAGGACCAGATTATTGTTATCAATCTTTCCGGCAGGGGAGATAAGGACGTGGCTGCAATTGCCAGATATAAGGGGGTAGAGCTCTATGAATAGGATACAGCAGGTTTTTGAGAATAAAAAGGCATTCATACCTTTCATAACAGCAGGCGACCCGGACCTGTCAGTGACAGAGGCGCTTGTGCCTGCCATGGCAGAGGCCGGGGCGGATTTGATTGAGCTGGGAATACCCTTTTCCGACCCGGTGGCAGAGGGAATCGTCATTCAGGAGGCAGACCTTCGGGCACTGGCTTCAGGAACCACCACGGACAAGATATTTGATACAGTGCGCCGGATTCGCCAAAAGACAGATGTGCCGCTGGCGTTCATGACCTATATCAACCCGGTGTTTGCATATGGCGTGGATAAGTTTATGAAAAATGCCTCTGATTGTGGAATAGACGCCCTGATTGTGCCGGATATGCCCTTTGAAGAACGGGAGGAACTGCTGCCGGCTTGTAAAAAGTATGATATGACCCTGATTTATCTGGTGGCGCCCACCTCCAGGGAGCGGGCCCAGGCCATTGCCAGGGAATCCCATGGGTTTGTATACTGCGTGTCATCCCTTGGAGTTACCGGTGTCCGAAGCGAGATTACCACCAACATTAAGGAAATGGTGGACACTGTAAAGCAGGGAAAAAATGTACCCTGTGCCATTGGATTCGGCATCTCTACCCCGGAGCAGGCCGGCAAAATGGCTTCCCAGGCAGACGGAGTCATTGTCGGAAGCGCCATTGTTAAGCTGGTGGCCAGGTACGGTGTAAACTGTGTGGAACCTGTCTGCAATTATGTGAAGCAGATGAAGGCCGCAGTGGGGGTATAGATGGGCAGGAGATGAAAGGGGGAGGAAAGGGGCTGGGCGGAAGATTCTGAAGAGCGGATATACTGCAAGGCGGATATACCTAAGACTCCCTTTCCTTCGGGCCTTATAACAGCCGGCATTTACCACCTGTGTACAGATTTAAATGAAGTTCAGCCTTCTGGCTTCCGTATGAACAGCCTTTCTGATTAGGCTGTTTTTTCCATGAAATGAAGGGATGCTTAAATTCAGGGGGAATTTTGTGCTATAATCGGATAAAGCACACAACTGCCGGAAGGGAGTTCGTATTATTGCAACTTTCGGCGTAAGCCATCATATTGAAGATGACAGGATTGAGGCAGCGGCAGAGCCCTGTCCCAACCGCTGGACCCACCATGTTATTGCCAGGAGTGTGGCCGAGATAGATGACAAGCTGATGGGGCGGATTAGGAAGGCTTATGAGTTTGCGTTGGTTAAATAGGATACAGTGTAATTATGGAAAATTAAAGTATGGAAGTGATATGCGGTTTGTCCGGCAAGGACAGCCGCATATCTGCGTTTTTGCCGAAAGTGAGGGGGTGTATGTCCCAAAGAAAACAAAAGTTTTCAAAAGATAATTAATTTAACTGTAAATAATAAAAATCTATAATGAATATACCAGAAAACAGTCAGAAACATAGAAGGAGGAAAGATATGAGAAGAAAAGGCCTATGTATGGCAGCGTTATTATTGGCAGCAGCAATGTTATGCTCAGGGTGTTCAACAGATGCGTCTCCATCCGGCAATACGACGGCAGGGCAGCAGTCCAGCTCATCCCAGACTGAAGCGCCTGTAAAGGAGGAAACGGTTGCCGGCAGCGAAAAAGAAACGTCTTCCCAGGACGGCGGAGGAAAAGCAGTGAATGCGTCTGATTATCTGATTGGATATTCACAGCTGGCAAATACAGGCACATACCGGATTGCCGAGACTAACAGCATGAAGGATGAGGCGGAGAAGCGGGGGTTTAAGCTGATTGTCACGGATGCCCAGGATAATACGGCTAAACAGGTATCTGATGTGGAAGACCTGATTGCCCAGAACATTGACTTGCTCATACTGTCTCCCAGGGAGTTTGAGGGATTAGAGACAGCATTGCAGACAGCCAAAGAGAATTCTGTCCCGGTAATACTGGTAGACAGGCTTGCCAAGGGCGAGCCAGGAGTGGATTATGTAACCTATATTGCCACGGATTTTGTATGGGAAGGACAGGCAGCAGGCGAATGGCTTAAGGAAAAGACCGGGGGAACCTGCAATATCATTGAGCTTACAGGAACAGTGGGGTCTTCTTCTGCCCAGGACAGGGCTACAGGGTTCGCAGGTGTGGTGAATCAGAATGAGGGAATGAAGATTATCGCATCACAGACAGGAAATTTTGAACGGTCTGAAGGACAGAAGGTTATGGAGAATCTGCTGCAGGCCCATGGCGGTGAGGTGGATGCAGTATTCTGCCACAATGACCAGATGGCTCTGGGGGCTGTGCAGGCCATTAAGGCAGCGGGCTATAAGCCAAATGAGGATATTCTGGTAATAGGAATAGACGGGGAAATGGATTCATTTAAATCTGTCATAGCCGGTGAGATGTCGGCAACTGTTGTCAGCAGTCCCATGTATGGGCCTATTACCTTTGACACGGTAGAAAAAATCCTGGCAGGTCAGGAGGTTCCGGAGCAGACCATCATGGAAGGCGTGGTGGTGGATGCGGGAAATGCACAGGAAAATATGGACCTGGCATATTAAGCAGAGAGGTATGGGTGAAGGAACGGCCATGGAGAATCGGTATTTATTAGAGATGCAGAACATATCCAAAGGCTTCCCGGGTGTACAGGCAATCAAACAGGTGGATTTTAAGGTCGGATATGGAGAAGTACATGGATTGATGGGGGAAAATGGAGCAGGAAAATCCACCTTGATGAAGATTCTGAATGGTCTCTACAGCAGTGACAGCGGAAGGGTCCTGTTTGATGGGAAGACGGTTCATCCCCAGTCTTCCCTGGAGGCCCAGAAACTAGGTATCAGTACTATCTATCAGGAGTTGAATCTTATACCGGAACTGAGTATATGTGAAAATATATATATTGGCAGAGAGCCTATGGGAAAGTGGGGAATAGACTGGAAGGCGATGGAAAGAAATGCCAGGGAACTTCTGACAGGTATCGGCCTGGATTATGATGTAAAGCAGCCCCTCAGCATACAGGGAGCTGCTGTGGCACAGATGGTGGCAATTGCCAGGGCATTGGCCATTCAGTCTAAGCTGGTAGTGATGGATGAACCTACATCCTCCCTGGATAACCAGGAGGTTAAGATTCTGTTTCAGGTAATCCGGAGACTTAAGAGCCAGGGAGTATCCATTATTTTCATATCACATCGTTTAAATGAGGTCTATGAAATATGCGACAGGGTTACGATTTTGAAGGACGGTGTATGTGAAGGTGAGTATGGTATCAATGAGCTGGATGAGATATCCCTTGTCTCTAAAATGATTGGACAGAAGGTGGAAAACAGTGAATCGCGTTTACAGGATAATAATTATCACTGCGACAGCCAGCCAATCTGCGAGATGGAAAATATTACCAATAGCAAGCTGAAAGGGATATCGTTTAAAATGAACCCGGGAGAAGTATTGGGATTTGCCGGATTGCTTGGTTCCGGAAGGACAGAACTCATTAAGGTACTGTTCGGGGAGGATACGGATTATAGGGGAACCATTGTGATAGACAAAAGAAAAATCAGATTTAAAATGCCATCAGATGCCATCCGGCAGGGAATGGCGCTCTGCCCGGAGGACCGCAGAACCGAGGGAATCATACCAAACCTGTCGGTACGCGAGAATATATCCATTGTCCTTCTCCCGAAGCTGACCAGGATGGGAATTATATCAAGAAAAGCCCAAGAGAAAGTGGCAGCAGAGTTCATAAACAGGCTGGGCATCAAGACACCTGACATGGAACAGAAAGTCAGGAACTTAAGCGGCGGAAACCAGCAGAAGGTATTGCTGGCCAGATGGCTGTGTACCTCTCCCAGGCTGGTTATCATGGATGAGCCCACCAGAGGAATTGATGTGGGCGCAAAGGCGGAAATAGAAAAAATTGTGCGTGACCTGGCAAAGCAGGGAATGAGCGTTGTCATGATTTCATCGGAAATCAGCGAGGTGGTAAGGAACAGCAACCGGGTGATGGTGTTGAGGGATGGGCGTAAATTAGGTGAACTTACTGGCGGGGAAATCAGCCAGGAAGAAATCATGAAGAGGATAGCTGACAACAAAGTATTCAGTATGTGAGGATAAGAGGCGTGATATGAGTAAATTATTGAAAAAATACGGAGTATACCTGGCCCTCTTTGCAATGGTAGTGTTTAATAGTCTGGTTACCAGGAATTTCTTCAGCCTGAATACCTGCTGGAACATCATGATTCAGAGCACGACCGTAATGTTTGTCTCCCTTGGAATGACAGCGGCCATTGCTTCAGGCGGAATTGACATTTCCATTGGGCCCGTTATGGCCTTAAGCGCCATTGTGTTTGCCAGACTTTTAGACGTTTCGGTAATCGGTGCGTTTATAAGCGCGTTGGCGCTGGCTATTTTCTGCGGAGCAGTAAACGGGTTCATCATTGCCAGATTTTCCATACAGCCAATGATTGTTACCCTGGGAATGATGAACATGGTCCGGGGGTTTGCGGAACTGGTTAATGATGGAAGGACATATTCCTTTTCCCATCCAGTTATATCAAATCTTGGATTTTATAAGGTTTTTGGCTTAGTGCCAATCCAGGCCCTGTTTATAATAATGGCAGTTGGCGCCATGTACATATTGATGAAGCGGATGCGCTTCGGCGTTTATGTCGAAACCATAGGAGACAACCCGAAGGCAGCCAGGCTCTCGGGAATCAGGATTTCAGGCATGATGGTCCTTATTTATATGCTCAGTGGTTTTCTTGCCGGTGCAGCCGGATTGGTAGAGGCCCTGCGTATGTCCGCGGCAGACCCCATTAATTTTGGACTTCAAATTGAAGTGGATGCCATTGCCTCTACTGCAATCGGTGGTACCAATATGGCAGGGGGGAAAGCAAACCTGGCAGGAACCGTGGCCGGTGTGTTCATTATGCAGATAATAACAGTAATGGTGAATATGAACAATGTGCCGTATTCCTATTCTCTGGTCATCAAGACGCTGGTTGTCATCATTGCGGTCTGTGCCCAGAACGGAAAATTTACAAGATTGGCAGGATTTAGGAAGAGGACGGAGGTAAATACATGGGCGGTTCAAAAAAATATATAGTCTGGATACAGGAAAAGAGCGCGGTGGTTGTATTCCTGATGCTTTTCCTCATATCAGCCCTGCGGTATAAACAGTTCTTTACCCCCATCAATCTGGTAAATCTATTCAGGCAGTCCAGCATAATAGGAGTCATAGCTGTGGGGATGACATTTGTTATCATAACAGGGTGCATCGATTTGTCGGTAGGTTCCACTGTAGCTGTGTGCGGTATTCTGGCAGCACGGATGTGCTCGGTGAATATTGGGGCTGCCATTCTGGTTCCTCTGTGTGCGGGAGCACTGATTGGAATTATAAACGGGACCTTTGTAACCAAACTGGAAGTACCGCCCTGGATTACATCCCTGTCCATGATGATGTGCCTCAGAGGGATAGCCTACATCATGACCAATGAAAGCTCGGTGGATGTGGAAAAGGTTTCTCCGGCCTTTCAGATGATTGGAAGGGGAAAGATACTGGGGCTGCCGGTTCCCGGAATCCTGTTCCTTCTCTTTGTGCTGATTGGGGCCTACAGCCTTAAGTATACCAGATTTGGACGGAGCGTATATGCCACAGGAGGAAACAGGGAAGGAGCCAGGATGATGGGAATCCGGATTGACAGGACTATCATCCTATCATATATGCTGTGCGGCATCGGCGCTGCCATGTCAGGTCTGATTCTCGCCTCCAGGCTGGGGGCTGCCCAGTCTACGGCGGGAGAACTTTATGAGATGCAGGTTATTGCAGCAGTGGTCCTTGGCGGAACGCTTCTGACCGGAGGCATAGGCCATATGGCAGGCACGTTGTTTGGTGTGTTTACCATGAGCATGATAGCAAATATTTTTAACATGCAGGGAAATATCAGTACATGGTGGCAGAATGTAATCATGGGATTTCTTATTCTGGTGATTGTTATTATGCAGTCCGGACTGGAACAGATAAAAACGAAAAAGAGTGAGGAGGAAGCTATATGTTGAATTACAATCCATATACCGTTGGATGTCAGGCCGGGTGGAGGAAGTATGAGCACAACCCTGTTATTGGGGAAGACGGGGATTTTTGTTTCGACAATCATGTATTAAAAGCAGGAGACAAGCTGAGAATGTACTTTTCCTGGAGGACACATTACAGTATAGCATACACAGAAAGTGAGGATGGCCTTCATTGGGGGGAACGCCATGTGGTGTTAAGTCCCAGACCGGAGATTCCATGGGAGGAAGATTTAAACAGACCAGCCATTGATTACAGGGATGGAATGTTTCGTATGTGGTATTCCAGCCAGACAACCGGAGGATTTAATCAGAAAAAATGGGTGGACTCATATATGGAGGCATCTAAGGAGGATAAAGGCGGGTCTGTCATAGGGTATGCCTGGAGCAGGGATGGAATCAGTTGGGAAAGACTGGAAGAGCCGGTACTGGTACCAAATCAGACCTGGGAAAAGCGTTCCTTAATGTGCCCCACTGTTTTGTGGGACCAGGAGCGGAAAATATATAAGCTGTGGTATTGCGGAGGAGGGTGGTTTGAGCCGGATGCCATTGGCTATGCCGAGAGCCAGGATGGAATTGTGTGGGAAAAATGCGGAGGGAATCCGGTCTTTACGCCTGATAAAAAGAATCTTTGGGAACGGGCCCATGTGGCCGGCTGTCAGGTGATAGAAATGGATGGCTGGTATTATATGTTCTATATTGGTTATGAGGACTTGTTTAAAGCCAGAATCTGTCTGGCCAGGTCAAAGGACGGTGTAAGCGGATGGGAACGCCATCCCATGAACCCCATTATTTCGGCCGGACTGCCGGGGGCATGGGATTGTGAATCCATTTATAAGCCATTCCTGTATTATGATAAGGATTATGACAGGTGGCTGATGTACTTCAATGCCAGAACAGGAACCACAGAGCGCATAGGAATTGCAATACATGATGGACGGGACTTCTGGAATTGCTGATGGTTATATGGTGAACTGCATAAATTTTATGAAAGGCAGCAGGTTTAAGAGAACACTCCAGGCTAAGTTTGGAGCGTTCTCTATACCTGCTTTATGGGATTCATGAAAAAAATATACGCTCATATGATGAATTATAAACTTCACACCAGGCTGATGATATACTTTTCCACTATGGTAATTGTGGCCATGCTTTTGGTGGCGGGTATATCCTACATTGCATCTTACCGGATTGTGGAGGAACTGGCCTATTCCTTCAGCAATCAGTCGGCGCAGTCTGTGGCGGATAATCTGAATGACATCTTCAATGAAGCGGAAAACCTGTCAGGTCTTGTGGAGAACAATTCGATTTTCCAGAGCATCCTGAACGCAGAGATGCCGGAGGATATCAGAGATAGATATGCAACAGAGCTGAAATATGATTTTGAGTTGTACCAGCTGGCAGGATATACAATTAATGAGTTCGGAGGCTTATATGTGCTGGGGGATAATGGTTTTAACTTTAAGTCCCATAATGTGGCATTTCAGGAAACAGATTTTAGGAAGGAAGAATGGTACCGGCGCATCCATGAAGCGGATGGGGTCGTGTGGTTTGGGCCTAAGGTTTATTCCAGGACAGTTAAATCCATTGACCGGTCCTATGCTGCCATGGGATGCCCGGTGATAAATAAGGCCAATGGAAACAGAATCGGCGTGGTATTGGTGGAAATAGAGGCTGATTCTATTGAATATATCATCCGGGAATTCGGCAATATAGAAAACGGGGTCATTCAGGTACTTGATGGGGAAAATACTATTCTGTTTCAAAAAAATGGTACTGGTAATGATTCCGGTGAAGCAAAAAGCCATAAGGACAGGAACAGGAACCATTCCGTATTTTATTATACAGAGACAATGGATAATGGATGGACTGTGGAATCCTATATCCCCAAGGCCATTCTGCTGGGAAGGATTATTAACCTGGGAATCTGGCTCGGGCTGGTGATATTTTTGATGATACTGCTGGCGGTTAAGGTCACCAGCGTCATTTCCGGTACAGTGACCAATCCTATCAATAAATTAATTGACCTTATGGAACAGGCGGAACAAAAGGAATTTGCTGTTCAGATGCATGTGAAATATAAGGACGAGCTGGCGGTTCTGGGCAATAAGTTTAACAATATGATGGATTTTACAAGGCATCTGATTGCGGTCAATAATAAGGAACAGGAAAATCTGAGGGAAGCAGAATTAAAGACACTTCAAATGCAGATTAATCCGCATTTCCTGTATAATACCCTTGAAACCGTAATATGGCTGATACGGTCCAAAGAAAATGAAAAGGCAATCAGCGTGATTACATCACTCTCCAAATTTTTCCGTATTGGGTTAAGCAGGGGACGGAATATCATAATGCTAAGGGAGGAACTGGAACACGTCAGGGAATACGTTAAGATTCAAAATACCAGATACAGGGATAAAATCAATTTTTCCATCCATTTAACAGAGAATACCATGCTGGACTGTCCCATACCTAAGCTGACCCTGCAGCCATTGGTGGAGAACGCTATTTATCACGGCATCCAGGAAAAACCGGAAGGCGGGCATGTTTTGATTGAGATTGCCCGTGAAGCACAAGACAGAATCAGGATAACAGTCGCTGATGATGGCATTGGAATGACACCGGCTCAGTTGGAACGGCTTCAGACCGGGTTAAAGGAAATGGGGGAAGTGGGTTTCGGTATGTATAATACGAATCAAAGGTTATGTAATTATTTTGGGGAAGAGTCTGCTTTGAAGATTGAGAGCCGGTTTGGGGAAGGCACCAGGGTGTCATTTAGCATCAACGACAGCAGGAGGGAGGGAAAGGTGTATGATTAAGGCCATTCTTGTGGATGATGAAGATATCATCAGGGAGGGACTGTCAAACTTTATAGACTGGACTGCTTTGGGTCTGGAACTGGTGGGACAGGCATCCAATGGGAGGGAGGCTGTGGAGCTGGTAAGAATGATGGCTCCGGAAGTGATTATAACAGATGTGAAAATGCCTATGATGAATGGAATTGAACTTCTGGCCCTGGCAAAGGAACAAAGGCCGGACTGCGTGGTTATCATGATTAGCAGCTATGACCAGTTTGAATATGCCCAGCAGTCCCTTAATCTGGGCGCCTTTGCGTATCTGCTGAAACCCATTGATACGGATAAGCTGATTCATCTGTTAAAGGAAGCTGTTTTAAAAATACAGAAGGTCAGGTCAGGAGAGAAGATATTAAATACATACAGGAATGTGCTGGAACAGACCCAGAAAAATATATTAGATAATAAAATTAAGCTGATGGCACTTGGAGGAAGGGTGAATGCCCTGAATGAGACTGAGGCAAAGTATCTGGAACAGTTTACAAAATTCTGTGTGGCTTCGGTAAATGCAGAGAGACCTGAATACCAGGAAGAGTCCTTTATGGAGGAACTGGAACGTCACCTGGAAGAATGGAGGACCGGACACGCAGATGCAGCAGACATAAAACAATTCCAGAACCAGAACCGGATGACCGTGTTCTGTGTCATGATGAGAGGGGATAAAGAGATAAGCTTTCGTAAACTGCTGGCTATCTATTCCCGGTATTATACGGAAACCGTACTGGGGATAAGCGATACCGTTGATTCTGTCAGGGAACTATCGGCTGCTTACCGCCAAAGCCTGGAAGCTGTGGAATACCGTTTTTTTACAGACAGAAGTCTGATTCGCTACCGCACTGTCCGGGAGGAAATACAGCCATCCTTTAAGGATATGCCTGACTGGAACCGGAACCTGGAAATGTGTCTGAAGGATGGGAGAGAAAGTGAGGTTAATACATTTACAGATGAATTTCTGTCATATGTTTACCGGACGAAACCATCCCCGGTAATTATACGTACCATGGTTTCAGCTATTCTGCTGGAGACAATCCGTACGTTGAGAACAGCGGGAGGTAAACCAGAGGATTTGTTTTTGTCAGTATCAGACACCATTGCCGCTGTTTTGAATGAAAGCAATCCTGAATTCATGTCCAGAAAACTCAGGGAGCTGTTATGGAGCGTGTCTGATTATATTGCCAGGCTGGAAAAGCTAAGACCTAACTCAGTGGCGCAGAAGGCCAGGAAATATATAGAAGAGAATTATCAGAACCCTGATTTGAGGCTGGATGATGTGGCTGGATATGTCTATATAAATGCCAGCTATTTCAGCTCTGTTTTCAGTAAGGAAATGGGAATATCCTTTGGGGATTACCTGACCAAGGTGCGTATTGAAAAAGCAATGGATTTGTTGAAAAATACGCATATGAAGGTATATGAGATTGCTGAATGGGTGGGATACCAGAATCCCTCCTGGTTCAATGTGGCATTTAAACGGTATACGGGACAGAAGCCAGGGGATTTTAGAAAATAAATACCACACGCTGCATAATAATAATTCTGATGGGAAAAGCCGGCCCGGGTGAGCCGGCTTTTTAGGTTGGCAGTTTTAATTGCTGGTTTTGCGGCAGCGGCATAAAAACTTGCAAATGTTGTAAAAAAACCACAGCTATACAGGGAGGGGGAATAAAATCAGCAGTAATATGGATGTAAATAACAAAACAAGATAAAAATTATCGCGTAGTAAAAGAAATATATTCAATTATATCAGAAAATTCAAATCAAAATAAAAAAATCACAGTTAAAAACACATCAAGAAACGCAAAAAAATCAGGACAAAACAGAAAAAAAGGTACGATAGAATATGATATTATTTCTAATAGACAGGGACAGGAACACAAAAAAATATACAAATTACATAAAAATGGGGGATATATGGAGAGTAAGAAGGTATTAGTGGCAGGTTCCATTGTATTGGATATTATTCCTGAAGTATATATTCCGAAAGGGCAGCCCGTACCGGAAATATTCCTGAGCGAGGGCAAAACCACGGAATGTTCTTATACCCATATATATTTGGGCGGGGAAGTAGGGAATACAGGTCTGGGGTTAAAGAAGCTTGGATGTGATGTAAGGCTGGTCAGTAAAATCGGAGACGATTCCGTAGGGGAAATCGTCAGGGAAATTTTAAACCGCTATGACGCGGATTATACGCTGATTGAGATGATGGGGGAACAGTCCTCGGCCAGCGTTGCCATTGCCCTTCCGGGTAAGGATAAAATGACGCTTCACAGCAGGGGGGCTTCCCAGCTTTTCAAGGCAGCGGATATTACGGACGAAATGCTGGAAGGGGTAAAGCTGTTCCACTTTGGCTATCCTCCCAGTATGAAGTACCTGGTGGAACATGAGGGCGAGGAACTGGAGGATTTGTTAAAGAATGTAAAGTCCAAGGGAATCACTATTTCTCTGGATATGAGCCTTCCGGATTTAAAGACATTTCTGGGACATGTGGACTGGAGACCAATTCTGCAGCGGATACTGCCCTATGTTGACTTATTTTTACCAAGCCTGGAGGAAAGTATATTTTTCCTGCACAGGGAGGATTACGTTGAAATGGTGCGTAAAGCAGGGGCAAACGACCTTCTGGATTATATTGATATAAGAGGAATGGCTGAGAAACTGGCGGATGAGCTTCTGGAAATGGGCGGCACCGTGGTTATGCTGAAATGCGGGCATGAGGGGATGTATCTGAGAACAGCAGGGAAAGAGAGGTGGGGAAATATGGGAAAGGCTGCTCCGGCCAGCCTGACTGGGTGGTATGACAGGAAAATCTGGCAGAAGCCCGTAAAGGTCAAACGGATTTTGTCCAGGACCGGAGCAGGGGATATTGCAATTGCAGGATTTTTATCCTCGTTCCTGCATGAGGATAATGCAAAGACAGCTTTGGGGATAGCTGCATGGGCCGCGTCCATCTGTATTCAGTCATATGATACCATAAGCGGTCTGTGCCCGTTAAACGAGTTGTAAACAAAAGAGAAGGAGTAGGAGGTATTTCATAATGAAAAAAGGTTTGGCAAAAATGACAGCATTGGGATTATGCGCATCAATGGTCCTTTCCATGGCAGGGTGTTCCGGCGGGGGAGGTTCCGCTTCCACGGAAAAGGCGGCTGAGAAGACAGCCGGGGCAGCGACGGAGAAGGCGGTGCAGGACGGAACGGAGGGAAGCCAGGAACCCATTGAACTGACATACTGGTACTGGGAGGACGAACAGGGTACCATTGAGAACATGCTTAAGGACAAGTGGGAGGCCTATGCAGGGGACCGCATTAAGGTTAACTTTGAATCCGTACCCTCTTCCAGCTTCCACGATAAACTTATAACTGCCATCAGTACCGGTACAGGGCCGGATGTGTTTATCTGTAAGCCCATGTGGGCCCCGGAGCTGTACGGAATGGGCGGCCTGATGAATATGGAAGATGTGTTTGAGGGCTGGGAGTACGCAGATGAGGTGGACGATTTCATGCTGGAACAGATGAGGGCGGGGCTGGATAAGCTGTATCTGTATCCGCGTACCACCATTGTGATGTATCTGTATTGCCGTAAGTCCATGTTTGAGAAGGCGGGAATCGATTATCCGAAGACCGTGGATGAGTTCTTTGATGCCTGTGAAAAGCTGACCGTGGATACGGACGGGGACGGCAAGACAGACCAGTACGGATTTGGTATGCGCGGCGGCAACGGCGGCCATTACATGTGGTCATCCTTTGTATTCAGCGCATTGAAGGATAAGGATTACTATGATGGGGAGGGGAAGGCGTCCCTGGCAGACGAGAAGCTGGCTGAGATGAACCAGAAGTACATTGACCTGTATCAGAACGGTTATGTGCCGCCCTCAGCCATTACGGACGGATTCAGTGAGGTCCTTACTAATTTTAAGTCAGGCGTCACAGCCATGCTGTATCATCACATAGCTTCCATAACAACCATTAAAGAAACCTTTGGCGATGATTTTGAGGTGATACCTGTCCCCACAGGAGAGAGCGGGCAGGCATTCGGCTGTCAGGAAATGACGGGATGGGCCATCAATCCTAATTCCAAGAACCTGGAGGCAGCGGAGGAGTTTGTGAAATGGGCGTCTTCACCTGAGATTCATGATGTGCGGTGTGAGAAGCTGCAGCAGGTGCCGTTCATGTCTTCCGTACAGGCATTGGACAAGTACAAAAATGACCAGGCATATAAGGTATCCATGGACAACATGCTTTCCGCCCATACATTGCCGGTAGGACCTGAAATCACAACTTATACAGAGGAAATATGGGCACAGACATTCCAGAGAGCCCTGATGGGAGAACTGAGCAGCATGGAGATGCTGGAACAGCTGGACAAGTGCCTGAACGGGGAAATGTAGGACTAAAACCATGAGAGGGTGAGCGTATGAATCGGGGAAAAGCAGCCGGAAAAAGGCGCAGGAAATCAGACATATATGTTCCCATTATATTGTTAATGCCGGCATTTCTGCTGGTGGTGGGAGTCATAATTTATCCAATCTGCTATGCAGTGGGACTCAGTTTCCAGTATTATAAATTGACGGATTATGTAAACCGCCAGTTTATCGGTTTAGAAAACTACATATCTGTCTGGAGGAATGAGACATTTCTGGCTTCCCTGGGAAATACGGTAAAGTGGGTGGGAATCACTGTTGCCTGTCAGTTCCTGTTTGGACTGGTGCTGGCCATGATTCTGAACGTCCCATTCAAGGGAAGGGGCATCATCCGTTCCATTACGCTGATGCCCTGGGTCACCCCGGGCGTTGTAATTGCGCTTATGTGGGTGTGGATTTATAACGGCAATTTTGGCGTCCTGAACAAATGTCTGACGTCCTTGGGCATCATCAGCAAAAATGTCCCGTGGCTGGGCTCATCCCGGACAGCGCTGTACAGCCAGATTGTAACCATGATATGGCAGGGAATTCCTTTCTTTGCCATCATGGTACTGGCAGCGCTGCAGACCATATCCGTGGACCTGTATGAGGCAGCGGATATAAGCGGGGCCAATTCCTGGCAGAAATTTGTGTATATCACGCTGCCGGAGCTGATGCCCACAATCATAACTACCTGCATGCTGAGAATCATATGGGTCTTTAATAATGTGGAGGTGCTCTATCTGATGACCGGAGGAGGACCGGGCCACAGCTCCATGACTGTATCCCTTGTAGCCTATATCAAGGCGCAGAAATCCCTGGATTTCGGACAGGGGTCAACCATAGCAATCTACGGCACCCTGTTTATGATTCTCTTTATGACCATATATTTAAAGCTGACAAGGCGGGGGGATGAAGATGAAAAGGACTAAACGAATTCAGAAGCTTGTAATGCTTATTCCGCTTATTCTGATAGTGTGTTTTGTGATATTTCCTTACATATGGACATTCCTGACCTCCATAAAGCCTACAGATGAACTGTATACCACCAACATAAAAATACTGCCCAGGGCAACGACCTTCCAGAATTACGTGACGCTTTTTACGGGTACGGATTTCCTGGCCAGTATGTTCCACAGCATTGTGATTGCAGTCATTACAAGCTGCATCTCCATGCTGGTGTCATCCATGGCATCCTATGCCTTTGCCAGGTACAGGTTCAGGGGGAAGAACCTGGCCCTCAGCGGTATCCTGCTGTTATATATGTTTCCGTCGGTCCTTTACCTGACTCCGCTGTTTGTGGTGTTTAATAAGATGAAGCTCATAGGCTCTCCTGTTGCATTGGTGGTTTCATACTGTACGTTTACCATACCCTTCAGCATATGGCTTCTCACCTCATATATGAAGAGCATTCCTCTGGAGTTAGAGGAGGCGGGCAAGATAGACGGGGCCAATGTCCCACAGCTATTATATTATGTGGTAATGCCGCTGCTGAAGCCAGGGCTTATTGCTACCGGCACCTATGTGTTCATCAATTCCTGGAATGAGTATTTGTTTGCAGTCATGTTCACGACTTCCAATAACAGGACGCTTCCTGTCTCATTGGCATCCCTGGTAGGAGAGTATGACCTGAGATGGGACATCATATCAGCAGGAGCAGTGGCAGCCATGATACCGGTGGTTATCCTGTTCATGTTTATACAGAAGAACCTGGTGGCAGGTCTGACTGCCGGTTCGGTAAAGGGGTAAAAATGAAGAATCAAGCAGCATTTTTGATAGATAAACAGAGATTAGAGATTATGGATTGTGAAATGCCGTCCGTTTCCGATACGGATGTGTTGGTTGAAGTGGCCCATGTGGGAATCTGCGGAAGCGATATGCACATATTTGAGGACCCGTATTATGCGGTAAAAGATATAAAGCTTCCGGTAGTGCTTGGCCATGAATGCGCCGGACGCGTAGTGGAGGTGGGAAAGAAGGTAGAAGGAATCGTACCAGGCGACCGTGTTGCGCTGGAGCCAGGCGTACCCTGTCAGACCTGTGAGTTTTGTATGAGCGGACGGTATAACCTGTGTCCGGACGTACGGTTTCTGGGGGCCAGACCATGGCTGAACGGCGCATTCAGCCGTTACGTCAGTCATCCCGCCAGATGGACATTCAAACTGCCCGATGCAATGGACACAGTGGAAGGAGCTTTGCTGGAGCCGCTTGTGGTGGGAATGCATTCAGTAAACCGGGCCAATCCCGGGACCGGACAGGCCGTGCTGATACTGGGAGCAGGGTGCATCGGGCTTATGACCCTGGAGGCATGTCTGGCCAGGGGAATCACAAATGTGACCATATCGGATTTATATGAAAACCGGCTGAATATGGCCGGCACCATAGGCGCCAGACATACGGTCAATTCATCAAAAGAGGATATTGTGACAAGGACCGCGCAGATAACCGGCAATAAAGGATATGACGTGGTATTTGAGACTGCGGGAAGCCAGAGAACAGCCGCATTGACAGCGGACCTGGTGAAACGAGGGGGAAAAATTGTAATGGTCGGGAATGTGTTCGGGGAAACTCCATTCAATTTTTTCAAAACAAATTCAAAGGAGGCGGACATACTGGGAGTATTCCGTTATCGGAACCTGTATCCGGCAGCCATAGAGCTTTGCGGCGAGGGGCAGGCGGAACCAAAGAAGATAGTGACCAATTATTTTGAATTTGAAACCATACAGGCAGCCATGGAGTATGCCATTACAAAAAAACAGGAAGCTGTCAAAACAGTGATTCGGATGTAGAAAGACGGGGACAGGAACATATGTATACAGATGTGAAGACAATACTGGATGACGCATCCAGAAATCATTACGGCGTATTGGCTGCATCCGCCATCAACCTGGAATTGGCAAGGGGGCTGATAGCGGCTGCTGATGAACTCCAGGCGCCGTTAATCATTCTTATGGGTCAGATGCAGATGACCAGACATGCCAGGGCGGATGTGATGGTGCCTCTGATAAAGACGCTGGCAGAGGAGACCAATGTCCCGGTGGCCCTGATTCTGGACCACGGAAGGGACTGGGATGTGATTACACATGCATATAGGAACGGTTTCTCCTCTATCATGATTGACGCTTCTGCTTATGAGATGGAGGAGAATGTAAAAAGAACGAAAAGGGTCATAGAGCTGTGTCATCCCCAGGGAGTGGCGGTGGAAGCAGAACTGGGCCATGTGGGACAGGCTGCCCTGGGAGACCAGACAGATGATTCCTGCTATACGCGGCCTGAGGATGTAACGGAGTTTCTGAGCCGGACCCATGCAGACTGCCTGGCCATTGCCTGTGGTACGGCCCATGGACAGTACCCAAAGGGCGTTACCCCTGAAATACGTTTTGATATCATACGGGCTGTCAAGGAAGTGACGGATGTGCCCATTGCTCTTCACGGAGGTTCCGGTTCAGGGGATGAAAATATAAAAAAGGCAGTGGAGGCAGGTATAAACAAGGTGAATGTCTGCACGGAAATATTTAATTATGTCCGCGATGAAATCAGGAAGACACTGGAGGAGACGCCGGAAATTGACCTGTTAAGCCTGATGTCCCTGACCGAGCAGGCGGCCAGAAAAATTGGAAAGCATTTCATTGGCCTGACCGGCTCCCAGGGAAGGGCAGCTAATTTCCGGAGAAGGTCAACCTTTCAGTATGGCTTTGCGCAGACAGAGACGGATGGGGGAGAATAAGGGGAAAAGGCCGGAAAGAAAATATACAGGTATAACGATGAAGGAAAATGAACAAGGGTGGAACCGATACCAGAGGTTTCCACCCTTATTTCCGTTTAAAATCCTCCGCCTGTTTGAACTTAGAATATTGTTTTGGACTGAGACCGGTGTGCTGTTTGAAGATACGGCTGAAATGGGACAGGTTTTTATAACCGACAAGACCGCATACAGAATCTACGGGAAGATTTTGTGATAGAAGTTCCTTTGCCCTCATGATACGGCAGCTGATGATATACTGGTTTGGTGAAGTGCCTGTCACATTCTTAAAAAGATTGCACAGATAAAATTTGTTAATATAAAAAGTGGAGGACAGCAGCTCCAGGGAAAGCTCGTCGCTCAGGTGCGTATGGATATGGTTGATGACGGAGTAAATCAGGCTGTAGGACGAGGTTATGGTATCGGATGAAATATTATGGTACTTCCGGTACAGGTTATTTATAAAAATCAAAAATTCTCCCAGAAGGAATTTGACTTTCAGGTCGTAGCCGTAATCCTGTTTGGTGGTATCATCGTTGCATGCAACCAGCCGTTTTAGCTGGGCCAGACATTCCTCTGCCTGGGAAATGGTCAGCGGCAGGATATATGGATTTGAGAACGGCCTTAAGAAAAAACATTCCAGCAAATCCGTTTCCTTGGAGGACAGGGATTCAATGTATTCGGGTTTAAAGGAAAGCGTATACCGTTCAAAACGTTCGCGGGTATTCAGGGTAATCTTATGCAAATCCATATTATTGAATAAAATAATACTGTTTTTGGGAACCTTCCAGTTTTTTTCGCTTACATGACAGACCGTATTGGGCGTGAGCATGAATATGATGTCAAACTGTTTGTGGGTATGATATTCATGCTGCTCCGGGCCGTAGGTCACTTTGTATTTGAACGAAAAATCCTCGGAAAAATGGGGGGATATGGGTGTTTTAGCGGGCATAATCTTGAGCAGGTCACCTCCCTTGCAAGTTCTCATAATTCCAATTATTGTACATAACATACCAGGATTTATGCAACTATTTAATTAAACATCAAAAGAAATGCAAAAAACACAGAAAGAATAGTAAAAATCCATTGTGAGTAACGCATAAAAGGCGCATCATGGAATTTGGAAAAACTTTTGAAGAAAACAACTGCTTTCTGTCAATATTATGGTAATAGAAAGCAATGGAAAACTGTTAATATAAGATTACCGAAGGGATGGCAGGGCGATGGAACAGGATACAGGAGGGAACATGATGCAGGAACGGCAATATAAAATTCTGAAGCTGCTGTACAGGTCAGATGGATTCGTGACTGTAGAGTATCTGGCGGCAGAGATGCAGTGTTCCCTTAAGACTATCAGGAACGATTTGAAGCAGCTGGGAAGTTTCCTGGAAGAACACGGGCTGGGAAAGGTTGTCTCTAAGAGTAACAAAGGCGTCTGTCTCATGAAAGAGAAGGACTGGGCAGCTGCAAAGCAGGCATGGAACGATGAGAACCAGATGGAGCTCTACGGCACGGACAACCAGTTCCAGATACTGGAGCTGCTGCTGAAGCAGAGAAGCATACAGAAGATGAAGCTGGAACAGAGGCTTCTCATCAGCAGGCTGGACGCTGAAAAGGCCACCAATCAGGCGGCCGCATGGCTGGAGGCCCATAGGATAGCCGTTACCTGTAAGAGAGGACAGGGGTTGCAGATTGAGTGCAGCGAGTACGATTGGCGCATGGCCATGTGGGTGCTTTTTGCGGATATATCCAGGAAACGCCAGGAGTTTGGGGACCAGTCGCTGAAAAACCAGACAGAGAAGTTTTTGTGGGGCTTTGATATGACCGGGGTTACAGGGGCCATCGCAGGGCTGGAACGGGAATTCGGGATACACTACAGTTTTGACGGGTACCAGCAGCTTTCCTTCCTTCTCTCATTATGCGTTATACGAATCAGGAAAAAGGAATTTGCGGAGATTCCGGCTGCGGATTTTGAGTATGGGGCTAAAGAAAGGCAGGGTTCAGAAAGTCAGGGTTCAGAAGGGCAGGGCTCAGAACATCAGCGGCATATGCGGACCTGCATGGCGTACCAGGGTGTGGAATACGACCGGAATATGGGAGAAATATGCATAGAAAGCCTTAAGAAATATTATAGCATCAGCTTTCCTGAGGGCGAGAAGCAGTTTGTGGTACTGGCTTTGGGGATTGCAGAAATACAGGAGTTTACAGGAGAGACATCCAGGCGGACCTTTATGGAGGCAAACCAAAACATCTGCCGGGTGACGGATAAAGTGATTTCCATTACCGGCAATATCCTGGGGCAGGGTCTTGGCAGGGATGAATACCTGTTTGACAGCCTGCTGCTGTACATGAAATCCAAAATCCTGAAGCTGGGGTACAACATACCGGAGGAAAATCCCCTGAAGGAGGTTGTGAAGTCCAAGTATCCCAATATATACGCAGCCGCCTGGTCAGCCAGCCTTGTCATTGAGTCTGAGCTGGGGGTGAGAATCGGGGAGGACGAGGTGGCTTACCTGGCATTATATATAGGCGGGGCCATTGAACGCCTGAATGTGGGAGTGGAGGTGTGTATCCTGTGCAACCACGGTATCGGTATATCCAGAATCCTCAAGGAACAGATTGAGCGCTCCATACAGAACATACATGTGGTAGATGTGCTGACTACCAGGGATACACTCAAGATTCAGAAGAGCCGGTGTGATTTTCTCATATCATCTGTTCCGGTGGGAAATGTATTTGCGGGAAAGGATGCGGTACAGATTGGTAATGTGCTGCAGCCCTGGGACATACAGCAGATTCAGAATAAAATGAAACTGGTCCGGAAAAAGAAGATGAGGCGGATTGCGGCGAAGGCGGAATACTCCGAGTATCAGCTGTTTCATTCCTCCCTGATATACCATTTTCCGGGAAAGACCCATAAAAGGGAAATCATATCCTTTCTGTGCGCCAGACTGGCGGAGGCAGGCTATGTAACGGAGGATTATGAGCAGACCGTACTGGACCGGGAGGAAACCACATCCACTGTGCTGGACCTTGGAGTTGCCATTCCCCATGGAGCTGCTTCCTGCGTCTGCCACCCGGCGATTGCAGCCGCCATATTGGAGGAGCCGGTGGATTGGGGCAGGGACAGGAGCGTGGACCGGATATTTCTTCTGGCCCTGAATCTGGATGAACGGTTTAAGGCAAAGGGACAAATCATCCGTTTTTATTCCGCCATTGTCACATTGCTGGATGACAAGGAGGCCTATGAGGAATTCCACGGCCTGAGGGGACAGGAAGAAATTACAGATTATTTAAATTCTATGGTAAAAGGAGACAGGAGAGCATGAATCTGCTGGAAGTAATCAATGAAAATGCAGTGGCCGTCAATGTAAGGGCGCAGAATAAGGAGGAGGTGTTTGAATATGTGTGCGACCTTCTTTTAAAGGACGGCAGCATTACATCCAAGGAAGCGTTCAAGCAGGATTTATATATAAGGGAGTCACAGGGAAAGACAGGCATTGGGGACGGAATCGCCATTCCCCATGGAAAGTCGGCGGCTGTGAAACGCAACTGTATATCGGTCCTTAAGCTGGAACGCCCCATACAATGGGAGACTCTGGATGGCCTGCCTGTGCAGGTGTTTATCGTATTTGCCATCAATCAAAGGGATAAGGATGACTACTTCCTGCGCCTCATGGCCAGCGTTGCCAAGAAGCTGGCACAGGAAGGGACATGCAAAAAACTGATGGGAAGCAGCACAAAGGAAGACATTCTGGAAGCATTTTGTTAGGCTGCTTCACTGGATTCGCGGAATACAGGAGCAGCGTGTTTATGACGAACAGGAGGAAATAAAGGATGAATATAGTAGGGGTTACGGCATGTACGGCGGGCATTGCCCATACATACATTGTCAAGGAAAAGCTGGAGCAGGCAGCCAGGAAGCTGGGATACACATGCAGAATCGAGACACAGGGAAGCATTGGAATCGAGGAACAGCTGACACCGGAGGAAATCCAAGCTGCCGATGTGGTCATTTTGGCCATTGACGTGAAGATTTCAGGGGAAAACCGGTTTAAGGGAAAACCAGTGGTGCGCATGAGCACGGAGAAGGCTATGAAAAATACCGGAGCGCTGCTTCAGAGCATTGAGGAAGCGCTGGCAAAAAAGAAAAACGGAGGGGATTAAGATTATGGGTGGGTTTAAATTATCAGAGATTAAGAAGCATGTGATGACAGGAATATCATTCATGATTCCCATTGTTGTGGGCGCAGGCTTATGTATGGCACTGGGAACCGCCATTGGAGGGACCAAGGTATCCGAGGCAGAGGGAACACTGATATGGTATATCTGGAGGACCGGTAAGGTTGGTATGGGCTTTGTGGTGCCTGTGATTACGGCTGCCATTGCGTATTCCATTGCGGACAGGCCGGCTATTGCACCTGGATTGATTCTGGGGTCCATTGCTTCGGAGATTTATACCGGATTCATCGGAGGCATTATAGCAGCCTTCCTTGTGGGCTATACAGTGCTGTTTCTGAAGAAATATCTGAAGGTGCCCAAGACCATGCAGGGTCTGGTTCCTGTACTTATTCTTCCGTTCCTGACCACATTGATTTGCGGTGCCCTTATGTTTGCTGTTATAGGAAAGCCGGTTGCTTTTGTCATCAATGCATTGCAGAATTGGCTGATAGGACTTCAGGGCGGTTCCAAATTCATTCTGGGAGCCATTGTGGGAGGCATGTGCGGCGTTGACTTTGGCGGTCCCATCGGCAAGACAGCTTCTCTGTTTGCAAACGGCCTGCTGGTGGACGGCATATACGGTCCGGAGGCAGTGAAGCTGGTTACATGTATGATTCCTCCTATGGGCGTAACCCTTTCCTACATTCTCACCAGGAACAAGTACACAAAGGCTGAGAAGGAAGCTGTAAAGGCTGCGTTCCCAATGGGTATATGCATGATTACAGAAGGCGTGATTCCGTTGGCCATGAACGACCCGTTGCGTGTAATCGGATCTTCCGTGATTGCCACATCCATAGCAGGAGGACTCACCATGGTGCTGGGAATTGAGAATTATGTAACAGCAGGCGGATGGTTCATTATCCCGCTGTCCAATAAACCTTTGATGATGGCTGCCATGGTAGCCATGGGAGGCGTTATCATGGGAGTTATACTTTCCCTGTGGAAGAAGGTGGTCACGGAAGACGATTCCATGGATTTTGGCATGGAGCAGGAAAACGGGGAAACCACCACCGATGGAATGACATTTGAGAACTTTTAGCGACATCACAGATATTGTCTGATAGGAGGATAAAAAATGCTGCTGAATCTGCAGAAAATACTGGAGCCTGCTGTAAAGGGGAATTTTGCAGTGGGAGGGTTCAATGTAACAGAAAGCACTATGTTCAAAGCTATTGTGGAGGAAGCGGAACACTTGGAATCTCCGGCTATCATCCAGGTTTCTCCCAATGAATTTCAGTTTTCGGAGCGGGAACTGTACCTGTACTTTTCGGTCCGCCTGCAGGGCAGCAGGAATCCATTTGTGCTTCACTACGACCACAGCAAGTCCTATGAGGGGTGCATCCGCGCCATTCAGGCAGGCTTTACCTCTGTCATGTTTGACGGCTCGCAGATGGAGTATAACCAGAACGTGGAATGCACCCGCCGGGTGGTGGAGGCAGCCCATGGGGCCGGCGTGTCGGTGGAAGGGGAAATTGGGACCATAGGGGAGACAGCGGACTATGCCAGCGGCACGGTCCGGGATATGGTATACACATCACCGGAGCTGGCCAGACGGTTTGTGGAGGACACCGGAGTGGATGCCCTGGCGGTTTCCATCGGCACGGTGCACGGCATTCTTCCAAAGGGATATGTGCCCAGACTGCAGCTGGAGCTTCTGAAAGAACTGGCTGCCGCGGTGCCGGTGCCTCTGGTGCTTCACGGAGGCTCCGGCACGCCCCATGAGGAGGTTG
Source organism: Clostridium sp. 1001283B150225_161107_B6 (assembly GCF_015556325.1). Classification (NCBI taxonomy): domain Bacteria; kingdom Bacillati; phylum Bacillota; class Clostridia; order Eubacteriales; family Clostridiaceae; genus Clostridium; species Clostridium sp. 1001283B150225_161107_B6. The sequence continues at coordinate 370,016 of NZ_JADNMD010000003.1, read as the reverse complement.
CCGCTGCCTGCAGGACGGGGATTCACAAGGTAAATATATCCAGTGAGTTCAAACATGCCTATTATCAGAGCGTAAGGGAATTTGTGACAAATCATCCCACCCAGGTCAGTCCCACCCAGGTCCTTAAGGATGCAGTGCAGGAGGTAAGGAAGGTGGCAGGGACAAAGATGCAGGTACTGGGCTGCGCCGGGAAGGCACATTGCTACATAAAATAATATCAATTAAGGGGAGTACATAATGTATACAGACATCAAAACAATTCTTGACGATGCAAATAAAAACAACTATGCCGTTCTGGCTGCATCCGCATTTAACATGGAGCTGGCCAGGGGACTGATAGCAGCCGCGGATGAAATGCAGGCGCCCTTAATTATCCTGATGGGCCAGGCCCAGATGACGAAACACGCCAGGCCGGAGCTGATGGTACCCATGATACGGACGCTTGCAGAGCAGACCAATGTGCCGGTGGCCCTGATTTTGGACCACGGCAGGGACTGGGAGAAAATCACCTGGGCTTACAGACAGGGATTTTCCTCCGTTATGGTGGATGCTTCGGCCTATGAGATAGAGGAGAACATTGCCAGGACGAAGAAGGTAGTGGACCTGTGCCATGTACAAGGGCTGGCAGTGGAGGGCGAGCTGGGCCATGTAGGGCAGGCCGCCACCCTGGACGGATGCGACGAGGCGCTGTATACAAAGCCGGAGGAAGCAGTGCGCTTTGTGCAGGAGACAGGGGTGGACAGTCTGGCCATTGCCTGCGGCACTGCCCATGGAAATTACCCCAAGGGCTTTGTGCCAACCATTAACTTTGATGTCATAAGAAGGGTGAAACAGGCGGTAAACATGCCCCTGGCACTACACGGCGGCTCCGGTTCAGGGGACGAGAACATCCGAAGGGCAGTGGAAGCAGGAATCAACAAGGTGAACATTGCCACTGAGATATTCAATGCGTGCAGGGATTACGTAAAGACCCGTCTGGACCAAAAGCCGGACCTGGATTATATGTCCCTTATGATGGAAACGGAGCAGGAGTGTAAGAAAACAGTAAAGCATTTTATCGGCCTCACAGCATCTGAGGGAAAGGCAGCCGGTTTCCGGAAGAAGTATGCATTCTGCCACGGAATCAGCCAGATTGATACAGGGATTGGCGAATAAGGGGACACGCCCTAATCCGTATGCCTGTGTCTGTACTGGATGGGGCTGCAGCCGGCCTGCTCCTTAAAGACACGGGAAAAGGAGCTGAGGTTGGTGTATCCCACGGCCTGTCCAATCATTTCCACGGAATAATCCGTGTTGATGAGAAAATCTTTTGCCCGGGTGATGCGGTATTCTGTAATATAGTCGCTGACTGTCATGCCGGAGATTTCCTTAAAGACATTATAAAGCTGGGTCTTGCTGACTAAAAACAGACGGGACAGGCTGTCCGTGGTCAGATTTTCACTGTAATGGCCTCCGATGTATTCATAAATATCATATACCAACCGGGCGTGCTCCCGGTAGGCAGATGTGCTGAGGGGGCCAAACCGCTCTGTGTAGAGCTGGTTGGCCAGCAGAAGAAATTCGCCCAGCAGGAATTTAAGGTGCAGGTCCCTTCCATAAGCAGGCGCAGGGTCCCTGCCCCCATCCGGCCTGTTATAATACTCCATCCTGGAAAGGACGGAAAGAAAGGTTCCCATCTGCCGGTCCGGCACCGTGAGGACCACGGGCTGGTTGCCGGGGCGAAGCAGGAAGCACTCCAGCAGATTAACTTCCGGTGTGGAGAACTGGGATATGTAACCGGAGGAAAAATACAGCACATAGCGGTCGCAGATTCCGGACCCGTTCTCTGAATAGATATAATGCAGGTCCATCTGGTTAAACAGAATCAGCCCATTTCTGGGAATATCAATCACCCCTGTTTCAAACTTACATTTTAAATTGCCGGACAGGGCAAACACAATTTCCATCTGTCTGTGCAGGTGGAAATTTCGCTTTTCTGTTGTCCCGGTTATCTTGTGCCGAACTGAGAATTCTTCCGGCAGCTTTTCCGTATAGCGTGAAAATGGAATGTCCATGGCGCCTCCCAGGGTATCTATGCAATCATATGAAGCACTTCTTAGTATAGCATGGTTTGAAGAAAATGCAAAGTATATGGACAATCTGCAAAAAAATGTAGAAACACATGGTATATAATACAAAATGTAAGGAAAACAAGGAAAAGTTAAGCCGGTATTCATGGAAAATATAAGGAAAAAGTCAAAATGATTGATGAAATTGTAAAGAGCACAAGGGAAGCCTGCGCCGTGCTGGAACGTATAAAATCCATGCCGCGTGAGGAATTGGAAAAGGCAGAAATTCTGCCGCTGCTGAGAAATGCCGTGAACCTGAAGCTTATGATTCAGGAGGATACCCAGACAGATATCAGAAAGCTTGTCATCATGAGCATCAAGCGCCAGGATTTGCAAAAGGGAAACCTGCCGGATGATGTGATTCAGAGGGAGATAAAGAAATACGACTGTCATCAGACCAGCCTGGCGGCACAGAAAAAGGTATTGCTGCTTATGTTTATTGAGAAGGAGCTGGGGATTGCAATGGGGGATGATGAGGCCACGGATATAGAGAGTCTGGATGAATTGGCTGAAGCTGTTATAAGGCACCTGAAAGGGGGAGGATGATATGGATGCAGATAAAATCCGCAGGGATTTTCCGATTCTGGACCAGGAGGGTGGGCCCTTTGTCTATCTGGACAACGGGGCAACCACCCAGAAGCCCCAGGCTGTCATTGACCGTCTGTGCAGGTATTATTCCCAGGAGAATTCCAATATCCACAGGGGAAGTTATCCCCTGAGCAGCCAGGCGTCCCGCATGTATGAAAGGGCCAGGGAGACGGTCCGGACATGGTTGGATGCAGAGTATGCGGAGGAAATCGTCTTTACCAAGGGGTGTACGGAGTCAGTCAATCTGGCTGCCGCGGCTGTATTTGAGACATATGTCCGGACGGGAGACAATGTGATTGTCACTGAGCTGGAGCATTCCTCCAACTATTTCCCATGGAAAAGCCAATGTGAGAAAAAGGGCGCAGAGCTTCGGGCAGCCTTGGCAGAGAGCGATGGAAGCCTGAGGGCGGACGATGTGCTGGAGCTGGTGGACAGCCGTACCAGACTGATAGCCGTCACAGCCATGTCCAATGTGACGGGATTTTGTCCGGATGTGAACCGGATTATAAAGGAAGCCCACAGAAGAGGCGTACTGGTTCTGGTAGATGCTGCCCAGGCCATTGTGCACCAGGTCATATCCGTAAGGCGTATGGACTGTGATTTTCTGTGCTTTTCCGGTCACAAGCTATACGGGCCCATGGGAATCGGGGTACTGTATGGAAGGAAGGTATATCTGGAGGAAATGGCCCCGTATCTGTACGGCGGGGACATGGTGGTAAAAGGCGACAGGGGAGAGATTTCATATAAAAGGTCCTCCGGAAAATACGAGGCCGGCACCCAGAACATTGCCGGGGCACTTGGATTGGAGGCAGCCCTTGTGTATCTCCAAAGTCTGGGCATGGAGGAGATTCTTCGGTATGAGGCGGAACTGGGCGCATATCTGAGAGAGTGTCTGGAGGCGGTTAAGGGGGTACACATAATCGGGGAGTATGAAGGGGCGCTGCAGGTTCCGCCCATGGCAGTGTTTGAGGCTGATAACCTGGGAGCCTATGACATAGGCGTCCTGCTGGCCAATTACGGAATAGCGGTCCGCTGTGGTTCCCACTGCGCCTACCCACTTATGAAGCGCATGGGAAAGGAAAGCCTCTGCCGCGTATCCCTGGCTTTTTACAATACAAAGCAGGAGATTGCATATATGGCTGAACGGCTGGAACGTATCTGCGGGAGGGGAAGTTAATGGATGGGAGATACCAGAAGGATATGCATCAGATAGATATGCATGAAATGGACATGTTCCAGGCTGAGGCAAAACATATTGACAACCTTATCCAATTACAGGACCCAGGCTCCCAGTGCGAGTATCTTCTTATGCTTGGGATGGAAAAGCTTCCTTTGGACTCCCTGCGCGGGGACCGGTACAGGATTGGAGGATGCAGGACCGCAATCTGGGTCCGGGCAGAGAAACAGGACGGGAGGGTGCATTTTTCCAGTGACAGTGATTCCCTGCTGGTGCGGGGCGTGCTTTCCATTTTAGAAGAGCTGTACCAGGGAAGAACGCCGGAAGCCATAAAATCCCATCCCATGAAATTCCTGGATTATATATCCGACGATGTGATTTATCCTGAAATAAAGGAAAATGGATTATCAAAATGTTATGGGATATTAGCACATATGTAAAATAAAAAAACAATAGAAGCAATGAAAAAGGTATAAAAGGAGAAAACAATCATGAAGTATGCAATGGACGTTAAAGTTAACTTAAAACCGGTTTTCAGCAATCTGGTACACACTGACTGGTGGGAAGGCCCTTGCCGGGTAGGTCCCATGGAAGAGGGGACGCCGGAGTTTGAACGCAGGGTAGGAAAGGAACAGTTTAAAATCTGGTACGAGGAATTACAGAACAACCTGGATTTGACCCGCTGCCATCTGATGGAGCCGGCCTACCTGGAATTTGACGAGAGCTTTGTGATGCGGGATTCTGAGTTTGACAAGCTGATGCCTGAAAACCATCAGGTGGATTTGTATCTGATTACATACCGCGTACCCGGAATTGAGCGTTTGAACAAGCCCATTTCCATGATTAATCTGGGGCCTACCCCCATCGACCTTGTGGGTTATTACAGGGATATCGGACTTGAGGCATATATGGCCCATGACTACGAGGAGTACAACCGCCTTCTGACCTGCCTCCAGGTGCGTAAGGCGGTTGCCAGCACAAAAATACTGATTCTGTCCAATTCCGAGCAGACGCCGGCGTCGGTTAATACCAGCTGCTGCGACCTGGTAAGCCTGTTTACACGGTACGGCATCCGCCATAACCGCATTGACTTCAGGCAGGTGTTTAACTATTTTGATGAGATACCGGCTGACGAGGGAATCCATCAGGAGGCCAGGGCTCTGATGGAAGGGGCGGATAAAGTGGATATCACAGAGGAATACCTGTGCAACGACCTGAGGTATTTCCATGCGGTGCGCAGCATGATGGAGCGCTATGACTGCAATGCATTCACCACCCCGTGCAAGGAGCTGTGTGCAAGCCGGCTGCCCCAGAAGAATAAATGTGTTCCCTGTATTACCCATTCCCTGAATAAGGATGACAGGATTCCGTCTGCATGTGAGGAGGACCTGGCTGTATGGATGGCCATGATGATGATGATGTACCTGACACGCCAGAGCGTGTTCATGGGGAATCCGGTGCTGGTGCTGGCAGGGAGCAAGACCCTGGAACAGCTGGGAATGCCTAAGCTTCTGACACAGCCCGGCCAGGTATTTGACCACGATGTGCTGGAAATCCACCACGCTGTGCCGGTGCGCAGGATGCGGGGTTTTGACCAGCCGGAGCAGAGCTATGAGCTGGCGCATTTTACCACCCAGGGCTGGGGCGCCCATTACCATGTGGATATGGCAGAGGAGGACGGACAGGTGGTTACATTTGGCCGGTTTAACCGTCAGGGAACCAAGATGATGGTGGCTGTCGGCCATACACTGGGATGCGAGTTCCGCCCCGTATACTGCAGTCCTGCTGTGTATTACGAGGTAGAGGGCGGAGCCAGGGAGTTCCGCCAGGCATTGGCAAAGGGCGGTTACGGACATCACCAGGCCATTATTTACGGCAATCATGTAAAGGAATTACAGGAGCTGGGCGAAATCGTTGGTTTTGAGGTGGAAGTATTCCACTAATCAGGGAGAGGAACATGGCTTATTATCAGAGAAAGCAGGATGTAAACGAAATTGCGGCAGGAAATGGCCACGGTTCCTTTCCCCTTTTGGGAGAGAAACAGGGCTGTACCAACGGCTGCTGCGCCGGAATCAGCTATTATTCCCGCACAGAGTATACGCCGCCAGCAGTCCATGAGGACCAGGAGGGCTTCATGGTCCTGTCAGGACAGGGATGGGCCAAAATCGGGGAAGAGGAATTTTTCGTGGAACAAGGAACTGCATTTATAGCGCCTGAAGGTATGCCTCACCAGATGAAGAGCGCGGACAGCGGGGAACCCCTCACCCTGTTCTGGTTCCATGCCCAGCCTTAAGCGGATACATTCATTAAATTTTTAAAACCCCCTTGACATTTCCGAAAAAAAAGGATAAACTCAATGAAAATTCATAATGAATGCGGAACAGCTCGAAAGGGAGTAGTTTAGATATATTGTCAACAACCTCGGTTCCACCGGAACCTGGCAATATATGCCTTTACGGTTACAAGACTTTTATGCGTGGTTTGCAGATATGTTACATATCCTGGCAGCCATCCATAGAAGTCTTTTTTTGTGGGTTTCCTGGCAAAGGAACAGAGCAGATAATTGTTTTCTGCTGTGCTCCGGGCATTTTGGCGCAGGGATACGCGCATAATAGAGACTAAGTACTCAATAATGAGGAGGAAAGTACATGAAAGAATGGTATCAACAGACAAAAGAGGAAATACTCAGCCAGTTTCAGGTAACGGAACAGGGGCTGACCTCTTCGCGGGCAGAGGAAATCCTGGCTGAAAAGGGAGAAAATGTCCTGGAAGAGGGAAAGCGCAAAAGCACCCTGCAGGTATTTTTAGAGCAGTTCTGCGACCTGCTGGTGGTAATCCTGGTGATTGCAGCCCTTATTTCCATGGTGTCGGGCAATGCGGAGAGTACGGTGGTCATTCTGGCCGTCATCATCCTTAACGCCATCCTGGGAACAGTACAGCATGCAAAGGCAGAGAAATCCCTGGACAGCCTGAAATCCCTGTCATCTCCCAATGCCAAGGTGCTGAGGGACGGACAGAAGGTGGAAATCCCGTCTGCCAAGGTGGTTCCGGGCGATATCCTGTATCTGGAAGCAGGCGACCTGGTGGTGGCCGACGGAAGGATTTTGGAAAATTATTCCCTCCAGGTCAACGAAAGCTCCCTGACCGGAGAGTCCACCAATGTGGATAAGAGCGACGGTACCCTTCACACCGACTGCGCCCTGGCTGACCGGGCCAACATGGTATATTCCAGCGGCCTGGTGACCTACGGACGGGCGGTGGTGCTGGTAACCTCCACGGGCATGGATACGGAAATCGGCAAAATAGCTGCTCTTATGAATGCCACCAAGGAAAAAAAGACTCCGCTGCAGGTCAGCCTGGACCAGTTCGGCAGCCGTCTTGCTATGGCCATCATGGTCATATGCGCCCTCGTGTTCCTGCTGAGCCTGTACCGCAAGATGCCTGTGCTGGATTCCCTGATGTTTGCGGTGGCCCTGGCAGTGGCAGCCATACCTGAGGCGCTCAGCTCCATTGTGACCATAGTACAGGCCATGGGTACCCAGAAAATGGCCAAGGAACATGCCATCATCAAGGAACTGAAGGCTGTGGAGAGCCTGGGCTGCGTCTCTGTTATCTGTTCAGACAAGACCGGTACCCTGACCCAGAATAAAATGACGGTACAGAATATCTACACCAATGGACAGACCATTACCATAGACCAGCTGAACCTGAAGAACCAGCTTCACCGTTATCTTCTCTACGATGCCATACTTACCAACGATTCCTCCATTGTGGACGGAAAAGGTATAGGGGACCCCACTGAGTTTGCCCTGGTGGAAATGGGAAGAAAGGCAACTGTGGACGAAAACCTGCTCAGGGAGCTGATGCCCCGTCTGGAGGAGATACCCTTTGACTCAGACCGGAAGCTCATGAGCACCAAGTATGAGCTTCACGATGTGCCCACCGTACTTACCAAGGGCGCCCTGGATGTGCTTCTGGACCGCACCGTGAAAATCCGCATGGAGGAGGGAATCCGCGACATCACCCAGGAGGACAGGGACGCCATCCTTCAGAAGAATCTGGAGTTCTCCCAGGAGGGCTTAAGGGTACTGGCCTTTGGTTATAAGGAAGTTCCCGAAGATTACACCCTGTCCCTGGACAATGAAAATGACTTTATTTTCCTGGGCCTGATTTCCATGATGGACCCCCCGAGGGAGGAGTCTAAGGCAGCGGTTGCAGACGCCAAGCGGGCCGGAATCAAGCCGGTCATGATAACCGGCGACCATAAGATAACCGCCACAGCCATTGCAAAGCAGATTGGCATTTTTGAGGATGGGGATATTGCCATGACGGGCCGTGAACTGGACGCCATGCCGGAGGAAGAGCTGGACCGCAGGATTACGGATATATCCGTCTATGCCAGGGTCTCGCCTGAGAATAAAATCCGTATTGTGGATGCATGGCAGAGACGCGGCTCCATCACGGCCATGACCGGCGACGGGGTCAATGATGCGCCTGCCCTTAAAAAGGCGGACATCGGAGTGGCCATGGGCATCACCGGCACCGAGGTCTCCAAGGACGCGGCGGCCATGATACTGACAGATGACAATTTTGCAACCATTATCAAGGCTGTGGCCAATGGGCGCAACGTATACCGCAACATAAAGAACGCCATCAAGTTCCTGCTGTCAGGCAACATGGCCGGTATCCTTTCGGTATTGTACACATCCCTGGCAGCCCTGCCTGTACCCTTTGCGCCGGTGCACCTGCTGTTTATCAACCTGCTGACGGATTCTCTTCCGGCCATAGCAATCGGTATGGAGCCGGCTGAGAAGGATTTATTGTCAGAGGCGCCCAGAAACCCGAAAACAGGCATTCTGACAAAGGATTTCATGACTACCATCCTGACACAGGGCGGAATCATAGCTGTCTGTACCATGATTGCCTTCCACACAGGCCTTAGAAGCGGCAGCGCAGCCACAGCCAGCACCATGGCCTTTGCAACCCTGACCCTGGCCCGTCTGTTCCATGGATTTAACTGCCGCAGCAAGCACAATATATTCAAGCTGGGCTTTTCTTCCAATTGGTACAGCCTGGGAGCGTTTGCAGCCGGCGTAGTCCTGCTGGGCATTGTCATGTTCGTTCCGTTTATGCAGAACCTGTTTTCCGTAACACCGCTGACCCAAAGCCAGATAATAGATGTCTGTCTCCTGGCCGCAGTACCTACGGTGCTGATACAGATATTTAAGGTCATGAGAGATATTAAGCATAGGAAATAATGGGTAATTGTGGTATAATGTCCAAGTAGGCAATGAGCGGTGTACAGCGGCCCGGACCGGCCGGAACTCATCCTACCCAAAACAAACCAACCAAAGGAAAGGGGCGGTGCTTAATGGATAAGGTCATAACAGTAAGCCGCGAATTCGGAAGCGGAGGCCGTGAACTGGGGGTAAAGCTTGCTGAAAAGCTGGACATCCCGTTTTACGACAAGGAGTTAATCTCCATGGCTGCGGACGATATCAATATTGCAGAAGAGGCATTCCAGAATTACGATGAGCATATTGTGATTCACGACCCGTTAGACAGGCAGTATTACCATGCTTTTTCTGACATCTACAAGGTTCCCATGTCGGACCAGATTTTTGTGGCCCAGTCCAATGTCATCCGCAGGCTGGCTGCCCACGGTCCATGTGTTATTGTGGGACGGTGTGCAGACATGATTCTGGATGACAGCATTAACCTGTTTATCTACTCTAAGATGAGGGAACGGATAAAGCGTATGCTTGTCCTGGAACCAGGGTCTGATGAAAAGGAGATGGAGCGCCGTATCCGGGAGGTGGACCGGAAACGCAAGGAGTATTATCAGTATTACACCGGCAACACATGGGGCCGGGCCCAGAACTACCACTTATGTCTGGACAGCGGACTGACAGGGGTGGACGGCTGTCTGAGGGCGGTGCTGGCATATCTGGGAGAGCTGCCCGGGTAAACCCGCAGGGCAGGGTACGGTATGGATAAAAGTACCGGCGTTTCGGTTAAAACGAGAATTAAGCAGGACATTTTAAATTTCTAATAATTTAGGAGGCAGAAGATGAAACAGGATATGATTGTAATTCTTGACCTGGGAAGCACAGAAAACACAAAACTGGCCAGGGACATCAGGGAGATGGGGGTGTACAGTGAGATTTATCCCCACGACATCACAGCCAGCGAACTGAAGGAACTTCCCAATGTTAAGGGAATCATCATCAACGGCGGCCCTAACAATGTTGTGGACAAAATCCCCATAGATGTGCGCCCGGAGCTGTATGAGGCAGGATACCCGGTAATGGCGGCAGGCCATGCCGCATCAGCCTGTGAGCGTTCCATACAGAGCTGGGATGAGGCTGACAGCGCTCAGGTTCTCCGTTCCTTTGTGTTCGATACATGTAAGGCCCAGGCTAACTGGAATATGAAGAACTTCATTTCCGACCAGGTGGAGTTAATCCGCCAGCAGGTAGGGGATAAGAAGGTGTTACTGGCTCTCTCCGGAGGCGTGGACAGTTCTGTGGTTGCTGCCCTGCTTATCAAGGCCATCGGAAAACAGCTGACCTGCGTCCATGTAAATCATGGTCTTATGAGAAAAGGAGAGTCCGAGAGCGTTATCGATGTATTTAAGAACCAGATGGATGCAAATCTGGTGTATGTGGATGCCGTGGACCGTTTCCTTGGCAAGCTGGCCGGAGTGGCTGACCCGGAGCAAAAGCGCAAAATCATCGGCGCTGAATTTATCCGCGTGTTTGAGGAAGAGGCCAGAAAGCTGGAGGGAATTGAATTCCTGGCTCAGGGAACCATATACCCGGACATCGTTGAGAGCGGCACCAAGACAGCCAAGGTGGTGAAATCCCATCACAATGTGGGCGGACTTCCTGAGGATTTGGACTTTACCCTGGTGGAGCCCCTGCGTCAGCTGTTTAAGGACGAGGTACGCGCCTGCGGACTGGAGCTGGGACTGCCTCACGCTATGGTATACCGCCAGCCCTTCCCTGGTCCCGGATTAGGCGTGCGCTGTCTGGGAGCCATAACCAGAGAGCGTCTGGAAGCTGTAAGGGAATCAGATGCCATTCTTCGTGAAGAATTTGCAAACGCTGGCCTGGACAAGACTGTATGGCAGTATTTCACCATTGTGCCGGACTTTAAATCAGTTGGAGTCAGGGACAATGCACGCTGCTTTGATTACCCTGTTATCATCCGAGCAGTCAATACAGTGGATGCCATGACTGCCTCCATTGAGCGCATAGATTACGATGTGCTGCAAAAGATTACAGACCGTATATTGAAGGAAGTCAAGAATGTAAACAGGGTGTGCTATGACCTGAGCCCGAAGCCTACGGCTACGATTGAGTGGGAATAATAATTTAAGTTACTCCGAGTCCCGGGAAGCCTTGATAATACAGGGTTTTCCGGGATTTTTGCTTTTTACTGGCTACAAAATGGCTACATCAGCCAAGTTTTTTGTAGCCGTCATCTTTTTCAGCCATCGCATCAAGCTGATCGGCTACTTCACTTTGCTTGTTCGGATACAGATGGCTGTAGGTTTCCATGGTGGTTTGCACCCTTTCATGTCCCAAGCGTTCTGCTACCAGAAGTGGCGTACAGCCCATGTCAATCAGCAAACTGGCGTGGGTATGACGTACATCGTGCACCCTGATCTTCTGCGTTCCGGAGTGGTCACAGCCATACTTCATCTGTCTGCCGACCCAGCCCCTGTCATAAGGGAAGATACGGTCAGTAGGCTGTACCTCGTAGAGTTTTGCCAGATAGTCTTTCAGACAACTTTCCAGTACCTTCGGCATAACTACCTCACGGTAGCCGGCTTCCGTCTTAGGCGGATAGATGTAGTCCTTTCCGTTCAGACGCTGGTAGTTCTTGTTGACAGAGATAATGTGTCGGTCGAAATCAATATCCTCCGGTGTCAGAGCCAGCAGTTCGCCAACACGCAATCCTGTGTAGTACATCACCATAAAAACAGTGTAGCCAACAGGTTTGCTCTCCATGGCTTCAATGAACAACTTGAATTCTTCGTTCGTCCAGAACAGCATTTCATCGGCGTTCTTCTTGCCCATGGTTCCTGCTTTGTGACAGGGATTTTCTCTCAGTCCATAGAACTTCACCGCAAAATTGAAAGCTGCGGTGAGCTGGTTGTTAATGGTTCGCAGATAGGTCGGTGAATAACCTCTGCCGTTGGGGCGGCGGTAGTTAATCAGCTCATTTTGCCAGTTGCGAATATCGGTCGGCTTGATGGCGTTGATCGGCATCTCACCGAAGTACGGGAGGACCTTCTTGTTGAACAGATAGTGCTTGTTGGCTAAAGTCGTTTCTCTGAGACGAGGATCGGCATCTTTCATATAGAGTGCAACGAAATCCTTGAACTTCATGCCCAGGCTGCCATCTGCCTGACTAATAAAATCACGTTCCCATTGTAAGGCTTCTTTCTTGGTATTGAAGCCTCTTTTCTTTTTGTGGATCTCCTTTCCTGTCCAATCCTTTACACGGATTTGAGACATCCACTTTCCTGTGTTTTTGTCCTTAGTTACTGACATTGTGTTCTCCTTTTCTATCCCAATGTCAGACCTTAATTATTTCTCAGAGCCAAACTCCTTTTCAAGATAAGCTCTGCGACGAGCCAAACGCTCATCCTCGTCAAGTTCTTCCGGTTCCACACATTCTACGGAAGCCCCAGCATAGTACGCAAGGGTCTGCTCTTGCCAGCTATGTAATGCAGCTGCAGAACAGTTGTAGCTGCGCACATCCTCACGCATATCTTCCCATTGCTCTAAAAACAGACACATATCTGCGTTATGGTCAGCATCCATCTCTTTTCCATTAAAGCGGATAGAGCAGGTCCACTCGTTGCTGCGAGGGGGCTTTTTTACATCCACATCAAATTTAAGAGAGGATACCTTGTTCAGTTCAAACAGGAAGCTCATTATGTCAGCAAGACTTCTGATAGGCACCGTATTGGTTTCGTAGCCAAGAATAAAGGTCGGCGTTGTATCCAGATGTTTTGCTATTTCGTTTACGACATCAATGGAAACCTCGATTTCTCCGGTTTCGTACTTTTGTACAGTACGCAGAGATTTCCCAATAAGGTTAGCCAGTTGTGTCTGATTCAGTCCTTTGCGTTTTCGCAGTGTTTTTATCCGCTGACCGATTGCGGAATAATCGAAATTATCCATAGTTGATTCACCTCATATTTATCATATCACAAAGAAATACGAATTTCAAGTGCATATTTTTATTCCGCAAGTATTGACAAAAGCAGCTTTTGTTCGTATAATAAAAACGTATTGAAAGTGCGTATTAAGAAAAAATAGAAGAAATGGATGAATAAAAAATACGCAAATTATCTTTTGAACACAGGAGGTAACCATGAGAGCACAGTTTATCACAGCAGAAGAAGTTCAGCAGGTATTGGATGTCAGCCGTAGCAAATCTTATCAAATCATCAGAGATTTGAATAAGGAGCTGAAAAGTATGGGCTATCATACCATTGCAGGCAAATGCCCAATCCAGTTCTTTAAGAAGAAGTTTTACGGTCTGGAAATTGGAGGTGAAAACGCTTGATGCAGAAAAATGAAAAAACGACCGTCCCGATTCCATCTGTTGGCGCAGATGGGGAACAGTCGCTTTCCTATGTAACAAATGAAATTATAACAACTGGCAACGAAGAAATCAATCCCATAGATGAAAGTATGGAGGAGATGCTTCGTCAGATGCAGAGAATGTCTGATCCATCCTATCTGGCTACCATGACTATGAGCCAGCTGTATGACACTGTATACGAAAGCAGACTGCCTATCATTGATGGTCTGCTTTACCCCGGTACCTATTTGTTTGTAGGTGCTCCCAAAGTTGGCAAGTCATTTCTGATGGCGCAGATTGCGTATCATGTCAGCACAGGACTTCCACTCTGGAATTATTCTGTCCATGCAGGCACTGTACTGTACCTTGCCTTGGAAGATGACTACAGACGCTTGCAGGAGCGTTTGTATCGTATGTTTGGAGTAGAGGGTACAGATACCTTACACTTCGCAACCTGTGCCAAACAGCTTTGTGCAGGACTGTATGAACAGCTGGCTCACTTTGTATCAGAGCACAGAGACACCCGACTGATTATTATTGATACTTTGCAGAAAATCAGAGAAGCCAGCGGAGACAGATACAGCTATGCAAGCGATTATGAAATTATTGGTCAGCTGAAGCATTTTGCCGACCAGACGGGTATTGCGCTGTTGTTGGTACATCATACCCGAAAACAGCAGGCAGATGATAAGTTTGATATGATTTCCGGAACCAATGGATTGCTTGGCGCTGCCGACGGAGCTTTTGTTCTGCAAAAGGAAAAACGCACTGGAAATACTGCGGTACTGGAAGTGTCAGGCAGAGATCAGCCGGAGCAAAGACTGATTCTGAAAAAGGATATGGAACGTCTTGTCTGGGAGTTGGAAAAAGCCGAAACAGAGCTGTGGCAGGTTCCACCAGATCCGATTCTGGAAAAGGTTGCAGCTATGCTGTCGGAAGATATTTTAGAGTGGAGTGGAACACCAACAGAACTTGCAGAAGCATTGAAGTTAGAGCTGAAGCCTAATCTTTTGACAAAACATCTGAATGTCAATGCGAGCAGATTGTTTCATGAGTGCCATACCCAATATGAAAATATCCGCACTCACGCAGGAAGAAGGATCATCTTAAAGCGAGTTTCAGAGCAGCGTGACGATGCGTGACGGTTGTGACGATGATTTTGACAGTGGTGGCGGTGCCTAAAACACCGTCACCATCGTCACCACCGACACGGACAGGAAAGGAATGGATTGAAAATGAAAAATGTGCAAATCCCTTATGATTTATTTGTTGCTTTGCTCCAATATCATTTGATGATGGATGGCGATTATGAAGATGAAATCAAACAAGGCTTGGAGCAGAAACTGGAAGCTATGGTAAGACATGAATGGTACGCAAAGTACAAGACTGCTCCTACACCGGAAGAACGAGAAGAAGCCCGTCAGCGTTATCTGGATGAGCGTGGAGTTCCGCAGAGCTTCCGATGGACTACTTCTCCTTGGGAGTTATAACAGGAGCGTGCCACGCTCCTGTGAATGGTAAATAAGAGAGTGATGATTGCAGCGATTTCACTGAAAGTGGGTGCGCCTCACTTGATGTTGCTGCGGTCATCACTTTTTTCTGTAAAGATAAAAATGAAAAATTTTGCTTCTTACAAAACGATTGAAAATCGTGTAGCCGGTATCGTAGATACCGTTCAAAGGGGATTGGGGATGCTTCCCCAACAAGCAATTTGCGAAGATTGATCCAAAGGGAAAATCGAGAAAATGAGTGAACCTGTACAGGTTTACACTGCTTGCCACTTTGTGAGCGCAAGCGAATACGCTCTTTATTGCCCAAATTATACTTATTACACAGGATTTCGAGATTTCATTTATCAAAAGGGACTAAAAGTAAGTGAACGCTCACTTTTTCGTTGAATTTATCCTCGGTAATGCTATAATTAACATAATGGGACTTTTAAAATAAAAAGTTTTCTGCGAAAGGATTGGTAACTCTATGGATGTTAGTTATAAAAGACTGTGGAAATTGTTGATTGATAGAGATATGAAGAAAAAAGATTTGGCAGAGAAAGCAAATCTCAGTAATTATACAATCAACAAAATGAATAAAGGCGAAAACGTAAATACAGATACCTTGGTAAAAATCTGTGGGGCATTGAATTGCAGGATCGAAGATATTATGGAAATCGTTCCAGATGAAAAGTGATGCTGTGTTCATTATAGGACAGCAGCTATGGTATCATTTGTATTGTAAAAATTCAGGAGATTAGGTATGGAACTAATTAATAACACAACTAAAACACTGCGAGATGATTTAGCTGTTGAGATAAAACCGGGTAGTAGACTCTCTATTGCAGCAGCCTGCTTCTCTATCTATGCTTTTCAGGAATTAAAAAAAGAACTTCAAGGCGTTGATGAATTAAGATTCATTTTTACATCACCGACTTTTACAACCGAGAAGGCAAAAAAAGAGAAGAGAGAATTTTATATTCCAAGATTAAGCCGAGAACGCAGTTTGTATGGAACAGAATTTGAAGTAAAGCTGAGAAATGAACTTACACAAAAGGCGATCGCAAAAGAATGTGCTGAATGGATTCGGAAAAAGGTTACTTTCAAATCTAATGTAACAAATGAAAATATGATGGGCTTCATCAACCTGGATGATAAAAACTATATGCCGATTAACGGTTTTACTACGGTTGACTTGGGATGTGAGCGTGGTAACAACGCATATAATATGGTTCAAAAGACAGAAGTGCCATTCTCAACCGCATATATAGACTTGTTTGATAATCTTTGGAATGACAACTCAAAATTACAGGAGGTTACCGATGAAGTTATTGAGAATATCACAGCTGCTTATAATGAAAACTCTCCGGATTTCATCTACTTTGTAACTCTATATAATATCTTTAGTGAGTTTTTGGAAGATGTCTCTGAAGATCATTTACCAAATGAGGCTACCGGATTTAAAGAAAGCAAGATATGGTCCATGCTATACAACTTCCAGAAAGATGCTGTTCTTGCAATTATCAGCAAATTGGAAAAATACAATGGCTGTATTCTTGCTGATAGTGTGGGTCTTGGTAAAACCTTTACCGCTTTGGCTGTTATTAAATATTACGAAAACAGGAATAAATCTGTGCTCGTTCTATGTCCCAAGAAGCTGACAAACAACTGGAATACCTATAAAGACAACTATGTGAATAACCCGATTGCATCGGATCGCTTACGTTACGATGTACTCTATCATACAGACTTGAACCGTACTCATGGCAAATCCAATGGTCTGGATTTGGATAGGCTGAACTGGAGTAATTACGATCTTGTTGTGATTGATGAATCTCACAACTTCCGTAATGGCGGCAAACTGTCAGGTGAAGATAACGAGAAAGAAAATCGTTACCTGAAGCTGTTAAATAAAGTTATCCGCAAAGGCGTGAAAACAAAGGTTTTGATGCTGTCTGCAACTCCAGTCAATAACCGCTTTAATGACTTGAAAAATCAGCTTGCTCTTGCCTACGAGGGCAATACCGACCTGATTGATGATAAACTGAATACAACAAAAAGTATTGATGAGATTTTCAAAAATGCTCAGAGAGCATTTAACATCTGGAGTAAATGGGACCCAGTAGACAGAACAACAGAAAATCTTCTGCGTATGCTGGATTTTGACTTCTTTGAAGTTCTGGATTCTGTGACGATTGCACGTTCCAGAAAACATATTCAGAAATATTATGATACTTCTGATATCGGCACCTTCCCTACCAGACTGAAACCTATATCCCTCAGACCGCCTCTTACCAGCTTGAAGAAGGCTATCAACTACAATGAAATCTATGAGCAGCTGACACAACTGTCATTGTCCATTTATACGCCTACTCATTTTATTCTTCCGAGTAAAATGGAGAAGTATGCGGAAATGTATGAAGATAATAAAGTAAATGTCGGTTTTACTCAGGCAAACCGTGAGCAAGGTATCCGTCGTTTGACGGCGATTAATTTGATGAAACGAATGGAAAGCTCCGTACATTCCTTTAATCTTACACTGAAAAGGATCTACAGCTTGATAGATTCAACCATTCATAGTATTGATACCTACGATAAGACTTCCTCTGTGAGACTTGAACTAACAGATATTTCGGACATTGATGAGTTTGACAGTGAGGATCAAAATGGTGATGAGCTGTTTACCTTTGGCAAAAAAGTCAAAATTGACATTGGAGATATGGATTATAAATCCTGGAGAGACAGCCTTGCAAAAGATCGTGATATTCTTGAGCTTTTGACACTGATGGTTGGAGATATTACACCTGAGTATGACTCCAAGCTTCAAGAACTATTCCGAGTAATCAAAAACAAGTTGGAGCACCCTATCAATGATGGCAACAAGAAAATTATTATATTCACTGCTTTTGCAGATACTGCTCAGTATCTGTTCGACAATGTAAGTAAATATGTGAAAGAGAATTTTGGATTGAATACGGCAATGGTATCCGGTTCTGTAGAAGGACGCACTACTGTTCCAAGGCTGAAAAGTGATCTGAATACAGTTTTGACCTGCTTTTCTCCAATATCTAAGGACAAGCATCTGCTTATGCCAGATGATACAACAGAAATTGACTTTCTGATTGCTACGGACTGTATCTCGGAAGGTCAGAACTTGCAGGACTGCGATTATCTGATTAACTACGACATTCACTGGAATCCGGTTCGTATTATCCAGCGCTTTGGTCGTATTGACCGTATTGGCAGTAAGAATACCTATATTCAGCTTGTGAATTTCTGGCCGGATGTAACTCTTGATGAGTACATCGACTTGAAAGCAAAAGTTGAAACCCGTATGAAGATTGTTGATATGACTGCAACCGGTGATGATAACCTCTTGAGCGATGAAGAAAAAACAGATTTGGAATACCGCAAAGCCCAGCTTAAACGCTTGCAGGAAGAAGTAGTGGATATTGAAGATATGTCTACAGGTATTTCTATTATGGATTTAGGCTTAAATGAATTTCGTATGGATTTACTGGAATATATTAAGAATCACCCGGATATTGATAAAACTCCGTTTGGTCTCCATTCGGTAGCGGCTGCTTCAGATGAAACACCGGCAGGCGTAATCTATGTTCTGAAAAATCGCTCCAACAGTGTAAATATTGATAATCAGAACCGCCTACACCCGTTTTATATGGTTTATATCAGCAACGAGGGCGAAGTGATTTGTGACCACCTTTCTCCAAAGCAGATGCTGGACAAGATGCGTTTCCTTTGTAAAGGAAAAACGGAACCTATTCCGGAGCTGTACCGCCAGTTCAATAAGGAAACTCGTGATGGGAAAAATATGGCTGTGTTCTCGAAGTTATTGGGAGATGCCATTGCCTCTATTATCGAGGTCAAAGAAGAAAGTGATATTGACAGCTTTTTAGGCGGAGGTCAAATGAGTTTTCTCACAAATGAAATCAAGGGATTGGATGACTTTGAACTGATCTGTTTCCTGGTTGTCCGATAACATAGAAAGTGAGGTGGAATCATGCTCGGATTGCCGAAGGCTACTGAATTAAGCAAGCAGCTTCCTAAGAATGCTATCTATGCGAAGTTTCAGATGAACACAGCAGAGAAAGCAAAAATAGATGCAGATATTTCAAGAATTACTATTGTCAATGAAGTATCCGCAGACAAAGTACATATTGCTGCTGGAGAGCAGGTTAAGTCATTTTTTGTTCTTTTGGTCGCACTGAAAAAGAAGAATTTTGATGACAAGACAATTATCACCATATCAAAGCTGATACCTCAGAATATGCTGTTGGTGCTGGAATGTGGCGATGAAGCAAAGCTTGCCACCTACCACACCAAACTGATGCAGACAGAATGGAAACAAAAAGAAGAACTGTCTGTTGAACTAAAGGGTTTGGATCTGGATGCCGTCTGGGAAAACATCATCCTTCAGATCGGCGCTATCACCTTGGATAAAGGGAACACTCTGGATGAACAGATCGCAGTTGATGAACAGCGAATGAAGATCCAAAAGGAGATCGACCGCTTGACTAAGCAGGCTAAGAACGAAAAACAGCCGAAGAAAAAGTTTGATCTGGTGCGGAAGATCAAGAGGCTGAAAAAGGAAATGGAGGAAATTTAAATGGATAAATTGAAAATGCACACGCCCAACAAGGCGGAGGAGAATTTCAAAAAGCTGGCGGCGTTGTTTCCCAATGCTGTGACAGAGACGATAGACGAAAACGGCGAAGTAGTCCGTGCCATTGATAAGGATGTGCTGATGCAGGAAATATCCTGCACCGTGGTGGACGGCAAGGAGGAACGCTATCAGTTCACTTGGCCGGACAAGAAGAAGTCCATTCTGCTTGCCAATGCACCGATCAACAAGACACTGCGCCCTGTTCGTGAAGATGAAACCGTTCCCACCGGAGCAGATAGTGAGGGAAAACCATATTGTAGTAGTGGCAGCGTGAACTTCGACACCACCGAAAACCTCTATATCGAGGGCGATAATCTGGAAGTGCTAAAGCTCTTGCAGGAAACCTATCTTGGAAAGATAAAGATGATCTATATCGACCCGCCTTATAACACTGGAAATGACTTTGTGTATGAAGATAATTTTGCACAGAGCACAGCAGAATACATGGCGAATAGCGGTCAGTTTGATGCAGAGGGCAACCGTCTTTTAAAAAATCTGGATAGTAATGGTCGCTTTCATACCGATTGGCTTAATATGATCTATCCTCGCTTAAAAGTCGCAAAGGATTTGCTCTCTGAGGATGGCGTTATTTTCATTAGCATTGATGATGTGGAAGTATCTAATTTAAGGAAAATATGCGATGATGCATTCGGGGCAGACAATTTTGTAGCTAACTTGATTTGGCAAAAGAAGTTTTCTCGTTCCAATGATTCCACATATTTTTCCACAATGCACGATCATATACTATGCTATTGCAAAGCTAACTTGTATTCCAGCGAAAATGGTTGGAAAATTGGTCTTTTACCAAGAGGTAATGAAATTCCAGTAGGATACGCTAATCCGGATAATGACCCTCGTGGACCATGGACTTCAGTAGTTTTATCTGCTAAGTCAGGGTCGGATAGCCTTTTGTATGAGATTACAACTCCAAGTGGGCGTAAAGTTGTGCCGCCAAGTGGACGATTCTGGAGTTGTAGCCAAGAAACTTTTAAAAAGTGGAATAACGATAATCGTATCTGGTTTGGTGCAAATGGAGATGGTTCTCCAAGAAAGAAAACATTTTTGTCCGAAGTTCAGTCTGGATTAAGGCCAAATACGCTATTACTTCAGGCAGATGTTGGTCATAATCAAGAGGGCAAGCAAGAAACGAAAAAACTTTTTGATGATATTGGAGTGTTTGATGGTCCCAAGCCAGTACGCCTACTAAAAACTCTTGCAGTAATTGCAAATTTGAAAGATGATGACATAGTCATGGATTTCTTTTCCGGCTCAGCAACGACCGCCCACGCTGTTATGCAGTTAAATGCTGAGGACGGCGGACACCGTAAGTTCATCATGGTTCAGCTTCCAGAAGAAACAGATGAAAAGTCCGAAGCCTACAAAGCAGGCTACAAAAACATTTGCGAGATCGGCAAGGAGCGCATTCGCCGTGCGGCAAGGAAGATCAAAGAGGAAAAGCCCGATGCAAAGTTCGACGGTGGTTTCCGTGTCCTCAAGTGCGATACCTCCAACATGAAGGATGTCTACTACAGCCCTGCTGATTTTGATATGAACCTGCTGGACATGATGGCAGACAACATCAAAGAGGACAGAACCCCGGAGGACCTGCTGTTCCAGGTGATGCTGGATTTGGGTGTTGAACTTTCCAGCAAGATAGAGGAAAGCACCATTGCGGGCAAAAAGGTTTTTGATGTGGCGGACGGTTTCTTGATTGCCTGCTTTGATAAAGACGTCAATGACGAGACCATCAAAGCGATTGCTCAGAAGCAGCCGTACTACTTTGTGATGCGTGACAGCTCTCTGGCAAGCGACAGTGTTGCTACGAATTTTGAGCAGATTTTTGCAACCTACAGTCCTGACACAGTAAGGAAGGTGCTGTAATGAAATTTAACTTTAAGATACAACAATATCAAACAGATGCCGTTGATGCTGTTGTGAAGGTATTCCAGGGGCAGGGATACCATGACAAAATCAGCTATATCCGAGATTTGGGCAAAAAGCAGGAAAATCAGCAGATGCGGCTAAATGTCGATATGAATCAGCAATATTCTCTGGATATGGGGGAACCCCGTCAGCTGAATATCTACGATATGGATGATGATACAGGCTATAAGAATGAAGTGATTGAGCTGTCTGATGAACAGCTGTTAATCAATATTCAAAAGCTTCAAAGCCAGAACAACATCAAGCAGTCCAAAGCACTGGTAAAGGATTTGGGCAGATGCAGCCTTGATATCGAAATGGAGACTGGTACCGGTAAGACCTATGTGTATATCAAGACTATGTTCGAGCTGAACAAGAAATATGGCTGGAGCAAATTTATTGTCGTTGTACCTTCGATTGCTATTCGTGAGGGTGTCAAAAAGACTTTTGAAATCACTGCGGATCATTTTATGGAACATTATGGAAAGAAAGCTCGTTTCTTTGTCTACAATAGTTCCAACTTAAACCAACTGGATAATTTTTCTTCTAACTCCGGCATCAATGTAATGATTATCAACACGCAGGCATTTGCGTCTTCCTTGAAAGAAGATGGCAGAAGTAAAGAAGCCCGTATCATTTACTCGAAGCGTGATGAATTTGGCTCTCGCCGTCCGATTGATGTTATCAAGGCAAACAGACCGATTATTATTCTGGATGAGCCGCAGAAAATGGGTGGAGCTGTTACCCAGAAAGCACTTAAGAATTTTAATCCACTGTTTACCCTGAACTACTCAGCAACTCACGCTGTGCAGCATAACACAGTGTATGTGCTGGATGCTTTGGATGCGTTTAATAAACGTTTGGTTAAGAAAATTGAAGTCAAGGGATTTGAAGTAAAGAACTTCCGAGGAACAGACAGCTATATGTTCCTGGAGCAGATTGTTCTTTCTTCTAAGAAACCTCCAATGGCTCGTATTGAGCTGGAAATAGGTTATAATAAATCCATTAACCGTGAGACCCGTGTGCTTGGTGTTGGCGATGACCTTTACTATGTATCTCAGGAAATGGAGCAATATAAGGGATATACGATTTCTGATATTGATCCGTTCCGTGGAACTGTGACCTTTACTAATGGAGAATCAATCCAAACCGGTGAGGTTTCCGGTGATGTGTCCGAGTCGGATATGCGTAGAATTCAGATTCGTGAGACTATTCTTTCTCATTTTGAAAAGGAAGAAAAGCTGTTCAACATGGGAATCAAGTCCCTTTCCCTATTCTTTATTGATGAAGTTGCCAAGTATCGTCAATATGATGCTGATGGCAATGAAGTGCTTGGAGAATATGGACAGATGTTTGAGCAGGAATATCTGAATGTGCTGAACGAGTACATTACGGTATTTGATACACCATATCAGAAATATCTGAAATCGACTTGCAGTGATGTTTCTGCTGTACATAAAGGCTATTTCAGTATTGATAAAAAGACCGGGCACAGCATTGACAGTCAGCTGAAGCGTGGCAGTGAATTTTCGGACGATATTTCTGCCTATGATTTGATTTTGAAAAATAAAGAGCGTCTGCTTTCCTTTGAAGAGCCGACTCGATTTATCTTCTCTCACTCCGCACTGCGTGAAGGCTGGGACAACCCGAATGTTTTCCAGATTTGTACGTTGAAACATTCTGACAGCCAGACAGTGAAGCGTCAGGAAGTAGGGCGTGGTCTGCGTCTTTGTGTAAACCAACATGGTAACCGTATGGATGCCGAAAACTGCGGTGACAGTGTTCACGATATCAATATACTGACGGTTATTGCCAGTGAAAGCTACAAGGGATTTGTTACAGATCTTCAAAGTGATATCAAGACAGTTCTTTATGACAGACCTACTACAGCTACCAGCGAATACTTTAATGGTAAATATGTCAAGGTAGATGGAACACCAACACTTATCGACAAAAACGTAGCAGATACCATTGAGTTTTATTTGATTAGCAATGGTTATGTTGATATGAAGCGTAAGGTTACAGATAAGTATCGCACCGATGTGAAGATGGGAACAGTTGCTCCGTTGCCGGAAGAAATCCAGCCAATGGCAGAAGGTATTCATACCTTGATTCAATCTGTTTACGATGACAGTGTTCTCAAGGATATGTTTACCGATGGTCACGAAACAAAGGTGAAAGACAATCCGCTGAATGATAACTTTGCGAAAGCTGAATTTCAGGCATTGTGGAAGCAAATCAACCACAAATACGCTTATACTGTCGAGTTTGACAGCGATGAGTTGATTCGTAAGTCCATTGACCATATTAATGAAAAATTATTTGTTTCTGAATTGCAGTACACCACAACGATTGGTCGTCAAAAGGCAGAAATGAATGAACATGAAGTTGGTCGTGGTGCATCGTTCACTGGCGAAAAGACAAGGACTCAGACTTTGAAACACGCACAGACCAGTCAGATTAAGTATGATCTTATCGGTAAAATTGCAGAGGGTACTGTCTTGACCCGTAAAACAGCAGTAGCTATTTTGAAAGGCTTACGAGCTGATAAACTCTATATGTTTAAGAACAATCCGGAAGAGTTTATCTCCAAGGTGATTAAGCTTATTAAAGAGCAGAAAGCCACAATGATTGTTGAACATATTTCTTACAATCAGATAGAGGGTGAATATGACAGCACCATTTTTACAGCTGAAAAGAGTACTCAGACCTTTGATAAGGCATTCCGAGCAAACAAGGCAATTCAGGACTATGTGTTTACAGATGGTTCTGCTGAAAAGAGCATAGAACGTCGTTTTGTAGAGGACTTGGATGCCGCACAAGAGGTTTGTGTTTATGCGAAACTTCCGAAAGGATTTCATATTCCAACTCCGGTAGGCAATTATTCTCCAGACTGGGCGATTGCATTTTATGAGGGGACTGTAAAGCACATTTTCTTTGTTGCTGAAACAAAGGGCACAATGGATAGCTTAAATCTCAGACCGATTGAGCAGGCAAAAATTTCTTGTGCTAAAAAGTTGTTCAATGAAATGTCTACAAGCAATGTGAAATATCATGACGTAGACAGCTACCAGAGTCTACTAAATGTGATGAAGTCATTGTAGATTTATTGGTAGATACCATTTATAGCTGTTTGCGAAAAAAGTTATCATTTGCTTGAGGAAGAACGGAAAGTATATTAGATTAGGCGACCAATAGTGTAATTGGTCGCCTAATTTTATCACAGCACGAAGTTGTTTACTCAGCAAAAATCAGTTCTTTGAGGACAATCTCCTCTGAACGGTTGCGGATGTTGTTCATGGCTCTGACCCATGTCATCTGATCCTGTGCTTTCATCTGCTCGCTGATGCCTTCTTTTTCTGCCAGCTGCATTACAAGCAGATCGAGCTTATTTCGAGCCTGTGTTTCAATGCCAGAAAGATAGCTATATAGCTTACCGCTAAGAACAAGATCATTATATAACATGGGACGATATTCTTTCAGGTATTGCTGGTGCTTCCTGCCCCAGATGCCGATGGTATGGATTTCTTCCTCCGGAATGACCAGACACGGTAGATAGTAATCGCCGTGCAGTTCATACCAAAGTCCGTTACTGTTGTCGTAGATGTATTTTTCCATAGTGCTAACCTCCGTGTATCATTTGAAATAGATAGTACCGAGTGGCTTTGAGGTGAATCAGCCAGCGGAGGTTGCATTGTAGCCGGTGGCTACAAAATGGCTACAGAATTCGTAAAGACGCTACGGAAAGCGTGAAATATGTGGAATGTGTGGATGGAAAGTGTACTTTTAGTGCGTATTATCACGAGAAATTAAGGTCTGGCGCTCGAGTGGGAATGATGCTGGAAATGGCGCAAACCCGCATGAATACAGGCTTTTTGCCCTGCCACTTTGCCGTTTGATACTGGTTTGATACTATTCGTATCTGCCTGTATCGCCTAGAATAATTGCAAAGGACAAGCAAAAATGCCCTGCTGAATGACAAATTCAGTAGGGCATTTTTTGTTTGTCTTTTTTCTATTCCATTTTAGTTTGGCACTCGCTGCACTCTCTGTCGTGAAGTGAAATAACTCCGCCGCAATTTGGACAGGTGTACTGTTTAAGCTGCTGCTCCATAAATGCGGCAAGACCATACGCCTTTACAAAAAGGCTGTTTTCTATGAGGCTTGCGCCGTATCGTTGATTGTAGCTTTTCTCCAAGTTTTTAATCTGCTTGCAGGGAAAAGCGTCACACTCGTAGCAATAGGTCAATCCCTTTTCTTGCACGCAATCTTTGATTTTGCACTTGCGGCAATGCTCCGGCTTGCCCTCGTCACCCGGCAGGCATCCGGCACAAGGTTTTTTCACATAGCAGTGTTTGTAGCAGACCATACAGTTCATGCCACAGGGCGCAAAGAAAGCCTGTACAATCGTTTGAGGCATTTTCATGGCTGTACCTCCCTACCTATGTAGTTTTGCCCTCTGCCTCTATAGTTTTTAATGTTTTACCCGTAGATGTTTTCCATTGCTGCGGGCCACTAATGCTATAGCCAACAGCAAAGGCAGCGGCGGCTGATGAACTGGTGAAAGGTTTGTCACACTGCAAAATGCCATCAATAATTTCACCCTTTTCCCTGCTCTCCTCAACCTTTTTCTTTACCCCGATATTTAAGGAATCGGCAGCTACTTGGTGAATAGCAGAGCCCTTAAGTAAAACAAAACCGTCAGAAGTAGGCACACCGGTTGCTTTTCCATCTCCAGCAGAAAGATAGAAAACTTTATCATCATCTTTAGAGCCAGAGGATTTGTCGACATAAGGTTCAAACACCTTATGGCCTAAAGCATTTACAAGAATTTTAGCGTTGTAAACAAACTCCTCTAATTCTGCTTGTTCTGCCTCAGATATTGTGGATTTTGTGGGAGTAGATGAATTATCAACAGTATACCTACCGCACTCAAGAGCGATAGCGTGAAATTTGTTTTCAAGGAATTTGATATGCGCTTTATTCAAATTGGAATCCTTGCTAATAAAAACAATAACTTCGTTCCAGTTATCCCTCTTATCCAAATGTTGCTTAAGCCGCACAATGGTGTTTTCAGCCTCTCCAATATAGATAAGTGGTCTTTCTTTGGTTTCATCTTGACCAAATAGAAAGTAAACTCCCGGTGAGGTAAGCTCTGTACGAGATTCACTCTCTTTGACACGATTTCGAGGAATTTTGTAAGCAATGCCTGTCCAGTTTGAGAGTTCACAAATCCATCTGCCATTAGGCGTGCCATCCACTAAGAAAAGCTGAATCCTTTTTGCAAATGTCATTCTGTCACTTCCTCTCTCCACTGGATGGATGGCTCACATTTGCCGCAATCGTCACAGGTCTGCGGCCAGTTGATTTTCCACTCAAAGTATTCGGCTTTGGAAATCTCCTTTGCCCGTAGCTCCTGCTGGCGTATCAGCCATTCCCGCATGAACTCGTCCACAAGGCCGTACTGAAAATACATCCCTACTGGGGCGTGTGCAGGCCAATCGTCGTTGTCGTTGTACCGCACAGCGGTGTCCTCGGATGCGTTTGTCTTGCCGGGATTGCGGACGAGCTGAAATAGACGGATAGCGCCGGGGCTGTCCTCGTCCAGCCAGAAAAACGTCCGCATAATGTCCTCGGCGCTGCCGGGGGCATCGGTATAGAAATTCTGGCGGTTGACGTTCAGTGCCGCCGCAATCTGGGTGAGCAGCTCATTTTTAGGAATACGGTAATTGGTTTCATATTGGGCAATGCGATTATCCGCTCCCTTTTCATCCAAACCGATTGCCAAGCCTAATTCCTTTTGTGTCATACCCCGAAAGGTACGGATTTTCTTGATTTTATCGCCTACTGTCATACATTCCACCGCCTTTGCAAATAGTATAGCGCAAAAAAGCGAAAGATGCAAGAAAAATATTAACAAAAAAGCGAATTAGATACTTGACATTAACAAATGTGTTAATGTATAATGAGAATGCAAACATTAACAAATTTGCGAATATAAAATATAGGAGGTCATGCACATGAAAAAGGAACTCTTTGTAAAGGTAGAGGAGATTGCCGAGGAGCTGGGCGTTTCCAAGCCTTATGCCTACAAGCTGGTGCGGGAGATGAACGAGGAGCTGAAAAAGAAAGGCTTTCTCACCATCGCCGGACGAGTGAGCAGGCGCTATTTTGAGGAAAAATGCTATGGGCTGAAAAACAGCCAGTAAGGAGGAGCAAAATGCCGGCATACAAAGACCAAGCAAAAGGCACATGGTATGCGTCCTTTTACTACGAGAATTGGAAAGGGGAAAAGGAAAAGAAACTCAAACGGGGATTTAAGACCAAACGGGAGGCACTGGAATGGGAACGGACATTCCAGCAACAAAAAGCCTCCAATCTGGATATGGTTTTTCGGAGCTTTGTGGAGGTTTACAGCAAGGACATGGAGGTGCGGCTCAAGCAGAACACATGGCTGACAAAAAAGCACATCATCGAAACCAAGCTGCTCCCCGCCTTTGGCGGTAAGAAAATGAACGATATTCGCCCCTCTGACATTATCCAGTGGCAGAACGAGATGATAGCTTACCGGGATGAAAAAGGTAAGCCGTACTCCGAAACTTACCTTAAAACCCTGCACAATCAGCTCTCCGCCATATTTAACCATGCGGTGCGGTTCTATGAGCTGAAAGCAAACCCGGCGGCAAAGGCCGGGAATATGGGCAAGGCACAGGGCAAGGAAATGCTGTTTTGGACAAAAGAGGAGTACCTAAAGTTTGCGGATGCCATGATGGATAAACCGCTATCCTATTATACCTTTGAAATTCTGTACTGGTGCGGCATCCGTATGGGGGAGCTGTTGGCGCTCACCCCTGCCGACTTCGACTTCACCAAAAGAACGCTCACCATCAGCAAGTCCTATCAGCGGCTTTTGGGGGAGGATGTTATCACAGACCCCAAGACCGCCAAGAGCAACCGGGTGGTGCAAATGCCGGACTTCCTCGGCGTGGAGATGCAGGAGTACATAACTTCCCTTTACCACTGCCAGCCGGACCCCCGCATTTTCCCGGTGACAAAGAGCTATCTGCACAGGGAGATGGACAGAGGCGCAAAGGAGGCGGGGGTCAAGCGGATACGCATCCACGATATTCGTCACTCGCACGTTTCCCTGCTGATAGAAATGGGATTTTCCGCTGTGGCGATTGCTGACCGGGTAGGCCATGAGAGTATCGAAATCACCAATCGCTACGCACACCTGTTTCCAACCAAGCAGGCGGAGATAGCAAACAAATTAAGTATGGAAAGGATGGGATAGGAATGGAAAAGACGTTAGATGCAAAAGGCAGATGGCGGTTGACGGTGGCCTTTCGGATGTCACCGGAGGAGAACGAGGACTTAAATACACGGGTGCAGCTTTCCGGCCTTACCAAGCAGGATTACCTTATCAACCGGGCGCTGTGCCGGGATGTGGTGGTCGTGGGCAATCCGAGGGTTTACAAGATGCTCCGCAATCAGATGGCAGAGATTTACGAGGAGCTGAAACGGCTGGAGCAGGGCGGCAGCATCAGTGAGGAGCTGCACCAAACCATGTGGCTGGTAGCGGAAACCCTAAATGGCTTAAAGGAGGACTGATAGATGGATAGGACACTAAAAACGGCTGCCCCATTCTCGTCTGCGGGAACAGACGTGGAGCAGCCGCCAATGCAAATATGCAAATCAAGTATAGCAGAGAATGGTGCGGAACGCAAACCGCAATCTTCTCTGCGGACGATAACCATTGCGGAGCTTTATGACACTGCTTATAAAGCTCCCGCTCCAATCATAGACAATCTGCTGTATGCCGGAACGTATCTCTTTGTGGGTGCGCCCAAGGTGGGAAAATCGTTCTTTATGGCACAGCTTGCCTATCATGTGAGCAATGGCCTTTCCCTTTGGGATTACCGGGTGCATCAAGGCACGGTGCTTTATCTGGCGCTGGAGGACGATTTCGCCCGTCTGCAAAAGCGCCTTGCTCGAATGTATGGAACAGAGGGAAACGAGCTGCTGCACTTCGCTATCGAATCCAAGCAGCTCTCCGATGGACTGGAGGAGCAGTTGGAGGAGTTTATCCGGCTGCACCCTGCCACCCGGCTTATCATCATAGATACCCTGCAAAAAGTCCGGGAGCTGGGCGGTGAGAAGTTCAGCTATGCCAGTGACTACGAAATCGTGACTCGGCTAAAGCGGTTCAGCGACAAGCACTATGTTTGCCTGCTGGTGGTACACCACACCCGCAAGCAGGGAGCGGAGGATTGCTTTGATACCATCAGCGGCACGAACGGTCTGATGGGCGCTGCTGATGGGGCATTCATTCTGCAAAAGGAAAAGCGCACGGACAACAAGGCAGTGCTGGATGTTGTAGGGCGTGACCAACAGGATCAGCGGATGCTCCTCACCTTTGACCGGGAGCGGTGTATCTGGCAGCTTACCAAGCTGGAAACGGAGCTGTGGAAAGACCCGCCTGACCCGGTACTGGAGGCTGTTGTCCAGCTTGTCACCGACAGCACCCCGGAGTGGACGGGTACGGCCTCCGAGCTGGCGGCGCTGCTGGGTGAACTGGAGCTGAAACCCAACGCCCTATCCCGGCGGCTCAACGTGGGCGTGAACCGCCTGCTGGACGAGTACAGCGTTGCCTACGAGTGCAACCGTACCCATACGGGCAGGCAGATACGGCTTGTCCTCACGCCGCCATTCCCCCTCGGAGAGCGCAATGCGCTTTTGATTTACTCTTGACAAGAGTAACAGAACCTTGATTAGCGGAAAGGATTTAAAATAGGACGATGAAACATTACCAGATAACGGAGAAGCTGTTTTTCATGCTTGCCCGGTTTCACCTGCTGGGGCAGGAGGAGGAGCGGGAGGAAATCGAAACGGAGCTGCAAAAGAAAGTGGATGCCATGATAAACCGCAGCCTCTATACCCAGTACAAAATGAGTGATGTCCCACAGGAGCAGGAGAAAGCCAGACAGGAGTACCTTGACCGCAAGGGATATTTCCCCAGCTTTCGGTGGTGATATTCTCCTTGCCGGCCTATCACAGAGGCGTGGCACGCCTCTGTATCCTGCCAATAAGGAAAAGGGAGGTGCATAGCATTGAAACGAACCATCAGCGGCATGGTGGGCAGAGGGTCGCTCACCCATTATAATAGGGAGTTCATAGCGGAAAATATAGACCGTGCCAGAATAGCCGATAACCTCCACTACTGTCACGAAAATTTGAAACAGGTCTATGAGGAGCTGTTTGGTGATGCGCTCCAAAGGTACAACGACAAACAGAAACGCAGTGACCGAAAGATTGAAAACTACTATACACACATTGAAAAAGGCAGACAGGAAAAGCTGTTCCATGAGGCGGTCTTTCAGCTTGGCAACGTAAAAGATACCGCCGTAGGCACAGTCGAGGGCGAACAGGCCAAGGCGGTGCTGGACGAATTTATGAAAGGTTTTGCCGAGCGCAATCCTAACTTGCGGGTGTTCTCCGCACATCTGCACGTAGACGAGGCCACGCCCCATCTATATATCGACTTTGTACCCTTTACCACCGGGAGCAAACGGGGATTGGACACAAGGGTGTCGCTGGAAAAGGCGCTGGCGGCACAGGGATTTGAGGGCGGCAGCCGGGAGGATACCGAGCTGAACCAGTGGATAAATTCTGAAAAGGAGGCGCTTGCACAGGTCATGCAGCGGCATGGCATTGAGTGGGAGCAGTTAGGCACTCACCGGGAGCATCTGTCCGTACTTGACCACAAAAAGCAGATGCGGAGCGAGGAGGTCAAGGCATTGGAGCAGTCCATCGCCAAGCTGCAACAGAAACAGGTGGACATACAGGCATTGGAGCAGATTGTAGCAAAACCTGTGCCTCTTTCCAGCAAAGTAAAACTAGAGCCGGAGGAATACAAGACACTGGTGACAGCGGCAAAGGCGTATGTGGTGCAGGAGAAAAAGGAGCGCAAGCTCCAAAAGTTGCTGCAAGCAGCGGAAAAGACCATAGAGGGGTTAAAGACGAAAATTGCTGATATGAAACGGGAACTGGATTCCTACCGCTCTGTGCGAGGGCAGCTTAAAGCCGGAACACTGGAAAAGGAGAACGGCGAGCTGCGCCGCCGCAATACGCTCTATCAGTCCATCATTGAAAAGAACGGCCTTGCCCACCTGCTGGGCGGCAGACAGGAGAACCAGCAAAGGCGTGATATGCGGTGATGTTACGATTAGAACAGCAATTTGGAGGGTGCGAGGGATAACATACCACCCACCCCGAAACAGAGGCCGCAAAGCCGCATAAACACTGGCCTTTTACGCCCCTATTGCGTGACATTTGAGAGGTGAACCCAGAGGGGTTAAGGCTTGCCCTTAACCCCTTGTGCTACTTCTGGGAATGTGTGAACAGAAATGTCAAAAAGTCTTGACATTTTACTCTGCATCATTTAAGATGAAAATGTCAAAACAATTTGACACTTTTGGATGTCTGACGGGAAAGGAGTATTTTATGATTGATATTGGACTTATTTTATTTGGTGGCTATCTGCTTGTAATGCTTGTCCTAGATGTGTCTATGTTGATTTCGTTGATAAAACCGGGGGATGAAAGAAAACAAATGATTGTCTGGAAAGCAAGTGCCTTTACTTTGTTTGCTACTATGGGAAGTTTAGTAATTGGAATAATCGAAAACATGATTAAAGCACAAGCTATGAGTGTAAACCCATTCATAACGCTTACTGCCGCCGCCACAATATACTTCATTTCCCTGCTATATTACAGAAAGAAACATGGCGGCTGATATGGAAAATATTATTCGAGATAAAAGAAAACAACAAGGACTATCGCAAGAGGAACTGGCAAAAAAATGTGGTGTTTCTCGCCAAACAGTAAATGCTATCGAAAACAATAAATATGACCCGACTTTGGCTTTGGCATTTAGCTTGGCGAAGGAATTAAATACAACTGTTGATGAGCTTTTTAATTTTGCCTAATCCTTATATTGGCATTTAGAGTACTGATATTATTTTGATATTAAAAAATTTGCAAACCATAAAAACTATGCAGATTTTCATGGATATGTTATACTACAAATACCATAAATCAAGGGAAATCACCTTGTACTTATGAGGCTCTATCGAGCGGGAATAACCGTTGAAACGGCGCAAACCCGCCCTGCTGAACGACAAATTCAGCAGGGCGGGTTTTACATACCCCCGGAGCCACAAGCGATTTATTGAAGATGGGGCTGATTAGAAGCGGCTATACTGACCTAACCCCAGAAGATGAAGTGGAAATGGCCAGCTTTATCTGGCCGATTGTCAGAGGAATCATCAGGACTGCGATTGAAAATCACCAAAAAGACCCCGGCTTGAAAAGGAGAAATACTGTGAATACGCCCAAAATAGAAACAGAACGTTTAATTTTAAGGAAATTTACAGGAGAAGATATTGAAGCACTGTTCCTTATCCTTAAAGATGAAGAAGTCAACAAATTTTTGCCTTGGTATCCCATGAAGGACATTGAGGAAACAAAGAAATTTTATATGGAACGATATGCTGCAAAGTATGCCCAGCCGCAGGCTTATGCGTATGCAATCTGCCTTAAAAGCGATAATTTTCCCATTGGCTATATTAATGTTGATATGGAGGAACATCACGATTTCGGTTACGGACTCCGAAAAGAATTTTGGCATCGGGGTATTGTTTCCGAAGCGGGCAAAGCTGTTGTGGAGCAGGTGAAAAAGGATGGCCTGCCGTATATTACCGCAACCCATGACAGAAATAATCCGAGAAGCGCAAATGTGATGAAAGCTTGCGGTATGAAGTATTGCTATACATACGAAGAACAGTGGCAGCCGAAGGACTTCCCCGTGCTTTTCAGGATGTACCAGCTCAATTTTGACGGCAATGAAGATTTCGTATATAAGAAATACTGGAATATGTACGAAAAGCATTTTGTTGAAGAAATATTTTAAAACCAATCCTACGTACAAAAATATCTTGTCAAGCAGAAAATTAGATAAGTTTAAAAAAAATATAAAATTAACTAAAATTCTATAAAAATTAAATAAATAATTATTGAATTTAAGGGTCGAATATGATAAAATAAAAACAATCTATAAAAATTCCTTTTTCTAACAGCGCTGGTATAGTTTTTTTCTTTATGAATAATCTAGTACCATGCTGGAGGATTCAGGGAAACTCCGGGGAGTTTCTGTGAGAGCGCGAAAGCGCAGGACAGATATAAGCGTCCATAAAATCTTCCATGCTCACAGGCAAAAGGGAGGCATACTTTCCCATCTATGGTGGGTGTCCCTATTGTATGTTTACATCCCGCTCCTTGGAGCGCTGATTATATCAGCACAAATAAAAATGCCGCGGTATGCGGCCAATTAAACGTATAGGGGGAATTAGGAATGGACGTTATTACAAATCTCGTAGCAAAAGGTAACAGTTTTCTCTGGAGTTTTCTGTTGATTGTTCTTCTGTGCGGCACTGGTATCTACTACACAATCCGCCTGAGATTCATCCAGGTGAGAAAGTTTACTGAAGGCTGGAAACTGGTATTCGGGCACCTCAGCCTTAATGGTGAGAAGCACGAAAAGGGTGAGATGACACCGTTCCAGTCAATCGCAACTGCAATTGCAGCCCAGGTTGGAACCGGTAACCTGGCAGGCGCTGCCACGGCTCTTTTAGGAGGCGGACCTGGCGCTATTTTCTGGATGTGGGTAAGTGCGTTCTTTGGTATGTCAACCATTTACGCAGAGGCAACTCTGGCTCAGAACTTTAAGACTGAGGTAAACGGTGAGGTAACCGGCGGTCCTGTTTATTACATAAAGGCGGCTTTTAAGGGCACCTTCGGCAAGGTCCTGGCGGGCTTATTTGCAATCTTTATTGTGCTTGCCCTGGGATTCATGGGCAACATGGTTCAGGCCAACTCCATCGGAGCTGCATTTACAGAAGCATTTGGAGCATTTAACATAACAATCTCACCAGTCATCATAGGCGTTATCGTGGCAGCTATTGCAGCATTTGTTTTCCTGGGCGGGACACAGAGGCTTGCATCCGTTGTTGAGAAGGTAGTTCCCATCATGGCAGGCGTGTACATTGTGGGAAGCCTGATTCTTATTATCATGAATATTGCCAACGTTCCTGCAGCCATTAAGATGATTTTTGTAGGAGCATTTGACCCGCAGGCTGTATTAGGCGCAGGCGCAGGTATTGCAGTAAAAGAAGCCATCCGTTTCGGCGTTGCCAGAGGTCTTTTCTCTAACGAGGCTGGTATGGGTTCCACACCTCATGCACATGCAAGGGCTACTGCGGAGAATCCTCATAAGCAGGGACTTTGCGCTATGATTAGCGTATTCATCGACACGTTTGTAATCCTTAACCTGACTGTATTTTCCGTACTGACCACGGGCGCTCTTGAGTCCGGAAAGAACGGTACTGCTCTTACACAGGCAGCTTTCATGAGAGGATTCGGCTCCTTTGGTATTGTATTCGTTGCAGTCTGCCTTTTCTTCTTCGCATTTTCTACGATTCTGGGCTGGCATTTCTTTGGCCTTATCAATGCGAAGTATCTATTTGGCGATAGTGCAGCAAAGATTTATTCCTTATTGGTAGTGGCTTGTATCATAATCGGTTCCGCTCTGAAACTGGAGCTGGTGTGGGATTTGGCAGACTTCTTTAATGGTCTGATGGTTATACCCAATGCCATGGCCTTGCTTGCCTTAAGCGGTCTGGTGGTACAGATATGTAATAAGTACAGTAGTAAATAACACCTGATACAGTAAAATAAATGGTATTTTTGCGGCAGCTTTTCCGGAATATCCGGGGGAGCTGCTGCTTTTTCTTTTCCTTTTTGCAGCGAATGAAAAATTTAGTTATTGGGAAGTATTTATGGTAAAAGAGAAAGCAGAAATGAGGAATTAAATCATGATTGACTCCATTGCAAAGATAACGCTGTATGTGAAAAATCAGAATGAAGCCAGGGATTTCTGGACAGAAAAAATGGGATTCATCGTGCGTCTGGAACAGCAGATGGGAGCTGGACAGAAATGGCTGGAGGTAGGGCCGGAATACGGAGGCGGGACATCCTTTGTCCTGTATGACAAAGAAATGATGAAGGCCCAGAATCCTGAAGTAAATGTGGGCCACCCTTCTGTCATCTTATGCACCGGGGACCTTGAAAGCGCCCATAGGGAAATGAAGGAGAGGGGGGTCCTGGCCGGGGATATCATGAGGATGCCTTACGGCAGCATGTTCCAGTTTTATGATATGGACGGGAATGTGTTTTTGCTGAGGGAGGAAGTCGGTACACATTAAGTTTCCGTGTAATTTCCAGGCCTGTTTTTCTGCGAAACGCCGTGCATGTATTTGTAAACCGGTATAAAATATGTTAGAATAAGTAGCATTAGAGCATACGGCGATAACCGGGAAAGGATGTAGTCAGGAGAATGCAGAAGTCCAACAAAGGAGAACTGTCCAACCTGAAAAGCAAACTGCTGGCAGAACAGGTTCAGGAGCAGATATATCAGTATATATTGGATACACCTAT
Organism: Clostridium sp. 1001283B150225_161107_B6; assembly: GCF_015556325.1. Taxonomy (NCBI): domain Bacteria; kingdom Bacillati; phylum Bacillota; class Clostridia; order Eubacteriales; family Clostridiaceae; genus Clostridium; species Clostridium sp. 1001283B150225_161107_B6. Next base: position 333,892 of record NZ_JADNMD010000003.1, on the reverse strand, counting down.
AGCAGTAGGCGCTAAACTTCCCAATGAATTTGAATTGGGAGACAGGTTCAGCGTGGGAAGGAGTACTATCCGGGAGGCGGTAAAGCTTTTGATTTCCAGAGGAATTCTGGAAGTCAGAAGAGGCTCCGGCACGTATGTGGTCAGCACCACGCCCATGGATATGGACCCCCTGGGCCTGGGCGCAGTGGAGGACAAGATGGCCCTGGCCCTGGATTTGGTAAATGTCCGTATCATCCTGGAGCCGGGAATCGCTGAGATGGCAGCGCTCAATGCAACAGAGGAGGACGTGGAGAAGCTGCGGAATCTGTGTGACAGCGTGGAGCGGAAGATAAAGATTGGGGACAGCTACATAGAGGACGATATTGCCTTCCATACCTGCGTGGCCGAATGCTCCAAGAATAAGGTGGTGGAGCAGCTGATTCCCATTATTGACACAGCCGTCCTTATGTTTGTCAATGTGACCCACAAAAAGCTGACGGACGAAACCATCATGACCCACAGGGCAGTGACAGATGCCATTGCAGAGCATGACCCCATTGGCGCAAAGACAGCCATGATGATGCATATGACCTTTAACAGGAATATGATTCGGCAGCTGATGAAGGATGGGCGTGAGGCATAGGGGTGGGTATATTGGAAATCGGCGATATGAAATATGAGTGACATTAAAAATCAGAAATATCAATAAGCAGTAATACCTATAAGATAAAGTATCTCCCGGAAACAGATAAAAGGGAATACTTATACTTATAGGTATTTTTTTGGTTAATTGAAAGAGGAAAATAAATACATCTGACGACTTTTTGCGCTGACGTAAGACGCACAAGGCAAAAAAATAAGAAAAATGGGATATACTGGAAATTCAACAGCGCGAAATTGTGTATAGTGCACAATTTTGCTAAATTCTTTTGACAATTAAGTAGAAAACAGGTCTGATGACTTGAAAGAATAATCCAGAAATGCTACTATAAAACTACAAAGAAGTCAGACGTCAGATGTGAAGAGAAAGAGGAGGCATTTTATGGAACTGAACAGTCAAAGAGTAAGAGCGCTGGCACCGGAGAACGACCCGTTAAAAATCGGCATGGGGTGGAAGGTGGAAGACCTGGACAAGCCGCAGATTATGGTTGAGAGTACATTTGGGGACAGCCATCCGGGCAGCGCCCATCTGGACCGGTTTGTAAACGAAGCCATGCGTGGAATTACGGATGCAGGCGGAAAGGGAGCCAGATATTTTACCACCGACATATGCGACGGCATTGCCCAGGGACATGACGGCATCAACTATTCCCTTGCACACAGGGACATGATTGCCAATATGATTGAGATTCACGGCAATTCCACTGGATTTGACGGAGGTGTGTTCATTGCCAGCTGTGACAAATCCGTACCGGCTTGTCTGATGGGACTGGCAAGACTTGATATGCCGTCCATCGTGGTAACCGGCGGCGTCATGGATGCAGGCCCTGACCTTTTGACCCTGGAGCAGATTGGCGCTTACTCTGCCATGTGCCAAAGGGGTGAGATTACAGAAGAGAAACTCACCTATTATAAGCACAACGCCTGTCCATCCTGCGGGGCCTGCTCTTTTATGGGTACTGCCTCCACCATGCAGGTCATGGCCGAATCCCTGGGTCTGATGCTCCCTGGCTCTGCGCTGATGCCTGCAACCTGTGAGGATTTGAAGGAAATGGCTTATAAGGCCGGACTTCAGGTTATGGAACTGGCCAGAAAGGGGCTTAAGGTAAGCGATATTGTTACCATGAAATCATTTGAAAATGCTATCATGGTGCATGCAGCCATATCCGGCTCCACCAATTCCCTGCTCCATATCCCTGCCATTGCCCATGAGCTGGGGCTGGAGATTGACGCCGACACATTTGACCGTATGCACAGAGGCGCCCACTATCTGCTGGATATCCGGCCTGCCGGGAAGTGGCCCGCACAGTTTTTCTACTATGCAGGCGGTGTTCCTGCAGTGATGGAAGAAATTAAGTCCATGCTCCATCTGGATGTGATGACAGTTACAGGAAAGACTCTGGGAGAGAATCTGGAAGAGCTTAAGGCCAATGGATTTTATGACAAATGCGACGGATACCTGAAAAAATGGGGTCTTAAGCGCACCGATGTTATCCGGACCTTTGAGGAGCCCATTGGAACAGACGGAACCGTGGCCATATTAAGAGGAAATCTGGCGCCGGAGGGTTCCGTGGTGAAACATTCAGCTGTTCCCAAGGAAATGTTTAAGGCGGTCCTGAAGGCAAAACCCTTTGACTGCGAGGAGGATGCCATTGAGGCAGTCATCTCCAGGAAGATACAGCCGGGAGATGCTGTGTTTATCCGGTATGAAGGACCTAAGGGGTCGGGAATGCCGGAAATGTTCTATACCACAGAGGCTATTTCCTCAGACCCGGAGCTGGGCAAGACCATAGCCCTTATCACGGACGGCAGGTTCTCCGGGGCATCCAAGGGACCGGCCATCGGACATGTATCGCCTGAGGCAGCGGACGGAGGGCCCATTGCACTGGTGGAAGAGGATGACCTTATCCGGATTGATATCCCGGAACGCGTACTGGAAATCATAGGCGTAAAGGGGAAGGAGCTTCCTATGGAAGAAGTGGAGCGGATTCTTGCAGAGCGCAGGAAGGCCTGGAAACCCAGGGAGGCCAAGTATAAGAAGGGTGTTCTTAAAATCTATTCCCAACATGCCGTATCCCCGATGAAGGGCGGATACATGGTCTGATTGCCGTAGCAGGAAAATATTAAGGTAAACATATAGGGAAAATAGGGATATTGTGTGAAATTATAGGAGGGTAATAAGTATGACAACAACGACTGCTGCAGCTCTGGACCCAACCAGACTGATTATCGCTGCCCTGGCAGGGCTGGTAATTCTGCTGCTTTTAATCATCAAATTCAAGGTCCAGGCAATGATTTCCATTCTGGTCGGTGCAGTGGCCATCGGCCTGATTGCAGGTATGCCGTTTGCAGATATCATCAGTTCTGTCAATGAAGGAATTGGCAGTACACTTAAGGGAATCGCCCTGCTTGTGGGCCTGGGTTCCATGTTCGGCTCCATATTGGAGATATCAGGAGGCGCCCAGACGCTGGCCGTTACCATGGTGAAGAAATTCGGCGACAGGAAGGCTGCCTGGGCCCTGGGAATCACGGGTCTTGTCATCGCCATGCCCGTATTTTTCGACGCAGGACTCATCATCCTGATTCCTCTTGCCTTTTCTCTTGCCAAGAGAACCAAGCGCTCCTCACTGTTTTACGCCATTCCCCTGCTGGCCGGTCTGGCGGTAGGCCACGCATTTATCCCGCCCACTCCAGGTCCGGTGCTGGTGGCCACCATGCTGGGCGTGGACCTGGGATGGGTCATCATGATAGGCATTGTGTGCGGTATCTTTGCCATGATAGTGGCCGGCCCCATATGGGGAACCATCTGCGGAAATAAGTACGATGTTCCGGTTCCGGAACATATTGCAAACCAGGAGGATTTTGACGAATCCAAGCTTCCTAAATTCGGGACAATTGTGGGAATCATATTGATTCCATTGGTTCTTATCATTCTGAATTCCATTGCAAAGGTGGTTCCTGCCCTTGCCTCTGTACAGCCTGTATTGGGATTTCTGGGCGAGCCCTTTGTGGCCCTTACCATTGCAACCATTGTGGCCATGGTTCTTCTGGGATACCGCCACGGATACAGCAATGAGGAGCTGGAAAAGGTACTGACAAAGTCCCTGGAGCCTACCGGACTGATTCTCCTGGTAACAGCCTGCGGCGGCGTGCTCCGGTTCATGCTTCAGAACTCCGGTCTGGGTGATGTGATTGGCAATGCAGTGTCCTCAGCATCCCTTCCGATTGTGGTAGTGGCGTTTGTGGTGGCTGCCCTGGTGCGTATCTCTGTGGGTTCTGCGACCGTAGCCATGACCATGGCTGCCGGTATCATTGCAGCCATGCCGGAGATTGCAACCCTTTCCCCTCTGTACCTGGCCTGCGTCACGGCAGCAGTAGCAGGAGGCGCAACGGTTTGCTCCCATTTTAATGACTCTGGTTTTTGGCTTGTGAAATCACTGGTAGGGCTGGATGAAAAGACCACTCTCAAGACATGGACCATCATGGAGACACTGGTGGGCGGTACCGGATTTGTGGTAGCCCTTATCATATCCTTCTTTGCATAAGGATGGATGGTGTGGTTATATACGGTCGTTCAGATATGAAATGAGATATTTAGGGGGAGGCAGTCTTCAGGCTGTCTCCCCCTTTCAGCGCGCCGCTATATGCCCGGCGGGTCTTCAGGCTGGCTTAATAGTTTTTGCATCTGGGACAACAAAGAGTATTTGTTGTCAGGCAGTTGTCCTAAGAAGGTGTATTTGTCCAGGACCGTGGTATCTGCAAAGGCGCAGTGTTCCAGCTCCAGGCCACTGAGCAAATCGTGGGCTTCCTGCAGGCGTTCAAGAGGCGAGAGAGGGGTGAAAGTACCCTCCCTGCACATAGATGCCAGGCTGGTGTTAGGCCATACCCTCAAGCCTATGAACCATACCCTTGCAGGCTGTACTTTATTCAGGAAAGCAATTGTGTCATTCACATGTTGGCCGGAACATTCTTTCCCGCCCAGTCCCGGAATGACGTTGAGGGAAAATGGGATACCGGCCTGGCGTAAGCGCAGACACGCCTCTTCCGCCTCCTGGGCCGTGATTCCCTTATTCATGAGCCGCAGCACCTCGTTGCATCCGCTTTCCAGACCAATATACAGATGGGTCAGACCGCGGCGCATGAGGACGTTAAGCTGCTGCAGGTCCTTTCTCAATATGTCGTCAAATCTGGCATACATGCTTATGCCTTCCATCCATGGCATATGGGAATGCACGATGTCAAAGATGGACAGCAGTTTGGGAGTGTCCATCACAAAGGGATTCTCACCCAGAAGGAAGACAGAGGTTTTGCCGGTTGAATACTGGGCTAATATAGCGGCTTTTTTTTCTATGTCGCCCAGAGAAAAAACAGAAAACTTATCGTTGGAAAAGTCACAAAAAGCACACTTGTGCCAGCTGCACCCCAGGGTAGTCTCTAAGAACGCACTGTCATTTTCCCAGAAGGGGCGGTAAATTTCTTCACCAGTATACAATGATATATTGTCCATAATGATTCCTTTACTCGGATATTATGCTGTCCGTACAGTTGGGAGCTATCTCTATCTTCAGTAAATCCAGAGCTTTGCCGACCATGTGCCAGCGGTAGGTACGCTCCTCCTTCAGGCTTAGTTTGGGGTCCCCGAAAACATGGCAGATATCATTACCGCGCAGGATGCGGCTCACCCCCACGCTCTCGGCAATCTTAGTCAGGTTTGTCACCTGTATTACAGGTATGCCAAGACGCTCGATTTCTTTTCCAATCAATGCACCGCACCGGGTGCTGGTCCCGCAGGTGGAGGACAGGACAACAGCGTCCACATCGCAGTCCCTTAGTGATACGGCAATTCGTTCTCCCAGGGCAGTACCGTTTTCAACCGATGTCATTACGCCGGCCGTGGTGTAGAAAATATCAAATAACCGCCCTATCATACCCTCACGTTCCGCCCTTCGCAAGGCATCTATGGGTAAAAGCCGGTTGGGGTCCTGTTCTATATATTCGGTATTATAACCCTGATGACTGACCTCGTAGTCCTTGGAGAGAAGCATTTCACTGCCGCTCAGAGAATACATGCAGAACTTCTGTGAATTTGTTGGGTTGAGATTATCCGGGTTTCCTTTGGGGACAAGCCCGCCGTCTGTAACAAGAGCAATCCTGGCTTTTGCCAGTTCCTTTTTCAAGTTAGGCATCAGTATCTCCTGAAAAGGCTTCGCGGGTACTTCTGTCTCGAAATTCTGTTTATGATATTTGGCTAGCAGCATGTCTATGCCACGTTTGCTGGCAGGAGTTGCATAGTCAACATTTTTGATTGATGGGTTTTTGGAGTTGTTATCCAAACATAATCACCAGCTTTCTATAACCTGTTTCTGTAGAACATGATAATACGGTCTTTCTTACATCATATAGATTTCGATAATATATGTCAAGATGCATTTTGTGCACGTTGTACACGGGGGGACAGGAGGAATATTATAATTTGACAATAGCTGCTAATGGACATATAATAGATAGATATTATTGATATATTTGTAACTATCCAGTTGTTTTATCTATGTGTGTACCAAGTTGAAGTTAATGAATGCAAAGGAGGAGATGTTCAACGTCCAGCAGCGATATAACTAAAAAGGCATTTGCGGATGCAATCAAACATCTGCTTAAAAAAAAGTCATTAGCCAAGATTTCCGTAAAGGATATAGTTCAGTATTGTAATATCAGCCGAAATACTTTTTATTATCATTTTAAAGATAAATATGAATTGATAAACTGGATTTTTTATACAGAAACATTGGCAGAAGTCAACTCCTTCAATGACCCCAGCAAGTGTCAGGACAGTTTTATAAATCTGTGCAGGTATCTGCATAAAAACCGGAGTTTTTACCTGAGCTGTTTCCAATATGTGGGCCAGAATTCCCTGAGGGATTATTTGCAGAATTTTTATTATGAGTTGATTCGCATGAACCTCAGTGTTCAATATTCAGAGGCAGGAATCAGGCTGTCAATTGATGAACTGAACCTGATGGCGCGTATGGAGGCTTATTCATATGTAGGCATTGTTTTTGACTGGGTCAGGGATGGCATGAATAACGATTATGGGCGGTATTTCGACCATCTTGCCAGTATACGAAAGATTGAGATGTCCTATAATAAAATGACTGAGAAAAGTATGATGCAGAATCATTGACAAGCCAGTAAGAGGATGGCGCAGCTGTGTTATACCCGTGATATTCCGGCAGAAAACCACCGTTTTGGAGGTTTTCTGCCGGATTTTTAATGCAGTCCTACCATATGGCCTGTATGTGACTATTGTATGCCTTTGACGGAATAAGTGTATTACACTTTGTGAATAATGTAATATTTTTGCGCACTGTAGCAAGTCTGTAAATTGATTATGGCGGTTATCCATACTACACTGAAAGAAAAAGAAATGGGGGTACCGAGGAATGAATGGTAAACAGGAAACAAACAGGTGGGCGATACTGGTGTACGGTATGATTTGCATGTTGATTATGGGCATATGTTATACATATAGCTTATTTCAGCCCTATATCATGGACCACTTTTCCGTGGCAAGTGCGAGTGCAAGCCTTCCATACACGATTTTTATTGCCGTGTTCTGTGTGGGAAACTTTTTCGGAGGCGTCATGCAGAGAAAGATGTCCTTGAAGACAGTGCTGATTATTGGGTATGGGCTTATGTTTTTAGGGTGGTTCGCCTCAGCAGTTTTGCCGCCGGACATGTTCTGGTGCATGTTTTTGACATTTGGAGGCCTTTTTGGAATCGGAGACGGCATTGTATATAATGTTATCGTTGCACTGATGCCAAAGTGGTTTCCGGACAAAAAGGGACTGGCATCCGGGCTCACGCTTGCCACTTTGGGAATCAGTGCAACGGTATTTTCACCCATAGTAAGCTCCTGGCTTACAAATTATGGTTATATGAAATCGTTCATGATAGTCTCAGGAGTATACATTGCAGTTGGAATATTCGGGACCATTACAATGAAGGCACCTCCGGCCGGATTTATGGAGGATTATGTATCTGCCGGAGCCAATGTCAGCTCTAAAAAGCAGTATACATTAAAAGAGGCGCTGCATGTAAAGGAATTGTATACAATAACCGGATTATATTTCTGTGCGGTACCAGCTTATCTGCTGCTTAGTGCGATTTTTGTTACATATGGAGCGGATAAGGGACTTACATCAGCCATGGCAACCCTGGGCGTCAGCATTGCCTCATTGTGCCAGGTTGGCGGACGCTTCGTCATTCCTACCTTAAGTGATAAGATAGGACGTAAGGCAGCATTTGCCATTTCCTTTTTCATTACAGCTGGAGGGGTTGCATTATTGACAGTTGCAACGGGAAATCTTTATATGTTCTGCTTCTGGCTCCTCAGCTTGTCTTATGGCGGCTGCCAGGCCTGTTTCTCACCGATTGCAGCAGACCGGTTTGGAACAAAGAATGTGGGTGTTATCCTCTCTTTCACCATGATTGGCTTTGGCGTGGGCTCCGTAGGTGCATCCCTGCTTGCAAAGGTGGTAGGTATCTCTACTGCATTCATCGGTGCCGGAGTAGTTGCGCTGCTTGGAATTGTCCTGGTATTTACGCTGCCTGGCAAGAAAAGTGCTGAGAATGCATGATAATATATTACATGTTTGACATAGGAAAGGAGTGCTTAAATTGAGCAAAAAATTGCAGATTGACTATGTAAGGGTAAAGAAAGTTCAGTTCGGGGACAAAACAGTTTTAGAGAATGGGATACTGACAATTAACAAAGAGGAATTGATTGACACGGTAAAGAGTGAGATGTTCGGGAACCTGGATATCAAGATAGCAGTGCCTGGGGAGAGCTGCCGCATTCTGGCCATACATGATATCATGCAGCCCCGCTGCAAGGCGGATGCGCCGGAGACCTCCTATCCGGGTATCTGGGGAAAGCTTGCTCCTATGGGGGAGGGACGGACGGTTGCTCTTAAGGGCGTGGTGGTATCAGACATCTACTATGCAAAGTGTAATATTAAATATTATATGGATATGGGCGGTCCATGCGCCAAATATACCCACTTTTCAAAGCATTATCATGTGATTCTGGATGCAACGCCGGCAGAGGGCGTAAGCGATGCAAGCTATGCAGAGGCATTAAAATATGCGTCCCTGACAATCAATGTATATCTGGCAAAGCTGGGAATCGGCCTTACACCGGATGAGACAGAAACCTTTGAATTGGGACCCGTAGGACCGGGGCCTGATGGAAAGCCTCTCCCCAAGGTGGCGTATCTTGTTACCCATATGGCTTCCCATGATACATGGAACTTCCTGGTATATGGGCAGAGCGCACTGAACTTTTTGCCAGTCATTCTCCAGCCCACTGAGATACTGGACGGAGCCATGGTATGGAGATACTGGGAGCCTAATTACTATCTGCAGAATGAGACATACATCAAGGAGCTGCTGAGAAGGCATGGAAAGGACCTGGAATTCGTAGGCCTTGTATTTGCCAATAATGTGATGAAGATTGACGGCAAGGATGCCATGGGAATGATGGCGGCCACCTTGTGCAAAGAGACATTGAAAGCAGACTGCGTTCTTGTCAATAAGTCCGGCATGGGACATTGCCAGCTGGATTCGGCCCTGGCCTTTAACTGGTGCCAGAAAATGGGGATGCCTTGCGTCATGAATCTGTCTGCTGTTTCCAATGATGTTCCCGGCGATATGCTGGTTATCTCTGACCCTAAGATTGACGCAGTTATAAACAGCGGAAGGAATTACGACCTGCAGCATCCCAAGGTGGACCGTGTGATTGGTAAAGATGCAGGTGTTCCGAGTCTGATGGGATATAATGTTGAGGGACCATTTACACACACAACAAACTTCGCTTATCAGGGAATCTGGTCTCAGCTGGGTGATTGTTATGTGACAACAGACAGCGATTTGCCGGATGTCCCGGACACTATGTAAACAGGAGGGAGAAGAAATGTCTGATAAGATTCGTGTGGTTCACTATATCAACCAGTTTTATGGCGGATATGGCGGGGAAGACACCGCCAGCATGGGAATCGTGGTAAAAGAAGAACCCGTTGGCCCCGGGCTGTATCTGCAGTCAGCATTGGGAGACAGCTATAAAATAGTTGCAACTATTATTTGCGGTGACAATTTTATTGCTGAGAATATTGAGAACGTGTCAAATGAGGTTGCTGACATTGTGGAAAAATACAATGCCCAGATGTACATAGCCGGCCCCGGATTCAACGCAGGGCGGTACGGTCTGGCCTGCGGAGCCACTACGGCAGTTGTTACTGAACGGCTTAAAATACCTGCAGTCACCGGCCTATATACGGAAAATCCGGGCACAGACCTCTACAAGGACAGGGCCTATATCCTGCAGACTGAAAACAATGCGGCTAAGATGAAGGAGGCACTGGAACGACTGGCTGGTTTTGCATCTCGTTTGGCGGAGGGCGGTTTTATCAGTGATGGAAAGACAGAAGGATACTTTGGTTCTGGTCCTGCCGTAGATATTGATTATGGCACACCTGCAAGTACCAGGGGCATAAACATGCTTCTCAACAAATATTTCCATCAGAATTTCAGAACCGAGGTGGTCATGCCGAACCATGAAGAGATTCCGGTTCCGGTTCTGGAAAAGCCGCTGAGTGAAGCAAGAATTGCGTTGGTTACGGACGGAGGCCTGGTTCCCAAGGGGAATCCGGACCATATGGTTCCCACCAACTCCAAGTATTTTAAATCTTATAATTTCGGGGATACAGACCACCTGGATGCATCTGATTATGAGGTCAGCCACCAGGGATATAACAATGCGTTTGTATTGGACGACCCCAACCGCCTGGTACCTGTGGACGCAATGCGTGCCCTTGAGAAGGAAGGAAAGATAGGAAGCCTTCTGGACACCTATTATACCACGGCCGGTGTCATGACTCCCATGGAGATGGGGAAAAAGTTTGGTGAGGAGATTGCAAAGAGCCTGAAGGACCAGAATATTGATGCGGTCATACTTACCAGCACCTGAGGGACCAGCTCTCGCTGCGGTGCAGTGATGACAAAAGAAATCGAAAGGGCTGGAATACCTATTGTGCAGGTTACCAATTTGACTAAGATTGCGGAAGGCATTGGTTCCCACCGGATATTCCGCGGCAACAGCGTACTCCATGTGTTTGGCAATCCGTCCCTGCCAAAGGAGCAGGAGGTAAAATACCGTAAAAAACTGGCGGAAGAAGTGCTTACCATGCTGGAAGAGACGCCCGGAGAAGGGGAGTCCAGCATGATACGCGAGGAATAGAAATGTGCTGACAGAGACAGGATAGAATCATAATGATAGAAGGGTTCCTTTTCTCAGATATTATAATAAGGAAAGGGAACCCTTTTTGCGTATCTTCCGGATTTATACCGCTTGTTTTTTGTGTAAAAATGATAAAAACTATTTACATCTGCTTATCTTTGTGGTAGTATTATATATGTAACCGGTTACAGATTATTCTGGCACGGTTACAGGAAAAAGAGAGGGAAAGGGCCATGAACATTAAAGAGATTGCACGCCGGGCAGGTGTCTCTTCCGCTACGATTTCCAGGGTCCTCAATAATTCGGGATATGTGAAGGAGGAAACCAGGCAGAAGGTGCTTAAGGCAGTGGAGGAGTACAACTATGTGCCCAGCGCCATTGCCAGAAGCCTGAGTATCCAGGACAGCTTAAGTGTGGGAACCATTATCCCGGATATTGAAAATGAGTTTTTCTCCAAGGTCATAAGCGGAATCAGCGAGGTGGCCGAGACATATCATTATAATATTGTTTTTCTGGGAACCAATGAGACATTGGACAAGGAACATGACTTTTTAAAAATCGTGGAAAGCCAGAGACTGAAGGGCGTAATCATTACGCCGATTTCAGAGACGGACACGGTTACCAGGGATAATCTGCTCCGGCTGGAGGAATCCGGCATACCGGTGGTGCTGGTGGACCGTGATGTGAAGGGAGCCCAGTTTGACGGCGTTTTTGTGGACAACCAGAGGGGTTCCTATGACGGGGTAATGGAATTAATAAAGGCAGGCCATGAACGGATTGCCATCATAACCGGACCCGAGACTTCCAAGCCTGGCAAGGACCGGTGCCAGGGCTATATGCAGGCCATGGAGGACAGCGGGCTGGCTGTGCCTGAGGCGTATGTTGCCTGCGGCGATTTTAAGATTGCCAAGGCATATGAGTGCACCGGACGGCTTCTGGGACTGAAGGAACCGCCCACAGCCATCTTTACATCCAACAACCTTTCCACCCTTGGGTGTCTTAAGTATCTGACGGAACACAAGGTGAAGATAGGAAGGGATATTTCCCTGATGGGATTTGATGACATTGATGCCCTGCGGATGATTGACTACAGGATATCCGTGGTGGACAGGGATGCCAGGGAACAGGGGCGGGAAGCCATGAGGCTTCTTCAGGAGTGCTTTGAGGATTCCGGGAAGAACCGCCAGCGAGGAAAGCGGATTACCATTCCTTATCAGGTAATCCTGAGAGGGTCGGAGCAAAAGAAAACAACCTGACGATTAGGTCAGATTGTTTTCTGCACAAATCTGTAACCGGTTACACACAGAACAAAAGCCATTCTATTTTTTTACTGAGATATGTAACCGGTTACAGAAAATATATATTACAATTTTAACCTATATAAGCTTCAAATGGAAAAGGAGAATGAAAATGGGAATTGCACACATGATTGACCACACGATGCTGAAGGCAGATGCCGGTAAGGATACCATCATTCGATACTGCAGCGAGGCAAGGGAACATAAATTTGCCTCTGTCTGTGTCAATACCTGCTTTGTGCCCCTGGTGGCGGAGCAGTTAAAGGGAAGCGGGGTAAAGACCTGCTGTGTGGTAGGGTTCCCCCTGGGAGCCATGCTTACCACAGCAAAGGCCTTTGAAGCCTCAGAGGCTGTAAAGGCAGGGGCGGACGAGGTGGATATGGTTATCAACATAGGCGCCCTTAAGGACGGGGACGATTCCTTTGTGGAGGAGGATATCCGGGCAGTGGTAAAGGCTTCTGCAGGCGCAGTGGTAAAGGTCATCATAGAAACCTGTCTTCTGACGGATGAGGAGAAGGTAAGAGCCTGCCGGCTGGCAGTGAAGGCAGGGGCTGATTTCGTGAAAACCTCCACCGGATTCAGTACAGGCGGGGCAACGGCAGCTGATGTGGCGCTGATGCGCAGGACGGTTGGAGAAAGTGCCAGGGTAAAGGCCAGCGGCGGTATCCGTACGCCGGAGGATGCTGCGGCCATGATTGAGGCCGGGGCAGACAGAATCGGAGCAGGCAACGGGATTGTGCTGATATAGCGGGCACACAGCCAGGATGGATTAAGGAGAGAAATCATATATGGAACATTTGGGAAAGAAAGTAACGGTATTCGGCAGCTTTGTGGTGGATTTGATGGGCAGGACGCCGCACCTGCCGGCAGCAGGAGAGACGGTGAAGGGAACCGTGTTTAAGATGGGTCCCGGCGGAAAGGGATTCAACCAGGGAGTGGCGGCCCATAAGGCAGGAGCGGATGTGACCATGGTGACAAAGCTGGGTCAGGATGCATTTGCAGACATTGCCCTTAATACCATGCATGAGCTTCACATGGATTCGGGAAGAGTACTGTATTCCAAGACAACGGAGACAGGATGCGCCCTGATTATGGTGGATGAAAACAGCAGCCAGAACGAAATCGTGGTCATACTGGGGGCCTGCAATACCATTACGGACCAGGAAGTGGATTCCCTGGAGGATTTGGTGGGACAGTCCGAATATCTGCTGACACAGCTGGAGACTAACGTATCCTCTGTGGAACGCATTGTGGACATGGCATACAGGAAGGGCGTCAAGGTCATTTTAAATACAGCTCCTGTGCAGCCTGTCAGTGATGAGCTTTTGGGCAAGATTGACCTGATTACGCCCAACGAGGTGGAGGCGGAGATTCTCACAGGAATCAAGGTGGACAGCGAGGAAGCAGCGGATAAGGCGGCGGACTGGTTCTTTTCCAAGGGCGTAAAGAACGTGCTGATTACACTGGGGCATCGCGGCGTATACATAAACACGGGAGAAAAGAAGGGAATCATACCTGCCTATAAGGTGGACGCAGTGGATACCACCGGCGCCGGGGATGCATTTAACGGCGGCCTTCTGGCAGCGCTGTCAGAGGGAAAGGATTTGTGGGAGGCAGCTGATTTTGCCAATGCCCTGGCGGCGCTGTCCGTACAGAAAATCGGCACCACGCCCTCCATGCCGGTCAGGGAAGAGATTGACGCATTTATGGCAGCAAACCATTGACATCAGTAACAGGAGAAGGGGAAACGAACATGTTAAAGACAGGAATATTACATCCGCAGCTGGCCAGGGTGCTGGCGGAACTGAGACACAAGGATACCATTATTATCGGAGACGCAGGGCTGCCCATTCCCAGGGGAGTGGAGCGCGTGGACCTGGGCTGGAGGCCCGGTGACCCGGCTTACCTGGATGTACTTGAAGAAATACTTAAATATATCGTGGTGGAGGGAGCCGTGTTCGCGGATGAGGCTCTGACTGTGACTCCGGACTTCCACAAGAAGGCGCTGGCCCTTCTGCCCCAGGGCCTTCCGGTGGAATACATTCCCCACACAGAGCTTAAGGAGCGCAGCAGGGATGCCAAGGCCATTGTCCTTACCGGTGAATTTACCGGATACACCAACGTGATATTAGTGGCTGGATGCGCTTACTGATACAGCCCTGGTAAAAGGGGTGCTCTCAGGAACTCTTAGCAGCAAGGGAGGGGTAACATGGAAGAAAAATTAGTATTGCAGATGGATTCAATTGTGAAGACATTTCCGGGTGTAAAAGCCCTGGACGGAGTCCATCTGGATGTGAGGAGGGGCGAGGTGCACGCCCTGTGCGGTGAGAACGGCGCAGGCAAATCCACCCTGATGAAAATCATAGCAGGAGCTCAGGGATATACTTCCGGACACATGTATGTCAATGGGGAGGAAGTGGTGTTCCACTCCACCAAGGATGCGGAGCGCAAGGGAATCGCCATGATATACCAGGAATTCAACATGGTGCGGGACCTGTCCGTGGCGGAGAATATGTATTTGGGAAGGCTTCCGAAAACTTCCTACGGCGCAGTGGACTGGAAGAAGCTGTACAAGGACGCCCAGGAGGAGCTGGACCGTCTGGGTCTTAAGTTTGACTGCCGCACCAAGGTGCGCAACCTGTCTGTGGCTGAATCCCAGATGACGGAAATCGCAAAGTGCCTGACCATAGGCGCCAAGGTCATCATCATGGACGAGCCCACGGCTGCCCTGACAGATGAGGAAATCCGTATCCTGTTTAAAATCATAGCGGAGCTTAAGGAGAAGGGGATTTCCATTCTGTATATCTCCCACCGAATGGATGAGATTTTCGAGATTTCAGACCGCCTGACCGTGTTCAGGGATGGAAAATACATAGCGACCAAGGATATAAAGGACACCAACTATGACGAGGTGGTTTCCATGATGGTGGGCCGCAGTGTTACCAACCTGTACCCTGAGAGGGATTACAGGCAGGATGAAACTGTGCTGGAGCTTAAGGATATCTGCGGCAAAGGCGTCCGCAACGTGAACCTCAGCCTCCGCAGGGGCGAAATACTGGGAGTGGCCGGACTTCTGGGCTCAGGCACCATAGAGCTGTCTAAAATCGTGTACGGGGCGCTTCCCATGGAGTCCGGAGAGATTTACATAAACGGGGAAAAGAAGGACTGCTCCAGCCCAAAGAAAGCGTTGAAGGCAGGAATCGGATTTGTGTCCGATGACAGGAAGCAGGAAGGGCTGGTGCTCATACGCAATATCAGGGAGAATGTTTCCCTGTCATCCCTGGACAAGATAACCCATTTCATTCATCTGGATAAGAAGCTGGAGACAAAACAGATTGACGCGCAGGTCAGGAGGCTCAACATTAAAATCAGCAGCCTGCAGCAGCTGGCAGGTAAACTCAGCGGCGGCAACCAGCAGAAGGTGGTATTTGCCAAGGTGCTGGAGGCCAACCCGTCCATTCTGATTCTGGACGAGCCCACCCGCGGCGTGGATGTGGGGGCCAAGGCGGAAATCTATCAAATCATGGATGAGCTGACCAGGGCCGGAAAAAGCATTATACTGATTTCCACGGACCTGCCCGAGGTCATTGGAATGAGCGACCGGGTGGTCATCATGAGGGAAGGCCGTACGGTCCTGGAAATACCCAAGTCAGAAATGAATCAGGAAATTATTTTAGCCCATGCATCCGGAGGTGTCAGCGAAAATGAATAATATAAATAAGAAAAAATGTATCGGCCAGCTCAATATTTACCGTTCCGTACTGATTTTACTGGTAATCTGCGTATTTGCAACCATATTGTCCCCCAGCTTTTTAAGCGTGGCCAACCTGTTTAACGTGTTTAAGCAGATTACAGTGGCCGGTATTGTGGGATGCGGCATGACCTTTGTCATCCTCACCGGAGGAATCGACCTTTCCGTGGGCTCCATCCTGGGCCTGGCAGGCGTTCTGGCCTCCGGCATCCTGGAATCCACGGGCAATGCGGGCGCGGCCATTGTGGTGGCTCTGGCTGTAGGCATAGGATGCGGCGCTGTAAATGGTTTTTTTGTGGCAGTGTGTGAGATTCCTCCCTTTATCTCCACCCTGGGCATGATGACCCTCCTGCGCGGATGCATCCTCGTTTATACAAAAGGCTCCCCCATTCCCATTAAGGTGGATGCCTACAAATTTTTTGGCAAGGGTACAGTTGCCGGGGTGCCGGTACCTGTCATCATCCTTATCATCCTCTTCCTCATTGCCCACTATGTGCTGACACAGACCAGCTACGGCCGCAGCATCTATGCCTTTGGGGGCAATCGGGAGGCCGCGCGCCTGTCCGGTATTTCCGTCCGCTTCACGGAGTGGATGGCTTATACGCTCAATGGGCTTATGTGCGGAATCGCAGGCGTGATTTTGACGGCCAGACTGGGTTCTGCCCAGTCCACCAGCGGCACCGGCATTGAGATGGACGCCATTGCGGCCGTTATCCTGGGCGGCACATCCTTAAGCGGCGGCGTGGGCTTTGTGCTCCCCACCGTGGTGGGCGCCATGATTATGGGTATTATTGATAATATCCTGACACTTATGAACGTAAATCCCCATGCCACCAACATTGTGAAGGGCGCTGTCATACTGATTGCAGTCCTGGTGGACAAGAAGGTGAAGGATTTGTCTGCCAAGGCAGAATAGAACATGCCCGGAACCGGGCGCAGAGAATATGGTACCTATGGCCTGCCATACCGCCCATGGTGCGGCGGGCTGTTATGCAAATTTCATAAAAGAAAAGGAGAATGTATTATGAGGAAACAAATTGGGGCAACTGTACTGGCAATGGCAATGGCGTGCTCACTGATGGCTGGATGCAGCTCGGGTTCAGGGGACACCACCGCAGCGGCCGCAGCCGCAGCGACTGAGGCAGCAAAGGACGAGGCAAAGGATGAGGCCAAGGAGCCTGCTTCCGAGGCGGAGAAAACCGGCTCAGAAGAGGGAAGCGGAAAGAAATATGTGATTGGCCTTGCCATGAACACGCAGACCAACCCATTCTTCGTGGATGTAAAGGACGGAGTCCAGAAGGCTGCGGACGAGCATGGAATTGAGCTCTACATTACCGATGCGCAGGACGACCCCACCATCCAGATGAAGGACGTGGAAAACCTGATTACAAAAAAACCGGACGCCATCATCATCGATACCTGTGATTCCGACGCCATCGTGTCCTCCATCGAGGCATGCAATGAGGCGGGGATTCCGGTATTCACCATGGACCGCGAGGCCAATGGCGGCGAGGTCATTTCACATATTGGCTATGACGCTATCAAGTCGGGCCGTATGGCTGGACAGTACCTGGTTGACACATTAGGCGGAAAGGGCAAAATTGTTGAGATTCAGGGCATTATGGGAACCAATGTTGCGCAGAACCGTTCCCAGGGCTTTAACGAAGTCATGAAGGACAATCCTGATATGGAAATCGTAGCCTGCCAGGTAGCTGATTTTGACAGGGCCAAGGGCATGAGCGTTATGGAGAATATTCTTCAGGCTAATCCGGAAATCGACGGACTTTACGCTGCAAATGACGAAATGCTGTTAGGAGCGCTGGAGGCAATGGAAGCAGCCGGAAGAACCGATGAAATCGTAAAAATCGGCTGTGACGCCATCGATGATACCCTGGATGCAATGAAGGCCGGCAAGGTTGACGCTACCATCGCAGAGCCGCCGTTCTTCCTGGGCAAAGCCATCCTGAACACTGCCTATGATTATCTGGAAGGCAAGCAGGTCGAGCCTTATGTAATCCTGGACAACCAGCTGGTGACACAGGATACAGTGGACAGCCTGGTAACAAAGGAATAATTTACCGGCAGTTCTTGCACACAGGAAACAGAATAATTTCAGGCCATCGGCTCATACTATGAGGGTACAAAGGAAGTACGAATCAGAAACAGGTGAGTCCATGGAAAAACCCGGTAAGAAACTGAAGAAATTACTAATTATAACAGGAACCACGGGAGCGGTGTATGCAGGATTTAAATACCTGCTGCCCCTCGTGGCTCCTTTTTTCGTGGGTTATATCCTGGCCCTGCTGCTGCGGCCTTCGGCCAGGTTTCTGTCCTACCGCATGAAAATAACGGTAAGGGGAAAACGGCATCATATGCCCATCGGCGTCATCGGCGGCGTGGAATTTCTGGCAGTGCTGTCCGTCCTGGGAGCAGTGCTTTACAGAGGCGCCCTGAAGCTGTGCGCAGAGGGCAAGCTGCTTATGGTACAGCTGCCTGTGTGGCTGGAACAGT
Organism: Clostridium sp. 1001283B150225_161107_B6; assembly: GCF_015556325.1. Lineage (NCBI taxonomy): Bacteria > Bacillati > Bacillota > Clostridia > Eubacteriales > Clostridiaceae > Clostridium > Clostridium sp. 1001283B150225_161107_B6. The sequence goes on along the minus strand of NZ_JADNMD010000003.1, from coordinate 315,402 downwards.
TTGATGTGTGGCTCACAGGAAACTGCCACAGGATGGAACATGCCATGGGGCTGAGGGCCGGCTGTGTGGCGGACATGGCAGGGGACATGCTCTATCATATGGTAGATACATGCAAAACAGCCGCCATGCCCTTTCTCATGGCCAACTCCATGTCTGTAATCAGCTGCCTGGCAAAAGGAGCCATTGTAAGCCTTGTGGTGTTCCTGGCAGCCATATTAAGCCTTCAGGAAATGGAGGACCTGCGGGACCGCCGGGACCAGTCCGCCTTCCGCAAGGAATTCAATATGATTGGAAGCCGCCTGGTACAGACAGGGAAAGCCTGGTTCAGGAGCCAGGGAATTATTCTGTTCATAACAACGGGACTGTGCATCGGGGGAATGTTCCTGCTGCGGAATCCCTATTATATCATGGCAGGCATCGGAATCGGCATACTGGATGCCCTTCCCATCTTTGGGACCGGTACGGTGCTTATACCCTGGGCGGTCCTTAAGCTGGCCGTGGGGGACTGGAAACAGGCACTGATTCTCACGGCCCTTTACCTGGTGTGCTACTTCGTGCGTCAGATTCTGGAGGTGCGTATGATGGGCGGCCAGGTGGGTCTGTCTCCTCTTGAGACATTGGCGTCCGTGTATGTGGGGCTGGAACTGTTTGGATTTTTTGGGTTCATACTGGGGCCTTTGGGGCTGCTGCTGATTGAGGATATGGTGGAGGCATGGACGAAAGAGGAAGAGATGGAGACATAGGGGGATACAAGGAATGATTTGTCTGCCACAGAAGCGTCATATGGCGATTCTGTGGTTGACAAAGTCCCAAAACTGACGTAAAATCATTCTTACATAAAGAGATGACCAATTCATAGAAATGACATGGAAAGGGAACAGTAAGCGTGATTGCACGTCACAGAGAGAGGACCGAAGGTGAGAGGTCCTTACGGTTGGCAGATGCTGAACCCACCCTGGAGTCCTGCATGATGAATGCAGCGTATGTCCGGCGTTAACGGATTATGAGAGAACCATGAGGGCGGACAGGGCCCTGAGGTTAATGAGGGTGGTACCGCCGAGTCATTCGGTCCCTTGTGCATAGAGCGCAGGGGACAGGGTGGCTTTTTTAGTTTCATAATGTTAGATATGCAAGGGTCAATGTAAATAACGAAAAGGAGAAGAATCATGGCAGACAACAAGAAAATGGTAGAGGCCATCACATCCATGGATGAGGATTTCGCCCAGTGGTATACGGATGTGGTAAAGAAGGCGGAGCTGTGCGATTATGCCAGCGTCAAGGGATGCATGGTGATTAAGCCGGCCGGCTACGCAATCTGGGAGAACATCCAGAAGGAGATGGACAGAAGGTTTAAGGAGACAGGGGTGCAGAATGTCTACATGCCTATCTTCATACCCGAGAGCCTGTTGGAGAAGGAAAAGGACCATGTGGAGGGATTTGCCCCTGAGGTGGCGTGGGTAACCCATGGAGGACTGGAGGAACTGCAGGAGCGCATGTGCGTCCGGCCTACTTCTGAGACACTGTTCTGCGATTTTTATGCAAAGGACATCCACTCCTACCGCGACCTTCCCAGGGTCTATAACCAGTGGTGTTCGGTTGTGCGCTGGGAGAAGACCACGCGTCCCTTCCTCCGCTCCAGGGAATTCCTGTGGCAGGAAGGTCATACAGCCCATGCATCAGCTGAGGAAGCTGAGGCCAGGACAATCCAGATGCTGAACCTGTACGCTGACTTCTGCGAGGAAGTGCTGGCCATTCCTGTTATCAAGGGCCAGAAGACGGATAAGGAAAAGTTTGCCGGAGCAGAGGCAACCTACACCATCGAATCCCTGATGCACGACGGAAAGGCCCTGCAGTCAGGTACCAGCCATAACTTCGGAGACGGGTTTGCAAAGGCATTTGACATCCAGTTTACGGACAAGGACAATACATTAAAGTATGTACACCAGACTTCCTGGGGCGTGAGCACCCGTATCATCGGCGCCATCATCATGGTGCACGGCGATGACAACGGCCTGGTGCTTCCTCCGAGAATCGCTCCGGTCCAGATTATGGTTGTTCCGGTGCAGCAGCAGAAGGAGGGCGTGCTGGATAAGGCATACCAGCTGAAGGAGCGTCTTACCAAGGCAGGATTTGCCGTAAAGGTGGATGATACGGACAAGAGTCCGGGCTGGAAGTTTGCTGACTGTGAGATGCGCGGCGTACCCCTCCGCGTGGAGATAGGACCAAAGGATATAGAGAAGAACCAGGCCGTGCTGGTGCGCAGGGATAACCATGAGAAGAGCTTTGTATGCCTGGATGAGCTGGAGTCAAGAGCAGGCGAAATGCTGGATACCATCCATGACTCCATGCTGGAGAAGGCAAGAAAGCACAGGGATGCCCACACCTATACAGCAGCCGGATGGGATGAATTTGTGGATACCGTCAACAATAAGCCCGGCTTTGTAAAAGCCATGTGGTGCGGCTGCCTGGAGTGCGAGGAAAAAATCAAGGAAGTGGCCGGCGCCACATCCAGATGCATCCCCTTTGAGCAGGAGAAGCTGTCCGACACATGTGTCTGCTGCGGGAAACCGGCGAAGAAAATGGTTTATTGGGGCAAGGCGTACTAAAAAATATATAGAAATGGCAGATGCAGGACCAGACCTGTATCTGCCGTTTTTTTATGCACGGAAAAGAAATACCTGGAGAGGAAACATCCGGAAAGGCGTTCCTGCGGGTTTATACCCCCAGCCATCTGCTGCTGGCTTCATATAACCGGGCAATGGTTTCCGGCCGGTCTTCCCCGGCCAGGTCCCCGTTGGGATGTCCGCCGTATTTGACCTGACGGAGCATCATATTGGCATAGGTGGGACGGTACTGGGACAATTCCTCCCGGCTGGCGCAGAAGGAACCATGTGTAAAGGCGGATTTCATAGTATCCTTCTCATAGATGGCGTCCATGGTGAGAAGTTTCCATATCCCGTTGCGTTTCTCTGCCCGGTAGTGGAGACGCGTATGGGTGGACAGGTCCACCAGGTCATGGTCCAGCTCGCAGCGGATTTGGATGGCGGTGATGCATTCCACAATGGCGCGGCTGCCATGTTTCCATACCAGGGTATCAAAAATCTTATGCTTTGCAGGGGCCTTTGTGGTGACCAGATGTCTGGAACCTTCGATGAATTCATCTATGGTTCCTTCCATCCAGGAAACGACAATGCGGGCGTCATCGTGATAACAGGTGCGCAGCTGGTCCCACAGCATATAATCACGGCAATAGCGCTCAAATTCCACCAGTTCCCGGAGATTGAACTTATCTGTCACATCCTCCGGCGTATTCTTACCCATCGGGCATTCGTAGAACATTCCCATATACTTCACCTCATTCATGTATTTGATTGGCATAACGTTATTCTACCGTATATAAAAGTGAAAAGCTATGGTCGTATGACTAAAATCATAGCAAAACAAGTGACGAAAAACTGTTCTAAACAACGAAAGGGGCAGGGGGGACAAATAAGGTATTTGTTCATTGGAACAGATTATTAGTTTAACCTTAAAATCCTTTTTGGTCGGCCGGACATTGTTTGCAGCCTGATGCAGGGCTATAATAAATGCAACATGAACGGTTCCGACACGGCCGGCGGAACCAGGGGTATGTTAAAAAAGAACATGCAGGTAAATGTACAAACGAGTAGGAGGTATTGGTTTTATGGAGTATTTAGAGCTTGCGAACAGCTGGATTATGTGGGTGGCGGTTCTTCCGGCAGTACTTTTAACAGTATTTCAGGCAGTGATTTTCACAAAGAAGTCCATATCTACAGGAAAGAAGCTTGGCATTACCAGCCAGCAGTTTAAACGGGCCACAGCCGCGTCGGCGGTGGCCAGCCTTGGACCGGCAGTGGTATCGGCCATTGGCTGTGTTGCCCTGATTGTGGCAATGGGAGGGCCGGTGGCATGGATGCGCCTTTCATTTGTTGGAAATGTAAGCTATGAGCTGGTCAGCGCACAGGTGGCGGCTACCAGTGCCGGTGCCACCCTGGGCGGCGAGGGAATGAATATGAACATTTTTTGCAACTGTCTGTGGGTTATGTCCATTGGATGTCTGGGATGGATTCTGGTAGGCGCATTGTTCACAGATAAGATGGATAAACTGAACCGTTTTGTGGCAAAGGGAAATGCCGTAAAACTGGGAATCATCACCACGGGTTCCATCATTGGTGTATATTCCTATCTTGCCACAAACCAGTGCATCAGTGCATCCAGCAGTTCAGGAGCAGTGCTGGCTCTGTTTTCAGCAGGAGCCGTACAGGCATTTTTTACTCTCTACAATAAAAAGCATCCGAATAAGTGGATGCCCCAATGGGGAATGACGATTTCCATGGTGGTAGGAGTGGTATGTACCGCAGCCTACCTGTATCTGTAATGAGTCAACTGATATTTGAAAATATGGAGGTATATTATGGGCCATCAAGATTTCTTTAAGACTGACTATACGCCCTATGTTGTAAAATGGGGGCGTCTGACCAATATTATCGGAGCTGTATTTCTGTTCATCCCATGCATTGTCCTGTCCATTATGGGCCACCACCCTCTCTGGGGGGCAGTGGGAGTGGCGCTGGTTATCCGTGTTTCCTCCCTTTGCGTGGGATGGTTTGCTGAGCCTATTTCCTATTACCCATCTCTGGGAGCTGCCGGCACTTATATGGGCTGCTTGTGCGGCAGTATGTCAAACATGCGTCTGCCGGCATCACTGGTAGCACAGGAGGCTGCAGGCGTGAAGAACGGGTCGGAAGAGGGGGTATGTATCTCCACCATAGGCGTGGCGGTTTCCGTGGTGGTAAATCTGGTGCTCCTGACACTCACGGTTGTCTGCGGCACCCAGGTAATTAATTCGCTGCCGGAGGAAATCAAGGGACTGCTCAATTACCTGCTTCCTGCACTGTTTGGCTCCCTGCTGGCCAACAATATCATCAAAAGTCCCAAACTGGCTGCCATCGGCGTGCCCCTGGCTGTATTCATGACATTCGGCAACTCCATGGGGCTTTTGAATTTCATGCCCAAGGTGGCCAGGACACCGGTTGTAATGATTGTATCAATTTTCGGAACCATTGCCCTGGGATTTGCAACGCTCTTAAAAAAGCAGCAGAAGGAAGCATAGGAAAGACAGCAAAATCAGAAAGGATGAATTATGAGGAGAGTATGTGTTCTTGGCTGCGGACGGCTGGGACAAATCATTGCGGACGGTTTGTATTCCGGAAAGGTTGAGGGATGCCAGCTTGCCGGTGTGATGGATGGCAATGGTATGGCTGCGGAGAAGGCTGCCGGTAAATTCCAGTGTAAGGCATGCACCGGTATAGAGGAGCTGATGGCCCTTAACCCGGATTATGTGGTGGAGGCAGCCACAGCGGATGCGGTGAAGGCATGCGCTCTGGCCGTGCTGTCAGGAGGTGCAGAGCTCATATGCCTGTCTGTGGGGGCATTTTATGACCATGCATTCAGGCAGCAGGCAGCAGCGGCGGCAGTGCAGCATGGCACGAAGGTACATCTGGCCTCCGGGGTATTGGGAGGATTTGACTTTATGACGGCCGCCGCCATGTACGGCCAGGCTGAGACAGTTCTGGTCAGCCGCAAGCAGCCGTCGGACAGTCCCAAATGCCCGGCCGGCCTTACGGAGCTGCCGGACCATTATCAGGCAAGTGTGGAGGAGGCCTACCGGATGTCTCCCGGACACCTGAATATTGGTATAGCCGTGGGACTGGCCTGCGGGGATTTTAAACAGACCCAGCTGGTCATTGAGCCGGTGGCGCCGGATGAGTATACAGGGTTTGCTATTCATATGAAGGGGGATTTTGGAAAGGCCGAACTGTATTTTCAGCAGGGCTGTGACGGCCATCCGGTTCAGGGGCCTGTGATGGCGGCCTGGAGCGCACTGGCCCTGCTTAAGAGACTTACTTCTCCCATCAGTTTTTAAAAGATAAGTACAGATTGTATAACCGGAGGTTTGAAACATGGATAAAGAGAAATTATTTTCCCGTATTGATGAAAGGGCAGAAGAGCTGAAGGGCATATGCAGACAAATCTGGGAATATGCAGAGACAGCGCTCAATGAGGAGCGTTCCAGTGCCCTGCTGAAGGACTATCTGGAGCAGGCCGGTTTCCGGATAAAGGAAGTGCCGGGACTTCCCACTGCATTTATTGCGGAGTGCGGTGAAGGCAGACCGGTAATCGGCATCCTGAGCGAGTATGATGCCCTTCCCGGGCTTTCGCAGAAGGTCCAGGCGGATAAGAAAAAACGGGAATGCACGGAAAACGGCCATGGATGCGGCCACAACATGATATGCACCAGCATGCTGGGGTCTGCTGCTGCTGTCAGGGAGGCAATGGAAACGGACGGATTAAAGGGGACCCTGCGCTACTATGCCTGCCCGGCAGAGGAGATTACCGTGGGTAAGGTGGAGATGGCGCGCCAGGGCCTGTTTGAGGACCTGGATGCGGCGCTGGGCTGGCACCCGTCCCAGCTGAACGTGGTTGCGCGCTCAGCCTATTTAGCCACCAATTCCATTAAGTTCCGTTTTAAGGGAAAATCCTCCCACGCAGCCACTGCACCAGAAGCAGGGAGGAGCGCATTGGATGCAGTGGAGCTTATGAATGTGGGCGCCAATTATCTGAGGGAACACATAAATGACAAGGCAAGACTTCACTACTGCATTACCAACGGAGGCATGTCGCCCAATACGGTGCCTGAGGATGCAGAGGTCTGGTATATTGTGCGCGCTCCCAGGCGGAATGAAGTGCAGGATATCACCAGGCGCCTGTATAAGATAGCTGCCGGTGCAGCCCTGATGACAGAGACAAAGGTAATACCGGATTTCCAGTCAGGCTGTTACGATGTCATGCCCAACGAGGTGCTGAGCCAGGTCCTGGATGAGAATCTGCAGGCAGTGGGGGCCATTGGTTTTACGGAGGAAGACTATGCCTTTGCCCGTGAACTGGGCAGGGATTTTACGGAAGAACAGAGAAAAAGAGTGGGGGCAGCTCTTTTTACGGAACCCGGCCAGATACCAAAGGGGTCATACCTGGAGCCGGGCGTATATTCCATAAGGGATAAGGGGACTGTGAAGGCAGCCTCCACCGATGCAGGAGATGTCAGCTATATTGCTCCCTTTGCACAGTTCAACGTGGCTACATGGCCCTTGGGATGCCCTCCCCACAGTTGGTATGCAAGTGCTGCATCCGGGTCGGGGATTGGAATGAACGCCATGGTGTTCGCCTCCAAGGTGATGGCAGGAGCCCTTGCGGACCTGTTATCAGACCCGGGGACTGTGGAGCGCGCCCAAAAGGAATTCAGGGAATCCCTGGACGGATTCCGGTATGTGCCGCCTGCTGAGGAAGCGGCAGCCAATCAGGCGCTGACAACCATTGAATGAAGCTGCATAGAGTCAGAAAGGAAACATTATGAAAAAGATTACCATTGTGGGAGCCGGAAGCACCGGTCATGCGCTGGCGGCCGTCCTGTCCATGAACGGTCATGAGGTATACCTGACGGACAGCTCCGCCTACACAGATGTCTTGGAAAAGAGTGCGCGCTATGGTACAATCAAAATCAGAGGTACTGTAACGGGAGAGGGAACGCCCAGATGTATTACCACCAATGTGGCTAAAGCGCTGGAGCGTGCAGAGCTGATTATCTGCTGCACCATATCCAACAGGGATGAGGAAGTGGCGCAGATGCTGGCGCCCTTTGTGACACCGGAAAAACCGGTTCTTCTCAGCGCCGGAAACTGCGGGTCGATGATTTACCATCGTGTGTTTGAACAGTATGGAAAAAAGGGGATTCTGGTGGGGGAGGTGGGAGGCAATTTCTTCCCCTGCCGTTTGTCGGAGGACCGGATAGCCACCATAGGACTTCCCCTGGGTCCAAAGGCAATTGCGGCGTTTCCGCCGGAGAATACGGACAGACTGGCTGAAGCATTTGGAGAGGTGTGGGATTTCAGCCCGGTGAAGAGCATCTTATACGCGGCGTTTAACGGGCCAAACCTGATTTGCCATATTGCCGGTACAATCCTCAACATTGCTGCCATTGAAAACAGCGAAGGTTCGTTTAACCTGTTCAGGGATGGTATAAGCCCGGGGGTCATTAATCTTCTGGAACAGCTCTGGGAGGAGAAAAAGTCTGTGTTCGACGTGTTTGGGTTCCAGCCCGCGCCTTCCGTCAGGGGAATGTTTGAGGGAATACAGAACCATGACCCGTTTTACGACTATTTTTGTGAGATGGGTGGACCGGGAGATTTGCTGCATCGCTATGTGTCGGAAGACGCGCCGCTGCTGACCTGCTTTTTTATCTCCGTTGCAAGGGGAATCGGAGTAGATGTCCCCCTGTATGAGAGTATGGTTCGCCTTTTATCCGCTGTCACAGGTACGGATTACTACGGGCAGGGAAGGACGCTGGAAAATCTTTCCTTGGACCGGCTGTCAAAGGAAGAATTGATTTCGTATTTTTGTGAAGCGTAAGGACTGAATTACTGTATCTTGGGGACTGCTTATAGGGAGGATGTGGAATATGCTGCTGACACATGAGATTGCACAGCCAATCATTGAAACATTAGAGGAGGCATTTCCCTGTAAGGTGACGATTACAGATGCCAACGGATTCATCATAGGTACAAGCATACCGTCGCGCCTGAATCTGTTCCAGCCTTCGGCTTATGAGGTAATCTGCGGCCGGGAGCCCATGGAGAAGCTGGGGCCGGACGGCCAGTGGGAAGTGCCGGACGGTGTAATGCTGGGATATGGGGAGCGCATTATCTATAATGGAAAATGCATTGGCCTGGTAGGTCTGGTAGGGCCGCCGGAGGAAATGCAGTCCTACATGAAGACGGTGATGACAATGCTGAAGCTTTTGCTGGACCGGGTCAAGACCCAGGAACAGCTCTCCCTTCTGGTGCATGAAAAGAACTCGTTCATCACCACATTGCTGCTGAATCAGAATCAGGATGAAAAATGGATTGATACCAGAAGCCGTTTTTATAAATTCGATATGGGCCTTCCCAGAACCGTTGTGGTGGTTAAGCCATGTTTTTCCAAAGGTGATATAGAGCAGCCTCTGGTCCAGACCACAATCATGCGCAGGCTCCTGTCCCTGACCGGTGATGTGTTCCATCACAGACAGGATATGGTCTGCGAACTGAACAACGGGCTGATTGCAGCCATCACGGTGGGGGATGGAAACGGGATGCCGGCCCGCCGGAAGGACAATATATGCAGGGCCGTATCAAACCTGAGTGAATATGCAAAACGCCAGTGCGGACTGGATTTGCTCATTGGCATGGGAGCCGAGGTGTCCCAAGTTTCCCGGTATCATATTTCTTATGAGCAGGCAGGCCTGGCGCTTACTATCGGATGCCGTTCGGCAGCAGTCTGCGGTGTGTTCCGTTATGAGGACATGCTTCTGGAACGGGCTGCCATGAGTATGGATGCCAGGACAGCGGACGCTCTGTGGGAGCAGATAATAGAAAAGCTTCTGGCGGGAGGCAGTACCAGCCTCATAGAAACCATGGACTGCTATTTTGCGAACAACGGAAATGTGGCGGAAACCGCTCAGGCACTGTTTCTGCACCGTAATACGCTGCAGTACCGGTTTAACCAGATAAAAGAACTGACCGGATTTGACATCCGCCGGATTGACGACATGATATTGCTGCGTCTGGCGGTTCTCCGGTATACATATAAGAAATAAACAGTAAGGAGATTGACATGGGGTTTCGAGTAAATGCAAAGGATATAACAACCAACTATACCCAGACATTATCTGAGTTTATTACGAATTTAACATATGATGATATTCCCGAAGACGTGAGGGAGCGGGCAAAACACCTGACCATGCAGACCATAGGAGTCTCCCTGTCAGCTCATGGGCTGCCCATGAGCCATAAGGCGGTTGCCATAGCCAGGGCCTGCGGCGCGGGCGAACCATACGCTACCCTGTGGGGCGACGGAGGCAGGGTGAGTATGACCAGCGCTGCCTTTGCCAACGGTACCCTGGCGGATGTGATGGACTGGGAGGACTGTTCCTGGACAGGCCACCCATCCGCAGGCGTGATTCCGGTGGCGTGGGCGGTGGCAGAGGGTCTTCATCTGTCAGGCAGGGAATTCCTCACAGCGGTGGTGGCGGCCTATGAGGTATACCAGCGCATTGCTATGGTGGTCCAGCCTCCGAGGGACTGGGATATTATGAAGGGATGGGGCCTTACCTCCTGGCAGATATTTGCGGCAGTGGTACCGGCTGCAAAGCTGATGGGCCTGACTGCGCAGCAGGTCAATCAGGCCCTGGGGTTTGGTGTTCTGTGCTGTCCGGTCCAGAGCAACCTGCACCACATTACCATGTCGGACGCGTATCATTTTGAGCATGGATTCCGGGCCAAGGACGGTGTGCTGGCCGCTATGGTGGCCAAGGCAGGGGTGGATAATTATATGGATTGTTTCGACGATACATACACCTTTGACTACCACATGACTCCGGAGCCAAAGCGGGAATGGTATACAAAGGAACTGGGGACAAGGTGGCTTACCAAGGAAGTCCTTATCAAACACTGGCCCGCCAATATGTGGCTGCAGACCCCCATTGAGCTGGCTCATGACATTACGGTAAAGAATGATATTAAGCCGGAGGACATTGAGGAGATTATACTGGACCCGCCTACAGCAGGGCGCATGTACTATTCTCCGGAGGGCTTCAACTCCCTAACCCAGGCCCAGTTCAGCGCGCCGTTTATGCTGGCGGCATATCTGCTGAATCCGGAACCCGGCCCAGGCTGGTTTGACCGGAGCAAGCTGACGGACCCGGAAATCCTGGAACTGGCAGGTCGCATCCATGGGGGCAGCAGTGAGCCACATTATCTGAATCTCTGCTTTAAGGGTTTCCAGGAGGGCGAGTTCCCCATGAAGAAGCTTACAATCCGGACAAAGGACGGTAAGGTATATGAGGCGTCAATGGACTGCCATCCCGGCCACCCAAGAAATATGATGTCCCATGAGGAATTCGTGGAGCGCTTTAAGGTGGAGGCTGCACCTGTGTTATCCGGTCCGCGGCTGGAGGAGACTGCCGGCGCTCTGGCAGAACTGGAGACATGCGGGGACATAGCGGGCATAAGCAGGCTGCTGTGTAAGCAGTAAGGGGTTCCGCTGTCTGCTTCATGCCGATACCATTTTTATTAGCTGTCAGCATACAGCCATTTATTTACTGGGAAAAGCTGCAGCTTGCTGTATTTGCTTCCTCGTTGGCTGCGTTGGCCTTCTTGCGGTTCTTCATGTAAAAATAAAGCGGAGCCACTACAACCATTGCGCCAAGTCCGGCCACAAGCTTTGGTAATTCCGTGTTAATCAAAAGCCAGATGCTGGCAATGACTGCCACGGCAGGAATCACGTTTCCAAAAGGAACCCTGAAATTTGCTTTCATCTCTGGATGGTTTTTCCGCAGAAAGATGACGGCCAGGCATGTGGGGATGTACTGGCTGAACCGGCTGACCACGCTAATCATTGCCAGTTCGGTAAAGCTGCCGCTCAGGGACAGGAGAATGGCCAGCACTCCGGTTACAACCACTGAAACATAGGGTACGTTATGACGGTTCCGCTTTGTAATGGATTCCGGTAAAAGCCCGTCCTCGGCAAGGGCCTGGGCACATCTTGGGGTATTAAAGGAAGAACCGATGTTAATTCCGGCAATGGAAACAAGGGTACCGACGGTTACTAAAAGAGCGCCTTTATTTCCAAGGATAATTCCCATTGCATCCGCTACCGGGGTAGAGGTGCCGGATAGATTTTCTCCCAGCGTTCCAATACAGATAAACTGTATAAGGAAATAAACAATTGAAACAACGGACATGGATAAAATCAATGCTTTCGGCACATTTTTGGCAGGATTCTCCATGTCCCCCGCTGCAAGACCTGTATTTTCAAACCCTGTAAAAGCATAGAACACAGTGATAATGGTTGCGGAGACCCCTGCGGAGCCAAGGCCGGCCGGGAACAGCGGCATAAAATTAGAGCCTTTGATGAAGAAAATACCCACTGTGACGCAGAGAACAAGGGGAACCAGTTTGGCTACTGTGGATATATTGTTCAGGTAGGCCATGATATTAATTCCGAACAGATTGATGATACTCAGGACTGCGATGATGCCGACAGCGGTCATCTTCTGGACAGCAGGATTTGCAAACAATGGGAACACTGCTGAAAGCGCAGTGGAAAATCCAACGGCCATGGTTGCCCATGCAATGATGCTTACAATCCATTTCATAATCCCCACTTCATAACCGGCAAAGGAGCCAAAGGTTTTCTGGGCATACAGATAAGGGCCGCCGGAACGCTCGAACATGCTTCCGCATTCAGCAAAACACAGTGCTATGGACATCACCAGGACAAGAACAAAAGCATAGGCAAGGAGACTCCCGGCTCCCATTGTTTTATAGGCATTTCCCGGCAGCAGGAAGATGCCGCTTCCGATTACCATATTGATTCCGTAGAGGATGACTGTTCCCAGACTCCATTTTTTCTCTTTCATGATTTATTTCCTCCTTCGCATAAACGGTCTAAAACGTATTGGGTGAGTACGGCTACGCCGGCGGCTATACATGTTTCATCAAAAATGTTTGAGGCGTTATGAAGGCCCAGACGGCTCCCGGGGTTATCATTGGCAGTACCCAGGAAAAACTGTGCGCCTTTGCTGTATTCCAAAAAGACTGAGAAATCGTCGGAACCAGGGCTTGGAAATTCAAATTCCACTACTTTGTCTTCACCGAGCACTGTGTGGGCTGCATGGATGATATCGTCCACCACCTCCCCGTCATTGTACAGCGGCGGCAGGCTTCCCATTATTTCCACTTCTCCTTCCGCCCGCATGCCCTCGCAGACAGAATGGGTAATACGGCGTATGGCCTCGATATTTTGTTCCCTGCATTCCGGATAAAAGGTCCGAAGTGTTCCCAGTATGGTTACCTGGTCCGGTATGGCGTTGGAAGCCTGTCCGCCGTGAATGCTGCCAAATGTTAGGACAGTGGGTTTCACGGCCTGATTTTCCCTGGTTATGATTGCCTGGAGCTGTGTCAGCAGGAATGCCGCTGTCATTATCGGGTCCACGCAGCGGTAGGGATGGGCGCCGTGACCGCCCTTTCCGCGGATTGTTATTTTCAGATGTTCCACGCCAGCCTCCATGGGGCCCTTTCTCAGGCAGATGCTTCCGGCCGGTGTGTCGGGATGGGTATGGAGCCCTACCACAATATCATTTGGGGGTGTCAGGTCCATCAGTCCTGCCTTTATCATGGCTTGTGCGCCGTCGCATGGTTCTTCTGCGGGCTGGAACACGATTCTGACATTGCCGGCAAGGCTGTCTTTTCTTTCCTGCAAAAGTTTGGCGCAGTACAGCGCTATGATTGCGTGGATGTCATGACCGCAGGCATGGCTGATTCCATCCATTTCCGAGGCAAAGGAAAGACCGGTAGCTTCCTGGATAGGCAGCGCATCTATATCGTGGCGGATACAGATTGTTTTGCCGGGCCGCTCACCACGGATAATTGCGGAAACGCCGGTGGGCATTTGGAGCGGTTCCAGTTCAATGCCGGAATTCAGCAGCTCTTTCTTTAAGAACTCTGTTGTGTGAAATTCCTGATAGCTGAGTTCCGGATTCTGATGAAGCAGACGTCTCTGTGCAATCATGGTTTCTTCCAGCTTTTTAATTTCGTCGATTAGTTCCATTTTATCCTCCTTAAAACGCTCTTTGTTACAACTTGAACTCTTTAGCAAAAGTATACTGTTATCGTCAGGTCAAGTCTATTTTTTCTCATTTTTCTTACAAAAAAGCAGGGGTTGCCAGTAAATGTCCTTTCGGACCACTGACAACCCCTGCTCAAATCCGCCGGATTACCGTTTCAGAAAATACACCAGCTTTGGCCTGCCCATTCTGCCGTAGCTGTTCTGCACATCCACCTGTCCCTCCTTTTGCATGTACTGGAGATAGCGGTACAAGGTTTTCTTTTTGATACCCGTGATTTCCTCAAGCTCTTCAATCTCTTTGTATTCTTTTAATTCCCTCATTGCATCTTCCAGTTTTTTCAGCGTTACTGACCCAATTCCCTTTTCCGTATTATCGTAGTACTGGCTTTTCTCAGCATAGCTTAAGTGGACTTTGATTCTGGCAATCAGGTCAACGGCCTTAATGGGTTTCAGGGCGTAGTCGTCAGCCCCTGCCTCCATGAATCTTTCCGCCACGAATTCCCGTTCTTCAATGGTCAGGACAATAATGGGAAGATGGGGAAGTAGTTTCCTTATGGTTTTTACCGCCGTGATGCCGTCCATATCCGGCATATGGTAATCCACAATGACAAGATCAATGGCGGATGTCCGGAGGAATTTTTGGGCCTGCACGGAATTTTCGGCAAGCAGAGGACGCCATTTCTGAAACTTGCAAATCTGTTCCATGGTATAGAGAATATCTTTGTTATCATCCCATATCAGTATTGTTTTCGCCATGCAAAGCAGCCTCCTTCATCCATATTTCAAAGCTGGTGTACTGTCCTTCTTCGCTCTGAATCTTTATGTCCCCTCCATGATTTTCAATTACCTGTTTTACAAAATCAAGACCAATTCCGGTGGAACCGGCTGCCGAATATCCCTTTTGCCAGATTTTCTCCTGGATTGCTTCCGGTATTCCGTTTCCATTATCCCAAATACGGATAATGACGGTCCCCTGTAATTCCCTGACCGAAATATCAATAAGGCCGTCCGGTTTTTCCTCGACAGCCCGGTATGCATTCTGGATGATGTTAATCACTGCCCGGGAAAAACGGATTCGGTTAACCTGAAGCAGGGCGCTTTTGGCATGGTTCCGGTATTTGATAATATTTCCCGGTATGCCGGCCTGAGCCTGGGCCAGTATGGTGCGGAACAGCTCGTCTGTCTGGCATAGCTCCCTGTGTTCTTCATAGAGAATATCTGAAATCATCCCGCTCATCCCTTCGGCGGATGCACTGATTCTTCCCAGATATTCCCGTATCTGATGGTCGGATTCCATCATTTCCGAGAGACTAATCAGGCCCTGCATGGCGGTGAGCGGAGATTTTAAATCATGCACCAGGCTCTGGACCTCGCTGGCGCTTCTGAGTTTCAGTGCGTCAATCTGGGCCTGATACAGCTGTTCCGTCATCTGTTTGTTCTGTTCCGTCATTGTTTTTAAACGGTGCTCTTTATAAAGAAGCCGTATTTGGATAAGCAGTGCAAACAAAAAGGAACAGCCCAGGGCGGCGGCATAAAAGCTGAGCGTCCATCCGTCTCCGTGTTCAACAGCGGTTTCTTTTATCAGGGACGACAGATTTCCGCGTCCAAAGCCGTATTTGCTGATAACAGGAATTTCATCCAGCCATTGGAAACAGAGCTGCATGGATATCAGCACAAAGATTTTATTGGAGAGAGGGATGGAAAATAAATTCAGGTATGTAAGCGCGAACACAGACAGAATCATGATGTGCGCTGTCAGTCCGAAATCGAACCGGATTCCGTGGATGAAGTAAATGCCCCTGTAAACAAGAAACAGCACCAGGTAGGTAAGCAGAAAATTAAAAATTAAGAACCGTTTCCCGCGGTATACCATGCGGATGGATTCACTCATCAGAAAAGCCCCCATATATTGGGGAATCGCCCTGATGCAGTTTATCAGCACCATCTGCGCTGCGGATATCATGAGATAATATGTATTCCCTGTTTTCACATAAATATCCAATGCGCTTTCGATTGAGAAGCTTGTGGTTTTCAGGATTCCCGGCAGCGCAATGCCAAGGGCAGCCAGACACAGGCCCTGGAGCAGTTTGGTTTTGTCATATTCTGTTTGCAGGCTTATGTTAACGGTCTTGCTGTTCATCCGCAGTTCCTCCGCTGGTTCGTACCGCATCCATTTCATAGAATGTTGTCTGATGATACGTTAATACAATTATAGCATTTCGGGAATAAGTTTCAAGGATAGAACAGGTTGTTTTGCTTTCAGAGCGTAACCATTCAGAAAGGAGTCATTGGCTAAGACCAAAAAAATTTTACTAAAAAGTGCTTGCCAAATCAGAAGTTCTATGATACTATTTGCTTAACAGCTTAATATATTAACCTAATAAGCGCATAAATAAGACACAACAATGAAACAACACAGCCAGGGAGTACAGCAGGAAAGACCAAAATAATTACAAAAAAAGGGGATGAGGCATTCCGTAGGTATGCTGAGAACTGAAAAAGCTGAATGGGAATGGCAGGACATGGGATTTGCGATTGAAGAGAAAGGAAATAATTGATATGATAATGACAGATTATTATATTAACCAATTAAGAGGGAGCAAAGGAGAGGTCCGTATGTCTATTCCAAAATATCAGCAGATTAAACAAAACTTACTCTATGAAATCAACAATGGCAAGTTTCTGCCGGGAGACAAGTTTTACAGCGAGGCGGAGTTAAAGAAGAAGTACAGCGTCAGCGGTATAACCGCAATCAAGGCATTACAGTGTCTGACCAACGAGGGATACCTGGTCAGATACCAGGGAAAGGGAACCTATGTATCCAAGGCAAGGCGGGGCAAGATTGTAAAGTTTTCCGATATTGAGAAGTATAAGGATGCGGCAGAGCGTACGGAAGTGCTTGACATTCAGAAGATAAAGGACCCCAGGATTGCCTCCCAGCTGAACCTGGGACCGGATGAGGAGTTTTACCATATCAAGCGTCTGCGTCTGGTGGATGACAAACCTATTTTTGTGCAGAACAGTTATGTCATAGGGGAATTCATTAAAGAGGAGGATGCCATGGACAAGGAGAAGTTCACGTCCATATATGGGAAGATACGCCAGGATTATGGCATTGACCTGTATCAGGCTGATTCCAAGGAAATTACGGAAATCGTATTTCCGGCTCCTGAGCAGGAAGGGAAGCTTCTGGGCCTGACAGACAGGGAGCCAAGTGCGTTTACCAGAAGATATACATATCTGTTTGACGGAAGGACCATTGAGTATATTGAGGGATATAAGCGGTGGGATTATTTTAGTATTGAGATAGAACCGATTTAGTCCGGTACCGCTGAAAGCAGAGGAATGGAGGAATTGTATGGAACTATTGTTAGTCTCCCACAGGGGAATCGCGTCCGGGATGAAATCAGCTATTGCTATGGTCATGGGACCGGCAGCGGACCAGATTAATGTCATGGAGCTGACGGAGGAGGAAGGAATCCAATGTTTTGCAAGCCGTCTGGAAGAGTATTTACTGTCCTGGCTGACAGAGGGTAGGAAAGGGCTTATCCTGGCGGATTTAAGGGGCGGAACTCCCTATAACCGGGCGGAGCTGCTTCTGACAGAACATGGGCTTAAAGAGCGGGCCAGGGTCATCAGCGGAATGAATCTTCCCATGATTGTGGACGCTGTTCTGCGTGACATGGATGTGTGCAGCATGGATGAGATAGCTGATTTAGTCCGGGCAGCCAGGGACGGTATCATGTGCCTGGATTTGGAAACCAGGACACAGGTGTCGGATGATGAATAATTGGGAGGAATAGAAGATGACAATTCAGTGGTGGCAGATTCTGCTCATGACGATATATGCGGGATTTGCATTTTATGACGGTAACAATACGACCTTTGGGGCGGTAAAACCAACTATGGCAGGCTTCTTTGCAGGTCTTGTGCTGGGGGACATCACCACCGGTCTGGTGGTGGGCGGAACCCTTAACCTGCTTGTGCTGGGAATCGGCAATTTCGGCGGGGCTTCCATACCGGATTACATGACAGGTTCGCTTTTGGGAACCGCTTTCGCCATCCAGAGCGGCCAGGGAGCTGAATTTGGTGTGACGCTGGCTATACCTATTGGACTTTTGATGATACAGCTGGATATCCTGGCCAGGTTCTCCAATACATATTTCCAGCACCGGGCAGAACGCCTGGTGGACGGGGGAAATATAGAGGCGGCTGCCAGGATGAACCTTTTAGGCTTGATTCCCCAGTCCATTTCCCGTATGCTTCCGGTGTTTCTGGCCCTTGTATTTGGCTCTGATTTTGTGAACCTGGTGGTGAACCACCTTCCTATGTGGCTCATGAACGGACTCAAGACTGCAGGCGGCATCCTGCCATCGCTTGGTATTGCCATCCTGCTCCGTTATCTCCCTGTCAGCAAGAATTTCTCCTATCTGATTCTGGGATTTGTGCTGGCTGCTTACTTGAAGGTACCGGTACTGGGAGCGGCGTTAGTAGGGCTGGCCTTTGCTGTCATGAGCTTCCAGTCAGATAAAGATGAGGCGCCTGTCCCGACGCAGGCAGCAGTAAACGCAGGAGGTGAGATGGGAGATGAGTAAGATGGTAAATGGTCTGACAAAAGAAAGCAGAAGCGTATTCTGGCGGTGGTATTTCCTGGGAGGCGCGGGCTGGAATTATGAGAAGATGCAGGGCCTGGGATATTTCTACAGCATGCTTCCCATGGTCAGGAAACAGTCTGATGAGGAAAAACAGAAAGACCTGGCCAAGACAGAGCTTCAGTTCTTTAACACCAACAATACAATGGCGCCTATCATTATGGGGGTGGACTGCGCCCTCCAGGATGAAAAGGGGACAGAGGCACTGGATACGATTGCAGCTTTGAAAACCGGTATGATGGGGCCACTGGCAGGCATCGGCGATACACTGTTCCATGTTATACCTTCCACTATCATCGGTTCCATTGCTTCTTATATGGCATTGGAGGGAAGCCCTCTGGCCCTGGTGCTCTGGATTTGCTTTGGCCTCCTGCGTCTGTTCTGCATGAAGAATTTCTTTTCTCTGGGATACAGGGAAGGAGCCAAGATTGTGGGCGAAATCGGCAACCGGCTTAAGAAGATTACCAAGGCCGCTAATATTCTGGGCATCACGGTCATCGGAGCCCTGATTCCGTCTGTGGTAAATGCCAGATTCGCATATGAATTTTCCTGGGGTGAGGTGAGTGTATCCATACAGGAGCTGGCAGATAAGATTATGCCGTCCCTGGCGCCTACGCTGGTTGTGTTCTTTGCCTACTGGATGCTTGGAAGAAAGAAAATGAATTCAACGAGAGTGACACTGCTGTTAGTGCTGGTGGGGATACTGGCATATAATTTAAAAATATTTGCATAATAGGAGGAAAGAAGAATGAAAGGATTCGTACATATCCGTATTGACGACCGTCTGATTCACGGTCAGGTAGCCACACGCTGGTCCACCGGCCTGAGAGTAAACCGCATCATGGTAATTGATGACGCGGTTGCCGCTAATGACAATGAAAAGGCAATCCTGCGCATGGCTGCACCTGCTGGGATTAACACTTCCATCCTGCCTCTGGAGAAGGCTGTTGCCAATATCCAGAACGGAAATTATGAGGGACAGAGGGTAATGCTTATTGTCAAATCCCCCGTCACCCTGTCTAAGATGATGGACATGGGCGTACAGCTTCTGCCGGTTAATATCGGCAATATGTCCAACAGGCCAGGGACGGTCCAGTATAAGAAATCAGTCAGTATGAACGAAGAAGAAAAGGCTGCGGTGGATAAAATGCTGAAGGCCGGGGTAAAGGTGACGGCTCAGATGGTGCCGGATGACCCTTCTGTGGGAATTGAGACATTTTTCTAAAGCGTGTCTGAAGGATGAAGAGGAACAGCTATGAGAGAAGATTTGAAAACCTGGGCCGGCAAGGAGATGGACCGTATCTGTTGTGTGCTGGAGAGAAATATGAAACGCTACGGTACGGATTTCCCCTCGGCCTGTGCTTCCATGGGAAGGTACAGGATTAAGAAAAATGATGACTGGACCAACGGATTTTGGACAGGTATGCTTTGGATGGCATACCTGCATACAGGCAGGCAGACGTTTAAAGAGCTGGCGCTTAAGAATGTGGCAAGCTTTGAAGAACGGCTGAGGGACCATTTTGTGCTGGACCATCATGATATCGGTTTCCTCTACAGCCCATCCGTGACTGCGGCCTGGAATGTTACAGGAGAGGAACGGTTAAAGGATGTGATTGTACGGGCAGCGGATGTGCTGGCTGCCAGGTTCCAGGAAAAAGGAGGTTTTATCCAGGCATGGGGGCCGCTGGGGGAGGAAAAGGAGTATCGTTTGATTATAGATTCCCTGCTCAATCTCCCGCTTTTATATACTGCCGGGAATATCACGGATAATGGGTATTACAGGGAGATTGCAGAGCGGCATTATGACAATGTGATTCACTGTATTGTCAGGGAAGACGGTTCCACCTATCACACCTATTACTTTGATAAGGAAACCGGCCGGCCAAAATACGGGGCTACCCATCAGGGGTTCAATGACCAGTCCTGCTGGGCCAGGGGACAGGCATGGGCCATATATGGCATTCCACTTCACGCCCGCGTATCCGGGTTTCCCATGACCTGGGAGGAAAGGGAAATCCTCGAAAAGGCTACGGATTACTTTGAGAAACATCTGCCTTCCGATGGGATGCCCTACTGGGACCTGGTCTTTACAGACGGGGACGAACAGCCTAGGGATAGCTCAGCCCTGGCCATTGCTGCCTGCGGGATGTTAGAGACAGGTCAGTGGGGCCGCGGGGAGGAGATGATTCGGACTTGCCAAAATCTGGCCTCCTCAGAGGGGGAAGAAGACTGCGAGGGGCTGCTGCTTCACGGAGTTTATGCCTACGCCGAAGGCAAGGGCGTGGATGAGCCGAATCTGTGGGGAGATTATTTTTATATGGAAGCTTTGTTCCGGCTTCTTAATAGGGACTGGATTCCGTTTTTATGACAGGGAGAGATAAAGTATGAGTACATTTGAAATAAAAGAGGAATTCTGCCTGGATGGGAAACCGGTAAAGCTGTTGTCAGGAGCAGTCCATTATTTCCGGCTGATGCGGGAATACTGGGAGGATTGCCTTTATAATCTGAAGGCTATGGGATTCAATACCGTGGAAACATATATCCCGTGGAATATCCATGAGCCTAGAGAAGGCGAGTTTGATTTCTCCGGCAGCAAGGATGTGGAGGCGTTTGTAAGGCTGGCAGGGGATATGGGCTTGTATGTTATTCTGCGGCCCAGCCCTTTTATATGTGCGGAATGGGAATTTGGGGGACTGCCAGCCTGGCTGCTGCGCTATGAGGACATGAAGGTGCGGAGCAATACCCCCTTGTTTCTGAGTAAAGTGGACTCCTATTATAAGGAGTTGTTTGGCCATATTGCCGGGCTTCAGATAACCCAGGGTGGACCGGTCATCATGATGCAGGTGGAAAATGAATACGGTTCCTTTGGCAATGATAAGGAGTACCTGAGACAGATAAAAGGACTGATGGAAAAGTATGGAGCCCAGGTTCCGCTTTTTACATCCGACGGCGCCTGGGACGCTGCCCTGGAAGCAGGAAGCCTGATTGAGGATGGGGTTCTGGCTACTGCCAACTTTGGGTCCAGGTCAGATGAGAATCTGGATGTGCTGGAAGCATTTTTAGAGAGAAATGGCCGCAAATGGCCCCTCATGTGTATGGAGTTCTGGGATGGCTGGTTCAACCGCTGGAAAGAGAAAATCATCACCAGGGACGCGGATGACCTGGCCATGGAGGTCAAACAACTGTTACGACGGGCCAGCATTAATCTATATATGTTCCAGGGCGGAACCAACTTCGGTTTTTACAATGGCTGCTCAGCCAGGGGCAACACAGACCTGCCCCAAATTACTTCCTACAATTACGATGCTATCCTGACGGAGTGGGGGGAACCCACGGACAAATTTTACAGGGTTAGGGATACGGTTCAGGAATTGTTCCCCAACATAAGGACTGGGGAGCCAAGGTTCAGGGACCGTGCTTCCTATGGATTGGCTTCCCTGACGGGCAGGGTGTCCCTGTTTTCCTGTGTGGATGACCTGGCCCGGTGCAGGAAAAGCGCCTACCCAATGACTATGGAGGAGGCAGGAGATGGATATGGATATATGCTGTACCGTACTCATGTGAAGGGATATAACAGGAAAATGAGGGTGAAGGCGGTTCAGGCATCGGACCGTGTCCAGTATTATCTTAACGGGGTATTTGAGGGCACTCAGTGCCAGAATAATTCAGGGGAGGAGCTGGAACTGTATTTTGTAGAAGAAAATGAACTCAGCCTTCTGGTAGAAAACATGGGGCGGGTGAATTATGGATATAAGCTCCAGGCCCCAACTCAGAAAAAGGGAATCCGGACAGGTGTCATGGTGGACCTGCATTTTGAAAGCGGCTGGGAACAGTATGCTCTTACCTTTGATACGATTGGCCAGGTGGATTTTACAAAGGAGTGGATTAGGGATACCCCGTCTTTTTACCGGTATGAATTTCGTGTGGAATGTCCTGCAGATACTTTTCTTAACTGCCGGGAGCTGGGAAAAGGATTGGCGTTTATCAATGGATTTAATCTGGGACGCTACTGGTCAGAAGGCCCGCAGCAATATCTTTACATACCGGCTCCTCTTCTGAGGGAAGGCAGGAATGAAATCATTGTCTTTGAAACGGAAGGCAAGGTTGTGGAGGGACTGACACTGGAGGAGCGGCCGGTTTACGGGGTATGCAGTTAAAATATCTCTGGAAAAAGGCCGGAAGAACTGATAAAATAAGACCGTGGCAATGTAAATCATAAAATATTTAAAGTATGAGGAAGCAGACAGACATGGAAATCAGAATTCCTGCTCCGGCAGAGGAGATTATAAATAGACTGTACGAACATGGATACGAGGCGTATGTGGTGGGCGGATGCGTCAGGGATATGCTTTTGGGCAGGGAGCCGGGGGACTGGGATATCACCACCAGCGCCCTGCCCCGGCAGGTAAAGGAGGTATTCCGGCGCACCGTGGATACCGGCATACAGCACGGAACCGTGACCGTGATGATGGGAAAGGAAGGGTATGAGGTAACGACTTACCGCGTTGACGGGGAGTACTCTGACGGACGCCATCCTGACAGTGTGGAGTTTACGCCGGATTTGGCGGAGGATTTAAAGCGCCGGGATTTTACCATCAATGCCATGGCCTATAACAGCCGCAGGGGATTTGTGGATGAATTCGGAGGTTCGGATGACCTGGAAAAGGGCGTTATCCGGTGCGTGGGTGAACCGATGGACCGCTTTACGGAGGATGCCCTGAGAATACTGCGGGCCATCCGTTTTTCTGCCCAGCTGGGTTTTTCCATAGAAGAACACACCTTTGAAGCTATCAAGGTAATTGCGCCTAATATGGTCCATGTGAGCAAGGAACGGATACAGGTGGAGCTGACCAAGCTTTTGCTGAGTGCCCATCCGGATTATATCTCGCTGGTGTATGAGACTGGAATCAGTCCCTTTGTGTCAGAGGGATTTCACAGGGCCGGTGTCATGGAATCAGGGGATTGGGCGGTGCCGCCTGTTCCGTCCGGGGTTCCGGCGGTAAAGCATATGCGGTGGGCAGCCTTTCTGAGGGAGTGCGGCGCTTCCCAGGCAGCGGGTATATTGAAGGATTTAAAGCTGGACAATGATACCATCTGCAAGGTGAGAACTTTGGTGGAGTGGCAGGGGAAGAGGGTAGGCTATAAGGAGATTATGGA
Source organism: Clostridium sp. 1001283B150225_161107_B6 (assembly GCF_015556325.1). Classification (NCBI taxonomy): domain Bacteria; kingdom Bacillati; phylum Bacillota; class Clostridia; order Eubacteriales; family Clostridiaceae; genus Clostridium; species Clostridium sp. 1001283B150225_161107_B6. Next base: position 291,850 of record NZ_JADNMD010000003.1, on the reverse strand, counting down.
AGATGAAGGGGGAGAATCAGGAAAAAAATCATCCGGGGACGCGCCTGTAAAACCATCCAAGGCATTAATCCGCCAGGCCATGAGCCAGATGGAGCCGGAGCTGTTTGATGATTTGCTCACTCTTAAAATATGCCTTTCTGAGGCAGAATCCAATGACAGGGAAGTGGAATGGCTGCGCCAGGTCCGGGAACTGACAGAGGAAATCCGAAGGGACGGGGACTGCATCAGCCTTAAGACCCTGGCTGTGTCCGGCCATGACATCATGGAGGCAGGGGTGAAGCCGGGCAGGGAGGTGGGCAGTACGCTGTCACGGTTTTTGGATATGGTACTGGAGGAACCGAAGAGGAATACGAAGGAGTATCTTCTTTCCCATTTAGAGTGAGCAGGCGGAGAGATACGTATCAGGGAAGGAGCGTCTGCTCCTTCCCCTTCTTGTATTTCCGCATCATTTCGCATACAGCCATCAGCAGGATGGCATCCTGGTGACGCTCATGGCGCCAATTGCAGTTCCACTATTTATTGCTTATATGAACGGTAGATTACGTCTTTTTACGCCTGTCTCAAGGCAATTACCTTATCCATAAATTCCTTTGTCCTGTCATAGCTCACCGGATTTTTCCAGTTATTTCCTTCTTTGAACCAGCTTCCGATAATGGCGCCGTCCGCTGCTGCCAGCAGTTCGTTTACATTGCCGCTGTTAAGGCCGCTACCTATGAGTATGGGAAGGGAAGTGGAATTCTTGCATGTTGTAATGTTTTCCACAGACGGCGGGGTGCCTGTATCAAATCCTGTGACAATAACTGCATCGCCGTCCTGGGATTCGATATCCATGGCCTGTTCCGCCACGCTGCGGTCATGGATAATGTAATGGCTTCCGTGTTTGACATTTACATCGCACAGGGCCAGAATCTGGTCTGCCTTCAGCCGGCTTCTCATACGGGATACATTGGCGCCCATAGCATTGATGAAGCCGGACTGGGATACAAATGCATTGCACCATTCAAACACTCGTATCCAGCTTGCACCTGCGGCCACTGCGCAGGCCATGGCGCAGTCAGCGCCGTTCATGTGGCATTCGGCTCCAACCGGAATGGAAACCTTATTGCGGACTGCATGGATTCCCACTGCTAGGGCGGCGGCTGTCTCGTATCCGATATCTTCGCTGCGAAGATAGGGGATATCCCACATATTTTCCACCTGGACACCGTCCACACCGGCCTGCTCCAGTATGACTGCCTCTTCCAGAGCGATGGAGATGATTTTATCCATTCCCATGTTTACCGGATCGTATTTGGGGGAACCGGGCAGAGGCCTTAAATGCACCATGCCGATAATCGGTTTATCTGCTTTAAAAACATCCTTTAATTTACCCATATTTATATTACCTTTCATTGATACAGGAAATATCCGTCGTAAAATAATTGTAGCTTCTCTCCACATCAAGTCCAATGAGCTCATTCATCCGCTTTTGTATCTTTACGTATAGCCGTAATTCCTCATCTGTAAAATCATACAGTTCCTTTGAGTTATGCTCATAGGACATACGGTCAAAATTTTCATGGTGGTCGTAGACAATAAGCCCTTCTTCTGTCAGATGAAGTTTATATTCCCTGTTGTTATTTTGATTGCGGGTCTGCTTGACCCAGTTTTTTTTGACTAGTTTTTTGACCATCTGGGAACAGGCGCTCTTTGTTTTTTTCAAAAGTTTGGACGCCTCTGTCACGGTGATGCCGTCATTCTGACCAATACATTGAATGAGATGGGCCTCTGACTGGTAGAGGACGGCATTTCCATAGTCATGGGGGAGACTGTCATACTCGTTCATCAGCTGATTTGTCAGTTTCAATTCTGTCATCATATCACAATATAATAAATATCTCCTATTATCCATGCTCTCTCTCCCTTTGGCTTATAAAAATACTATATAGTTTTATTATAATACATTTTCTTCAAAAGGAATAGAGATTTGCGCCCCCCTGTGCTGCACGCAGTATGCAGCGGCGCGGTTGGCATAGTTGACAGACTCCTGAAACGGGCATCCCTGGGACAATTTTGCGGCCATACTGCCGATGAAGGTGTCGCCGGCGGCCGTTGTGTCTATGGCTTTGACACGGAGTCCTTCCACTGAGGTGACGCTGCCCTTGTATTCGTAGACAACACCGCGGCTTCCAAGGGAAATCACAGGCATCCTTATTCCCTTTTTCTTGAGGATATGTATTGCCTGTACCGCATCTTCTTCTGTTTCTACCCGTATGCCTGTCAGCATTTCTGTCTCCACTTCATTGGGTTTTAGTATGTCAATCCGCCGGGCAATTTCAGGCGTGAGCTTTGAGTAGTCCTTGGAGGAGGGGTCAACAACCAGTGTACAATTGTTTTGCTGGGCCATAAGAGTAATCTCATCTAATAACTGGCGGCTGTGTTCCAGAGTAGTCATGACAATACTGCCTTCCGTAAACAGGTGGGCATGGGATTGTAAATCCTGGGGGGTCACTCTGGCATTGACGCCCAGGGAGCAGACACATTTATTATGCCCTTCCATATCCACCCATACAAAGGCCACGCCTGTCCTGGCTTCCTTATCGACTTTTAACTGGCTTGTGTCTATATGGTCCTTTTGAAAGCTGTGAACCAGCTGGCGGGCATATTCATCATCCGCAATTCTGCCAATCAATGTCACGCTGCCTCCGGACCTGGCGGCTGCAACAGACTGGTTGCCGCCTTTTCCTCCCGGATTCACATGATAGTCCTCATAGGTATAGACTGTTTCGCCTATAGCAGGTATTTTATCGCAGCGTATGGAAATGTCCATGATAAGCGAACCAAAGCAGATGATATTCTTTGAAGTTGTCCCATCCATTTTTTATGCCTCCCTAATCCAGATAGCTTAAAAACTGTGTGATTCTGTCATTGTGCAGGTTCACCAGTTCGTCGTAGCTTCCTTTGGCCAGTATTTCCCCCTTTTCCACGAACACAACCTCTTCACTGACCTCTCTTGCAAAGGACATGTTATGCGTCACGACAATGATGGTATAGTCCTCCTGGGACAGTTCCTTAATCAGGCTCAGGACACCGGCGCCCAGCTCGGGGTCCAGGGCGCTTGTCGGTTCGTCAAACAAAAGAATTTCCGGCTTCATGGCCAGGGCCCTGGCTATGGCGATTCTCTGCTGCTGCCCTCCGGAGAGCTGATGGGGATAACTGTCTTTTTTGTCCTCCAGTCCAACCCGCTTCAAAAGTTCCATGGCTTCCCGGCAGGCCTCGGCCTTGCTTTTTTTCAGAACAGTGACGGGTCCTTCCATGATGTTTTCAAGGGCGGTCTTGTGCGGAAAGAGGTTGAAGCTTTGAAAGACCATGCCTGTCTTCTTGGTGAAGGCAGCTTTTTGGTGTTTCGGCAGTTTTTTGGAAAAATCTAGTTCTTCTCCATCCAAGCCTATTTTTCCTGAATCAGGAGTCTCCAGAAGGTTGATGCACCGGAGCAATGTGGATTTTCCTGAGCCGGATGAACCTATGATTGCCATTGTCTTGTGGGATTCAATTTCCAGGTTAATGTCCTTAAGTACATGATTGTCCCCAAAATATTTATTTAAATGTTTTATCTGCAGCATATGGCACCTCCCTAGGCCTGCGTATCCGTAATTTCTTTGATTCTTTTCTTATCCGTAGGAGTCAGCATGAGTTTATTTTCAATCCGGTTCTGAACGTAATTTAAAACCGTACAGAATATAAGATATATAAATCCAACCTCAATGTACATGAGAAGGGGTTCGTAGTTCCTGGCAGTTATCCTCTGGGTAGTCAGAAACATCTCAGGAATGGTTATGTTAGCTGCAAGAGACGTATCCTTTACAAGGGCAATAAAGCTGTTAAAGAGAGGCGGTACGGATATCTTAAAAGCCTGGGGAAGTATGACTCTCAACAGCTGCTGGGGATAGCTCATTCCCAGTGACATGGCAGCCTCCCACTGTCCCTTTGGTATGGACAGGATGGCGGCCCTGATTATTTCTGAACTGTAGGCGCCAATGCTTAAGGTGAAAACCAATATTCCTGAGGGCATTGGATTAATCACAACCCCTATTTTGGGAAGTCCGAAAAACACAAGGAACAACTGTACGAGAAGAGGAGTGCCGCGTATAATCCATACATATAATTCGCATATTTTGTTTAATACAGGTACTTTGGATATACGGATGATGGCTACGAATACCGCTAACGTTGTTCCAAGGGCGAATGAAATCAATGTCAGAGGTATCGTAAAGGAAATTCCGGCTTTTAAAATAGGCCAAAATGACGAGGTTAATATTTCGATTGAACGTGCATCCATTTCATTCACCCTCCTGATATGTTACTGCTGGATTTCTTCCAAGGTAAGTTCTTTGGAGAAGTCCTTTCCTAAATATTTGTTGGAAAGTTCGGTAAGTGTTCCGTCTGCCTTAAGCTCTGCAATTGCTTTGTTGACAGCCGCCACCAGGTCATCATTTCCCTTTGGAATCGGTACGGCTACCGTGTCGGCCTGCTCCTGTACAGCGGCAATCCTGATTGGAGTATCGGGCTTCTGTGTCAGGAAATCATTAAATGCGATGGTATTGTTGATGACGCAGTCTGTTCTTCCGGCTAATAATAATTCGATATCCTTGCTGAATGTGTCGGAAGCAGTGATGTCCATGTTATACTTTTCTGCAATTAAAGCATAGTTGCTGGATACATTTAAGGATGTCTTTTTTCCACTGGCACTGTCCCAATCAGTGATGTCGCTGTTATCTGTCTTGGTGATAAGGGCAATGTAGCTGTAGAGGTAGGGGTCGGAGAAATCATATTTTTCTTTCCTCTCGTCTGTGACACCTACCTGGTTTAATACCAGGTCAACCGTACCTGTGTCCAGTGAGGTCAGAAGGCCTTCCCAGGTGATTTCGGAGAATTCGGTTTTAACGCCCATTTTTTCGCCGATGGCTTTTGCTACCTCCACATCATACCCGCACAGCTCATTGTTGTCGTCATGATAAGTAAATGGCTTATAAGTTCCTTCTGTACCTACCTTTAATACGCCGCTTTCGAGGATTTTTTCATACCTTGTTTTTTCGGCGGAGACAGCAGCGGTTTCTTCTGCCTTCTGTTCTTCTTTGGTTTCCTCCTTTGGTTCCTCACTCTTTGCTTGCGCCTCGGTGTCTGCTGCAGGCTGGGGATCTGCAGGTTTCTGTCCGCCGCATGCTGTCAGGGAAGCAGTCATGGCAAATAACGCAGCTGTCAGGATTAGGTTTCTTTTCTTCATGGATAAGTCCTCCTTAGTTAAAAATATGGTTTATTTTGTTTAATAAAGTATCAATGGTGGAATGGGGTACTGCTACATTCATGCGTATGAACCCGGCTCCGTTTTCCACGAATTGGTCCCCGCCTTCAATTATCAGTCCGTTTTCGATAAAGCGGTTCTCGACTTCGAGATGGTCTGAACCAAGACTGCCAATGTTAATCCAGGCAAGATAGGTTGCCTCAGGAATCCGGAAATCCATTGCAGGGAGGTTGGCTTTTAAGTACGCCTCCATATTGCGGAAGGTTTTTGCCAGGTATTGGTTCAGCTCTTCCAGCCAAGTTTCTCCTTCGTCATAGGCCGCTGTGGCAGCTGCTACGGAAATAGGGTTGGGCAGGTAGTGATACGTGGAGTTCCACTGGCTGCGGATGATGGGGTCCGGTATGATGATGTTTGCCAGGTGGTTTCCTGCCAGGTTAAAGGTCTTACTGGGAGCAGTGCATGTGATGAGGCGCTTCATGTCCGGATGAAGGCTGGCCAGAGGTGTATGGCAGACGCCTGGCCGGAGTATATCGTTGTGAATCTCGTCGCAAATGATGAACAGGTTATATTTTCGGCAGATATCCATGATATGCCCCAGTTCTTCCCGGCTCCAGACGCGCCCGGTAGGATTATGGGGACTGCATAGTATAAGTACTTTATTATGTTCGTCCTTGGCTTTCTGTTCCAAATCTTCAAAATCAATGATAAACCGTCCGTGTTCGCAGCAAAGTCTGGAAAAAACAGGTATCATTCCCGTTTTCTTAATGGAATTAAAAAACGGTTTGTAGGCCGGAGTATGTATGATGACACCGTCTCCCGGTCTGGCCACCAGTGACAGAGCGTGGGACAGAGCGGGAACCACGCCTGAATCCACCACGATTTCATCCGGCGTTATGTGCCAGTGATGACGTCTTTCCATCCAGTGACAGACGGCCTGATAATAGGAAGCATCGTAAATATCCGTATAGCCAAAGATGCCTTGGTCCACACGCCGGTGCATGGCGGCTATGATTTCAGGTGCTGTCTTAAAATCCATGTCTGCAATCCAGAGGGGGATGCTGTCCTCCGGGGCATCTGGGGCAAATTTTTTTAAACCATCGTACTTTTCGCTGTCTGTGTGCCATCTGTTGATGACTGTGTCAAAATCATATAACATAATAGTCCTCTTTTTGTATTAAGCATATTTATTGTTAATTAGATTAACTGTTAACTAGCTTAATTATAAACACATCATACAAAATAAATCAATACTAAATTTTAATTTTGTCCATAGTGCACAACACAGGCGCTGATAACTGTGCATTATGTTGAAAAGGGAGGGGTATTTCTATTGAAGACCCGGCTGCGGGAAATGTATAAAAAGAATAGCACGGTAAAAAATACAAAGAAGAACCCAGGCCCATCTTGCAACATCTTCAATTATCCGATATAATAAACTTTGGGGTTCGCGCATGTCGCGTGAGAATGAAAATCAATATAATGGGGAATACATATTGTACGGGCATTTCCCCTAAAAACAAGGAGGATTTAAAATGAACGTAATCAGCACAGAAAAAGCACCAGGCGCAATCGGACCATACTCCCAGGGATTTGAGGTTAATGGAGTAATCTACACGTCCGGTCAGATACCGGTAAATCCGGCAGACGGCAGCGTTGCAGAGGACATTGCAGGACAGGCTGAGCAGAGCTGCAAGAACGTAGGCGCCATCCTGGAAGCAGCAGGCAGCGGCTTTGACAAGGTATTTAAGACCACCTGCTTCCTGGCAGACATGGGCGATTTTGCTACATTTAACGAAGTATATGCCAAGTATTTCACTTCCAAACCAGCCAGAAGCTGTGTGGCAGTTAAGACCCTTCCAAAGGGCGTTCTGTGTGAAATCGAGGCAATTGCTGTTAAATAAGGATTGACCTGACATACGCAATAAAAGCCGCAAATCTCTGCATTTTGCCGGGAAGAGCGGCTTTTTTGACCCCGTCGGCGTTCCGTAAGAGAAGGAAGAGTGGAATGGATAAAAAAACGATTCTGAAAAAAGCGGTTAAGGTACTTCTGGTATTGGGACTGGCAGGCTGTCTGGTCCTGTTCCTCGTTAACCTGTACATCATCAGGAAGGAAAAGCCGAATATCATCAGTTCAGATGATGCGGCAGCCCTTGGTGATGTGGACTGCATCATGGTGCTGGGCTGCAGCGTAAGGCCTGACGGCACGCCGTCAGGCATGCTCCGGGACAGGCTGGATAAGGGAATCCAGCTGTACGGGGATGGTGTATCAGACCGTCTTCTCATGAGCGGAGACCATGGGCGCAAGAATTATGACGAGGTAAACCGGATGAAGCAGTACGCCATTGACGAGGGCGTTCCTTCCGGGGACATCTTTATGGACCACGCAGGTTTTTCCACCTATGAGAGCATGTACCGGGCCAGGGATATTTTCCAGGTCAAGAAAATCATCATCGTCACGCAGCGCTATCACATGTACCGCGCCCTTTATGTGGCGCAGGCCATGGGTATGGAGGCATACGGCGTGGAATCAGAGCCAAGGCAGTATGGCGGTCAGAAGATGCGGGATTTGCGGGAGCTGCTGGCCAGGCCCAAGGATTTGCTCTACACGATAGTGATGCCCAAGCCCACCTATCTGGGCGACGCCATACCGGTCAGCGGGGACGGTAATGTTACCAATGATAAGGAAGAAAACCGGGATAAGAATAGGTCTGGCCAGGAGTAGGAAATATCCTGCCAGAAGCCAGATACATCCGGAGGACATGAAAATGCCCCTGAAAACAGCTTATGGGTATGAATCAGCTGTTTTCAGGGGTATTTTATATAAAAAGGAAAATAAGGAGGCTAAAGTTTGACAAAATAGCTGGCATCCTTGCCGCAGACCGGACAGATGAAGTCAGGGGGCAATGTCTCGGATTCCAGAATGTATCCGCATACGGTACAGCGCCATCCGGTCACCTTATCGGTGTCTGCCTGATAGGAAGGGGCCTTTGGCGGAGTGGTTCCGTTTTTCTTCAGATGGTAATTGGAATAGGTGAGGGCTGGTGTCTGGGAATCCAGGACTTCTGCTTCCACTACCTCGCCCACTATAAGCATATGGGTTCCCACATCCATGGAGGATACAACGCGGCAGGTGAACCGTGCACAGACTCCCTCTGTGGGATATGGGTTATACAGACTGTCCCGTCCCTGTGCAATACCGTCAAATTTCTTTACATCCTTGCCGCACTGGAAACCAAAGCGTTTAATCAGGTCCATCTCCACATCGTCTGAAAGCACGACCGCGGAAAAAGTGCCGGATGTCTCAATCAGCCGGAAGGTATAGTTTTCCTTGTTGAGAGCAATGGATACCCTAGCGGGAGATGAGGTGACCTGGGTCAATGTGTTGATGACACAGCCGCTTTCCTTGCCGTCTGCGCTGGTGGAAATGATGTAAACGCCGTAACTTAATTTGAAAAATGCTTTTGAATCCATAAAATGTACCCCTCCTGTGTTTCATTTGCCTTTTCGGCTATAGTTTGATTTTACCACGTATAATTGATAATATGTAAGATATTTGTATTGTACCATAGAAATTCCATAAAATCAATAATAATTACTATTATTATAAAAAATATTGTACACAGATAGTTTCTTATTTGGAGCCTATCTGCTACAATCATAGAAAAGCAGTATGAGAAGTATCTAATACAGTATGATAAATCTAGTCAGCAGTATGAGGAATATGGATAACAGCATGTATGAAAGGCAGGCGGTGAATCGGTATGCTTACACGGGATAAGATTGTCATTATGAATTTTACAGGAGCCTATGAAAAACAGTCATTTTACAGGGGATTGAACGCTGTGTGGCTGGAGCTTAAAGATTTAAAGGGCACCAATTGTTACTGTGACCAGGAGGCGGAAGCAGCCATCAGGAAGAGAATCCGCTTTATGGAGCCCTCCGGAATCCATTTCCTGGACTCCGGGAATTACCATTATGTGAGTAAAATCTGGCTGGATAAGATAGAAGGGGAATTTGAACTGCTGGTATTTGACCACCATACGGACATGCAGATGCCTATGTTTGGAGATATCCTGTCATGCGGCGGGTGGATTCAGTCAGCTCTGGATACGAATCCGGGATTGAAAACGGTCTATCTGGCAGGACCGCCATGTATGGAGGAGGAAACTGACGGGGAACGGGTCATTGGAATCAGGGAAGAGGAATTGAAGATACCGGGGTGCATCAGCAGTCATCTGAAGAACTCCGGACTCCCCCTGTATATATCACTGGATAAGGACATCCTGGGCCAATCCTGGGCTGTCACAAATTGGGACCAGGGAGAGGTCCGGCTGGGGGATGTGCTGGCATGCATAAAAGAGGCTGCGTCCTGCCGCAGTATAATAGGGGTGGATGTATGCGGGGAAGACCCGGAGAACTTGGAACATGAGGGAAGCAGGGCTATTGGCATTAATCAGAATACGAACAGAGATATTGTTTGTAAATTATTGGAAGTCTGTGATATACTGTCTCTATGATAAGGGCGGCAGGACCGGATGATGCTGAACCAACATGGTAATGAAACAGTGTGACGATGAAACAGTGCGGCAATGAAACAGTGCGGTAATGAAACCGCGCGTCATAGGGTATAACAGCAATCAAGGAGGAACGTCGATGAGGAAGATTTTCAGGCAGTATATGTTACAGGCCATAATCTGTATGATTATCATGTGTGTATTGTTTTTCTGGCTTCGCGGCATACCTCTGATGGGACTGCCGGATGCGGATGAAATATCCAGTGTGGAAATTCTGGACAGAGATGCGGGGCAGGAGCCCCGTTTGTTTCAGACCCGGGACAAAATAGATTTGGCTTCAAAGATACCTGGTTTTCTGAACTATGAACTGGGAACCCCGGACAAAGGGGAAGCGGTAATTACGGTTACATATCATAAAAAGGATGGCAGTACTGTGGAAATCTCGGCCAATGAGTCTACTGTGTACTGGCACGGGAGGGCATATAAGATTAAGGGGGAAAATGGCCGGACATTCATCAATGTAACAAGGGGAATATTTTTTCCGGATATATAGGATGAGATGAGGACAGCTATGAAGACGCAGTCATAAAGAGATGAGGTAAGTACACATGAAACGAGGTAAATACACATGAAGCCAGTGATAGGAATCATACCATTATATGACGAGGATAAGGACAGCATATGGATGGTGCCGGGATATATGGAAGGAATCCGCCGGGCGGGTGGAATCCCCATGATACTGCCGCTTGTATGTGACGAGGCGGATTTACGCCAGATAAACAGTATGTGCAGCGGGTATCTGTTTACAGGTGGACATGACGTGGACCCATCCCTATACGGGGAGGAAAAGAACGCTCTGTGCGGACCTGCCTGTATGGAACGGGACAGGCTGGAACAAACCGTGTTTTGCATGGCATGGGAGGACCGCAAGGCGGTGCTTGGAATCTGCCGGGGCCTGCAGCTGATAAATGTTCTTATGGGAGGCACCCTGTTTCAGGACCTGCAGTCCCAATTTCAGGGTACCTGCAGCGTCGGGCACCACATGGAACCGCCCTACAGCCGGTCCTGCCATCAGGTGGAACTGACGGCTGACGGACCGCTATGTAAGCTCTTGGGAAAGAGTACCATGGGAGTGAACAGTTACCACCACCAGGGAATCAGAAAACTGGCTCCCGGGCTTAAGGCCATGGCTGTGGCAGAGGACGGACTGGTGGAAGGAGTATATGCGCCTGACAGGGAATACATACGGGCTGTACAGTGGCATCCTGAGTTCATGCCGCCAGAGGACGCAGATGCAGGAAAAATATTCCAATCATTCATAGAGGGATGTAAGAGACATGCATAGGGATTTGACTACAGGTTCCATCACGGGAACCATGCTGCGGTTCGCACTTCCCATGATAGCGGGGAACCTTCTGCAGCAGTTTTATAATATTGCAGATACACTGATTGTGGGCCGGTATCTGGGAGTGCAGGCATTGGCAGCAGTTGGCGCTGCCTATGCGCTGATGTCATTCCTTACTTCCATTCTCCTGGGCCTGTGTATGGGAAGCGGAGCTGTATTCTCCCTGCGCTTTGGAGAGAAGAATGAGAAGATGCTTAAATCCAGTATGTTTGTATCGTTCGTGCTTGTGGCGGCAGTGGCCCTGATACTGAATACAGCTGTATTCCTGTTCATAGACCCAATCATGCGCCTGTTATGTGTACCTGCGGAAATCTATGGGCTCATGAGAGAATATCTGTGGGTTATTTTCTTTGGTATCAGCGCTGTATTCTTGTACAATTATTTTGCGTGTCTTCTTAGGGCGGTGGGAAATTCCTTCATACCGCTGGTATTTCTTGGCATATCAGCCCTCCTGAATGTGGGACTGGATTTGGTGTTTGTTCTGGTCTTTCAATGGGGTGTGGCCGGCGCTGGTGCGGCGACTGTTATTTCCCAGTTTGTGTCAGGCATTGGAATCTGCCTGTATACATTTTTAAAAATGCCGGAATTCAGGATAAACAGAAGCCATATGAAAATGGACCGGAAGGTTCTGGCGGAAATATCCGGTTTCTCATTTCTGACCTGCGTCCAGCAGTCAGTGATGAATTTTGGTATATTGATGGTCCAGGGATTGGTCAACAGCTTTGGCGCGGCAGTCATGGCGGCGTTTGCCGCAGCGGTGAAAATAGACTCCTTTGCTTATATGCCGGTACAGGACTTCGGAAATGCATTTTCCACTTTCATAGCCCAGAACTATGGAGCTGGCAGGCATGACCGGGTGGAAAAGGGAATTAAAAGCGCTGTCGCTGCTTCCGCCTTGTTTTGTCTGGTGATATCATTCATTGTGTGTGTGTTTGCAAGGGAGCTTATGCTTATCTTTGTACAGCCACAGGAAACCGAAATATTGGCAGTGGGGGTGCAGTATCTTCGGATTGAGGGAACATTTTACTGCGGTATCGGCTGTCTGTTCCTGCTGTATGGCCTGTACCGTGCTGTGAGAAGGCCGGAGATGTCCGTGGTTCTGACGGTTATATCGCTGGGAACCAGGGTAGCCCTTGCCTACGTCCTGTCTGCGGTTCCTTCTATCGGTGTTGCAGGTATATGGGCGTCAGTGCCCATTGGGTGGTTTCTGGCGGATTGTACCGGGTTTGTGTATTATTGGATGAAGCGGAAGGTGATATTGAGCTAAGGGGAAGCTAAAGCCAAACAGGGACCAAACGTGAGCCAAACGTGAAAATTTTCTTGACTTGAAGTTAACTCCAGATGATAAGATACTGGAAGAAAGTTTAATGAGAGGAGATTTACATATGAGTAAAAAAGTATTGGTTTTATCAGCAAGTCCAAGGAAGGGCGGAAATTCAGACACCCTCTGTGATGCGTTTATCCGGGGAGCACAGGAAGCCGGGAACCAGGCGGAAAAGATTTTTCTGGCGGGTAAGAGTATCGGATATTGCAAAGGGTGCGGTGTCTGTAACACAACTCATAAGTGTGTCCAAAAGGATGATATGGCAGAGGTGCTGGATAAAATGGTTGAGGCAGATGTCATCGTGCTGGCCACCCCTGTTTATTTTTACACCATGGACGCACAGATGAAGACATTGATTGACCGTACAGTGCCCAGATATACGGAAATCCAGAATAAAGATTTTTACTTCATAATGGCTGCCGCGGATACGGAACAGAAGATGATGGAGCGCACCATAGAGGGATTCCGGGGATTTACGCAGGACTGTCTGACAGGAGCCAGGGAAAAGGGAATCATTTATGGAACAGGTGCATGGCAGGCGGGAGAGATTAAAGGGTCCCCGGCCATGGGTCAGGCATATGAGATGGGAAGAAATGTGTAGTTAAAATAAAATGCATGATGGCCTCAGGGTGCGTCATGCATTTTTTGATGCTTGTCTGGCGGTTGTAAATGCAGGGATTCCTTAACCAGATATGTTGTTTTAGGAAAGATAAACAGTGGATTAAAGTGGTTATGCGGTCGGGAATGATGAGTACTAGATGAATGTAATTCTCAGAAAAAATTCGACGAGTTTAGTCCGGACGAAATAAAATATTTGAAATGTATGGATATATGTGACTTATAGTCCGTTGATAAATAAGTCACACTCCGCTACGCTTACCTACAAGAGGTGAGTGCGATGGAGTTTTCTGGTGATATAAAAATGGAAGTTGGAAACAGAATACGCCAATTGAGAAAGGAACGATTATTAAGTCAAGAGGCATTGGCATTCAAGGCAGGTCTGGACCGGACCTATATTGCATCCGTAGAAAATGGAAAACGGAATTTATCAATTATGAGTCTTGAAAAGATTACAATGGCATTGGGCTGTTCCATGGCTGAATTTTTTGAGATATTTGAGTAAATATTCTATACTGAGGATGCAATATGAATGGTTGTTTAGAATTATATAGATAGTCTTTTAGTAACTACATGATAAAAAATCGGAGGGCTTCCCATGAGCCAGATTTGGTACGCTGCTTTCAGCGAAGATTTTGTAGAGCAGGCACAGCAGATATTCAAAAAATTGGATAAGGACGTAATTGTCACGGTATGGGACCCGGAGCTGGTTCCGGAAATGCTGAGGCGCGGGGTGAGCGTCATATTGGGGCGGGGGGCCACGGCTTTGCGAATCCGCAAGGTAGTGGACCTGCCGGTGGTGGAAATTCCCATTCCGTTTGAGGATATGGCAGACACCCTGATTGAGGCCAGCCATTACGGCAGAAACATCGGTGTTATTGGCTATAACAATCTTCTCAGCGGTCTGGAACGCTTAAACCCTATCCTGAATGTAAATATACGGCAGATATTTGCCGTGGATGCAGATGATACCTATCATCAGATCCAGAAGCTTAAAGATGAAGGGGTGGACGTGATTGTGGGCGGCCTTATCCAGACCCGTTATGCAAGGGAATTAGGGCTGCCGGCAGTCCGCATTGAGCTGACGGACAAGTCCCTGTCCTATGCGTGCCAGGAGGCAGAGAAACTGATTGCCACGGTCAAGGCGGCGACCAGAAAGGCGGAGGAGCTTAAGACCATACTGAATACCACCAATGAGAAGTATATAGCAGTTGACATAAAAGGAAATATTACCTGGATGAACCGGGTGGCCAAACCCTATCTGCCCAATCCGGGCGGCCGCGTTTATGACATGCCCATAACGGAGGTATTTCCTGCCTTTGAGGCGGTCTGTGACGTACTGGCGACCGGGGAGGAAATCATACAGGAGACAGGCTCCATCAATGGGGCTGATATTCTCTATGACATGATTCCCCTGACATATAAAAACGAGGAGATACTGGGCGCGGTCATCACCTTCAACGATGCGGGGACCATTACAAGAGGGGAACATAAAATCAGGGATAAAGGCATAAAGGGATTCCAGGCAACCTACTCCTTTAAGGACATATGCGGAAGCAGCCAGCAGATGAATCAGTGCATCCAGCATGCAAAGCGGTACGCCCACACGGACCTGACCGTACTTTTGCTGGGGGAGACAGGTTCCGGCAAGGAGATGTTTGCCCAGAGCATGCATAATGCCAGCAGCCGGAGGAAAGGGCCCTTTGTGGCTGTAAACTGTGCAGCCCTTCCGGAAGGGATTCTGGAGAGTGAGCTTTTTGGATATGATGACGGCGCATTTACCGGCGCCAGGAGAAGTGGAAAAATGGGACTTTTTGAGCTGGCCCACAATGGAACCATTTTTCTGGATGAGATAGGGGAAATGCCCATGTCCCTTCAGAGCAGGCTGCTGCGTGTTCTGCAGGAACGTAAGGTTATGCGCCTGGGCGGCGACCGGGTCTTTCCCGTGAACATCAGGATATTTGCAGCCACCAACAAAAATCTCATTGAGCTGGTGAAGGAGCATAAATTCCGGGAGGATTTGTTCTACCGTCTGAACGTGCTGACCCTGAAAATCCCATCGCTGAGGGAACGGGTGGAGGACATTCCTGGCCTGGCTAATCTGTTTCTCAAAGAAGGCGGGGGAAAATGCTGCCTTACTCCGGCTGCACAGAAGGTGCTTACCTCCTACGGATGGCCGGGAAATGCCCGGCAGCTGAGACATTTTATGGAGAAGGTCCGTATCATATGCGATTCCTCCGTTATATCAGGGGAGGCTGCCAGCTATGTGATAGAGAATTATGAACCGCCTTGCGGGATGGAGCAGATTGGAGACTGGACTGCCAGCCAGGAAGGCCATGGAAATGGGAATGACAAGGTATATGGCGGCAGTGGGGATGGCGGCCGGGAGAGCCTGAGTCAGGAGAGTCTAAAGCGGATGGACCTGAGCCGGGAGAGCCTTAGTCAGGAGATAACAGAACAGCTTCTGATGCAGGCAATTGAACAGGCAGGTGGCAATAAAACGAAAGCAGCCCGGATTCTTGGTGTACACAGGAGTACGGTTTGGAGGTATATCAAAAAATATGGAGTAAAGTGATAGGGTATGATTTTGTATATTATGTGCAGTATGAAATATAGCGGTGAGCACCGGATACAGTGCCGCACATGATATCCCATAGGGTGTCGCATGAGACGTCGCATAAAATGTCGCAAGAGATGTTGCGTTAAATGATACGCCACACTTTTGATTTTGAAATGCGACACATGACATGAAACAGCCAAGGTAAGAATCAATTCCAACCGGAATAAATTTGTTTTTTCTACCTTTTTTCGAATCTGAAAACCCAAAAAAACAGCTATATTTTGCAGATATTAACATAAATATCTCTGAATATAGCTGTTTTTTCTCGTATTCCTGTACCAAACAAGAAAAATGGCACAAATATTGCTTGATAATACTGTATAACCATGTACTAGGAGGGAATGAAATGGTAGATTTGAGAAGTGACACCATCAGTATGCCAACCAGAGCAATGTTGGAGACCATACTGGAAGCAAAACTTGGGGATGACGGAAGAACGGATTCCAGAGGAAGGGGTGAGGACCTGGCGGTCAATGAGCTGGAGGACCTGGCGGCAGAGATGACAGGAAAAGAGGCCGCGGTGGTGTTCCCGTCAGGAACACAGGGCAATACATCTGCCATTCTTGCATACTGCAAGCCGGGACAGAAGGTGATGGTAGATGAGATGCAGCATATCTACTTAAGTGAAAAGGTGGTATTTGACCCATCCATCGGGCAGCTTGAGCCGGTTACCTATAAATTGGACCAGGACAATCTGCCGGACCTTGACGATATGCGCCGCATACTGGAGAGCCAGGAAATTGCCCTGCTGTGTATTGAGAATACCCACAACTTTTCGGGCGGTACCTGTGTCCCGCTGGAGCGGATGAAGGCGATTCGTGAACTGGCCCAGGAGTTTGGCGTGCCTGTCCATATGGATGGCGCCAGGATGTTTAACGCAGTGGTGGCCCTGGGTGTGGAGGCACGGGAAATGTGCAAGTATGTGGATTCCGTGATGTTCTGCATTTCAAAGGGTCTGGGAGCGCCTATCGGATCGCTGGTATGCTGTTCAGAGGAATTTTCCAGGAAGGTCAGGGATAAGAGGAAGCTTTTAGGCGGAGCCATGAGGCAGGCAGGTGTGATTGCAGCACCTGGAACGTATGCCCTTAAGCACAACATTGAGCGCCTGGCGGAGGATAATGCCAATGCGGCCTATGCAGCAGAGCAGTTAAAGGATTTAAAGAACACAAAGGTATACGGAAAGGTTATGAGCAATATCATTGTTCTGGATGCCAATGGACTGGGACTTACGCCGGGTGAATACTGCAGCAGGGCGGCTGAAAAGGGGTTATTGATTAAGCCGGTGCTGAAGGATAAGGTAAGACTTGTATTTTACAAGGATATTTCGAGGGAGGACACGGAGACAGCGGTATCAATTATACGTGAACTGGATTCTTTACGATAAAGGGGGATTTGACATATGAAGATTGCTGGTAAAAAGGTAGGTTTATCCACGCAGATATTTGCAGCCATGTTGTTGGGAGCGATTCTGGGAATCGTTATCGGGGAACCAATGACCAAAGTTGGGTTTATTGGAACCATCTGGCTGAATTGTATTAAGATGATTGTTGTGCCAATGGTACTGGTTACCATTGTAACGGGAGTTGTTTCACAGAAGGATATGAAAACACTGGGAAGAATCAGCTTCCGTATCATGGCATATTATATTATCACCACACTGGTTGCCTGTGCCATCGGCATCCTGGTTACATCCATTGTAAAGCCTGGCACCATAGCCAATTTTACAGGGCTGGCGTCCAAAGAGGTAACAGGCAGCGCGGACATAACGGTAGCTGATTTCTTTACAGGCATGTTCTCATCCAATATCATCCAGACCTTTGCTGACGGCAATATTCTTCAGACGGTTGTCATTGCAATCCTGCTGGGCGTGGCGATTTTAAGAATGAAGAATCCGGAGCACAAGGAAAAGGCAATCAAGGGCATGAACGTGCTCAACGACATGGTATTTTCACTGATTAACATGATTATGCTGGTGTCCCCAATCGGTGTATTCTTCCTGATGGGAGATTCTTTTGGAAAGTACGGAGCCGGTATCTTTACAAGTATGGCGACCCTTGTAGGAACCTATTATCTGGCCTGCCTGGTACATGTGGTACTGGTTTACTGTACTGTTATCTGGGTAACTGCGGGAATCAATCCGCTTAAGTTCTTAAAGGACAGCGCGGAACTTTGGGTGTATACCATCTCCACCTGCTCCAGTGTGGCAGCAATTCCGATTAACATCAAGGTGGCAAAGGAAAAATTCAATGTTCCGGAAACCATTTCCGGTTTCACCGTGCCTCTGGGCTCACAGATGAACTATGACGGCAGCGTTATCCTGTACGGCTGTGTCATCCTGTTTATCAGCCAGACCATTGGTGTCCCGGTTACCCTGGGAACCATGGTGAAAATCATACTGATGTCTGCCATTCTTTCCACCGGCGGCGGCGGTATTCCGGGAAGCGGTATTGTAAAACTTCTGGTCATGGTTACTGCCTTTGGTCTGCCTACAGAGATTGTAGGTATCATCGCTGCATTCTACCGTCTGTTTGACATGGGAACCACAACCAACAACTGCCTGGGCGACCTTGCAGGTACTGTGTTTGTGTCCAAGCTGGAGGATAAGGCAGCTGCCAGAGCGAAATCAGCATAGGCGGATTCAATCTAAGAAAATGAAAAAGTCCCGGGTTCTGCATCATGCGGAGTCCGGGACTTTTCCGGTTGGTTTTATGGCTGCAGCTCAAATATGATGCCGTTCTTCGGTTCCATATTCGGTCCCGATTATGATTTTTCCGCAGATATCGCGAAATAGGCCTGTCTCCAATATGCCGGTCATGGCCTTGAGACGGTGGGCTGCCGCGGGATAGTTCATGTCTTTGCTTCCTGTCAGGTCCAGAATATGATTGCCGTTATCTGTGACAAATATATTTCCGTCTTTTAACCTCAGCTTTGGTATAAATCCTGCTTTCTTTACCTGCTCCTCCACATAAGGCACTGCAAAGGAAGGAACTTCCACAGGAAGCACACACCCGCCCAGGGATTTTACAAGTTTGCTCCGGTCCATAATCCATATGACCTGCCGGGCCCTGCATGCAATGATTTTCTCCCGGAACAGAGCGCCGCCCCCGCCCTTAATGGAATAAAAATCCGGGTCAATGGCATCCACACCGTCGATGGCCAGGTGTATGGTTTGTGCATCCCTCAGGGATATGAGGGGAATACCCAGATGCCGGGCCAATGATTCCGTTCCAAGAGAGGTGGCTGCCGCATGGATGTTCAGGCCGCCGCGGATTCGTTCAGACAATTTTTGAATGAGGTAATATACGGTTGAACCGGTTCCAAGGCCCAGTACCATATTATCGGTTACTTCCATGGCCGCCCGCCAGGCAGCCGCTTTTTTCTGCTCTTCTGTACTGTACATATTCTCTCCTCTGTGCCGGCCGTGCCTCGCCGATGTGCCGCCTTCCGCCGATGTGCCGCTTTCTTCCGATGTTCCGCCTTCCGCCGATATCCCGCCTTCTTCCTGCAGACCTCCTACAGCCAGCTATGCCCATGCTGCTCCAGCAGCCGGTCCGCTTCGGCCGGTCCATGGGAGCCTGGTTTATAAGGATACACCGGAAGTTTATTTCCTGCATAGAGTTCCTTCAGACAGCTGATGTAATTCCAGCTCAGCTCTATCTGGTCCCACTGGGAGAACCAGGAGCGCTCCCCCTTCATGCAGGCAGTGATGAGACGTTCATAGGCCTCAGGGGTATTGAGCTGATGAATCAGGCTGCAATTCTGGCAGAAGTCCATTTTGGCCGGGATGATATCTTCTGAGTCGCCGGGGCGTTTGATATTAAACTGCAGATAAACGCCTTCCGTGGGCTGAATCTTTATGATTAGTATATTAGGCTCCACCTCCGGATAAGGGCGGCGGAAAATCACGGCCAGTTCAATTTCGCGCTTTCCTGTCTTTTTTCCGGTCCGGATGTAAAACGGAGTTCCGTTCCAGCGTTCATTGTCAATAAAAAGGCGCAGGGCTCCATAGGTTTCGGTCTGTGAATCCGGTTTTACAAGGGGTTCGTCTTTGTATCCCTCATACTGCCCCAGGACCAGGGTGTTTTCTATGGATGTACCGCCGGCCGGTCGTAAACAGCGGAAGACATCCAACTGGGCGTCGTGCAGCCCCTTGGGGCTGAATTCCTCCGGCTGCTCCATAGCCATGATGGACAAAATCTGGAACAGATGGTTCTGCACCATATCCTTCAGGGCACCGCTGGCGTCGTAGTAACCGCCCCGGGTTTCCACGCCCATGTCCTCCAGAGCGGAAATCTGTACGGATTCAATATAGCGGGAATTCCATACATCCGTAAAAATGGGATTGGAAAAGCGGATTGCCTGGATATTACGGACCATTTCCTTTCCCAGGTAATGGTCGATACGGTAAATATGCTCCGGGCCAAAGAATGCTTCCAGCTCTTTGTTAAGGGCTGTGGCAGCAGCCAGGTTTTCACCAAAGGGTTTTTCCAGTATCACCTTGCCGGAGGCGGAGCCGCGGACCAGCTTAAGCCCCTCTGTGATGGCTTTGAAAAAGCGGGGCGCCACTGCAAAATAAAAGATGTGTGACAGGATATCATTTTTTCTGTAATACTCATTCAGTCCCTGGTATTGTCCTAAATCAGAGAAATCCATCCGGTAATAATCTATTTTTTCTGCAAAACAGCCGAATGTATGTTCCTCAAAGGAGAGCCGGGTGAATTTCTCCACCCAGTCCCTGGCAATCTGACGGTAATGGCTGCTGTCATAGTCACGGCGCCCAATGATGGTGATACGGCTGTCCTGCGGAAGCTTTCCAGTGATATCCATGGTGTAAAGGGCAGGCAGGAGCTTGCGGAAGGTGAGGTCTCCGGTTCCTCCGAATATGGTGAGGTTAGTGCTGATTTTCATTTGCCCACCTCCATTCGTGGTGGAATACGCCTTCGCGGTCGGTTCTCTCATAGGTGTGGGCTCCAAAGCAGTCCCTCTGGGCCTGAATCAGATTGGCGCCTGCTGCCTTTGCCCGGAATTCATCCAGGTAGGACACTGCATTGCAGAGGGCGGGAATGGGAAGGCCGCTCATGACGCCTGTGGAAACGGCCTGACGCAGACTGTCCTGGTGCTCATTGATGCGTGACAGGAAGAAACGGTCGAATATCAGGCTTTCCGGCTTCGGCTCAGCTTCAAAGGCATGGGTGATGTCATTTAAGAAAACAGCCTGAATGATACATCCTGCGCGGAATATGGAAGCAATTTTTCCCAGGTCCAGATTCCAGCCGTACTGTACGGATGCATCCTGCATCAGTGAGAAGCCCTGGGCATATGCAATGATTTTTCCTGTATACAGGGCCTGGCGGACCATGGCTGCAAATGACGCCTTGTCAGGGGACAGGCTGATGGACGGGGAATGAATAAGCCCGGACGCCTTTTCTCTCTCATCCAGATGGTTGGACATGATTCGGGCTGTGCAGGCGGAGGTAATCATAGAGATATCCACGCCCTGTCTCAAGGCTTCTATGCTGGCCCATCTTCCGGTTCCCTTTTGCTTGGCGCTGTCTCTGATGCGGTCGATGAGCGCTCCGCCGGCCAGGTCATCAGCCTCTCGGAAAATACCGGCTGTAATGCCTATCAGGTAACTGCGAAGCTCCCCGTCATTCCAGGATTGAAAGGTATCGGCCATCTCCTGATTGGTAAAGCCGCCTACATATTTTAGCAGGAGATAGGATTCAGCAATCAGCTGCATGTCTGCATATTCAATGCCGTTGTGGACCATTTTTACATAATGTCCTGCCCCGTCAGGGCCGATATAGGCGCAGCAGGGTTCGTCCATGGCCCTGGCAGCAATGGCTTCCAGTATGGGGCGAACTGATTGGTAAGCCCCGGCATCACCGCCGGGCATGATGGAGGGACCAAACCGGGCGCCTTCCTCACCGCCGGAGATGCCAACTCCAAGGTAATGAATCCCTTTGTCCGCCAGCAGGGCTGCCCGCCTTCTGGTATCCTCAAAAAAGGAATTTCCTCCGTCCAGAATCATATCCCCTTTCTCGAGAAGGGGAGTCAGCTGTTCTATAACAGCGTCCACCGGTTTACCGGCCTGAATCATCAGCATAACCTTCCGGGGACGGGAAAGGGCATCTGTCAGATTGGCCAGGTCATAAAAAGGAATCAGGTTCTCATGGGGGTGTTCTTTCATTACCTGGTCTGTGACGGCGGCGCTGCGGTTATAACCGCCCACCTTAAAACCGTGGTCAGCCATATTCAGGGCAAGGCTTCTGCCCATAACGGAAAGTCCTATGATTCCAATATCAAGTTTTGTCATGCTATTACCTCCTATCAGGTGAAAAACGGGTTAATTGGTGTGCGGGGAAAGAACAATGGAAACAGCCTCCGGCGCAGGCACACGGGAACATATTTCCATGAGCTGTCCTGTTTCCGGGTTAATCTGAAAGCTCACAAGGCCGCCCTGGGTCCGGTTTGCAACCAGCAGGTACCTTCCGTCCGGGGTGAGAACCATGTCGCGGGGATGGACGCCTCCGCACCCGGTCTGCTGGATTTGCTCCAGATGCCCCTGGTGTATCCTGAAAACCGTTATGACTTCGGCAAAGCGGGTGGATACATACAAAAAGCACTGGTCCGGTGAGAGACGAATGGCCGCGGACGCAGGAGATTCCTTATACACTGCGTCTGAAGGGAAAAGCGGGTAAATTTGCATAAGCCTCATGGTAAAGTCCGGAAGAGATATACTGCTGCTGTCTGCCCCGGAGGCAGTAGCTTCCGTCAGCCCATAGACAAAGACCTGATTGCTCAGCTCGCTGACAAGGAATAGCTGCGTATGGTCCTTGTCAAAAATTCCGTGTCGGGGGCCTGTGCCTGTGGGAAAGGCCAGTTCAGATACAAGGGCAAAATCCATATGGCGGTCAAACACCATCACTTTATCCAGCAGCAGGCAGGGAACCATCATATAATGACTGTGAAACAAAATCTGATGGCATCCGGCTTTGGGTGCAATGAGAATTTTTTTAACCGGTTCAAGGTACCGGCGGGCCGGACATTTTTCGTGTCCGTGGAAATTGGCCTCATGTTTTATCTCATATATCAGTATGGCGCCTTCGTGGTAGTTGGCCGTGTATATATATCGTTCATCCTGGGCAACGTAGCATGCCGGTGAGGATTCATCGAAGTATTCGCCAACCAGTGGAACAGAGGCATTCTCTTTATTATGGGCTGTATCCAGAAGACATATCCCGGACCTGGCCTCCCTTTTTAAAGGAGAGGCCAGCATGGCGTCCTTAAGGGAAAGATACTTACAATCCGGGGCTTCATAATATAATTCAGGGTAAGACATTGCCCCATTCCTTAAATCAATGGTAAAACGGTAAATGCCCAGGCTGTCAGGCGAGGCATAGGTACCCAGAAATCCGGTGAGGGTGTTGTTCATGGCAGTTCCTTTCTGAATAAACTGTAATCAAATAAATATCAGTTCCTATCTGTAATTATAAAAGTTACAGTACTATATGTCAAGCGGTATTTGAGAATAGTTTCAAGAGCATTTTTTTGTTGTTAGGATGCGCCATATTTACGGATTGATGCAGTGGGAGGAGCTTGGAATGAATGGAAGTAAGAAGATTGGCAGTGGTAAAACTGATAATAATAAAGCTGACGGTAATAAAACAGATAATAATGAAACCAATGGTAAATCAGATAAATCATAACAAAACAGGAAATTCCCCATGTATGACATTTATAGGAAATTTCCTGTTTATAAAAATCATTTATTCCTGTTTTCGAAGATTCATAAATCCGCTGTCAGATTCTACTTTGCAGGATAGAATCCGCTGGGAGCCTCGGACAGATTAATCATGATATTCTTCATCTGTGTATAGTGCTCCAGAATGACCTTATGGGTCTCACGGCCGATGCCGGACTCTTTGTAGCCGCCGAATGGTGAGCCTTCCGGAATCTGATTGTATGTATTCACCCACATACGTCCTGTCTCAATGCCCCGGGATACACGGATTGCACGGTTTAAGTCACGGGTCCAGACAGCGCCGCCCAGGCCGTATGCATTGTCGTTGGCCATACGGATGACCTCGTCTTCATCCTTAAACTTAAGGATACAGGCCACCGGGCCGAAAATCTCTTCCTGGGCAACACGCATGTCATTGGTCACGTCGGCCAGCAGGGTAGGACGCATGAAGCAGCCCTTAGCCAGTTCGCCTTCCGTTATACGCTCGCCGCCGCAAATCAGGCGGGCGCCTTCCTGCTTGCCTATTTCCACATAGCTTAAAATCTTCTCCAGCTGGCGTTCATTAATCTGGCTGCCCATCTGGGTTTCAGAATCCCATGATACCCCTACCTTTACATTATTAAATGCCTTTACTGCGTCCTCAAGGAACTTGTCGTAAATATCCTCATGTACGAATACACGGGAACCTGCGCAGCATACCTGGCCCTGATTGAACAGAATGCCAAGCTGGAGGCCGTCAATGGCTTGCTCCCAGTTGCAGTCCGGGAAGAAGATATTGGCGGATTTTCCGCCCAATTCCAGGGTGGCGGGGATGAGACGGTCGGCTGCTGCCAGGGCTACCTGGCGGCCTACCTCGGTGGAGCCGGTAAATGCCAGCTTGCGGAATCCTTTGTGGTCAAGCATATACTGGCCGGATTTTGAGCCGGAACCGGTAATCACATTGAATACGCCCTTGGGAATGACATCCTGTACTAAACGGGCAAATTCAAGAACGGAAAGGGATGTGTCGCTGGATGGTTTAAATACAGTACAGCATCCTGCTGCCAGGACAGGAGCCAGTTTCCAGGCAGCCATCAGGAATGGGAAGTTCCAGGGAACAATCTGACCTACAACGCCGATTGGTTCACGTAAAATCAGGGAAAGGAACTGCTCATCCAGTACATTGGCGCTGCCTTCCTCTGCCATGATGCAGCCTGCAAAGTAGCGGAAGTGCTTTGCGCTCAGCGGGATGTCGATGGCCATTGTCTCACGGATGGGTTTGCCATTGTCCAGGGATTCCACCATAGCCAGGTGTTCTGTGTTTGCGTCGATGATATCGGCGATTTTATTCAGGATTGCAGCACGTTCGCTGGTGGGAACCTTTTTCCATGTCTCAAACGCTTTCCAAGCTTCCTTAACAGCATCATCCACGTCATCCTTGGTAGCCTGCGCGCACTCGGCCAGCTTTTCACCATTGGCAGGGCATTTTGTGGTAAATACTTCACCATCAGAAGCGTCCCGCCATTGGCCCCCTATGAAAAGCTGATACCTGTTCTGAAGTTCTGGTTTGTTCATGTAATACCTCCTTGTTTTGTGTTGTTACACTCCTATAAATAAGACTTATAAAAGCCTTGCTTCCGTTTACATTAACTACCATATCATTTTCACATAAAAAATGCAATATTTGTTAAATTGTTTTCATAATAGTTTTTATTTTAACAAATTTTCAGTTATTAAAGATTGAAATAAAAGGAAAGTCACGCTATAATGAAAGAAAAAAATAAAAATCAAGGAGGAAAATTAAAATGGAGCAAAAAAGTCCAGATAAAGTATGTTATCAATTTATCTGTCCCAAATATCCCAGGTGCGCGAGGGCAAGAGGAAAGGGGTGCTGCATCGAATACCCGGAGGATGAGACACAGATGGTACAGGCGGGGGAGTGCAGTGCTGAGGATGGCTTTCCGTTGTTTGTGGGGGAGGAGTAAGTATATCTATGTTTATGACAGAATGAATCGGGTTCGTTATTTTAAATAAAAGATGGATATGGTAACATTTGTCAAAAACATTTAATTTCAGACAAAGATATGTTATAATTTGCACTATAATGGGGGAAGGGGGGAACCTATGCAGTACTATGCGCATATCAGTGACGACAAGGTACGCAAGCAGACCGTGAAGGAACATCTGACAGGGACAGCCAGGCTGTCCGGATTGTTTGCAGAGGCATTCCGATGCGGAGAATGGGGGTATGGATGCGGAATCCTGCACGATATAGGGAAATATTCCCAGGGATTCAGAAAGCGTCTGGAGGGCGGTTCCATGATAGACCATGCCACGGCAGGGGCCCAGGAGATGATGCGTTTGTATGCCAGGTCCAATCCGCTGGCTGCTTATTGTACCGCTTATTGTATCAGCGGCCATCATTCGGGCTTGCTGGACGGGGGAAGGACCGGTGACACAGCAGGGGAGGCCACGCTTCAGGGAAGGCTTAAGAAGCAGCTGGAGGATTACAGCCCATACAAAGATGAAATTGCGCTGCCGGATTTTCCAGGGCTGCCCCTGAGACAGATAGGCAGGGGTGGCTTCAGTCTGTCATTCTTTATCAGGATGCTGTTTTCATGCCTTGTGGATGCAGATTATCAGGATACGGAACATTTCATGCTGGGACATGATGGGGGAAGGGGCGGCCATGATGATATGGACGTACTTCTCAGCCGTCTGGAGAGCCATATTGGGCCGTGGCTTTCCAATGATGATTTGGCGACTGTAAACGGGAGAAGAACGGCTATCCTAAAGGCATGCCTGCAGGCTGGCAGCAAGGGACAGGGGCTGTACCAGCTCACCGTACCTACCGGCGGAGGCAAGACGGTATCCTCCCTTGCCTTTGCCCTGCGTCATGCAGCGGAACATGGCCTGAGCCGGATTATTTATGTCATTCCGTATACGAGCATAATAGAACAAAATGCCCAGGTGTTTAAGGAAATCCTGGGAAGGAACAATGTTCTGGAAAACCATTGTAATGTAACATATGAAGACAAAGACAGTGAAAAGGAATTGAAATTGGAACAGATGGCAGCGGAGAACTGGGATAAACCGGTGGTGGTCACTACCAATGTCCGTTTTTTTGAATCGCTCTATGCCTGCAGGACCTCCGGATGCCGTAAGCTGCATAATATAGCCAACAGTGTCATCATATTTGATGAGGCCCAGATGCTGCCGGCAAAATATCTGATGCCCTGCCTTCGGGCTATCAGCGAGCTTATCTGTAATTATCACTGTACGGCTGTTATCTGTACGGCCACCCAGCCATCTCTTCAGCCCTTCTTTCCGCCGAAGATACAGGAACTGCAGGCGGTGGAGATATGCCCGGATGTAAAGGGACAGTATGACTTTTTTAAAAGAACAAAGATACACCTGGCAGGTCAGATATCCCAGGACCACCTGGTGAGCCGGCTGGAGGGGCATCAGCAGGTCCTGTGTATCCTGAACAGCAGAAAGCGTGTGCAGCGCATTTACGAATCCATACAAGGAGAGGGGACGTACCATTTATCCACACTGATGTACCCGAAACACAGAAAGGTGCTGCTGAGAGAGATACGGAACCGCCTGTTATCAGGAGAGCCGTGCCGGCTTATTTCCACCAGTCTGGTGGAAGCAGGGGTGGATTTTGATTTCCCGGCCGTGTACAGGGAGCTGGCTGGAATTGACAGTGTGATTCAGGCTGCCGGAAGGTGCAACCGGGAAGGAAGGAGAAAGCCGGAGGAATGCATGACGGAGATATTTACTCTGGAGGAAGAGGAGGATATCCATATACCCCGGGAATTGAAACTGCCTATTTCAGTTGCAGGACAGATTGTACATAAATACGGGGATATATCATCACCTGAGGCCATAGGCGAATACTTTACCAGACTGTACCGGTATAAGGGGGAGGGATTGGATGCAAAGGATGTGGTGGAGCAGTTTGAACAGGGAAGCCGTTCTTTTATGTTTCCATTTGCATCGGTGGCATCCGGGTTCCGTCTGATTGAGAGCAATACCAGGACCATTTTGATTGATATAGAACCGGAGGCAGTGCAGATTGCCATGCAAATCCGAAGGGGAGAGCATAGCAGACAGCTTATCAGGCAGGCGGGACAGTACTGTGTAAATGTCTATGAAAATGATTTTGAGGCGCTGAACGGAGCAGGCCGTCTTGAACAGATAGACCAGGAATTTTATGTCCTGAGGAATAAGGAACAGTATACAGCCGAGAAAGGGCTTGTAATTGACGTAAGCCGCGGTGATGCCGTCATGTTCTGAGTTAGAGTCCCTTATAGGAAAAGGCGTATGCCGGAGAGGAGTGAAGTGATGAGTCGAGGAGTACGGGTCCGGATGTGGGGAGATTATGCCCTTTTCAGCCGCCCTGAGATGAAAGTGGAACGGTGCAGCTATGATGTGATGACGCCTTCCGCGGCCAGGGGGATGCTGGAGGCGGTCTACTGGCATCCGGGGATGCGTTGGGTGGTTGACAAAATCTATGTGAGAAAACCGATTCAGTTTACCAGCATCCGCAGGAATGAGGTAAAGAGCAAGGTATTGGCAGGAAACGTGCTGTCCGCCATAAATGGGGGAGGAAAACCGCTGTACATAAGCAGCAGGGAGGAAATCGTACAGAGGGCCGCCATTCTTCTGCGGGATGTGGAATATGTGGTTGAGGCCCATTTTGAGATGACCCCTAAGGCAACTCCCGGGGATAACGAGGGCAAGTTTAAAGATATCATCATGCGCCGTCTGCGGCGGGGAGAGTGTTATCACAGGCCGTATTTTGGCTGCCGGGAGTTCCCTGCCCGGTTTGCTCTCTATGAAGAGGAGGATGTGGATACTGCATATGAGGGAACGGAAAAGGATTTGGGGTATATGCTGTATGATTTTGATTATTCAGATACAGAGGACATAAAACCCATGTTTTTCAGGGCTGTTATGAAGGATGGTGTTCTGGATGTGAGGAATTGTGAGGTGGTGCGATGATTCTCCAGGCGCTTGTTGAATATTATGAAGCTCTTGAACAGAAGGGGAAGATAACCAGTCCGGGCTGGTGCAGGGCCAAGGCTGCGTACGGCCTGGATATTTCAAGGCAGGGGGAGCTTAAGGCTGTCATTCCCCTTAAGCAGGAGCAGCAGAGAGGTAAAAAGACAGTCATGGTACCGCAAAACCTTACGGTACCTCAGATGGTTTCCCGTTCTTCCGGCGTATCAGCCAATTTCCTGTGCGACCATTCCGGTTATATGCTGGGAATCGATAATAAGGGGAAGCCGGAGCGGTCCAGGGAATGTTTTGAGTGTGCCAGAAAGCGGCATCAGGACATCCTTGGGAATATCAGCAGTCCTGCAGCCGTGGCGGTGTGCCGTTTTTTTGACTGCTGGGCGCCGGACCAGGCAGCAGATAATCCATGTCTTATGCCGGAACTGGAGGAGATAATATCTGGATGTAATCTGGTGTTCCTGGTGGAGGGAGAGTACGCCCATGAGGACCCGGATATAAGACAGGCATGGGAAGCGTACAGCAGACAGTCCGGTACCGGACCTGTGGGTGTCTGCCTTGTAACGGGGCGCAGGGAGGAAATCGCCAGGATTCACGGCACCATCAAAGGCGTACAGGGAGCCCAGTCCAGCGGGGCTGCGCTGGTTTCCTTTAATGCGCCGGCCTTTGAATCCTACGGAAAGGAGCAGAGCTTTAATGCACCGGTGGGAACATACGCGGCCTACGCCTATACCACGGCGCTCAATTATCTCCTTGCAGACCGGACGCACGGGACAACCATTGGTGATACGGCTGTGGTCTACTGGTCCGAGGACGGTGACGACCTATACCAGAATATATTTGCATCTGTGTCGGAGCCTTCCATGGAAAACCAGGAAATTGTGGATGGGGTATTCAAGAATCTGGCAGAGGGAAAAGCGGTTGTGGCCCAGGATGTCCTGGACAGTCTGGATATGGGCAGGAAATTCTATATACTAGGGCTGGCGCCCAATGCAGCCAGGCTTGCAGTGCGTTTTTTCTATCAGGACAGCTTTGGAAATATATTAAAGCATATCAAAGAACACTATGACAGGATGGCGATTGTACGGCCCGCAGCCGATGCCTTGGAGTACCTGGGGATGTGGCGTATGCTGCAGGAGACTGTCAATAAAAAGTCCAGGGACAAAAAGCCGGTTCCCAGTATGTCCGGGGCTGTGTACCGGGCAATCATATCCGGCAGCCCTTATCCGGCATCCCTGTATCAGGCCGTGCTTGGAAGAATACGGGCAGAGCAGGATGACGGGGACAGCCGGATTTATAAGATAACCAGGGGCAGGGCTGCCATTATCAAGGCATATCTGCTGAAAAATGGAAATAACAGGGAGGAAATAACCATGGCGCTGAATGAAGACAGTAACAATACTGCGTATATCCTGGGAAGGGAGTTTGCTGTTCTGGAGGCAATCCAGGAGGATGCCAATCCAGGGATTAACGCCACCATAAAGGACAAGTATTTTAACTCTGCATGTGCAACTCCGGCAGCAATCTTTCCCATTTTATTTAAATTGAAAAACAGTCATATAAAGAAGATGAACAATGGGGCAAAGGAGGTATATTACGAAAAAATCCTGGTTGATTTACAGGGAAGGCTGAATGTCGCAGAGGGACAGAAGGCAGCCTGCCCAAAGCGGCTTACCCTGGAGGAGCAGGGAATGTTCATATTGGGATATTATCACCAGACTCAGAAGCGATATGAGAAGAAGATAAAGGAGGAGGCTTAAAATGGCAGAGGTAATTAAGAACAGGTATGAATTCGTGGTTTTATTTGATGTGGAGAACGGGAATCCAAATGGCGACCCGGATGCAGGCAATCTGCCGAGGATTGACCCGGAGAGCGGATACGGCATTGTGACGGATGTATGCCTGAAACGTAAGATAAGAAATTACGTTGAAACCCTGAAGGAAGACCAGCCTGGGTATAAGATATACATCCGGGAGGATGTACCGTTAAACAGAAGCGATAATACCGCGTACATAGAGCTGGGAACAGATGAAAAGGGAATCAAGGAACTGAAAAAGAAAGACCCTCTGGTAGACCAGAAAATCCGGGATTTCATGTGCCGAAACTTTTTTGATATCCGTACCTTTGGCGCGGTCATGACCACCTTTGTGAAAGCTGCGTTAAACTGCGGCCAGGTGCGGGGACCTGTTCAGCTGGGCTTTGCCAGAAGCATTGACCCAATTGTAAGCCAGGAAGTAACGATTACCCGTGTAGCCATTACCACGGAAAAAGATGCGGAAAATAAGAGCACAGAGATGGGAAGAAAGAATATTGTTCCCTATGCCCTGTACCGTGCAGAGGGGTACATATCAGCCAATCTGGCCAGAAAATCCACAGGCTTTTCAGAGGAGGATTTGGAACTTTTGTGGGATGCCATCATCAATATGTTTGAAATTGACCATTCTGCGGCCAGGGGAAAGATGGCGGTCCGCAGGCTCATTGTGTTTAAACACAGCAAGGAACTGGGAGACTGCCCTGCATATAAACTCTTTGATGCTGTGGAAGTGAAAAGGAATGAGGATGTGGAGTATCCCAGAAGATATGGGGATTATACGGTCGCAGTCCATATGGAGCAGATTCCGGAAACGGTTGAAGTCTCGGAGAAAATATAATGGATTTCAGGGAAGACGATTTCCTCATGCTATCCGGTATCCAGCATTTTTCCTTTTGCAGGCGCCAGTGGGCCCTTATACATATTGAACAGCAGTGGAAAGAAAATGAGCATACCATAGAAGGAGAACTGCTCCACAAAAAGGCCCATGACCCATATCTGACAGAAAAGCGCGGCGATGTGATTATAAGCAGGGCATTGCCTGTGTATTCCAGGATTATGGGCGTCAGCGGTGAGTGTGATATTGTGGAGTTTCACAGAACAGAGGATGGTATCAGGCTCCATGGGCACAGGGGAACGTTCCGCATATTTCCTGTGGAATATAAAAAGGGGAGTCCGAAGGAATCCGAGGCGGATATACTGCAGCTGACAGCCCAGGCCATGTGTCTGGAGGAAATGATGTCAGCCAGGATAGAAGCTGGTGCATTGTATTATGGAGAGATTCACCGAAGGACGGTGGTGGAGATAACAGATGAGCTGCGAAAACAGGTACGTGATATATTTCAGGAAATGCATGAACTTTATGACAAGGGATATACGCCAAAGGTCAGATGGTCAAAGAGCTGCAGCGCCTGTTCCATGAAAGATATATGCCTGCCGAAACTGGGAAAGGCATTATCCGTCAGGGACTATATCCGCGGGAAGATGGAGGAGGATGTATGAAGAAGTTATTAAACACGCTGTATGTTACATCTCCTGATAGTTATCTGTCGCTGGATGGGGAAAATGTGGTGATTTATGATAAAGAGACGGAGCTGGGGAGGATTCCTCTTCATAACCTGGAAGGAATTGTATCCTTTGGGTACAGGGGAATCAGTCCGGCTCTTATGGGGGGATGCGCGGAGCGGGACATATCACTCTGCGTCCTTTCGCCTCAGGGAAGATTTCTGGCCCGCGTGACCGGACGTGTACGGGGAAATGTTCTGCTGCGCAAAAAACAGTACCAGGTTTCCCAAAATCAGGATATAAGCCTTACAATATCCAGGAACTGTATTCTTGGAAAGGTATACAATGCCAGATGGATACTGGAAAGGGCTGTGAGGGACCATGGGCTGCAGATTGACACAGAGAAGGTAAAGGATGCAGCAGGATATTTAAAGCAATCCCTTAAGCGGATAGAGCAAAGCCGGGACATGGCTCAGCTGCGGGGTTATGAAGGTGAGGCTGCCAGTATTTACTTTGGAGTGTTTGACCAGCTCATATTACAGCAGAAGAAGGATTTTGCTTTCAATGGAAGGAATAAGCGTCCGCCTTTGGACAATGTGAATGCCATGCTGTCATTTGTATACACGCTCCTGACAAACACGGTTGCGTCGGCGTTGGAGACAGTTGGCCTGGACCCTTATGTGGGCTTCATGCACACTGACCGGCCTGGCCGCGTTTCGCTGGCACTGGACTTAATGGAGGAACTGAGACCGGTTCTGGCAGACCGTTTTGTATTAACCTTAATCAATCGAAAGATGGTAAACAAAAAGGATTTTTCCAGGAAAGAGGACGGGGCAGTCATCATGGCAGATGAAGCCAGAAAGATGCTATTGTCGGAATGGCAGAACAAGAAAAAAGAGATGATTACCCATCCGTACCTGAATGAGAAGGTGGAGTGGGGAATGATTCCTTTTGTTCAGGCCATGCTTCTGGCCAGATATCTGAGGGGTGATATTGATGAATATCCGCCGTTTTTCTGGAAATAGGGTGAAATAGGAAGGGGGCGCCGGAGGAGGAAGGCGTATGCTGGTATTAATTACATATGATGTGAACACGGAAACCGCTGCAGGCAAGGCCAGACTGAGAAAGGTTGCAAAGCAGTGCGTCAATTATGGTACCCGCGTTCAGAATTCCGTATTTGAATGTATTCTGGATAATGCCCAGCTGATAAAGCTAAAGGCAATTCTGACAGATATCATTGATGAACAGACGGACAGCCTTAGATTTTATAACTTAGGGAATAAACATAATACAAAGGTGGACCATGTTGGTGTTAGTAAGGGAATTAATGTGGAGGAACCATTGATTTTCTGATATGATGTGCAGGAGTTGAAACGGTAATAGGTGTTCCGGTGCGAACCTGAAGCAAACATGGATTTCCAGGGGGATTCGCACCAGAAAAATTGTATAATGAGGATGGCATTGTGAGGATTTAGGCATGTTTTCCGGGATTTGGAGGGGGTGTTGTATGACCTGTTTGTTGGAATTTAATAAGAAATGATAGGAGTTGTTGTGTATTATTGCTGTCTCCGCCTTCGCGGGTGGAGTGGATTGAAATCATCCATTTAATCTCTTCCTCTTGCTCTCTTATGTCTCCGCCTTCGCGGGTGGAGTGGATTGAAATGCCTCCACCTTGAAATCGTAACTAGAATAAGTTGTCTCCGCCTTCGCGGGTGGAGTGGATTGAAATGCTCACAGTTCCAGGCCATGTTGTGGTTTTGATGTCTCCGCCTTCGCGGGTGGAGTGGATTGAAATCCTCTTAATGTTGATAATATCAAGATTAAACGCGTCTCCGCCTTCGCGGGTGGAGTGGATTGAAATGATACGCTGTTATCAGCAAATGGGGTAGATACATCGTCTCCGCCTTCGCGGGTGGAGTGGATTGAAATCAGGTTTATATGATATTAAACCTGGCACTGAAATTGTCTCCGCCTTCGCGGGTGGAGTGGATTGAAATTCCAATCAACCTTGCGTCAGCTTCATTGTCTGCGTCTCCGCCTTCGCGGGTGGAGTGGATTGAAATAAATGGACACCAGTCCGTTGCACAAAGGACTGGGGTCTCCGCCTTCGCGGGTGGAGTGGATTGAAATGTTGGTCCGTGTGATATCGCACGGAGCTGGGAACGTCTCCGCCTTCGCGGGTGGAGTGGATTGAAATCGTAAAAGAACGAATCCTGTCCTGTCTGGCCGTGGTCTCCGCCTTCGCGGGTGGAGTGGATTGAAATAAGATGGGAAGATGAAATGGCATGTTTATATCGTCTCCGCCTTCGCGGGTGGAGTGGATTGAAATGTCACCCTCCATCCCGCATTGAGCCGTTTTCCATCGTCTCCGCCTTCGCGGGTGGAGTGGATTGAAATTTGACCCACCTGTCAAACGTCACGGATGCCTTATTGGTCTCCGCCTTCGCGGGTGGAGTGGATTGAAATTGGTGTTTGCATTAGTTTGCATTTCAGTGCAATGTCTCCGCCTTCGCGGGTGGAGTGGATTGAAATATAAATTGCACTGTTTACCACGCTACACCTGCTTTGTCTCCGCCTTCGCGGGTGGAGTGGATTGAAATAAAGCATCTGCACTAGATGTTAGTATGCAAATACGTCTCCGCCTTCGCGGGTGGAGTGGATTGAAATAGCGATAAGAAGGGGAGAAAATCCCAGGTCAATGGTCTCCGCCTTCGCGGGTGGAGTGGATTGAAATTCCATGGCAGCCTTTAAGGCGGCGCCTTCCGTGCTAGTCTCCGCCTTCGCGGGTGGAGTGGATTGAAATTCCGTCAAATTTGTGTCTTAGTGACCACGCTCTGTCTCCGCCTTCGCGGGTGGAGTGGATTGAAATGCAGCATTTATCTGACGTCTCAAATGGCGCGTTTAGTCTCCGCCTTCGCGGGTGGAGTGGATTGAAATATATTTACCAGAAGGAGGGAGAGCCCCCTTATTGTCTCCGCCTTCGCGGGTGGAGTGGATTGAAATAAAGCACTGGCTGTCCGGCCTTCTCAAATGCTCCGTCTCCGCCTTCGCGGGTGGAGTGGATTGAAATGTTGGTAAATTATCTAGTGCGGTTGCACGAATAGTCTCCGCCTTCGCGGGTGGAGTGGATTGAAATCAATAAGGGATGATGCACTGTTTCCCTACGAACGTCTCCGCCTTCGCGGGTGGAGTGGATTGAAATTACCTCCGGCAGACCGGCCACTGATGTTCCCAATGACGTCTCCGCCTTCGCGGGTGGAGTGGATTGAAATCCGTAACCTTAATTACAGGCAAGTACAGGATAGTCGTCTCCGCCTTCGTGGGTGGAGTGGATTGAAATTAACGAGTATAATTTCTCAGATGGTTCTGCAATTGTCTCCGCCTTCGCGGGTGGAGTGGATTGAAATCTCCATCCGATTCCAGGCGGCGGCAGGTTCATGGGTCTCCGCCTTCGCGGGTGGAGTGGATTGAAATTCTCCTTCCCTCTTACAGCCTTTGCCGCTCCTGCCGTCTCCGCCTTCGCGGGTGGAGTGGATTGAAATCTCCGTTTGATTTTAAAATGGGCGGGGTTTCCGGTCTCCGCCTTCGCGGGTGGAGTGGATTGAAATTGGTTCATGTAATCATCATAGGCAGGACCATTGGCGTCTCCGCCTTCGCGGGTGGAGTGGATTGAAATTTCGGTTGCGCTTCCTGCACCATAGCTTTTGCATCGTCTCCGCCTTCGCGGGTGGAGTGGATTGAAATCTGCTTGGTTGTCTCCCCATGCTAGCTGGTTTAGGCGTCTCCGCCTTCGCGGGTGGAGTGGATTGAAATGTCCATACGCAGATAGGACTGGATGTAGCCACATGTCTCCGCCCTCGCGGGTGGAATGTATTGCAATAGAACAGTACATAGCTGACCTTGCAGCATAGCGGAATAGAATTAATATATAAAAGAATAGTTATTTTAACTGTATTTTGTATACAGTGCACAGCGGATACTTCCGACTATAAATGCATAACAATAAGGTGGGGCAAGCCCCACCTCTGTTAATCTATAAAATGCTGCAAAAGAGTGCTGACAAAAACCCATATTTCAGCTGCCCCCCATTAGCCCTTCCACGCCCGAATTTCCCTAAGTCCAGGTACCAGCACTTTGGCGCTGGTTTCCAATATAATCCGTCCCTTTTCCGCAGTGGCGCCGGACGGATCTCCGCCGATTCCAATGGGTTTGCCGTCCGCTGTCTTCCAGTCCTCGGATACCCATCCAATGGATACATTCCCGTAAGGCTTCAGCGCTTGATTATCCTTAAATGCATGCGGGATGCCTGCTTCTGAAGTCTCCAGTTTTACCAGAGACGGGTCCACGGCCATGACCATGGAGGTTTCCATTTCGCCGCCATGAAAATCCCATATATTTCCTTCGGAGATGGTGGCTGTCACATCCGGATGACTAAAGGCCCCGGATGAGAGGATGAAGGGAGATATGCCGAATTCGCTGCGGAGTTCCCGGCTTAAGACCTGTACAATGGGGGCGTTTCCTCCGTGGCAAACCAGGAAGGCCAGCTTCTTAAACCCGTGATGGACCAGGCTTGTGCTGATATCATACAGCATATGGTAATAAGTATCCGGTTTAAACGTGACAGAGCCGCAGAAATTCCTGTGCTCCGTGCTGAGTCCTACGGGGATGACCGGAAATATCAGCATGGGAAAATCCGGGTCTTCTGCTTCCAATTCCCTGCGTATATAGTCCGTCATGGCTTCTGCAATGATATCGTCCGTGCCCAGCGGCGCCTGGTTGCCGTGCTGCTCCAACGCTCCCAGGGGAATCAGTATAATGGTCTCCTCCTTGTTGACCTGCTCCATTTCTAAACGGGTTAAATCCCGATAATTCCGAATCATGTGTATATACCTCCTGATTATTTTTGGTAAGCCGGTTATTCCTTATGCCGTTCTTACAGCGGGATAAACCGCCAGAAGACGGGTGTACAGCAGATATCCCACAAAGCAGTTGAGCCCCAGTTTAATCAGGTTAAAGGGGATGGTGGCCATGAAGATGAAGGTGGTCAGATCGCTGATGGCCGGATTCACTGCGGCTACCATAGTAATCACCTGGTTCAGAGGAAGCCCCATGGCCGCTGCATACAGGGGAAGGGTGATGAAGGCATTGCAGAAGCAGGCAAACAGAGTACGGATTGGAACACTGACAACCATGGATGCAATGGCTGCACGGCGGGTCTTTCCGCCTCTTTTGTAAACAGTCCATATGGGAATTACAAATAGTGCAACCCCTATCAAATTAGCAAATTCCCCTACATACATGGAATTGGTACCCACCGTGATGAGTTTAATTATGATTTTGATGATTTCCACCCAGGCTGCAGAGACAGGCCCCATGAGAAA
Source organism: Clostridium sp. 1001283B150225_161107_B6 (assembly GCF_015556325.1). NCBI lineage: Bacteria > Bacillati > Bacillota > Clostridia > Eubacteriales > Clostridiaceae > Clostridium > Clostridium sp. 1001283B150225_161107_B6. The sequence continues at coordinate 254,645 of NZ_JADNMD010000003.1, read as the reverse complement.
CAGGGCGATGATGGAGGGGACATCACTGAAGTCAATCTTGTAAAAGGGCGGCATCATGGGAACGGAAAATTCCAGGGACATGAGGGCGCCGGCAACCGCAGCCAGCATACCGGTGTAGATAAGTTTCTGAATACTCCATTTTGTTTTCATAGCAAAACCTCCTTGATAAATGCTTATTATACGGTGATTCAGCAATGAATGAAGTTCCAGGTAACAAAAAATCTCAGGTTCCGGGGAACCTGAGATTAACTTCATGGTCAATATAAATAAAAGGGAATGCCTGTTACTTATATGAACAAAATTGTCTTCTCTCATCCAGACTATACTGTCGGTTTTGGAATCACACCAAATCAGCCGCATGCAGCGGGTCGCGGACTATACCGCCGGTAGGGAATCACACCCTGCCCCGAAGAACCTATTCATTTGCTTTTCTCATTTAAAATTATCACAAATAACATTGGCTGTCAACAGCAAAAGATGCAGTTTTTTGTTGCTTTTTTTACGATTTTGTTGATAATAGATATAGACGCATTTTTAAGGCTGATTCTGGCATATGAAAGGCAGATTTGACAGGGGAATCGACTTCCGATATACTAGAATGAAATGTATCCCGTTTTTTGGCCTGTCTGCAGTTGGATTTTCCAGCTGGGGCGGATGGTTTGTAAAGGACAGGACCCTGGCGGGAAACCAATAAGGAGGTAAGTATGGATTGGCAGACACTGCTTTGCGACGACCGCATCCGCAGCTACAAGAAACAGTCCTCCACGGACCTGCGGACGGAGTTTGAGAAAGATTATCACCGGATTATTGGCAGTGCATCCTTCCGGCGCCTCCAGGATAAGACCCAGGTGTTTCCTCTGGACAGAAGCGATTTCATCCGTACCAGGCTGACCCATTCCCTGGAGGTTTCATCCCTGGCCAAGTCCCTGGGACAAAACATATCGGAGAGCATCCGTACGATTATCAGGGATGAAACGTTTACGCCTGAGCATAAGGCGGCGGTGTGTGATATTCTCCAGTGTGCCGGATTGATTCATGATATTGGGAATCCTCCCTTTGGCCACTTTGGGGAGACAGCCATCCAGGATTGGTTTAAGAAGAATCTTGAGCAGCTTACTTTTAAAGGGAGAAAGCTTTCAGAGATTCTAAAGCCCCAGATGGTACAGGACTTTTGCCATTTTGAGGGCAATACCCAGGCATTCAGGGTGGTGACCAGGCTCCATTTCCTGGTGGATGAGCATGGCATGAACTTGACAAAAGCGCTTCTGGGAACTATTATCAAGTATCCGGTATCTTCCCTGGAAATTAATAAGGACAGCGGCGATATCCGTACTAAGAAGATGGGATATTTCCATGGAGACAGGGAGAACTTCCGGGATGTGCAGGCGTCAACGGGAACATTGGGAAAAAGACATCCGCTGGCATTCATATTAGAAGCAGCAGATGATATTGCCTATAAGACAGCAGATATTGAGGATGCGGTTAAGAAGGGCTGCATTTCTTATGAACGCCTTTTGGCGGAGTTAAAGGGGTATAAGGCCGGAAACCAGACAGAGCACTATATCCAGATTGTGTCATGGCTGGAGGATAAGTATGAAAAGGCCGTGAGAAAGGAATATGACAGGCCGGACCAATATGCAGTGCAGAACTGGATTATCAGTGTCCAGGGCCAGATGATTTCAGGGGTTACGGAATGTTTTGCCGGCAACTATGATTCCATTATGGAAGGTACCTATACCTGCGACCTTTTTGCAGGCACGGATGTGGAGCTGCTGATGGAGGCGCTGGGAGATATCGCATTCCGGTATGCCTTTTGTACCAGACCTATCCTGAAGCTGGAGATAGCGGCACAGACAATATTCAACTTTCTTTTGGACCGGTTTGTTGACGCTGTGATACCCTACGATACGGACCTGCCCATGACCCAGGTACAGAAAAAGCTGGTTTCCCTTATATCGGACAATTATAAGATGATATATTCCCTCTGTGCCAGGGACAAGGACGATGAGGAACGGCTGTATCTGCGGCTGCTTCTGGTGACTGACTATATCTGCGGCATGACAGACACCTTTGCCAAGGATATGTATCAGGAGCTTAATGGAATCCGTTAGAAGGCAGGAGGCGTCTGAAACAGGTATTCCGGCAAGGACGCGGTTTAAAATAGCCGGATGGAGGTCTAATGGACAGTGGAAATAAATTCAGGGCAAGATGTGGATATCTGGCTGTGGGTATTGTTGTATTTTTGATTGAGTTAATTATCGCCCTGTATGTTCACGACCATATCATCAGACCCTATATAGGGGACATGCTGGTGGTGGTGCCGGTGTACTGTTTTGTCAGGGTGTTCTTACCTGGAGGCATAAAGCGGCTGCCGCTGTATGTGTTTCTCTTTGCAGCCTGTGTGGAGGTACTGCAGTTTTTCCGCCTGGTTGAGATACTGGGGCTTGAGGGAAATGCCGCGGCCAGGATTATCCTGGGTTCAGTCTTCGACTGGAAGGATATTGCCTGTTACGGTGCAGGATGCCTGCTTATACAAATATTTGAAATTCGAAGGAGGGCCTTATGAAAGGTTATCAGTTGAAAATTACCATAAAAGGCAGTAAACCGCCTATATGGAGACGCGTGGTGGTGCCGGAGCAGTTTACGTTTTACCAGCTTCATCAGGTGATTCAGGAGGCCTTTGGCTGGTGTGATTACCATTTGCACGAGTTTGAGTTTAAGAAACTGGGGCTGCTTGTAAGGGACCTGGAAGAGGAAGACGATTTTGCGGAGCTTTGCAGCAGTGAGGTGCTGGAGGAAGGAACACCTATTGGAACCCTCATAACAGAGAACCCTCGTTTTGTATATATCTATGACTTTGGGGACGCATGGGAACACCAGATTCTCATGGAGAAGGAAGTGGAGTATGAAGGCAGTCTTCCCCAGGTGTTAAAATATAAGGGGGACAATATTCCGGAGGACTGCGGCGGCATAGGCGGTTACTATGACCTGCTGGACCAGCTGTCTGACCCTGAGGCAGAGGAACATGACATGATGGAAAACTGGGCCCGCCAGCAGGGAATGGGCGAGTATGACCTGGATGCAGTTAATGCCAGGTTGAAGGCAAATCCGGCATTTAAACAGGAGGCAGCAGGAAACGGACAGCAGGATGCAGCCCGGCAGCAGAAGACAGCGGGGCAGCAGAAGGCCGGTAAGCAGGAATCTCTAAAACCCGCACCTCCAAAGACCGCACCGCAGGCAGTCCATAGTCTGGAGGACCTTTTCTCCAGATTTGAAAAGGCTGAGCTTCTGCGCATTGCCAGAGTACACCATATTGGAGGCTGCGATGAGCTGGGAAAGAATAAGCTGGCCCCTGCACTGGCAGCTGCCCTGCTGGATACGCAGCGCATGGCGGGTTTCTTCGGTACCTTAAGCGATGAGGGTGCGGCGGAGTTTGAAAAAGCTGCCGCAGCCGGAGGTATGGAATACCAGGGAGACCTGGATGCTCTCAGATTTCTGCATTACGGCGGTTACTGCGGATTTACCAGCATGGGAACAGCAGTTGTTCCGTCAGATGTGGCAAAAGCGTACTATGAGCTGGATACGGAGAAATTCCAGTCTGAGCGTCATTACCGCAGCCAGGTGTGGGCTTGCTGTAAGGCAGCGGTCTACCTTTACGGCGCTGCGGATGCAGGTCAGGTGGAGACAATCTGCAAAGCGGCTGGCTGTGAGGCAAAAGCCGGTGATATTACCCGTCTTTACCAGGAGATGAAAGGAATCTGGACTGATTTTGCTTATTGGAACGGCCGGTTTATTGACTGGGAACTGGTTCAGGGAGACAGCTATAAAGATGTTTTGAATTATCAGAGAGGCAAGGAGTTCTATGTGCCCAATGCCGCACAGGTAAAGGAGATTGCCAGAACAGGTGCAGTGGAGCTTAAAAAGCATATCCGGCCATTAAAGGCATTTTTCCTGGCCATGGTGGGCTGCGACGAGGAGACTGCCCAGGAGGCAGCGTCCTCCATTCATCATCATGTAAGACTGGGGACAACGCCCAAAGTAGTAGAAGATATCATGGAGCATTTTGGACTGAACCTGGATTCACAGGAAAAGATGAATGGATTCGATGAAATCATGGAACAGGTATGGAGGGAAACCAGGACGGTTGGCGGCTGTGGCTACAGCCGGGCGGAGCTGGATGCCAAGACAGCCCGGATTGACCCGGATGCGCCCTGTCCCTGCGGCAGCGGTAAGCGCTACCGCCAGTGCTGCGGCCGGAAATAAAAAGCGGAGGTGTGAAGCAGCCATGTTTGAACGTGTGGATTACAGAGTGGAACGGATTGACGGGGATTACGCCTATCTGAAGCGGGCGGATGCTCCGGATGACGATGAGAAATGCGTTGCCAGGGCTCTTCTGCCTGATGGTATCAACGAGGGCAGCAGGCTGGCGTATGAGATGCTGGAGTATACGCTTCTGTAACATGCCGGAGCGGTTGCGGCGATATGGATAAGAGGCAGTATGGATAAGAAGACAGAACGTCTGGTCGGTGTGGCCAGAATGTATTACGAGCAGGACAGGACCCAGAATGAGATTGCAGGCAGATACGGCATATCCCGCCCCATGGTCAGCAAGCTTTTGAAGGAGGCGCGGGACAGAGGCATTGTGTCCATCCGTATATGCGCCCCGCAGGAGGAATCCGGCAGCCCATTGTCCCTCATGGAGCTGGTGGGGCGCTGCTTCGGGATTTACGATGGTGTGGCTGTGCCTGACGGACCCAATGACCAGACCACCAATGAGGCGGTGGCAGAGGCAGCTATCACCTGTCTGGCGGAGCTGGGAGGCTCCAGCCTGGGCATTGGATGGGGCCATATCATAGGGGATGTGGTAAAGCAGATGGAGCAGAGGGAAAAGCTGGTGCCAATAGGAAACTTTGTCTGCCCCCTCATAGGAAACGGCGGTGTGGGACTTAAGAATTACCATTCCAACGAGCTGGTGCGTTCCATTGCAGAGCACAGCGGGGCCCAGCCCAGATTTATCTATTCTCCGGCCTGTGTTCTTTCTGAGCAGGAGCTGAAACTGACAAAGGAGCTGGACACCTATCGTGAGATATATGGTGTGTGGGAAAAATTGGATGTGGCCCTGGTCAATATCGGGAATTTTCCTTCTGTTCCGGATTTCGCGTCGGAGGCCAGATATGGGGACCTGCTCATACGCCATAAGGCAGTGGGACGTATCCTGAATTATTTCATGGACAGCGAGGGACATATCATCCGGTCGGATACGGATTACGCCATCCAGATTCCGCTGGAACTTCTGTCCAGGACAAGGCATGTGGTGGGAATCTGCTCAGCCAATACCAGTCCCAAGGCATTCAGGGGAGCTTTGAAGACTGGTTACATGAAACATTTTATTGCGCCTGAGCATGTGGTCAGGGAAGCGCTGGAATGAGGCGGGGACAGATAAGAACATAGGCCGGATATGCCCCGCCCCTTCAATATAATGTTAATGTCAGTGGAATATAATGTAAAAGCCAATAGAATATAAAGTTACATATGTAACCTGAAATGCGCAGTTTGCTAAAGAGACTGCGCTTTTTTTGTGCATTAGGGCAAAAAACATAGAACAGGGACATGAATAATTGACAAAGGAACTAACAAATGTTAATCTAAAACCATGGGCAATTTGGGGAAAATGCATGAGAGGAGGTTACATATGTTACTTTCGAAACCGGAAATCATAAAAATGTTCAGAAAAGCCGCCCAGGTCTGGAATGAAAACAAGGATTATCTCAGTGAGATTGATTCCAAATTCGGAGACGGGGACCACGGCGTCACTATTGGTAAGATTGCCAGCCTGATTGAGAAGAGCCTGGATGGCTGGGATGACGACAATGTAGAGACATTTCTGGAGGACCTGGGAGACAACACCATGGAAATCGGAGGGGGAAGCGCGGGTCCATTATACGGGACCATGATAGGAGGACTGTCAGGCCCTCTGGAAGGAAATAAGCCCATTGATGCAGGAATCCTGAAGGAGATGTTTACAGAGTGCCTGTCAGCCATGGAAGACATCACCAACGCAGGCATAGGGGACAAGACAATGATGGACGCCCTGATTCCTGCTGTGGAAGCTGCCCAGAACGCTGAAAATGATGTGACGGCTGTCCTGGAGGCGGCAAAGGAGGCAGCAGCCAGGGGAGCAAAGGACAGTGAGCAGTACGTGTCCAAATACGGAAGGGCCAGAAGCTATAAGGAGAAGACCATCGGCACTCCGGATGCGGGGGCAGTCAGTACATCCCTGTTTTTTGCAGGACTTTGCGACGGGCTGAAGTAGATGGCATGCAGATGCAGCTAAAAAATAAAATGGGAGAGGTAAGACAATGAAAATGAAGAAATTTATTAACAATCCTGAGAACCTGACACCTGAGCTGTTAGAGGGCTTTGCCGAGGCGCATAAGGATTTGGTGACCCTGGGCGAGAACCGTATGATTATCAACAATAAGCTGGCGGAGGCTGACAGGGTTACCATTGTGACCCAGGGCGGTTCGGGCCATGAGCCGGCTATCAGCGGATTTGTGGGAGAGGGAATGGTGGATATCTCTGTGGTGGGAGATGTTTTTGCAGCTCCCGGACCCCAGGCCTGCCTGGATGCCATCAAGATGGCTGATAAGGGAAAGGGCGTTCTTTACATAGTTTTAAACCATGCAGGCGACATGCTTACCGGCAATCTTACCATGAAGAAATGCGCCAAGGAAGGATTAAATGTCGTCAAAGTAGTGACCCAGGAGGATATTGCCAATGCACCGCGCTCCAATGCAGACGACCGAAGGGGCCTGGTAGGCTGTATCCCCACCTATAAAATAGCAGGAGCTGCCGCTGCAGAGGGAAGGAGCCTGGAGGAAGTGGCTGCCATTGCACAGCGTTTTGCGGATAACATGGCCACCCTGGCTGTGGCCGTATCAGGTGCTACCCATCCGGCAACAGGAAGTCTGCTTGCAGACCTGGGCGAGGATGAGATGGAAATCGGTATGGGGCAGCACGGTGAGGGAGGCGGCGGACGCCAGACCATGAAGTCAGCGGATGAAACAGCCCAAATCATGCTGGACGGCCTTCTGGCTGACCTGGATATCAAAGAAGGCGAGAAAATCATGCTGATTCTCAACGGTACAGGCGCAACCACATTGATGGAGCTGTTTATCATTTACCGCAAGTGCGTTTCCTACCTGAAGGAAAAGAACATTGAGATTGTGGCAAATTACGTGGGCGAGCTTCTCACCGTACAGGAGCAGGCCGGATTCCAGATGTTCATGGCAAGGATGGATGATGAACTTCTGCACTACTGGAATGCACCATGCAATACACCATATATGAAAAAATAGGAGGATGATGGTATGGCAGCTGAATACATGCACATAGGAATCCCGGTCCTGAACAAAAAAGAGGGAATGACCTATAATGAGGACATGAAGTTCTGGGTAAGCAGGGTTGAGGACTATGATTTTAAGATAGAGTACCTGAAATTCGAGGAGGGCACCCCCTTCCCGGAGATTCTTTCCAAGCAGCCCCATGTGGCTTATAAGGTGGATGATTTAGACCACTATGCAGCACAGGCACAGAGAATTATATTCGGGCCGGCTGACTGCGGCCCCGGCGTGCGCCTGGCGTTTGTAATCTGGGATGATGCCGTCATTGAACTCTACGAGGAAAAGTAAGGAGAAGATGGGATGCTAGTAAATATGAACCATGTTCTGCGGTATGCAGAAGAGAAGCAGTGCTGTATCGGAGCCTTTGACACACCCAATCTGGAGATTCTCATGGCAGTCATACGGGCTGCGGAAAAGCGGGAGGAACCAGTCATCATCCAGCACGCGCAGCTTCATGAGTGCGAAATGCCCATCCACATCATCGGTCCCATTATGGTGCGTATGGCGAAGGAGGCCAAGGTTCCTGTCTGCGTCATGCTGGACCACGGCGAGGATTTGGACTATGTAAGAAAGGCACTGGATTTAGGCTTTTCAGCTGTTATGTACGACGGCTCATCCCTTGCTTATGAGGAAAATGTTGCCATGACCAGGGAAGTGGTGGCCATGGCAAAGGCCTGCAATGCGGATGTGGAGGCTGAAATCGGCATTGTAACAGGCCATGAGGGCAAGACATTTGCCATCAACGATGTGAGCGAAGCCTATACAGACCCTGAGCTGGCTGCCAGATATGTAAGGGATACAGGTATCGACGCCCTGGCGGCTTCGGTGGGAACGGTCCATGGCTTCTACGCCACCAGGCCCAGGCTGGATTTTGACCGAATCGTAAAAATAAAGGAACTGACAGGGCTTCCCCTTGTAATGCACGGAGGCTCCGGAATCAGTGTGGAGGACACCCAGAAGGCCATCCGCTGCGGTATCCGCAAAATCAACTACTTCTCCTACATGTCCAATGCAGGCGTAAAGGCAGTGAAGGCATTGCTGGCTGAAAAGGAAGTGAAGTACTTCCATGATTTGGCTAATGCAGCAGTGGATGCCATGGAGCAGGATGTACTTAGTGCTATGGCTATGTTTGCGTTGGAATAAAGATTCAGAAATGAAGAAAAATTAAAGTCTATGGTGATTAATAAAAAGGACCAGCCAGTTTGGATAAAAATCCGGCATGGGTGGTCCTTTTTTTTGTTTTTTATCTGAGAATGGTATGTAATGCAGCAGAATGTAATTGAAATATAATGTAAAAACAAGAAATGTCTTGAACATAATATGATGTTATGATATGTTATATACATAAATATATTATATCAGGAGGCAAAGGCATGTTTAATTTTGATGAGGCAAAGATTCTTCAGGAACACAGAAACGGTCTTGGCATTGTAAGCGCAGCAGAGAAAGCAGTAGATGAGATTGCTGCCAGAGGATATTCCAATATCTTCTATATTGGAATAGGTGGAACTGTTCTCTATGCCAGCCAGATGGCACATATTGTCCGGGAAGAGGGTTCAACCATTCCGTTATTCGTTGAAAATGCAGCAGATTTTTGTGCCGTACCAAATCCCCATTTTTCCAAAGACTCCGTGGTGGTGATTGAAAGTATATCCGGAGACACCAAGGAAGTGGTAGAAGCTGTGGATAAGGCCCATGAGGCAGGGGCTGTGGTAATAGGATATGTGGAGAAGGAAGGGAGTCCTCTTTACGAAAAATCCGATTACCTGATTACCACCACAGGAGGAGGTTATTATTTCTGGTATACAGTAACACTGCGGTTCATGTATCATGCGGGTCAGTTTCCGAGCTATGACACGTTTTTTGAGGAACTGAAAAATATGCCTGAAAATGTGGTTGAAATCTATAAAAAGTCAGATGCGAAAGCTGCCAAGTATGCTGATACGTATCAGGATGAGCCGATTCAGTATCTGGTAGGTTCCGGGAATCTGGAGGATTGGGCAACCTGCTATGGCATGTGTATCATGGAGGAAATGCAGTGGATGCGTACCAGGCCCATATCGGCTTCCAATTTCTTTCATGGAACCCTGGAAGTAATTGACAAGGATACATCTGTTATTTTGATTAAGGGTGAAGACAGGACTCGTCCCCTTATGGACCGGGTGGAGAATTTTGTACATAAAATCAGTGCAAAGGTAACGGTATTTGACAGCAGAGATTATGAGCTTAAAGGTATCAGTGATGAATTCAGAGGAATCCTTTGCCCAATCATTATGCGCTCGGCATTTCAAAGGGTATCCATTCACCTGGAATATGCCAGACGACATCCGCTGGCAATCAGAAGATATTACAGACGATTGGATTATTAAGACGGAAAACGAGGAGGAGAGAGCTGCTTTCAGACAGCGCTCTCCTTTTAATCTCTGTAAAAATACGGCATGATAAAATGGCGTCCATCATTATATAACGTTATATATATTAAGCTGAATATCCTAAAAGTAAATAAAAAATCAGTGTAATTATCTAAGGGACCATACAATGCATTGTGAAATATATACAAAAATATTTAATAATTAAAAATATATATTGCAATATTTTATAAATATGATATACTTGTGTCAATAGGTTATAAGACGTTATATATCAACAAAATCAAGGAGGAAATCAAGGTGGAAATAACAAGGATAATCGCAGAGATAAAGAAAGAAAGGCCAGATGTAAAGGCTGTATTTTTTGTTGGATGCGGAGCATCCAAGGCAGAATTGTATCCTGCAAAATACTTTCTGGAGGAGAGGGCCAGGACTTTAAGGGCAAGCCTTTATACTGCCAATGAGTTCGTGCATGCCACGCCTGCTGCTGTCAACGAGAACAGTATTGTCATTACCTGTTCCCTGGGAGGCAATACTCCGGAGACAGTGGAAGCTTCTAAAAAAGCCATGGCGTTAGGGGCAAAGGTAATTGCAGTTACCCATGATGGTAATTCGCCCTTAGCCCAGAATGCGCATTACATCATTGTGCATGGATTTGAAGCCAACTATGCTGCAAAGCAGGAGAAGGCAGTGAATGTCCTGGCTCTGGCGGCAGAGATTCTTAACCAGTTTGAGGGATATGAAGATTATGACAGAATGCAGGATGCCATATCAAAAATATATGACCTGGTGGAAAAAAGCGTCAGCTTTGTACTGCCAAATGCAAAGCAGTTTGCGAAGAGCTACAAAGATGATTCTGTTATATATGTGATGAGCAGCGGGGCCAGCCATGAAGAGGCGTATGCTTTTTCCATCTGCCTTTTGATGGAAATGCAGTGGATGAATTCCGGCTCGTTCCATGACGGTGAATTCTTCCACGGTCCCTTTGAAATCGTGGATAAGGATGTTCCTTTTATCCTTTTGATGAACGAAGGGAAAACAAGAGCCCTTGATTCCAGGGCATTGGATTTTTTGAACAGGTTCGGAGCAAAGGTAACCGTGCTGGATGGAAAGGACTTTGGCCTGGGTTCCGAATTACATCAATCGGTAGTCGATTATTTTAACCCCATCGTACTCTCGGCTGTACTCAGGGTATATGCGGAACAGTTAGCTATTGTAAGAAATCATCCCCTGACAAAGAGAAGATATATGTGGAAACTGGAGTATTGATATCCGGGAAGTAAGGCGGCAGAACAGGCTTTACAGAAAACGGAGGGATATATGGGAACGATTGATAAATCCCGGATTGCTATTGGCAATTACCATTATGTGTCATGGTCTTTTGAATATTTTTTGGACTCGGTCAGGAAAATCGGCGCAGAAAACATTGAGTTATGGGGAGCAAAGCCTCACTTTTGTGTAGATGACCAGGACCGGGAGAGCACCGGGCAATTCAGAAAGAGAATAGAGGACAAAGGGCTGAATCTGGTATGCTTTTGTCCGGAGCAGAATACATATCCGGTTGATATAAGCTGTAGGGATGACAGAATCAGACGCCGCAGCATCGAACATATGAAGAAGGCCATTGAGATTACCTCCTGGCTGGGGGCAGACCGGATGCTTCTGTGTCCGGGAAACGGGTATATCGATGAACCGGAAACGGACATATGGCAGAGATGCCAGATTTCCATAAAGGAGCTGGCGGAAACAGCAGGGGATTACGGGGTGTGCCTTATGCTGGAAACCCAATCACAGGAAGAATCGCTTTTTATGAATACAGTATACCAACAGCAGCAGATGATTGCCCAGGTAGGCCACCCAAATCTGAAGGCAATGCTGGATACGGTACAGTTAGCGCAGTTTGACCAGGGGGTGGATGAAAACATCGGGGTATTGGGGATTCATAATGTAAAGCATGTCCATCTGGGTAATACCATTGTTCAGGAAAGGTCATGGTATGACAGGCAGCTTCCCGAGCATTTGAGGAAAGGGCGGAAGGTAGTTGGGCATATCGGCCTGAGGGAAGGAAACCTGCCCATAGGGAAGTATCTCAGAGAGCTGGCTGCGAAAGAGTATAAGGAGTATATTACCATTGAGATATGCCAGAGGGCCTATTTTATGGATGCCCACAGATATGCCATGGAAGCGTTCGAGTATGTAATGGAACAGATAATGAATTAACAATAAACATGATTAAAAAGGAGGAGAACCATGAAAATCAGCACCAGAAAAAGACTAGCGGCTTGGGTTACCATGGGAGCTATAGCGGCAGGTATGCTGTCAGGATGCGGAGGCAGTTCAGCCGCGCCCACCACAGCAGCCGGAGGCGGAGGAGATGCTGCAGCTACGGCAGGACAGACAGCAGGACAGACAACAGCAGCCAACGGCAGCCAGGAAAAACAGGAAATCAATATCTGGCACTATTTTGGAACCGAAAGCATACAGGTAGAGTTCCAGAAATGGGTGGACGAATACAACGCCCAATGTGATACTGCCTTCATAAAGGTGACAGTGCTGCCATTTGCAGACTTTAAGAAACAGTTATCCATGAGCGCTGTGGCGGACAGCCTGCCGGATATGGTATTTATTGACAACTGCGACTGTGCGGCGTATTCAGCCATGGGAATTTTTGAGGATATCACAGAGCGGGTTTCCCAGTTCCCGCAGTTTGACGAGTATTATGACCAAATCATGGCGACCTGTACATATGAGGATAAGATTTATGCACTTCCGGCAGAATCCAACTGCCTGGGTTTGTACTACAATGTGGATATGGCAAAAGAAGCAGGAGTTACGCCGCCTGCCAATTTTGAGGAGCTTAAGGAATTTGCAAAGGCCATGACAACAGATGACCATTATGGATTTTCCTTCTGTGCTCATCCATCTGAAGAAGGAACATCCCAGTTTATCCCCTTCTTCTGGTCTGCGGGCGGTGAATCCATGAAACTGGACAGTGAAGCAGGCATCAGGGCACTGACTATGTTTACCGATATGATTAAAGACGGTTCCATGCCCAAGGATGTGGTTAACTGGACTCAGGGAGACATTCCCACCCAGTTCATCAATGGAAAGGTGGCTTCCATGGTTATGGGATGCTGGAGAATTCAGTGGCTTAAAAATAACGCACCGGATTTGAACTGGGATGTAGTGCCTCTTCCAAGTGATAAAGTGAAGGCAAATGTGTACGGCGGGGAGAACCTGGCAATTGTGAAGGGTAAGAACGTGGATGAGGCATTTAAGTTCATGCAGTGGTTCCTGGATTATGACAGGAACTCCCAATGGAACCTGGCAACAGATGAATTCCCGGCAATGGAGAAAACCCTGACTGACCCTGACTATACAGAGGCAGAGTACTGGCCGGCATTTATTGAACAGATTCCTTACACAAGGGCGCGGGACGTGACTCCCAAGTGGCCTGAAATTTCAGTTGGATATCAGACAGCCCTTCAGAATGCATTGACTTTAAAGCAGACGCCAGAGGAAGCGGTGAAGGAAGGCCAGAAGATTATTGACGAAGCTTTGGCAAAATAGACAGCCGGTAAATGGTTTGATGACGGCAGATGCCATTTAACAGGGGTTTTGTAAGACAACGGATAGTGCTTGTACCATGCCCCGTGCCTGAGCTTTAATTTGGTGGATTTAAGATGCCGCATGTCTTTTCTGACAGGGCCTGCGGCATCTTATGTGATGATTATCCTTAAGGGGGCTTAAAGACTACATGAGACGAAGTGATAAGGTAGGATATTGGTTTGTTGTACCGGCATTTCTGTTTATGGCCATGTTCATGTTCTATCCTGTGATTTACAATGCCATACTCAGCATGCAGCATGTGGATGTTATGACACTGCTGTCAAAAGATAAAAAGTTTGTCCTATTCGATAATTATGTGAAAATATTTAAAGATAAGATGTTCTGGAATGCCATGAAGAATACCTTTATCTTTACAATTGGAAGCATTGTATTTCAATTCAGTATTGGTTTTTTTCTGGCGGTTTTATTTAACAGAGAATCGAAGGGATTCAAGTTCATGCGGGCTGTGATGATGGTTCCCTATATCATGCCGGCCACCGTAAGCGCCATACTGTTTAAGTTCATATTTAATGTGAGCGGAGGTATTGCAAATGAGATTCTCTTAGCGCTTGGCCTTATCCGTCAGCCGATTGAATGGCTTTTAACGGAAAAGACAGCCATGATTTCCGTTATCGTGGGAAATATCTGGTGCGGTATTCCATTTAATATGATTCTGCTTTCTTCGGGACTGGCAGGAATCCCTGCAGAGTTGTATGAAAGCGCGATTTTGGACGGTGCAAATATATTTCAGAAGTTCTTTTATATTACGGTGCCGCAGCTTCGGAGTTCCATCGAGGCAATTCTGGTACTTGGATTTGTATACACATTCCGCTGCTTTGAGATGATTTACGTTATGACAGGAGGAGGACCAGCCAATGGAACTGAGCTTATGACTCTTCTGTCTTACCGTTCCTCCTTCGTGGAATTCAATTTCTCGCAGGGAGCAGCGGTTGCAAATGTACTGTTTCTTATATTATTTGTGGTTGGGCTTTTCTATACCAGGATGCTGGGAAGGGAGGATGCATCATGACAATACGGACTGCTCTTTTTACGCAGAAGCGAATGAAACAGTTACAGACAGCAGTAGCTGTGATATGCTTTCTGTTTATGATATTCCCACTGTACTGGCTGTTTTCAAGTTCTCTCAAGACAGAGGCATCCGTCTTTGCGCGGCCTCCGGAGATATTTCCCCTTCGCCCTACCCTGGAGGCATATATAACACAGCTTAACCAGGTTACCTTTGATATTCTGGGGTCGTTTAAGAACAGCCTGCTCATATCCTTTTGTACCATGGTCATCTCGGTATGTCTTGCAGTGCCGGCAGCCTATGGTCTTGCAAGATTCCGGCTTAAGGGAAAGAACCTGATTGTCTTCCTGTTTCTGGTGTCACAGATGCTTCCTCAGATTTTTACATTAATACCGAATTTCATCATATTCAAGAAAATTGGCATTTACAATACATATTGGGCTCCAATCCTGTCCAATTGTACATTGGCCATTCCTTTCTCACTGATGATGATGCGGGCCTTTTTCGTGGGAATTCCCACGGAAATTGATGAGGCGGCCAGGATTGACGGATGCAATGCATTCCAGTCCTTCATCCGCGTTATGCTTCCCATGAGCGCCAATGGGCTGGCAGTCACCTTTGTATTCAGCTTTCTTTTCGGATATCAGGATATGATGTACAGTCTGACTTATGTAACAGACAGTACCATGTGGCCGGTTACTACTGGCATTTATAATGTGGTAGGGCGTTACGGTGTTGAGTGGTGCCGCGCCATGGCTTTTGGATGCATGGCTGTCCTTCCGGTTATTCTCATTTTTGTCTTCATGCAGAAGTATATCGTCCAGGGACTTACGGCAGGAGCTGTCAAAGGATAGGTGTACCGGAGAAGTGAGAATAAGGAAGCAGCAATGAAGATTTGTAAATGGAACGTTAATTAATAATGAAGAACCAATAATGAAAGGTGGTATAACAATGGTAATTGATATGCATGTACATCCTGGTTTCTATGAAAAAATCAGCGAGGATAAGGATGAGATTGAATTTAGAAAAAAGGCTATGGGATGGGATTTGATGTCCACATTCCCGGTGGATTTAACTCGGGTTCAGATGAAATTCGCAGGAGTGGATAAGCTGGTACTGCTGCCCTTGGACCTGACTACCCAAATGAAGGGATGGGCAGTGACCAACGAGGAGGTCCGGAAAATGATGGACCTGGCTCCGGACCTGTTCTATGGTTTTGCCAGCGTTGACCCTCACCGGCCGGATGCTCTGGAAATTCTGGACTATGCATTTAGGGACCTGAAGCTTATGGGGCTTAAACTGAATCCATCTAAACAGGTATTTTATCCGGCTGATTCCATGATGGATAAAATTTATGAAAAATGTATTGAATATAACAAACCTATTATGTTCCATGCGGGTATGTCCTGGGAGCCGGACTGTCTTATGAAGTATTCCCAGCCCATTAATTTCGAGGAAGTAGCAGTCAGATTCCCGGAACTGAGATTCTGCCTGGCGCACTTTGGATGGCCATGGATTTATGAGACAACGGCCCTTGTACTTAAATACCCAAATGTTTATACAGATACTTCCATGCTGTACATGGATTCCCCGGAAATTTTCCTTCGGGAGGTGCTGACAGAACAGCTGGGCCATCTGTGGATTGAGCACAATATCCAGAATAAGGTGATGTTTGGTTCCAATAACCCGCGTTTCCGCACAGCCAGGATTAAACGCGGCCTGGATTCCCTTGACTGGAAACCGGCTACGAAAGAAAAGGTGCTGGGCGGCAATGCAATAAGATTTTTAGGACTGGAGGCTTAAATCATGGTTAAGATGATGGAGAAAAAATACATAACAGAGAAGGAATTCCAGCTGATTCCGGTAACACAGGTGGTCAGGGACTTTGTAGCAGAGAGCGGGATTAAAAATGGCGTGGTGTTTGTCATTACCTCCCACACAACCACTGGAATTACGGTAAATGAAAATTTGGACTGTCTTTATACAGACATAGAGGAGACTCTGGAACGGCTGATTCCGACTAATTATCCGTATGCCCATGCCCACTTTCTTCCCAGCTATGGGGCTACCGGAGGAAATGCGCCGGGTCATCTGAGGTCCCTGCTCTGCGGTAATCATGCTGTGCTTCCCATCAAGGATGGAGTAATCCAGTGCGGTTTTGCCCAGGATATTTATCTGGCGGAATTTGATGGCCCTCAAGTCAGAAAAATATTTATACAGGTTCAGGGCGAATAGGAGGCCGGATGCATGAAAAATTTAAAAACGGACCAGATAGCGGTATCCAATTATCCTTATTTTAAATATTCACTGGAGTATGCCCTGGATTCACTGGAGCGCATGGGGGCATCAAACATGGAGTTCTATGCATGCTATCCCCATCTTCATGTGGACGATGCAGGACTCTCACAGGTAAGGGCCGTGAAGAGACAATTGCGCGGCCGCCATCTCACCCCTGTTTGTTTTACGCCGGAACAATGCCTGTATCCGGTAAACATAGCTGCCAGGGATGTGGCGGCCAGAAAACGCAGCCTGGATGTATATGTGAAATCTATGGAATTTGCGGCAGAAATGGATATTCAGCTATGCCAGTTTTTGTCGGGATTTGGCTGCTTAGATGAAAAGGATGAAGATATATGGAAACGGTCCGTGGAATCAGTGGCGTATCTGGGCCGGATAGCGGAGGGATATGGCATCACCATTGCTCTGGAAACCTCTCCAAAGGAGTACACTATTACAGAGACAGCAAAGGATATAGCCCGTATGGTGGAAGAGGCGGGAAGCCCGGCTGTTATGGGAATGATAGATACAGCGACATTGGGATTTTCCAATGAAACAATGGAGGGAGCCATTGCAGACCTGGGTCCGTACCTGCGCCATGTTCACGTGGGGGATGGCAGGCCAAACGGCCACCTTGCATTAGGGGAAGGGGAACTGGACCTTCCGCATATGATGAATGAGCTGGATAAGGCAGCCTACCCCTATTACCTCAGCCTGGAGATATTGAATAACCTTTACACGCGGAACCCGGAATATGCCATGAAGAAGTCCTACGACTGGCTGGTATCCTATATATCCGGCTGAACGTAAAATGGAAGGAAGAAGACCCATGAAAGTAATTGGACTGGGAGATAATGTAGTGGACATGTATATGGACAGACATATCATGTATCCCGGCGGTAATGCCATGAATTTTGCTGTATATGCAGGCATGATGGGCACAGAGGCAGCATATCTGGGTGTCTTTGGTTCTGACCTGGCAGCTGCCCATGTTCACAATACGGCCTTAGAACTGGGGCTGGATTTGTCACACTGCCGGTATGAAGACGGGGAAAATGGATATTCCCAAGTGAAGCTGGAGGATGGGGACCGGGTATTTACCGGCTCTAATAAAGGAGGCGTGCTGAGGGAACATCCCTTAAAACTCAGCAAACTGGATTATGAGTACCTGTCCGGTTTTGATATCGTACATACCAGTATGTTCAGCTATGTAGAACAGGAGATGGCCAATCTGCGGCAATGGTGCGGTTTCATATCCCTGGATTTTTCCAACCGGTTCCAGAAAAATCATCTTAGGACATACTGCCCATACATTGACTGCGCATGTCTTTCCTGCAGCCATATGGAGGAGGCGGATATCCTGGAACTGATGGAGGATATTATGGACGCCGGATGCCGGCATATCGTCATAGCTACCAGAGGGAGCAGGGGAGCCGTGGTCATGGTGGATGGCCAGATATACCGCCAGTCCCCATATCTGATAAAAGCAGTGGATACGATGGGGGCAGGAGATTCATTTATAACCAGATTTCTGGTGGGATATTGCGATGGAATGAGGTGGGCTGCTGATTTCCCGGCAGAGTCAGGCATACATGGATTAACAGAGGCAGGCATATATCAGCAGCATCTGGTACGCATATGTCTTAGCCAGGCCGCCGTTTTTTCGTCCGGCACATGTAAGCAGGACGGTGCCTTTGGATACGGAAAAGAGTGGTAAAACAGAGGGGCTGCATTCAACAGCCCCCTGTTGTTTCATAAATCCGGTACAACCGGATTAGAAGTCAGACAGCCGAATACCGGTGGCAGAAGAGGAACAAATCAGATGGGGATGAAGGAGGGCGTGCGTCTTGTAAAACGGGCAATATGCCGGAAACCGCATTCCTCGAGGAATTTTGATGCCAGGTCAAAATGGCTGGCCACATCTCTGGCATTGTGGGAGTCAGACCCCACTGTGATGATAGTTCCGCCCAACTGATGATACAGCTTTAGTATATCAGCGGATGGGTATCCGTCACAGGGATGCTGCCGGAACCCGGAGGTGTTTAGTTCCAGGCCCTTGCCTCTTTGAATGAGCACCTTGAGTATTTTTTCAATGGCAGGCATATAAACATCAGAGCAGTCCGGCAGTCCATATCTGGAGGTATGACGTTTTACCAAATCCAGATGGCCCAGACAGTCAAAGTCGCCTGTTAAGGCCAGACGGTAAAGGCCGGAGTAATATTCACCTGCAATTTCGAGATAGTTATCCTGGGAAAAAGTGAATTGGGAGAGGTCTGTATTATGAAGTTTATGGACAGAACCTATGACATAATCCCATGGGTGGTTTTTAAGGACCGCGGCAGCATATTCCGGCTGAAGGTACATCTGGCCCAGCTCCAGTCCGTATTTGACGGTCAGCCTGCCATCAAAAATTTCTCTGCATTGGCTGAGAGTGTCCAGATAATGGCTGATATAGGACGGAGTGAAGGTAGTATGGATTTTACCAAAGTCAAGGAATTCATAGTGGTCTGTGATGGCGATTTCTATCAGGCCTTTCTGAACGGCTGAAATGCACATTTCCTTCATGGAGGAGGATGCGTCAGGTGAAATGCTGCTGTGTGTATGGTAGTCAAATTGTATCATGGTGGTCTCCTTTGCTTATTTAATATGACGATATAATACATTATATAATGAAAAGGACGAAAGGGAAAGTGAAAATGAAGGAATTAGTAAAAAAAGTTATTAAAATGCGGGAACAGCAGGGAGGAATCAGGAGTGTGGCCTGGATTGCCGCCGGAGGCTCTTATGGAGGTTTTTATCCGGCACAGTATTTCATGGACCATGAGTCGGCGGGTATTCGTTCCCAGATGTATACCAGCAATGAATTTGTGTTTGCCCCGCCTAAATACTGCGGTCCCAATACACTGGCTGTTATCTGTTCCATGAGGGGAACTCCTGAGACTTGTGAGGCTGCCCGGATTGCGAAAGAACTGGGGGCTGTTACGGTGGGACTGTACGTGCAGGATTCACTTCTCACGGAGGTTTGTGATTTTAAGCTTCAATACCAGAGCATTGCTCTGGATGAAAGCAGCCAGGACCAGGTTAATTCCAGCATAGGCCTTAAGCTGGCCATGACCCTGCTGGAAGAAACGGAAGGTTATGCCGGTTATGAGGATGCCATGGCTGCCTTTTCGATTTTAGATGATGTTTACAGAAAGGCAGTGGACTATGCAGCGCCCCTGGCTCAGAAATGGGCCTGGAAAAACAAGGACCAGAAAACCATCTATGTAATGGGCAGCGGACCGGCCATGGGCTCAGCCTATATATTTTCCATCTGCAATATTATGGAAATGCTCCAAATTGATTCTCCTACCGTAAACTGCTGTGAGTTTTTTCATGGACCGTTTGAGGTCCTGGATAAGTCTGTCTCCGTATTCTTACTTGTGGCGGAGGGGAGGACCAGGCCGGCAGACGAGAGGGCAATTACCTTCCTGAAAAAATATGGCGGTGACCAGGTTTACATTCTGGATGCGAAGGAATTGGGAATTAACCGGATAAAAGATTCAGTATGCGAATATTTTAACCATCTTATATTTTCACCGGTTCTTAATAATGTATATATGAGAGCCCTGTCCTTTGCTTCTAAGAAGGATTATAATACCAGAAGGTATATGTGGAAAGTAGAATATTAACAGATTAATAAAGAAAAAAGGGAAGCGTTCTGCGGCTGGCCGCGGATGCTTCCCTTTTTCCAGGAAGAATGTGTATCAGATGAACCCTCTGGCAGTAAACCAGCCAATACTCTGGGCATAGGCCGGTTCGGGATTCTCATGGTACCGGTCGCTTAATATTTCAAGCGTCAGGTACTGGTCATAGCCGAAGCTGTTTAAATCGTTCATATACTGTTCCAGGGGCAGAATTCCGTCACCCAGTGCCAGATGACCTCCCGGCATCCCATCGACAAAGTGTACATGCTGTATTGTATTACCCATGGCCTCCAGATATTCCCTGGGGCCTTCCCCCACACGGGCAGCCATGTCCACATCCACCATTGCCTTCAGGTAAGGGCCTTCAACCTCATCCATCATGCTTTTGAGCTGTGCGGCTGTTACACATAGATTGGTCGTTGTTCTGGTAAGGTGCTCCAGCATAATTACAGTACCCATCTTTCCCGCATATTCAGCTAACTCTAAAAGGGATTCACGGCAGCGTTTCCACGCCTCGTCCCGGGACTCATTCCGGTAGCCCTGGCCGATTGTAACAAGGGTCCTGGGGGACTCCATCTGACTGGCAATTTCCAGAGAGCGTTTCAAATAGCGGAGGCTCCACGCATGAATAGTCTTATCCCGGGAAGCGATGTTCACAGGATACATACATTGCTCCGGGGTGTAGCAGATGACCTGTAAATCATGTTTACGTATCTTTTTGACGATTTTCTCAACATCAGAGACAGAACATTCATCCTGATAAAGGTGTGGGCCGGCGCCCCAGAATTCGATGTTGGTCTGCTCCAGCCGGTTCATGGATTCTAAAAAATAGTCCAGGCTGTATAGACCGTAGGAATAGTTACCGCACACAATACTGCTCCTGTTCATAGATAGTCCTCCTTGTATCTTGTTGTAGCCAGACTTGAAATGTATGACTGTGATTATATTGTATCATAACGTCATAATATTATCAATTTATTTATTAGATTATCACTAGAATATAGGGGAAACAGTTGACATGATATCATGACAATGTTATACTGTAATCAGGCAATATGTTATATAACGTTATAATAATGGGCAGGAGGATTTGGTTATGAACATGGCGGCAATTGGTTTTTGCTGTATTGACGTGTACGAGAATATCGGTAGAAGGTATGCTACAGGAAATGGGGTTGACTGTATTGTCCATCTGGCAAGGCGCGGGGTATCTACTGCAGTGGTATCGGTAGTGGGAACCGATGAATATGGAAAGGAGATGTTTGATTTATGCCGGGAATACGGCATGGATACGTCACACCTGCAGATGAAGGAGGGAAAGACCTCCGTTTACAGAATGGCTTTGAAAGATGGTGTGGACAGGGTACATCTGGAGAACATACCCGGCGTGATGGAAAACTATGTTCCAACCCGCAAAGATATTGAATATACAAAGACGTTTGATTATGTTCATACAGATTTAACCGGAAAGGTTCTCCATCTTCTCCCGGAGTTTAAAGAAGCGGGATGTAAGGTCATCTTTGATTTCTCTGTCAATAGAGATGAGGCAAACATGGAAAAAATATTGCCATATGTACATTGTGCATTTTTTTCCTGTGAGAAGAAGACGCCGGAAATCAGGGATTTCCTGATAAAGGCCAAATCGTACGGACCTGATTACGTAGTTGCAACCTTTGGGGAAGAAGGCAGCATGTGTTACGATGGAACCCGGTTTTATGAGCATGGAATCAATGTAGTGCCTGTGGTCAATACAGTGGGGGCAGGGGATTCGTTCATAGCCGGCTTTACCTGGGGCCTTATGACAGGAAAGAAAATAGAGGATTGTCTTGGGGAGGGGGCTATATTGTCCGCGCAGATTGTACAAAAGTTCAATCCTTATTGATAGAAAAATCCCCCTGCCTTCATTGATTTTTATGTTTTAAGATGTTATACTTCCATTAGTAACATCATAAAGTGATGCGCCTGTGGCAGACAATAGGGAGAATTCGTATGAGCAAGTTAAACAAAAATTCAAGCGTTCCTCTGTACCAGCAGTTGGTAGATGAAATTAAGTCCCAGATAGACAGTGGTATATTAAAGGAAAATGACCGTATTATGACAGAAACCGAGTTGAGTGAGGAATATGAGGTCAGCCGAATAACGGTGCGCAAAGCCATATCCATACTTGTAGATGAGGATTATCTGGTAAAGCAGCAGGGAATAGGGACTTTTGTAGGGGTCAGGAAGCTGAGCCGGTCCATCAATTCTTTCATGGGTTTTACGCAGTTCTGTGAAGCCATGGGCAAAAAAGCATCCTCCGTGCTTTTAATTGCCAATTCAATCGAGGCCACAATCAGTGAATGCAGGAAACTGGACATTCCGGAAGGAAGCAGGGTCATACGCATTAAAAGGGTCAGGTATTGTGACGGTATGCCTGTGATAGTAGAGGAGAATAAATTTCCATCAAAGTACTCTTTTCTGATTGCAGAAGATTTGACAGGTTCTATCTATGAAATACTGGGTGAGCATGGAATATATCCCGTAGGCGGAACCAAAGTAATTGATGTGTGCTATGCCACGGAGGAAGAGCAGAAGCTTCTGAATCTGGAGCCACACCAGGCATTGCTTCTTCAGAGGGATACTGCACACAATGCTGAGGGTGAGCCAATCCATATTTGTAAACAGGTAGTGAATCCGGTGCGCTATAAGGTAGAAATCAACTGGTAATATCAGTCCTCAAAACCAAAAGGGCGGCTGCATTTTTTGGGCGGCTCTTTTTTGATATCCTGACAGACTGCCTGCAGCGATATAACAGGACAAAATTAAGAATAAAAAATCTCCCCGGAGAAGCGGGATAAGTTTCATCTGCGCTCTCAGGGGAGGTTTTTATTATTGCACAAAATATTCAGGATAAACCTTTACCAGTTCCGACTTCTCCACCCTGTGGCGTGTAAGGTGGCGGGTCATCAGCATCTCAGCCAGTTCTGCATCGCGCCGCTCAATGGCATATAGAATGTTTTCGTGGTCCTCCACGGTCTTATCAGGCTTGACGGTCTTTAACGAAAGAGTCCGGAGACGGTCAAAATGCACCATCTGGGAATGTATGATTTCATAAGTGCGGGCTTTGTCCACGGAATGGAAGAGGAGCTTGTGGAACTCATTATCCAGTTCAAAGAGCCGTTCCGGCTTGCCTTCCTTCAGGGTCTCCCCTTCCTTTTTTAGATTCTCTTTCAGTTTGTCCATGTATTCCTGGGAAATGCCTTCGCAGGCCAGCTTTAACACTGCATTTTCCAGCACCAGGCGCATGAACCGGGATTCTTCAATCAGTTCATAGTCAATCTTGGCGATATAGCTGCCTTTCTGGGGCTGTATCTCCACCAGCCCCACCTTGCTCAGCTCAATGAGGGCTTCACGCACAGGGGTGCGGGAGAGCTGCAGGACGGCGGAAAGCTCATTTTCGCTTACCGCGCTTCCAGGAGCCAGCTCCAGATTGATAATATTATATTGAAGGACCCTCAGGGCGTAGGTCCGGGCATTCTCAGCAGACAGCCTTTCCAGTACTTTCATGTGTTCCTCCTTGCTTTTAAATCCTTTAACATACCAGCATACTCTATGTTATGTACTAGTATACTACCGAAAGCACGGATAGGCTATCATTATTTACCAGAAGATCATCCATTTAATTACAGTTCATCCTTCCTGGATGCAGCTAAAAATCAAAGGTCAGGACTACTTTGCGTATGGACGGGTCGTGGGAGTCCACGAAATCAAATGCTTCCTGAGCCCTTGTAAGGGGAAAGGTGTGGGATACACTTCCTGTCAGATTAAGCTTCCCTTCCCTGATTAAGTCAATGGCTCTGCCGAACATCCTGTTCTGAAGGCGGGAACCCCTTACATCCAGCTCCTTTGAAGTGATGAGAAATTGGTTGATTTCAGTGGGAGAGGTGGAAAATCCCATGGTGATGACCCGTCCTGCGTTGCCGGTAGCCTTCAGCAGACGAATCAGGGAATCGCTTCCGCAGACAGCGTCTATGGACACCGTGGCACCGTGCCCATGGGTGTATTCCTTTACCTTTTCCTCCAGATTTTCTTTTAATACATTGATGGTGTGGGCGGCTCCTGCGGATTTTGCCCCTTCTAATTTTTCATCCACAACGTCTGCCACTATAATATAGCCGCAGAGCAGACGTGCAATTTTTAAAATGGAGCTTCCCAATGCGCCGCATCCGTAAATGAGGAGCAGG
Source organism: Clostridium sp. 1001283B150225_161107_B6 (assembly GCF_015556325.1). Classification (NCBI taxonomy): domain Bacteria; kingdom Bacillati; phylum Bacillota; class Clostridia; order Eubacteriales; family Clostridiaceae; genus Clostridium; species Clostridium sp. 1001283B150225_161107_B6. Next base: position 230,051 of record NZ_JADNMD010000003.1, on the reverse strand, counting down.
TCATCCTTTTTAAGTTCCGCCCTGGTGCAGGACTGGATGGCAATGGTGGCAGGCTCTATCATCACGGCATCCGTATCTGAGATGGAATCAGGCAGCAGATAGCAGTCCTGTTCCGGAACTGCAATATATTCCCTGTATCCTCCATCTATATGGACTCCCCTTACAGCCAGACTGTCGCAGACATTTCCTCTGCCTATGCGGCAGGGATAACAGTGACCGCAGCTTGTAACCTGATTCACAATAACCCGGTCGCCCGGATGAAGGGAAACGGCAGAGGAGCCTGTTTCTTCTACCACGCCCACCATTTCATGCCCGATGATTCTGGGATAGGTTGCAGCTGCATTGGTGCCGTGGTAAATGCCCACATCCGAACCGCAGATACCGGCGGCAGTCATGCGTACCAATATATTGTTTTCTTCTGTTACGGATGGTTTGGCAATGTCGATTACACGTAATGTGTTTGGGTTTAAAATCTGTACTGCTTTCATATTGAATGTTCTCCTTTTTTGGCCCGGCGTGTGCGGAGAACTTACATACTTGTATACTAGTTAATGCGCGGAAAAATGTCAAGTATTTTATGCGTTAAGAAAAAATAATGGTATAAATATACAAAAATGCACCAAAAATATTGGATATATTTACATATTGCAAGATTTTAACTTATATACTACCATACAAGTAGGACGCGATACACCAGAAATATCGTATCCCGCAAACTAAATATAGCCGGTATAATTATGAAATGACGTGTGCGGAAACTTGAGGAAACTTTGATTAATTACATTTAGGAGGGTTTCACTTATGAAGCTTGCTAAGATTGTGAAGCAGGGATTGTGTATCCTTACTTCTATGGCGGTAATGGGTACCCTGGCGGGCTGCAGCGGCCAGGACGGAAGTATGAATAAAGGAAAGCTGGTGAAAATCGCTGTCTGCGTTTCCAGCCAGACACCGGCTTCCATGGCAATGAGGGAAGTATTTAAACCAAGACTTGAGGAGCTGACAGGAGGAAAATATGATATCCAGATATATGACTCCGGCGTACTGGGAAGCGAGAAGGTTACCTATGACTATACCAGAAGCGGAATCATAGAGATGTGCGTGGTGGGTACGCCTATGTGGTCTGAGACACCGGTGATGGCTATTCCCGATTTCCCGTTTGTGTTCCGGGATGTGGACCATGCCAGAAGGTGTTACCAGGGACAGCTGGGGGATTATATTGCGGGAGAGCTGGAGGCAGAACAGCCGGTGACCCTGATGTCGTGGTTTCCCAATGGGGCAAGGGCGTTTTCCTCCAATAAGAAGCTGGAGGGGCTGGATGATTTCAAAGGACAGAAGCTGAGGATGCCGAATAACCCAATTCATGTGAAGCTGGCTGAAAGTCTGGGGGCCAATGTGGTCATTATGGATATGGGCGAAGTGTTTACGGCTCTGGAACAGGGAGTTGCGGACGGCCAGGACAATCCTCTGTCCACGGTTAAGAATGAGGGATGGTATGAGGTCCAGGATTATATCTACGATACCAATCACATCGTGGCTTCCTTGGAGCTCTTTGCCGGCAGCCAGTTCTGGGACAGCATGGATGAGGGCGACAGGGAGATATTCCGTCAGGTGGCAGATGAAACCTCAGACTATGCGTGGAATCTTTACATAGACCAGCTGGCCGGCGATAAGCAGTTCATGAAAGACAACGGCCTTACGGTTACGGACCTGTCAGATGAGGACCGGGAGGCCATGAAGGCAAAGATACAGCCTGTTTATGATTATCTGGATGAAAAGTACCAATGGGCTGGGGATATCAGAAAAATGATTGAAGAAATCGAGTAAGGAGAGGACTATGAACCGATTGATTGATAAGCTGTTTCACGTGATTGACTGCTTTACGGGGATTCTGACCGGCCTTATGGTGCTGTTTGTATTCCTGAATGTGGTATTGAGGACCTTTTTTAATTCCGGTCTTACATGGTCGGAAGAGCTGGCAAGATACCTTTTTGTATATGTTACATATATTGGCGCCATCAGCGCCATGCATTCCAATGCCCATCTGGGAGTGGATACCCTGCTGTCCAGAGTCAGGCCCGGGGTACAGATGGCGCTGTATCTTATATCCAGGGTTCTGATTGCCGCTATTATGTGCATTCTGGTCCATGGGGCATTCAAGATGGTCCTTCAGAATACACAGTCCAGGACCGCTGCTCTTGGCATTCCCTATTCCGTGCTTTACTTCGGAGGCATCATAACCGGCACTTCCATTGCCATCCTGGCTGTTACCAATATCGTATATGCCCTGAAGCACCCATGGGAAATAACAGATATTGTCACCATGCACAATGATGATGATGACATTGCCAGTGAAGCAATGGAACAGTCGGAGGAGCTGTCTGACGAAGAATATGTCAGGCGTCTTAATGAACAGGGAGGTAAATAATCATGACTTTGATAGTATTTCTGGCATCACTGGTTGGGTCCATGGCAATCGGGCTGCCCATCTGTTTTTCATTACTGTTCAGCGGTGTCTGCATGATGCTGTTCATGAACGGCTTTAATTCCCAGATTCTGTCCCAGAACCTGTTCTCGGGCGCGGATTCATTTTCCATGATGGCAGTTCCTTTCTTTATACTGGCAGGGGAATTCATGAACAGGGGAGGAATCACCAAACGGATTGTCAATGCGGCCAACGCCATGGTAGGCCATGTAAGGGGCGGTCTTGGATATGTGTCCATACTGGCTATTCTTCTCTTTGCCAGCATGGTAGGGTCCGCCGTGGCATCCACGGCTGCACTGGGGGCGATTCTCATTCCCATGATGGTCCGGGCCGGGTATAACAGGGATAAGAGCACAGGGCTTATTGCGGCCGGAAATATCTTATCACCCATTATGCCGCCCTCGGTTCCCATGATTATCTTCGGCGTACAGGCCAGCGTATCGGTTACAAGCCTTTTTATGGCAGGCATAGCGCCGGCAGTTTATCTGTCAGCCTCCCTGTGCATCCTGTGGTTCTTTGTGGCCAGGAAGGATGAACTGCCCACTGCTCCCAGACAGAGCAGGAAACAGGTGGTGAAGTCGCTGACAGACGGATTCTGGGCTCTGCTCCTTCCTGTATTTATTCTGGTGGGACTGAGAAGCGGTAAATTTACGCCTACCGAGGCAGGGGTTATCACCGCAGTGTATGCCCTGATTATAGGACTTTTTGTGTACAGGGAACTGAAGATATCCATGCTGATGGACTGTCTGGTATCTGCCGCTAAGTCTTCGTCCGTGATTATGTTCCTGGCCGCAGCAGCCATGGTATCTTCCTGGCTCATGACCGTGGGAAACATTCCATCCATCGTGACAGGCATACTGGCTCCGTTTATCGCCCATCCAACCCTTCTCATGCTGGTCATTGCGGGAATTGTGCTTCTGGTGGGAACCTCCATGGATGTGACGCCTACCATCATGATACTGACCCCGGTACTGCTCCCTGCAGTTAAGGCAGCAGGCATTGATGTGGTCTATTTTGGAGTGGTGTTTATTCTGAATACGGTTATGGGACTTCTTACGCCTCCTGTTGGTACGGTGCTGAATGTGGCGTGCAGCGCCGGCAAGATTAATATGGAGAGAATTGTGAAAGCAGTGTGGCCTTTTTTGCTGGCAGAGGTTGTCATACTGGTGCTGCTGATTCTGTTCCCGCCTTTGGTAACGGTTCCGGCTGCATTTTTCCTGGGTAAATAACAGAAAGGTAAAAGAAAGGTGAATAACAGAAAGGACGATATGTATGAAGCTGACATTGGAAGGAATTAAGGACAGGAAGGTGTGGGCGGAGGCCGGCGTCAGCCTTCCCTCCTACGATGTGGAGACGGTGGCGGAAGAAACCCGCAAGGCCCCTGTGTGGGTGCACTTTGGCGCGGGAAATATCTTTCGCATCTTCATCGGAGGCATTGCAGACACATTGATTGCAGACCGGCTGAGCAGCAAGGGAATCACCTGCGCAGAGACCTTTGACTTTGACATAATTGAGAGGATTTATAAGCCATACGACAATCTGGTGCTGGGAGTCACGCTGAAAGCAGACGGCTCCACGGATAAGAGGGTCATTGGCTCCCTTACAGAGGCTCTGAAGGCCCGGGCTGGGGAGGCGGAGGACTGGAAACGGTTAAAGGCTGTATTTGCTGATCCAGGACTCCAGATAATGTCCTTTACCATCACGGAAAAGGGGTATGCCCTAAAGGGGGCGGACGGCGTCTATTTCCCATTTGTCCAGGCGGACATTGATAATGGACCGGACAGGGCCGCGTCAGCCATGGCCGTGGCATGCAGCCTCTTATATGAAAGATATAAGGCCGGAAAGCTGCCTCTGGCAGTGGTATCCATGGATAATTGTTCCCGCAACGGTGAACGGCTTCAGGCGTCCATTGCCGCCGTGGCAGAGGCGTGGAATGAAAGAGGGTATGTGGAGGACGGATTTATTGCATATCTGTCCAATCATGAGCAGGTATCCTTTCCGTGGTCCATGATTGATAAAATCACGCCCCGCCCGGCTGATTCGGTGCAGGATGAACTGGAGAGAGCCGGTGTAGAGGATATGGCTCCAATCATCACTTCCGGAAAGACATACATAGCCCCCTTTGTAAATGCAGAGGGACCCCAGTACCTTGTCATAGAGGACTGTTTCCCCAATGGAAGACCGGCTCTGGAGAAGGCAGGAGTCTTTATGACGGACCGGGATACGGTCAATCAAGTGGAGCGGATGAAGGTTACAACATGTCTGAACCCGCTTCATACAGCCCTGGCAGTATACGGATGTGTATTGGGATATACACTGATTGCGGATGAAATGAAGGACCCGCTGCTGAACCGGCTGGTGCGCCGGATTGGACCTGGAGAGGGGATGCCGGTTGTGACAGACCCTGGTATATTGTCGCCGGAGGCTTTTGTGAACGAGGTCATAGATGTGAGAATACCAAATCCTTTTATGCCAGATACGCCTCAGCGGATTGCCACCGATACGTCCCAGAAGGTAGGGATTCGGTTTGGGGAAACCATTAAAGCATATATGGCTGAATATGGAGATGCCGGGAAGCTTACTGCCATTCCCCTTGCCATTGCCGGTTGGTGCAGGTATCTGCTGGCTGTGGACGATGAAGGCAGGGCATATGAACTCTCGCCAGACCCCTTGGTGCCGGAGTTGACCAAGGTACTGGACGGAATTGTGGTGGGGAGGCCGGAAACATACAACGGACAGCTAAAGGCCATCCTGTCCAATGCAAACATATTTGGGGTTAATCTCTATGAGGCAGGCATCGGTGAAAAGATAGAAGAAATGTTTGTGGATGAGATTGCAGGACCGGGAGCAGTAAAAGCAGTACTCCGGAAGTATCTGGATTCATAATCCGCATAAATGAAGAAAAGCACAAAACCAAAAGGGCAGCTGCATTCCGTGACGCAGCTGCCCTTTTCCCTGTCCATACACAGTTCCAATCCCCTGTTATGTAAAAAGTGCACAATTATTTTTTTCAACAGTGTGCACATTCACAATTTACAACCAACGTAGGATGTAGTATATTAAAAACACAAAACATAGGATGTTGGACGTTGGTTCTAATAGAGCGATAATAGGAGGATGATTCATGAAAGTAGCATTGGTTTACACAAGCACCACACCGGAGTTGATTGAGTTGGTAGAGAAGGAGGTAGGGGCTGTCCTTCCTCAGGATACGGAGGTGGCCAGTTACCAGGACCCATCCATTTTAGCAGAGGTCAGGGACGCTGGTTATGTGACGCCTCCTCCGGCAGCCAGGCTGGTGGGGATGTACATGACGGCTGTGTCAGAGGGTGCGGATGCCATTCTGAATCTTTGTTCTTCGGTTGGCGAGGTGGCGGATGCTGCCCAGGATATAGGCCGTTATACAGGAATACCCATTGTGCGTGTGGACGAGGAGATGTGCCGCGAGGCGGTACGTCAGGGAAAGAAAATCGGTGTCATGGCAACCCTTCCCACCACCCTGAATCCTACTAAGAACACCATTTTAAGGGTTGCCAGAGAGATGAACCGCCAGGTGGAGCTGGTGGATGCGCTGGTGGACGGCGCCTTTGGCCTGGACCAGGAACAGTTTAAGGCCCTTATGAGTGAGTATGCCGGTAAGATTGCGGACCAGGTGGATGTCATTCTCTTTGCCCAGGGTTCCATGGCCTACTGTGAGGAGTATATTCATGAAAAGTATGGTAAAGTAGTATTATCCAGTCCGAGATTCGGCGCTGCCGCATTAAGGGATGCCCTTGTCAGGAAGGGATTAATGTAATTACAGAATATAATATATGGAATGTAATATACGGAATGTATCGCGCATAAGCACCTGGAGCACAGGTGCCGGGTGCCTGTAACGAAGGGAGAGGGAAGTATGTTTAAAAGGTTAAGAAAGGCGGCAGCAGCGGTATGCGCTGCAGCCATGGTATTGTCCATGACGGCCTGTGGTTCCGCCGGGGATAAGAAGGTAGTGCTTCATTTTACCCATACTCAGAGTCCGGGGTCCATAAGCGACCTGACTGCCCAGGAGTTTAAAAAACTGGTGGAGGAGCGGAGCAACGGACGGATTGAGGTAAACATTTATTCCAACTGCGGACTGTCGGGCGGGGACCTGACAAAGGCCATTGAGCTGGTACAGGCAGGCAACATTGACATCCATTCCTGTGCACCGCCAAACATTGCCAACTATGATAAGAAGTTTTATTCGTTCTGGCTCCCGTTCCTGTTCCCGAATTCAGACGACCTGCTGGCGTTCTGCCACAGTGACAAGGTGCATGAGGTGGTGAACGGCTGGTGCAACGACCTGGAGATGGAGATGCTGGGGATTAATAATGCAGGCTCCAGGCAGATATCCAACAGCAAGAAGGAGATAACAAAGCCGGAGGATTTAAAGGGCATGAACATACGTGTGCCGGGCGCCAATATTTTCATTGACCTGTACCGGAATTACTTTGGGGCCAATCCCACTGCCATGGATTTCTCAGAGGTGTACACCTCCCTTCAGCAGAAGACCATTGACGGACAGGAAAATCCAATCGCGGTGTTTGATTCTTCTAAATTTGCAGAGGTCCAGCAGTACGTTACCCTGTGGGACGGTGTAAGGGATACCACCATCTGGGTTATGAGCCGGAAAACCATGAACAGGCTGTCTCCTGAGGACCAGGCCCTGGTAAAGGAATGCGCGGCACAGGCCCTGGACTGGGGAAATGATTACCTGGCTGACAACGAGGCTGTCATCATCCAGAAGCTGAAGGACGGAGGGACCGTTATCACAGAGCTGACAGAGGAGCAGAAGGCTGAGTTCCAGAAAGCCTGTGCCGGAATCTATGACGATTATGCCAAGTCCGTGGGGCAGGATGTAATCGACCTGTTTACCGGCGGTTATAAGAATTAGGAGGGGTACTATGAAAGAAAAAGGATTTTTAAAGGATTTCTGGGAGAATCTTGAGGAATATCTCTGTTCGGTTGCATTGCTTGTCATGACCCTTGTCACATTCATGAATGTGTTTTCAAGAAAAATTTCTTGGTTTAACATGTCGTTTACCCAGGAGCTGGTGACCACCATGTTTGTGTGGGTCTGCTGTCTTGCCGCAGCCAGCGTGTTTAAAACAGATTCCCATATGGGCTTTAATTACCTGACCGATAAATTTACCGGCGCAAAGCGCAGGGTATACCGTATCTGCAGACTCCTTTTGTGCTCTGCCAACTATGGAATCTGGATTATCTGGGGGGCGCAGATGGTTTACAGGCAGTATCACTATCATCTGCTCACAGGCGTCCTGGAGATGCCCCAGTGGACCATTGGAATCGCCATTCCGTTGTCTGCGGTTTTTTCCATCGCCCGTATGGTGCAGTATGAAATCAGATTAGCAAAGGAGGGAAAATAATATGTCAGCAGCGATTCTATTTGGTTCCATGGCAGTGATGATTGGATTCGGCATCCCCATTGCCATTGTGCTGGGAGTGTCCAGCGCACTGACCCTGATATTTTCAGGCGCTCCGCTGGGCGTCATTCCTTCCATGATGCAGGCTACTGTGCAGAAGTTTTCCCTTCTGACCATTCCGCTGTTCGTTCTTGCAGGCGCAATCATGGACAAGGGCGGTATTTCCAAACGTCTCATCAACCTGGCGGACAGTATCATCGGACCGGTCCACGGCGGACTGGGCTATGTGGCAGTGGTGGCGGCCCTGTTCTTTGCGGCCATCTCCGGTTCCGGTACGGCAACCGTGGCGGCCATGGGCTCCATCCTGATTCCCGCCATGGTGGCACAGGGATATGACGCAGGATTCTCCAGCGCGCTTTCCGCCATATCAGGCTCCCTGGGAACCGTTATTCCTCCCAGTATTACGTTCATTATCTACGGCATGATTACAGGGGAATCCATTGGCGATTTGTTCCTGTCGGGAATTGTGCCGGGGCTTATATTCGGTTTCATGCTGTGCATCATGGTGTTCATTAAATCCAAGAGGTACGGATGGAAGGGAGATACACAGAGAGCTTCCTTAAAGGAAATAGGCAGGCTGTTCCTGGATACCATATGGGGGCTTTTAAGCCCGGTGATTGTACTGGGAGGTATTTATTCAGGACTTTTTACCCCTACGGAGGCAGCGGCAGTTGCGGTTGTTTACAGCCTGATAGTGGGAATCTTTGTCTACAAGGAGCTGCGTCTGGCAGAGCTTAAGGAGACATTATTCTCCACTGCCAAGACAACGGGCATGATTCTGCTCATCATCATGAATGCAGGCATTTTCTCATGGGTGCTGACCCAGCAGGGAATTGCCGCTTCCCTTACGGAAATGGCCCTGGCCCTTACAGACAACAAGTACATCATGCTGTTCATCATCAACATTGTATTCCTGTGCGCGGGCTGCGTCATGGATAACACCAGCGCCCTCTATATCCTGGTTCCCATCATCATGCCCATTGCCAAGGCACTGGATATCAACATGATTCAGCTGGGCGTCATCCTGGTGCTGAACCTGTCCATTGGCCAGGTAACGCCTCCGGTAGGACCCAATCTGTATGTTGCGGCTGATATCGGAAAGGTCAAGTTTGAGGAAATATGCCGTAAGATGGTGCCGCTGCTGCTTATGTCTCTTCTGGCGCTGCTGTGCATCACGTACATACCGGCATTGTCCCTGTGCCTGATTCCTTCATAGGCAGGGAACAGAAGATTGCGCTGAACCAACATATGATGTATACTTATGAATAAGTGTTCACAGCAAGGAGGTTCAGCATGGAAAAGACCAGTTTTTTAAAGGAACCTGTCGGAGGACAGTCAGTTGTTAATAAAATTGTAGACAACATTACCAATGCTATCATAAATGGAGAACTAAACCCAGGGGACAAAATCCCTACAGAAGCAGAATTGTCGGAGTCAATGGGAGTTGGAAGGAATTCCGTCCGGGAAGCCATTAAGGTGTTGGAGGCCTACGGCGTGGTACATATCAAGCGGGCGGAAGGTACCTTCGTGAGTCAGGAATATGACAGCAGGATGATTTATCCGGTTCTTTACGGCATCATACTGCAAAAGGATTCCACCAGCCAGATTGTGGAGCTGAGAAAGGTAATTGATGTGGGCCTCCTTCAGCTGGCAGTGGATAAGCTGAGGTCCAAATCCCTGGAGCAGACCCAGATGGAAGCCATTGAAAAGGCCATGGAGGAACTGGAATACCAGGCTCATATGGAGACGCCCCAGGCACGCAGCCTTTTTGAGGCGGACGTCCAGTTCCATATGGCTATTGTGGGAATCACGGAAAATGTGATGCTTCAGTCCATCTGTAATTATGTGGATAAAATCACGCGCCGTTCCCGCATGGTGACCATAGACAGGATATTCCTGGACGGGGAAGTGGAGAACTTCCTGGACCTGCACCGCAGAATCGTGAAGCTTCTGCAGGACAGGGATTCGTCAGGCATATATGCGATTGTAGAGGAGCATTACCAGTACTGGGCAAAAGTAAAAGATGAATAGCAAGGCGGTTGCTGCATGATGGCTGGAATAGGACAGATTGTGTGTCTGGAGTCAATGATGCAGCAGCCCCTTTATTTTTTTGAGAGAATGGAGAATTAATATGATATATAGGAAGAAAAAAGATTTGGAAATAACGCCCATTGACAGATGCATGGGCGGAAACGGCACTGTCCGGATGGAAAAGCTCCTCATGGGACAGGAGGAAATGCTGGGAAAGGGAAGGGCTTATGTGCGCCATACGCTGAATCCGGGCGTCTCAATCGGCATCCATACCCATGAGGGTGAGATGGAGACCATGGTTATTGTAAAGGGGAAAGCCCTCCACACCATCAACGGACAGGAGCAGTATCTGGAGGAAGGGGATATCATCGCAGCCCAGCCCGGCGACACCCACGGAATTGCCCAGACAGGGGAGGATGCGCTGGTATTGATTGCACAGGTACTGTATGCGTAAATGATTATTGCAGACAAGATTCAAGGCGGGGAAGAGGCTTTGGGCCGGGAAAAATCATAAGAAGGAGACAGGAAAAATGACAGATATAAACAATAAGGTTCTGGTATCCGTTGCACCGGTAGCTGCAACGGACAAGGTCATTATACCGGAGAAGATAGCAGAGGATGTATACCAGTGCTATAAGGCGGGGGCTTCCATGGTGCACCTGCATGTAAGGGACAGGGAGGGCCGTCTGACGCCGGATATGACATTACTGGAGGAGACGCTGGCCTTAATCCGCAGGGATTCGGATATTATCATCGAAGTGTCCACAGGCGGGGTGTCGGACCTGAACATACAGGAGCGCTGCGCCCCCCTGTATTCCGATATGGTGGAGGCCTGTTCCCTGAACGTGGGTTCCACCAATCTGGGAAAGGACGTGTACTGCAATCCTATAGACGATGTGGAGTACTGCATCCGGGAAATCCTGAAGCAGAAAAAGACCCCGGAGGTGGAGACATTTGAAATCGGCCATACCTGGACCATGGCGCAGCTGATGAGGAAATATGATTTTGCGGACCCGGTTTTATTCAGCATTGTGCTGGGCCATGAGGGGGAAGCGCCGGCAACGCCCCAGGCGCTGGCTGCCATGATTCAGATGATTCCTTCCAACGCCATATGGGGCATTACGCAGGCCCACAGAAAGGATTTCTCTCTGCTGGCAGGCGCCGTGGGCATGGGAGCCAGGACCGTAAGGATTGGATTTGAGGACAGCAATTACCTGGATGCGCAGACCCGGGTTTCCTCCAATGCACCCCTTGTGGAAAAGACCGTGAAGCTTCTCAGGGCCATGGATAAAGAACCCATGTCCCCGGAGGAGGCCAGGTCCCTGTTCTGCATCGGAAGATAGAAGAGAGGAGAATGCAAACCATGTTAAATGCATCTGTATTAGACCGGTACCCCGGAGTGGATATGGAAACCGTACAGGCCCTGCTGGAAGAAAAATGCCGGGAAGATAAACATAAAATCATTGTCCTGGACGACGACCCCACAGGTGTTCAGACAGTCCATGACATTTCCGTGTACACGGATTGGTCCTATGACAGCGTTAAGAGGGGCTTTGAGGAGGATAAAAAGCTGTTTTACATCCTGACCAATTCCAGGGGATTTACCGTGGAGCAGACCACCAGGGCCCATCAGGAAATCGGGGAAACCGTGGCCAAGGTGTCAGAGGAGACAGGAATTGACTATGTGATTGTCAGCAGGGGAGATTCCACCCTGAGGGGGCATTATCCCCTGGAGACAGAGCTGCTGGCCGGGGCAGAGGAAACATACAGGGGAAGGGCTGTTGACGGGGAAATCATTTGTCCTTATTTTAAGGAGGGCGGGCGTTTTACCATTGGAAACGTGCACTATGTAAAGTACGGGAATGAGCTTGTACCTGCGGGGGAGACAGAGTTTGCCGGGGATAAGACCTTTGGATACCATTGTTCCAATTTAAAGGAATATGTGGAGGAAAAGACAGGCGGCAGATACCCGGCCCGGGAGGTGCTGGATGTTTCTGTGGAGGAGCTGCGCAGCCTGGATTATGCAGCTATTACAAAGAAGCTGCTGTCGCTCCATGATTTTGGGAAAATCGTGGTAAATGCAGTGGATGCCTGTGACCTGAAGGTGTTCTGCATTGCCCTTTACGATGCCATGAACCAGGGGCGCAGGTTCATGTTCCGCACAGCGGCGGGATTTGTAAAGGAATTCGGCGCCATCAGCCAGAGGCCGCTTTTGTCCAGGGAAGAGATGGTGTCAGGAAACTGCCGTACAGGCGGAATCATAGTGGTGGGCTCCCATACAAAAAAGACCACCAGCCAGCTGGAGGCCTTAAAAAACGTGGAGGGAATCCGGTTCATTGAGTTTAATTCTGATTTGGTATTGGATGAGGAGAAATTCCAGGAGGAAATCAGCTCTGTCATAAGCCGGGAAGAGGAGCTGATAAGCCGGGGCGTGACGGTTGCAGTTTATACCAGGAGAAAGCTGCTCTCCCTGGAACATGACAGCCCTGAGGAGGCTTTGGTGCGGTCGGTGAGGATTTCCGATGCAGTCCAGTCGCTGGTGGGCAGGCTGAAGGTACGGCCCGCCTTTGTGGTGGCCAAGGGCGGCATCACCTCCAGCGATGTGGGGACCAAGGCCCTGAGGGTAAAGCGTGCCACGGTTCTGGGACAAATCCGCCCTGGCATACCGGTATGGCGCACAGGACCGGAGAGCCGTTTCCCTGGGACGCCTTATGTCATATTTCCCGGAAATGTAGGGGAAACAGAGACTCTTAGGGAGGCAGTGGAGATATTGATGGGATAGAGGGCAGCGGTGCCGGTCAAACCGTCTGCACAGTTAAAAATAATTTAAGACAGAAACCGTACAGGATGTGCTAATCCTTCTGTCTCCTGCATAAGATATAAAAAAATCCTCAGGAGACTCATTTTGAAGGAGTATATTGAAGAACGTGCGGTAGCCATCGCCAATTACATCATAGACCACAATGCCACGGTAAGGCAGACGGCGAAGAAATTTGGGATAAGCAAATCCACGGTACATAAGGATGTAACTGACAGGCTTGCGCACATCAATCCGGGGCTGGCGGCCCAGGCCAGGATTGTACTGGATGTGAATAAGTCAGAGCGCCATATCCGGGGAGGGTTGGCTACCAGGGAGAAATACCAGCACAGACTGGCTATCTGCAGTAAGCAGGAGGAATAAAAGGCACAGGAGAAAAGCAGACGCCAGGCATATAAACAGCAGATGGGAAACCCATAGATAAGAGAAAACCGCCATTTTCAGATAGAAACAGTCATATCTGAAAATGGCGGTTTTTGTATTTTGTATGCAGTCCTATTTTCCCACAGAATCATATTCATCGCAGATTTCTCTGGACGGGGCTTCTGTCATCAGCGACACGGCTACAATGGCAACGCAGGCCACGATGAAGGCGGGAAGCAGTTCATAAATATTCCAGGCGCCGCCCAAGGGGCGCACGCCGTATTTCCACACAAACACCATGATGCCTCCGGAAATCATGCCTGCCAGGGCGCCCTTTAGATTGCTGCGCTTCCAGAACAGGGCAAAGAGCATTACCGGACCAAAGGAGGCGCCGAAACCAGCCCAGGCAAAGGAGACAATGGTAAATACCGAACTGTCGGGATTCCAGGCCAGCAGGATGGCCACCAGGGCAATGCCCACAACGGTAAGGCGGGCAGCTGTCATGGAAGCCCTGGAATCCATTTTTATCTTCAGGAAGTCCTGAAGCAGGTTCTGCGATACGCCTGAAGCAGCTGTCAGCAGCTGGGAGTCAGCTGTGGACATGGTACAGGCCAGGATACCTGCCAGTACCACCCCTGCCACAACAGACAGCAGGACTCCGTTTCGTCCCAGCAAATCCGCCAGCCGGATGATAACAGTCTCAGATTCAGAGCTGGAGGAGAACATGGGAATGCTTCCGGCCACAGATGCGCCATATCCGATGATACCAATGAGGATGGCCACGAACATGGAGATGACAACCCAGACAGATGCAATGCGGCGTGATGTTTTCAGCTTATCCTCATGGCTGATGGCCATGAATCGGAGAAGGATATGGGGCATTCCGAAATATCCCAGTCCCCATGCAAGGGTGGACAATATGGTTATAAAACCATAGGGGGACGCTGTGTTGTCAGCCATGCTGTGGATATGTGTCATGCTCAGATATCCTGCCAGGGAACGGGCATTGTCAGCCACCGCGCTCCAGCCTCCGGCCACATGGATGCCAAAGAATACAATGATAACCAGCGCAATACTCATGACAATGCTCTGAATCAGGTCCGTGGTGGACACTGCCATGAAGCCGCCCATGACCGTGTATCCGATGATGACCACGGCACCGGCTATCATTGCCACATGGTAATTCACGCCGAACAGACTGTTGAACAGGGTTCCCACAGCCTTGAAGCCCGATGCGGTATAGGGGATAAAGAAAATCAGGATTACAATGGCGGCAATGCACATTAATATGTTCCTGTCATCCCGGTAACGGCGGGAGAAGAAGTCCGGTATGGTGATGGCTTTGCAGACAACGGAATAGCGGCGAAGGCGCTTGGCCACAATCAGCCAGTTGAGGTATGTACCCACGGCCAGGCCGATGGCGGTCCAGCCTGCGTCTGCGATGCCAGTCAGGTATGCGACTCCCGGCAGGCCCATGAGAAGCCAGCTGCTCATATCCGATGCCTCGGCGCTCATGGCAGTTACCAGGGCGCCCAGTTTACGGCCGCCCAGGTAGAATTCGTCGGCGGAATCACCGCCGCCTTTTTTGCTGAAATAAAAACCTACATACACCATGGCTGCCAGATACACGACAATGGCTGCCAGGATTCCTATTTGTCCAGTACTCATGATTACCCTCCTGTTATGTGTTCCTTTGCGAAAAACAGACATAATGCTGACATTATAGCATGGGGATGGGTGGAACGCAATACAGAACAAAGTATAGACTAAATACTAGACTAAAGATTAAGAATTAGAGAAGAAATGACGCATTTACAATAAAACATTACTAGACGATTATGGAACAATATAAGAGAAAAAATAATTATACATATAACCAAACAGATATAGGATACAAACAGGCCCTGCCTGCCGGTGCAGGATTAAGACCAAGCGGCAGGCAGGGTAAGGGTGCCGGATATAACCGTGTCCTCACCTGTGCAGAAAACTGCTCAGGAACGCAGGCATGACAGAGGCGCTGTATCTGCGCAGGGAATATTCGCCTGCGCACAGGCACCAGTCGTACAACAGGGCGCGTTCCGACAGGGCGTAAAGCTTGACCATCTCATTGACACTTGTCTCAGCGTTCAGTTCTCCGGATTCCTGTCCCTGGGCAATGATTCTGCGGAGCAGCTTATAATAGGTCCGGTTGTGGTCCAGCAGGTGCTTTTCGCCGGAGGTGACCAGCTGGGTGGAGAGAAGGCGGGCCAGCAGGTCCAGGGATATGCTGTTCTCAATCATTCCGAAAAGTTCGCTGTTTAGAAAGAGGAGCTTGTCCATGGCAGACATCTCCAGCGTAAGGGTATCCATAAGTTCCTCGTATTTCTCGTCAAAGAGCAGGCTCAGGGTGCTGAGAAGCGCGTCCTTACCGTCGAAGTAGTGGTAAAAGGACCCTTTGGAGGTACGGGAGAGTTCGATGATTTCCTCCACCGTGGTATCTTCATATCCCTGCTCATAGAACAGCTGCCATGCTGCGTTTACAATCTTTCCGCGGGTGTTGCGGGCGTTTTTCTTGGCCATGTATGCACATCTCCTTGCGTTGGTTCATTCCTATTTTATAACTTAACACAGTTTGCCGGGTTTCGCAATGCAGCTGCCAGGTGTTTATGGGGAATGTGAATTACAGGAGAGGTTATGGCTGATATGCAGGAATTGTATAGTATATTTGCGAGGAACCCATTGATTTTGCGGATTAATACGATTATAATTGTGTTCAAAATACATTTTATATCTACCCGAATGGAGGAATTGACTATGGAAAAGAAAGACCTGGACTGGGGAAATATCGGATTTTCCTATATGCCCACGGACAAGCGCTATGTGGCGAATTATAAAGACGGAGCATGGGATGAGGGCGCCATGACCTCTGACCCCAATGTGGTGATTAATGAGTGTGCGGGTATTCTTCAGTACTGCCAGGAGATTTTTGAGGGCCTTAAGGCTTATACAACTGAGGATGGAAGCATTGTCACATTCCGCCCTGACCTGAATGCAGAGCGTATGATGAATTCCGCCAGAAGGCTGGAGATGCCGCCCTTCCCCAAGGAGAGATTCCTGGAGGCAGTGGACCTGGTGGTTAAGGCCAACGCTGCCTGGGTGCCTCCATTCGGAAGCGGAGCAACCCTTTACCTCAGACCCTATATGTTTGCCTCAGGTCCTGTTATCGGCGTCAAGCCTTCCCAGGAGTACCAGTTCAGACTTTTTGGAACGCCCGTGGGCCCATACTTTAAGGGAGGCGCAAAACCTCTGACTCTCTGCGTCAGCGATTTTGACCGCGCAGCACCCAACGGCACCGGACATGTAAAGGCCGGACTGAACTACGCCATGAGCCTTCACGCATCTGTCACGGCCCATGCAGCAGGATATGACGAGAACGTGTTCCTGGACCCGGGTACCAGGACATATATCGAGGAGACAGGCGGAGCCAATTTCCTGTTTGTCACAAAGGACGGCCAGGTGGTGACGCCTCAGTCTGATTCCATCCTTCCATCCATTACAAGGCGTTCCCTTGTGTACGTGGCAGAACATTATCTGGGCCTTAAGGTGACCCAGAGACCTGTGAAGCTTTCTGAACTGGATGATTTTGCAGAGTGCGGACTGTGCGGAACAGCAGCCGTTATCTCCCCTGTGGGCAAGATTGTGGACCACGGCAGGGAAATCTGCTTCCCAAGCGGCATGGACGCCATGGGACCTGTTACCAGGAAGCTGTACGATACCCTTACCGGCATTCAGATGGGCACCATCGAAGCGCCTGAGGGCTGGATCAGGAAAATAGTATAGCGGGCATTTCAACGCATAATCAGAGCCTCCCGGAATATATTGATAGTAATTGTATCATATATTCCGGGAGGTTTTTAACATGAAAGGAACGATTAAGGGTAACGTGTACCTTGGGCTCATGATGCTGTTTGCCATGACCCTGTGGCTGGCCGGCTGTTCTGCATCAAAGGACAGCGGAGATAAGGTCAGGGACCTGGATTTCACAGTGGCAGGCGATATGGATGTGCCGGATGAGCTTAAGAATCTGATTGCTGAGAAACAGCAGCAGCCGTTTAAACTCACATACAGCGATGAACAGAATCTGTACATAGCAGTGGGTTACGGCGTACAGCCCACAGGGGGTTACAGCATCAGCGTCAACGAGCTCTATCTCACCGACAACTCCATTGTCATCAATACAGAGCTGAAGGGACCTGAAAAGGGGGAGAACGCCGGCGCGGAACAGTCATTTCCATATATTGTAATCAGAACCGAGTATCTGGAGAATCCTGTGGTATTCCAGTAGTATAAAAGGGCAGGGGGGAGACAAAAGCCTGAAAAGAGCTATGAAACAGGTTGTAAAGTGTAAAAAGCTCTTTTTAATTTGAATATCATATGCTATACTATACGATATTTAATCTTTTTAGGAAAATGTCGTATTACCGTAGCATTGTGTTAACTTGTTAAAGAAAGGCTGGAGTAAATATGATATTCAAGGACATATGGCTTGACATCAAGGCCGTACAGGAACGTGACCCCGCTGCCCGCAATGCCCTGGAGGTATTTCTTCTGTACCAGGGAGTCCATGCCCTTATATGGCACCGGTTTGCCCACTGGTTTTATAACCACAGGATGTTTTTCATTGCCAGGCTGATTTCCCAGATTGCCCGTTTCTTTACTCTTATTGAGATTCACCCGGGCGCCCGGCTGGGACACGGCATCCTGATTGACCACGGATGCGGGGTGGTTATCGGCGAGACCACTGTGGTGGGTGATAACTGCACCATTTACCAGGGCGTTACCCTGGGCGGCGTGGGTACCAAGAAGGGGAAACGCCATCCCACCCTGGGCAATAATGTAATGGTAGGCGCAGGCGCCAAAATCCTGGGCGCGTTTGAGGTTGGCGATAACTGTTCCATTGCAGCCAATGCAGTTTTGCTGAAGCCATTGGAGGATAATGTGACCGCTGTCGGCATACCCGCCCGCGCAATCAAGAAGGATGGCGTTACCATACCAAAGGAAAAGAAGAGTCTGACGCCCGAAGAGTATGAAGGTATGAAACGGCGTATGGAGCAGATGGAGAAGGAGATTGGTTTCCTGAAGGACGCCTTAAGGGATGCCCGGAAAGATGCCCAATCCAGGCCGGCTGATACGGAAAAATAACCCACCCAGGAGAAGATACACTGCACATGAAACAGGAAGCACCCCATGTAAATATAGAGCGGAGCATCATCAAAGCGTTCCGCAGGGAGATATGGCGCCCCTTTGTCAGGGGGCTTCAGGATTATGAGATGATAAAGGACGGCGACAAGGTGGCTGTCTGCATATCCGGAGGAAAGGATTCCATGCTTCTGGCCAAATGCCTCCAGCAGTTGAAGCGCCAGAGCCGGACGGATTTTGAGCTGGAGTTCATTGTCATGGACCCGGGGTACAATCCGGACAACAGAAAGCTTATTGAAGATAATGCAGCCCTTATGAATATACCTGTGCGCATCTTTGATTCAGATATATTTGACATTGTGGTGGACGTGAAGCAGTCGCCCTGTTACCTGTGCGCCCGCATGAGAAGGGGATATCTGTACGCCCATGCCAGGGAGCTGGGCTGCAATAAAATAGCATTGGGTCATCATTTTGACGACGTGATTGAGACCATTCTTATGGGAATCCTTTACGGAGGCCAGATTAACACCATGATGCCCAAGCTTCACAGCACCAATTTTCAGGGCATGGAGTTAATCCGCCCCCTGTATTATGTAAAGGAAGAGGATATACTGGCCTGGAAGGATTACAACAGCCTGCATTTCCTGCAGTGCGCCTGCCGGTTTACGGAGCAGATTGCAGAGGAACAGGTGGCCAGGGGAATGGCGGGGGAGGCGGCCGACATTGTCCACACCTCCAAGCGCCAGGAGATGAAGGAACTTATCCGTTCCCTCAGAAAAACCAGCCCCTTTATAGACGCCAATATCATGAAAAGCGTTGAGAACATCAACCTGGATGCCTGCCTTGGCTATGTAAAGGACGGGGTCCGCCGCCATTTCATGGACGAATACGATGAAAGATAGAAAAAGAGCATAAATCACCTGCTGTCCGCATAGATTTTTCTAAAAGACTATGAGAGATGGCAGGTGTTTTTTATGGAATTAATAAAGAAGCAGATACATATGAACCAATGGAAGGGCAACGTAACCACGCAGATTACCCTGGATGATGACTTTATTGTACCGGATACCCTGGATGATATGGAGCAGGTCATGCTGGACACCGGCGAGATACAGATTGAGACAGTGAAGAACCAGGGAGATAAGGTGGCGGTAAAGGGCAAGCTGGAATTCCAGGTGCTTTACCGGAAGGAGAGCGGCGGACTCCAGACTCTGGGCGGCAATATTCCCTTTGAAGAGGTGGTCAATGTCCAGGGACTGGAGGAAAAGGATTATGTGGGCCTTAACTGGATGCTGGAGGACCTTAACACGGATATGATTAATTCCAGGAAACTGGGGGTCCAGGCCATTATAACCCTTCAGGTGCGGGTGGAGACCCTGAGGGATGTGGAAGCAGCCGTGGATGTGGACATGGAAAACAGCAGCCGGCCCGCCGGGGCCGGTATGTCTGACACGGACGGGGCGGGACAGGTGCAGGTGGAGACGCTGAAACGCACGGCCAATGCAGCGGCCATTGCTGTAAGGCGCAAGGATACATACCGGATTAAGGAGGAACTGAGCCTTACCGGAGGCAAGCCCAACATAGGGCAGTTATTATGGCGGGAGATGAAGCTGAGGGACGTGACGGCGAAACCCCTGGACGGCAGGCTTCATCTGGACGGCGAACTGAGCGTGTTTGTCATTTACGGGGCAGAGGATGAAAATATGCCTGTCCAGTGGCTGGAGGAGACCATACCATTTTCAGGGGACATGGAAATGAGCGATGTGAAGGAGGAGCAGATTCCCATGGTGACCGTGCGCCTGGCCCATAAGGATATGGAAGCCAAGCCCGACTATGACGGGGAAATGCGGGAAATGGACGTGGACGCGGTGCTGGAGCTGGATATCAAGCTCTATGAGGAGGAGGAAGTGGAGCTCTTAAGCGACATGTACTCCAACAACCGGGAAATAGAGCTGAACCGTTCGGATGCCTGTTTCGACCAGATACTGACCAGGAATGTGTGCAAGTCCAAGGTGGCGGAGAAGCTGAGTCTGCCCCAGGCTGAGCGGATTCTTCAGATTTGCCACAACGAGGGGACCATCAAGCTGGATGAGGTGGAAATCGGGGATGACTGTCTGGAAATTGACGGCGTGCTGGAGGTGACCCTGTTATACCTTACCAGCGACGACACGTCACCGGTCCAGTCCTCTGTGGAGCAGGTGCCCTTCCACTGCGTGGCCGAGGCCAGAGGAATCCGGGAGGACAGCGTATACCAGCTGGACGCGGGCCTGGAACAGCTCAGCGCAGTGATGATGGGCGGGGATATGGTGGAAGTGAAGGCTGTGATTGCCCTGGATTTCCTGGTGCTGCAGCCTGTGTGCGAACCCGTGATTACAGGAGCTGCCATCCACCCCATGGATTTGGAGAAGCTGCAGGAGCTGCCGGGAATCGTGGGATACATTGTACAGCCGGAAGACAGCCTGTGGGGAATCGCAAAAAAATTCCATACAACCGTTGGCAATATCATATCCACCAATGAACTGGCTGACGACCAGGTGAAACAGGGGCAGAGGCTGCTGCTGGTGAAAGAGATTGCCCAGGGCTTGTAGGGCCGGATTCCGCCGAGAGAGGCCGGGCAGCTCTGGAAAAAAGAAGTCTGGGAATTAAAAGAGACCTGGAAACAAAAAGGCTTCCAGGTCTTTTTCCTGTGAAGCAAAAAAACTGTTATAGAACCCGGTTTTATGGTATACTATCAGAAGTTAAATGAAAAGAGGTTGTTATACTATGGATTTGGATTTTAAGCCGGTAGTGGCCGGGGATATAGACAGGCTCCGGCCCTTTTATGGGCTGAGGCCCAATAAAACATGCGACAGCGTGTTTCTGGACAGTTTTTTGTGGAAGGACTATTATCATGTACGGTGTGCGGTGAGCGAGGGAAGAGCCGTCCTGTGGCTCATGGAAAAGGACGGACAGGTTTCCACTGCCATGCCTCTGTGCAGGGAGGAGGATTTGCCTTATTTCTTTCAGCAGATGGTGGACTATTTTTCAGGGGTGCTCCATAAGCCGTTCTATATTTCCCTGGCCGATGAGGAGGCGGTCCAATACCTTAATCTGGACCCGGCCCTGTTCGAGGTGGAAGAACAGGTGGATTTAAAGGACTATCTCTACAGCGGCGAGGAACTGAGAAAGCTGGAAGGGAAGAAGTTCGTCAAGAAGAGAAACCATCTGAACGGCTTTAAACGCACGTACGAAGGCAGATATGAGTACAGGCGTCTCTGCTGTTCCGACCGGCATGAGGTGTGGCAGTTCATGGAGCGCTGGAGGCAGCACAAGGAGGAAGTGGGCGCCATGGAGCTGTCCCTGGACTATGAGGTGGCAGGCATTCACGACATACTTAAGAACTGTTCCAGCCTCTATGTGAGGATGGCAGGGGTTTATATCGACGGGCAGCTGGAGGCATTTACCATTGGAAGCCTGAATGTACGGGAGAATATGGCTGTCATCCACATTGAGAAGGCCAATCCTGAAATCAGGGGACTGTACCAGTTTATCAACCAGCAGTTCCTGGTAAATGAATTCCCCGAGGCCGAGCTGGTGAACAGGGAGGACGATGTGGGGATGGAGGGCCTTAGAAAAGCCAAAATGAGTTATAATCCCATTGGGTTTGCAAGAAAATATATGGTGAGGGAACGATGATTCGGTATTTGGAGAAACGTGAGTTCGGGGCGTGCAGGCCCCTGTGGGAGGAAGCATTTCCGGAGGATTCCAGGGAATTTGCAGACTATTATTTTGATAAAAAGATATTACAGAGCGCTGTACTGGTGAAGGAGGATGACAGGGGCCGTATCGTTACCATGGCCCATATGAATCCGTACAGGGTAAATGTGGGAAAGAAGATGTGGAACCTGGATTATATTGTGGGGGTTGCCACGGCAGCGGACAGCCGTCACCGCGGACACATGAGGGATGTGCTCATGAGGATGCTGGATGACATGCATCAGGACAGGAAACCCTTCTGCTACCTCATGCCGGCGTCGCCGGATATATACAGGCCCTTTGGATTCCGGTATATATTTGACCAGCCCCACTACAGGCTGGGGCCTGAGGCGCAGAAATGCCTTCACAGGCGGGAACTGAGGCTGGACGGGAATCTCTGTTCCTCCCTGGCCGGCTGGATGAACCATTGGCTGTCTTCACGGTTCCAGGTGTATGCGCTGCGTGACCGGGACTATATGGAGATGCTTCAGGCTGAGCTGGACAGCGAGGCCGGAAACATATACGGATGGTACGACGGCACAGGGGCACTCCAGGCATTCCAGGCACTTTGGGGTCTTAAAAAGCAGAGCCAGAGGTTCCTGTACGCAGGCAGGGATGAATGGCTGGAACCGGACAATTCCCAGCACCCGCCCAGGCCGGCCATCATGGCCCGCATCACCGATGTGATGTCCTTTATGGAAGCCATTGTCCTGGATGAAGGGTGTCCCTGCCCTGCCATGGATGTGATGGTCAATATTCATGACCCGTTGATACCGGAAAACAGCGGTTTGTGGAAATGGAAAATAGACGGAAACGGGTCGTCCCTTACAAAGAGGGGGGTGTCCCTGTCAGCGGTCCATGCCAGGGAAGACGCCGGGGAGCCTGTTTTTCCGGGTACACTGGTGTCCTCGGAGGTTTTGGATATAACCATAGAACAGCTGGCGTCATGGCTCTTTGGATACAGAACCCTGGAGGAGCTGGCGGATGGAAGTCAGGACGGAGCGCCTTTCTGGTGCGCGTATGTGCGGGCCCTGGACGGCGTGTATCTGGATGAGGTTGTGTAGCAGCGGCGGAGCCGGACCGCGGGACAGCCGGAGTCTGGCGGCCGGGGTGCGGTCCCCAGGACAGGCGGAGCGCGGCGGCCAAAGATGCGGTCTGTGAATATATTATGAGCTGGACGGCAGAATCAGGAGGGGAATGTTATGGATGAAAAATGGCAGCAGTTAAAGGAATGGATTGACGGCAGCGGTAACATTGTGTTCTTTGGCGGGGCCGGAGTATCCACGGAAAGCGGGATTCCGGATTTCCGCAGCGTGGATGGGCTTTATAACCAGCAATACAAATACCCGCCTGAGACTATCATCAGCCATAGCTTTTATATGCGGTATCCGGAGGAGTTTTACCGCTTTTATAAGGACAGGATGCTCTTTGCCGGGGCTGCTCCCAACGAAGCCCATAAGGCCCTGGCACGGCTGGAGGACAGGGGAAAGCTTAAGGCGGTCATTACCCAGAACATAGACGGCCTTCACCAGATGGCGGGAAGCAGGGAGGTGCTGGAGCTCCATGGCAGTGTACATAGGAATTACTGCACCAGATGCGGACAGTTTTATGATTTGGACTACATTGCAGCAAGCCAGGGCGTGCCCCGCTGCAGCTGCGGCGGCGTGATTAAACCGGACGTGGTCCTTTATGAGGAGGGGCTGGACAACAGGACCCTGCAGAAAGCCGTGGATTATATCAGACATGCGGACATGCTTATCATAGGAGGAACCTCCCTGGTAGTATATCCTGCGGCCGGGCTGATTGATTATTACAGGGGCAATAAGCTGGTGCTCATCAATAAAGCGGCCACTTCACGGGACTCCCAGGCGGATTTGGTTATCAGCCACCGTATCGGGGAGGTACTTGGGGCTGTGGTTGACTAGGGGCAGTTTGAAATTTCATTTCCGCCGCCCGCTGCGCCTCCTTCATGGGGACCCAAACTCCCGCAAAGGGTGACGTGCATCTGGCGGAACGTTATTTTCAAACCCACAATCGGACAGGAAAGGAAGGAACAGCAGATGTATCAGGCGGCAGAGAACAGATATAACACAATGGAATATAAGCGCAGCGGCAGGAGCGGTATCCTGCTTCCAAGGATATCCCTGGGACTGTGGCAGAATTTTGGGCTGGAAAAGAGCCTGGAGGAACAGGAGGCAGTTCTCTTCAGGGCATTCGATATGGGAATCACCCATTTTGACCTGGCCAACAATTATGGGTTTCCGGCAGTGGGCAGGGCGGAGGAGAATTTCGGAGCCGCTCTTCGGGACGGCCTGGGAAGGTACAGGGATGAGCTGTTTATATCCACAAAGGCAGGATTTGATTTCTGGCCCGGACCCTACGGCAACTGGGGTTCCAGGAAGTACCTTATGGCCAGCCTGGATTCCAGCTTAAAGCGTATGGGGCTGGAATATGTGGATGTATTTTACCACCACCGTCCGGACCCGGATACGCCTCTGGAGGAAACCATGGAGGCCCTGTCTGACATAGTGCGCCGGGGAAAGGCCCTGTATGTGGGAATTTCCAATTATCAGGCAGAGGAGGCAGAGGCAGCCATCCGCATCCTGAAGGAGAACAAAACACCCTGCCTGCTTCACCAGCCCAGGTACAATATGTTTGAGCGCTGGGTGGAGGACGGACTTCTGGAGCTTCTGGACCGTCAGGGCGTGGGCTGCATATGCTACAGCCCCCTGGCTCAGGGCGCTCTGACAGGAAGGTATCTGAAAGGGATACCGGAAGGCTCCAGGGCTTCCAGGAAAGGGACCACCATAGGCGGAAGATACCTGACAGAGGACAAGCTGGCTAAAATAAGAGCCCTGGACAGAGTGGCCGGGGAGCGGGGACAGTCCCTGGCGCAGATGGCCCTGGCCTGGGTGCTCCGCAGGAAGGAAGTTACCAGCGTGCTCATAGGGGCCAGCAGCATTGCCCAGCTGGAGGATAATGCAAAGGCTTTGGCAAACCTGACATTCAGCCAGGAGGAACTGGCTGGGATAGAAGGCATTCTGAAAGCGTGACAGCCGGGCGGCGGTCAGACCGATATACAGAAATGGAGTCGCGTACATGAACGAAAAGTTGAATTATGAAGTAGGGGACATAGTAAAGCTCAAAAAAACCCATCCCTGCGGCAGCAGCCAGTGGGAAATCCTCAGGGTGGGAGCTGATTTCCGGCTCAAATGCATGGGATGCGGACATCAGATTATGATTGCCCGCAGGCTGGTGGAGAAAAATACCAGAGGGCTTACCAAGGCAAACGCGGGTTCTTAGGGCGCTGTCAGGGGAAATATCCTGAAATCCGCCATAAAAGCGTAATAAAACGTAATAAAAAACAAAAAAACATCTTGCATTTGTCCCGGGAATTTGTTAAAATAATACTCCGTGACATATTATATCCTTGCTCCTGTTACTGAAAGCAGGGGCCAGAGACCACAAGGAGGTAAAGCAAGATGAACAAGTATGAATTAACCGTTGTTCTGAATGTGAAGCTGGAAGACGAGCAGCGTGCAGCAGCAATCGAAAAGGTAAAGGGTTACATCACCCGTTTCGGCGGCACTGTAACAAATGTAGATGAATGGGGCAAGAAGAGACTTGCTTACGAGATTCAGAAGATGCACGAAGCTTACTACTACTTCATCCAGTTCGAGTCTGATTCTGTATGCCCGAATGAAGTAGAGGCTCACATTCGTATTATGGAACCAGTAATCAGATACTTATGCGTTAAGACAGAGGCATAAGAGATACCCAGACCGCCTGTGGCGGGAGAGAAAAAGGAAGTGTGACCGTATGAACAGAGTTATCTTAATGGGAAGATTGACAAGAGACCCGGAAGTCAGATATTCACAGGGAGAGCGTTCCATGGCCATTGCCAGGTACTCACTTGCAGTGGACAGAAGGGGCCGCAGGAACCAGGACAGTTCTTCAGACCAGCAGACAGCCGATTTTATCAACTGTGTTGCATTTGACCGCGCTGCCGAGTTCGCCGAGAAGTATTTCCGTCAGGGAATGCGGGTGCTTGTGTCAGGCAGAATCCAGACAGGTAGCTATGTAAATAAAGAAGGTCAGAAAGTATACACCACCGAGGTCATTTTGGATGACCAGGAATTCGCAGACAGTAAGGGTGCGGCATCTGATATGGGAGGATATGCCCAGGCAGCTCCGTCTCAGAGACCGGCTCCTACCAGTGCGATTGGTGATGGGTTTATGAACATTCCTGACGGAGTGGAGGACGAAGGACTTCCATTTAACTAGAATGTTCCATGGTTAATAATAAAGGAGGACAACACCAATGGCATTTAATAAAACAGACAGACCAGATGGCGCTAAGATGAGAAGACCAGGCGGAATGCGCAGAAGAAAAAAAGTTTGTGTATTCTGTGGAGATAAGAACGGAACCATCGATTACAAGGATGTTAACAAGTTAAAGAGATACGTATCCGAGAGAGGAAAAATCCTTCCCCGCCGTATCACAGGCAACTGTGCAAAGCACCAGAGAGCCCTGACTGTAGCTATCAAGCGCGCACGTCACATCGCTCTGATGCCGTATACCTGCGATTAATGGTTTATTTAGCAGGGATTAAAGCGTAAAAGATAACGGGATTCCATATATTGCATATGGAGTCCCGTTTTTTTGCTAATCCCCGCAGCATCCCCCCTTGACCTTCACCAATCTGGCCTCGCCCATGATGAAGATGGTAGCGCCCCCTATGACGATAGTCTTCTGCACATCCACAAACATGTGGCCGTTGTATTCCTGGTCCTCTATCTCCACGGCGCGCTCTTTGCAGTTGGAGGATACCATCTGCAATACCTCGTCTATCCGTTCTGTGCCAACCAGGAATACATTGAGTTTCCTGCTGGACACCAGTCCCTTGGCGTCTATCCTGGTGGCCTGAATCTGGTTTCTCTTAAATGCAGATGCCAGGGCCTCTGCGTCATTCTCCTGTACGATAATCAGCATCACGTTCATATCCATAAGAATACCTCCGTTACCTCATTGAGAGTTTGGTTTGTTTATTATAAGGCATTGTACCATAATGCGGAGGGGATGGCTATCCTGGTTTTTACTTTTATTGGATATGGTTTGTCCTGATTAATAGTGCACCACATCTTCTGCCTGGCGGATTCTGCTAAGAACAGGGACAGCTTCCTCACTGAGCAGGTACCTCAGGGTGGATGGCGGCACAAGGGACGGCAGAAGCTCCATCTGGTTTTCCTTGATAGCCCTGCGGACTGTGGAAGCGCTGATGGCAGCGCCGTTCTGCTGTATGCGGGGGATAACAGTGCATTGGATTCCGGCTTTTGGCAGTTCTGTTTCCATAATCCGGTTATAGATACCTGTTACCTGGCTGTGAGGCTCCTCACCCACGTAGCGTCTGCGGATTCCCAGGGCGGCGGCGATTTTTGCAAAGATGGCCAGGTCCAGCCGCGCATGGCTTTCAATGACAGCGTCCATGTCTTTTTGGAAGTAGCTGGGAAAGGTGGCGCTGCTGATGATATAGGGGCCGCTGTCATGATATATGAGATTGCTCAAGTGGGCGGTACCCTCCATTACCAGGCGCCTGCGCACCTGGAAGGGCACAAGGCTTGCCTCCTCGCTGACCATGAACAGGTGGACAGTGTCATTTTCCTCCGCTGCCCGTTCTGTCAGATACAGATGGCCGAGGGTGAAGGGATTGGCGTTCATCACCAGGGCAGCGCATCTTTCACGGGGGGCATGGATGCCGGACTCCCCGGAGAGCCTCTGTAAATAGGAGGAAAATCCATTTCTCCGGTTTTCCATAAAAACCACCTGGCCGTCTATCCGTGCAATTTCATAGAAACCAAGGTCCCCAAAGAAACGGGCGGAACTGCATTTTGTATACAGGAACAGGTGGGTATTTCCGCGGGATACCTGAATTTCCATAAGATGGGTCATGATTTGGTTCATAAGCCCCTCGCCCTGATGGCTGCTGCTCACGGCCAGACACCGGAGCGTATTGCCAAAACAGCTGCCGGTGGCTATCAGATTCATGTCCTCATCAAACATGCCGCAGGTATAGTCCAGGTTACCGTCCCTGCGGATGCCTTCTGCTGTCAGCAGCCGGTCCAGCTGCTGGCTGGCGGCTTTGTCTTTGGGGCTGATTTGTGATATGAAATAATCCGACATACGTTGCTCCTTTTACGCTTTCTACCTTTATTCTATAGCAGTTTGGAGTAAATTTCCACTTTATTTTGAAAGCCGGGGGGATTGAGCTATTGACATTTATAGCATGTAATGATATAAATAAAACCATACTAATTTACTATGAATAGTGTGGTTTTGTCACATGACTCAGCGCCGCGCTGTGCAGAGATGTACAATAGGTGCCGGCGGCCGGGGCGCATCTATGGGCGCTCCATGGTTTTAAGGAGGAGATTTATGAAATATACAAAAGGAACAGCAGGAAGAATGGCAGGCAGATGTCTTGCCCTGGCTGTATCTGCGGTTATGGTTCTGTCAGCAGCAGGATGCGCGGGCAAAGGCGGCAGCCAGCCGTCAGGGCAGACGGAGTCAGGTCAGACCCAGGCAGCTGCCTCTGACGGCGGGAAAATCGTCAACATTGGCGTGACCAGCTCCCTTAATACGCTGAATCCGCTGCTGATGGACGGTGTGGAGATGAATAAATATGCCACGGGCCTCATGTTTCTGCCGCTGATGGAACTGGACCAGAACATGGAGTTTGAAGGAATGCTGGCAGATTCCGTGACAGCGGAGGATGAGAGGAATTTCCTGGTGCACATTGACGATAAGGCGGTATGGTCCGACGGGACTCCGGTTACGGCGGATGATGTGGTATACACGGCCCTCAGGCTGTGCAGCCCGGTTATTGGAAACCCGGCCATGATGTATTATGTATTTGAAGGCGTTGGAGACGACGGCTTTGTGGAAGAAGGGGCTGACCATGTGGAGGGGATTACCAGGGTGGATGATAAGACTGTTCGTTTTACCACCAAGGCACCCATGTCCCTAATAACCTTTAACAGCTCCTATGCCCGCTATCTCATGCCCCTTCCAAAGCATGTGATAGGGGATATTGACGAGAAGGCGCTGGCTTCAGACCCATGGTTCAGCCATCCGGACGTGGTGAGCGGTCCCTATAAGGTAACTGAATTTGACCGTGACCACTATGTGTCCTATGAGGCCAACAAGGATTACTGGAAGGGTGCTCCCGGGATTGAGCGCCTTAATATAAAAATCGTGGAAGGCAGCCAGCTCTATGCAGGCCTTAAGTCCGGGGAAATCGACATTACCCAGAACACCATGAGCACCATTCCGCTGGAGGATTATGAGAGCGTGTCGGCGCTGGAGAACGTGGAAGTCTCTTACGGCGACCCCATTACCAACCAGTCCGTGTTCATCAACACAGCCAGAATCACCGATGCAAGGGTGCGTCAGGCCATGCTGTATGCAGTGGACCGGAACCAGCTTCTGGACCAGCTTTTAAAGGGAAACGGAGAAGTGGTGGACGGTTTCCTGTCATCTGCCAGTCCTTATTTTGACAGTTCCCTGGAGCCTGTTTCCTATGACCCGGAAAAGGCAAAGAGCCTGCTGGCGGAGAGCGGATGGGACCAGAATAAGAGCATCCGTTTCTGTATTGACTCAGGGGACAGCACCTTTGTGAATGCGGCTTCTGTCATGGCTGCCCAGTGGGCTGCGGTGGGCATCAAGGCAGATATCCAGACCATGGATATCAATACCCTGATGAGCACTGCCTCCAGCGGGGATTTCGACGTGCTGGCCGTACAGTACACCTATCCGCCGGTGGACCCCTACGCGGATGTTGCCTGGCTATTAGGGGGTGAGGGAAGCTGGACCGGCTATACCAATCCGGAGGTGGAGGAAGCCTTGGCAAATGTGGCCCTGACAAATGACAAGGACAAGCTGAAAGAATTGTATGGGATTGTGGACAGAAATGTCCAGGAAGATGTGCCTATGTTTTCCGCCTACATTATCAAGACCATGGCGGCAGCCAATAAACGTCTGACCGGAGTTAAGCCCAGTGTCTATGGCTTCCTCAACCATGTGGAGCAGTGGGATGTGTCCAGGTAGGATGGGTCCCGTCAGGACAACCCAATAATCAGAAAGAGTGAACGGATTCCCGGAGGGCATATGCTCTCTGGGTATCTTCATTCATGGGAAATCAGCGATTAATATGAAGAAATGAGGAAACAGTATGTCACATATTCTGGAAGTCGCGAATCTGGAAGTCACATTTTCCGGCGACGGGGGGAAGAATATAGGTGTGGACCATGTGGGATTCCATGTGGATTCAGGGGAAGTGGTCTGTATTGTGGGGGAGTCCGGCTGCGGAAAGAGTGTCACATCCCTGTCTGTCATGGGACTTTTGGGAAAAGGCGGGAAGGTGACCAGCGGCCAGGTCCTGTTTGAGGGAAAGGATTTGCTCTCCATGACTGAGAGGGAGCTGGACGAAGTCAGGGGAGACCGCCTGACCATGATATTCCAGGACCCCCTTACCTCCCTTAACCCTGTATTTACCATTGGAAGCCAGATGACGGAGAGTATCCGCGCCCATATGGGGCTGGGAAAGGATGAGGCCAGGGAACGGGCATTGTATCTTCTTAAGAAGGTGGGGCTGCCGGATACCCTTTCGGTCATGAAAAAATACCCTCACCTGCTGTCAGGGGGGATGCGCCAGCGTGTCATGATTGCAATGGCTCTTTCCTGCAATCCGTCCCTTCTGATTGCCGACGAGCCCACCACAGCCCTGGATGTGACGATTCAGGCCCAGATTATGGAGCTGATTCTGGAGCTTAAGGAGGAGATGGGCATGGCGGTGCTGCTTATCACCCACGACATGGGATTGGTGGCCCAGATGGCTGACCGGGTACTGGTGATGTATGCAGGCCAGCTCATTGAGCAGGCCCGTGTCCTGGAGCTGTTTGACCATCCGTCCCATCCTTATACCAGGGCTCTTCTGCGCTCCGTGCCCGGCATCCGGGATGATGAGGACAGAAGACTGGAATCCATAGAGGGAATTGTGCCGGAGCACTATGACAGAATACGGGGCTGCCGTTTCGCAAGGAGATGTCCCTACAGGGCCGGGATGTGCACAGAGCCCCAGCAGGAGATAACGGTTGGGGATTCCCATACTGTGCGCTGCTGCCGGGCGGAGGAGGTGCTGGCGGATGGCTGATAAAACGCGTATTCCTCTGCTTTCGGCAGAGGGACTGAAAAAATACTATACGGCTAAGTCAGGCATGTTTTCCCGTTCCGCCGGCGTGGTGCGGGCTGTGGACGGCGTATCCTTTCAGCTGTTTGAGGGGGAGACGCTGGGACTGGTGGGAGAATCCGGCTGCGGCAAATCTACTTTGGGACGCCAGCTGGTGGGCCTGGAGCATCCCACGGGAGGAAGGGTCATCTACGACGGAAAGGACCTGGGCAATATGAGCCAGGCCCAGATGAAGCCCTTCCGCACCCAGCTGCAGATGATATTCCAGGACTCCTATTCATCCCTGAATCCCAGGAAACATGTGTATGAAATACTGGCAGAACCCATGCTGTACCATGGCCTGGCCGGGCGGGGGGATATATATTCACGGGTGGAGAAGCTTTTGGATATGGTGGGTCTTCCGCGAAACTGTCTGGGAAGGTATCCCCATGAATTCTCAGGAGGGCAGAGGCAGCGCATAGGCATTGCCAGGGCCCTGTCCTTAAACCCCAGGCTGCTGGTATGCGATGAGCCGGTCAGCGCCCTGGATGTGTCCATCCAGGCCCAGATACTGAACCTGCTCAGGGATTTGCAGAAGGAGCTGGGACTGACCTGTATCTTCATCGGTCATGGACTGGGAGCTGTGAACTATGTCAGCGACCGGATTGCTGTCATGTATCTGGGAAAAATGGTGGAGATTGCGGACCGGAAGGAGCTGTTTGCCCATCCCCTCCACCCGTATTCCAGGGCGCTGTTTGAGGCGGTGCCCATAGCTGACCCGCGAAACCGCAGGAAACGGTCTGCGGGAATCATCGGCGGTGAAACAGCCTCAAATGTAAATATGCCCTCAGGATGTCCCTTCCACCCCAGATGCCCTCACTGTAAGGAGGAGTGCATGAGCGGGGAAACGGAGCTGAAACCGGCTGCTCCGGGAAGCAGCCATCTGACAGCCTGTATCCGGTATAAAGAACTAGAGAAAGAGGGTGAACAGGCATGACAAACTATATCTTAAAGCGCATACTGATTGCCATTCCAACCCTGCTTGGCATTACCATCATTGACTATGCCATTATGTGTTTCGCAGGCAGTCCCCTGGAAATGCTTCAGGGAGCCCGTATTTCCCAGGAAGCTATCGCCGCCAAGGAGGCAGCCATGGGATTGGACAAGCCTTTCTATATACAATATTTTATCTGGCTGGGACAGCTTCTTTCGGGAAACATGGGGTATTCCGTGAAATCCTATGAGGCGGTCAGCGCCATGATTGGAAGCCATCTGGGCCCCACCCTTCTCCTGATGGGGGTGTCGCTGATTGTAAGCCTTATCATGTCGGTTCCCGCCGGTATCTACAGCGCCATCCACCAGTATTCCAGGGGGGATTACGCCGTGGTGACAGCCTCCTTTTTCGGAAGCAGCATACCCGGATTCTTCCTGTCCCTGCTGCTGGTGTACCTGTTTACCGTGAACCTGGGAATCCTGCCCTCCGGAGGTATGACAACCCTGGGCACGGCAGGCGGTGCAGCGGATGTGGCGGCCCATATGATAATGCCCGTGCTGGTGCTGTCTGTTTCCATGGCAGGGACCAATATCCGCTATATCCGCAGCGCCATGCTGGAAATCCTCCAGCAGGATTATCTGCGCACGGCCAGGGCCAAGGGAATCGGCCGCAGAAGGGTCATATATAAGCACGCCCTGCGCAATGCCCTGGTGCCCATTGTGACGGTCATTGGCATGCAGATACCGGTGCTGTTTGGGGGCGCGGTTATTGTGGAGCAGCTGTTTTCCTGGCCCGGCCTGGGGCTTATGACCATGAGCGCCATCCTGAACCGGGATTACCCGGTGATTATGGGGGTCTGCCTGCTTTCCGCGGTGGTGGTGCTGGCAGCCAACCTGGTGACGGATATTCTGTACGCCATCGTAAATCCGGCTATTCAGTATGACTGACAGACCGGCGTAAGCACATAACAGGAGTAAGCATAGATAGAATGAAAATGAACAGAAAGAACCCTTACGGGGATATTGGAAGAGAAAATTACTGGCAGACTGTCAGACGGCGGTTTCTGCACCACCGCCTGGCCTGCATCAGCCTGGTGGTGCTGGCGGTCATCTGCGCAGCAGCTGTCCTGGCGCCTGTCATAGCACCCTATGACCCGGACGCCATCGCAGGGCCTTTTGGAGCCCCGCCAAGCCTGCAGTTCCTGCTGGGGACGGACCAGATTGGCCGGGACATGCTCTCGCGCCTGTTATACGCAACACGTATCTCCCTGCTGGTGGGGGTGCTGGCCACGGCCATATCCACGGCCATAGGAGTCAGCCTGGGACTGCTGGGAGGATACTTCGGAGGCTGGCTGGACATAGCCATTATGCGTTTTACGGACATGGTTATGTCATTTCCCTATATATTGCTGGTGCTGGTGGCTGCCGCCATCTTTGAGCCGGGACTCTGGAGTATTATTCTGATTCTCGGATTTGTGGACTGGCCCGGCATTGCCCGTCTGGTCAGGGGCAATGTGCTGAGTCTGCGGGAGACAAACTTTGTCAAGAGCAGTATTGTGGCGGGAATGCCTGCCAGACATATCCTTTTTTCAGAGATACTTCCCAATACCGTGGCGCCTATTCTGGTGTACGCCACCTCGGTCATGGCCCTGTCCATGCTGGACGAGGCTTCACTCAGCTTCCTGGGCATGGGAGTGCAGCCTCCCACGGCCAGCCTGGGCAACATGTTAAACAGCGCCCAGTCCCTGACCGTGCTGACAAAGCAGCCGTGGCTCTGGATTCCTCCCGGACTTCTGATTGTGGTCCTGGTGGTTGCCATCAATTTTGTGGGCGATGCCCTGAGAGATGCCCTGGACCCTTCGGCGGTCCTGAATCTGGGCGGGGCGGACCAGGACATGCCGGAGCAGGATACGCCGGAGCAGGATATGCCGGGGCGGGATATGCCGGACCAGGATACGCCGGGGCGTGACATGCCGGTCCGGGATGCATCAGACAGGGACATGCCTGGCCGGAATATACCTTAGAAGCAGCCCGCCATATTGACAAGCACATAAAAGGAGCATGCTTATGACCATCCATCAGATAGAATGTTTCCTGGAAGCAGCCAGGACCCTTAACTTTACGGAGGCAGCCAATCATCTGTATATATCGCAGCAGGGACTGAGCCGCCAGATAGCATCCCTGGAAAAGGAGCTGGAGCTGCGGCTTTTTGACAGGACCACCAGGGATGTGAGGCTGACCCGCAGCGGCGAACTGCTCCTGTGGCGCTGGAAGGATATACCCAAGGAGATATATGATTCCGTGGATATGGCCAGGGAGGAAGGGGAGCGGGCAAAACGGCGGATTAACCTGTCCGTGGTGGGCATGAGCGGCATCATTGAGATGGCCGGAAACATACTGGCCGATTATATGGCCCAGGACCCGGATGTGGAATTTGAAATCAATGAATTTACCAATATAAAGGATATAACCAACGGAAACCCGGATTTGATGATGACTGTGAGCTTTACCCCTTCCTATGAACAGCTGAAGGAAAAATGCGGCCTCATTGTGGTAAAGAGCC
Source organism: Clostridium sp. 1001283B150225_161107_B6 (assembly GCF_015556325.1). Classification (NCBI taxonomy): domain Bacteria; kingdom Bacillati; phylum Bacillota; class Clostridia; order Eubacteriales; family Clostridiaceae; genus Clostridium; species Clostridium sp. 1001283B150225_161107_B6. The sequence goes on along the minus strand of NZ_JADNMD010000003.1, from coordinate 195,199 downwards.
TGCCCCTATATTATGTCATGTCCAAGAAAAATCCTCTGGCCCATAAGGAGGAGGTGGTCATGGAGGACTTCAGGGGAGAGACCATGCTCTGTCTTTTCAAGAATTTTTTTGCAGGTGCGGAAATGCGGTTGTTTGAACTTATTTCCAAGCAGGAGCATATTCTGCAGAAGGCCCGCTATTATGAGAATGTCAACAGCCTGGAGCTGGCAATCATTGCCAACGAGGGAATCCATATCGGGTTTAAGGAATTTTATCACAATTACGGGGACCGGCTGGTCATGCACCCCATGCCCAACTCCAGAAATCAGGCCCATGCCAGCGTAATCATAGTATGGCGTAAAGAAAATGAGAAGAGACTTGAAAGTTTTATTAAATTTTTGAAAAATAATTATAATTAACAACAACGAGTTGTTAATTATCCGTATTTTGGTGTTAGACAAAAAGGGGGGCAACTGTCTAAAATACAAGATGGTTGGTAAAAAAGAAAGAAGCCGTATTTTGGGGAAGGGCTGTGGACCAAAGCAGCTCATTTCCCTTGTTTTTTTCTGGCGCTGTATTCTTTTACATGACAGTGCCGGCGCTGTGACAGATTCTCATATTAAAAAGGACATGAAAGGAAAGAGGAGAAGATGAAAAAGGCAAGGACACGCATTATCTGGGGAATCGTGATTGTAATTATAGCAGTCATTGTGATTGCCCGAATTTTCAAAAAGGAAGAGCCTGTTGTCCCCACCCCTGACCCGGTGGTAACAGTACAGACGCCGCAGATGGGCGACATACTGCTGACAACAGACCTGGTAGGCACCATTGAGCCGGCCGACATTGTGTACATATATCCCAAGGCAGGAGGCGACGTGACAGCTGTCAACGTGAAGGCCGGGGATGTGGTTGCAGCCGGACAGGTGCTGTTAGAGATTGATACAAAGCAGGTAGATACATCCAGAAACTCCATGGATGCAGCCAAGGTGGCATGGGACGACGCACAGTCCACCCTGACCCGCATGGCTCCCCTCCATGCATCAGGTTTTGTGTCTGATAAAGAGTTTGAGGGATATCAGACTGCTGCTGAGGCCAAGAGGCTGCAGTATGAGTCTGCGAAGATTGCATATGAAAACCAGATGGAATTCAGCCATGTGACATCGCCCATAAGCGGACGGGTGGAGCAGCTGAACGTGGAGGTACATGACACGGTTGGAAATTCCAACCAGCTCTGCGTCATTGCCGGAGACAGTGGCAACAATGTGACCTTCTATGTGACGGAGAAGGTAAAGAACCATCTGAACGCAGGGGACCCTATTACGGTCATCAAAGAAGGCACAGAGTACGGCGGCAATGTCATCGAGGTCAGCAATATGGCCGAGGCATCTGTGGGCCTGTTCAAGATTAAAGCATCTGTGGACGATAATGAGGCCATGGCAGCCGGCACCAGCGTGGAACTGCGGGTTCCTTCCGCATCTGCCAGGAATACCATGCTGATTCCCAACAACTCCGTGTACTATAAAGCAGGGGATGCCTATGTGTATACATATGATAACGGCATCATCCATGAGGTGCCGGTGGAAGTGGGCATCTATGACAAGGAGAACATAGCGGTGCTTTCAGGGATTACCCTGGATGACCGGGTTCTTACCACCTGGACCTCCGAGTTAAAGGAGGGCACCAAGGTGACACTGGAGACCGAGGTGCCGGCAACCTTAGAGATGAATGGAACGGAAGCCGAAGTACAGGTAAACATGCAGGTCATCCGGGAAAACAGTCAGACAGACAAAGCTGAAAGTCCGGCCGCAGACCAGAGTCAGGCGCAGTAGAAGGAGGCAGGAAAATGGGCTTAACGAAACTTGTCTTAAAGAGACCGGTCAGTACGGTGCTTGCAATCCTGTGTCTGATTGTGTTCGGCTTGTCCTCAGTGATGAAATCACCGCTTGAGCTGATGCCGGACATGAACATGTCCATGATGATTGTAATGACCGTCTACTCCGGCGCCAGCCCTGACGATGTCAGCGAGCTGGTCACCAAACCGATTGAGGACAGGGCCAGTACCCTGAGCGGTCTGGATACCATATCCTCCCAGTCAAAAGAGAACATGTCCATCGTCATGCTGAAATATAAGTACGGCACTGACATGAACGATGCGTATGATGACCTGAAGAAGCAGATGGACCTGGCTAAGGTAGAGCTTCCCGATGATGCGGATGACCCCATCATGCTGGAGCTGAATACCAGCCTGAAGCCAAATGTTATCATGGCTGTCAGCCACGGCGAGGACGATGACCTTTACAACTATGTGAACAATAACATTGTTCCTGAATTTGAAAAGCTGTCCACGGCAGCCGAGGTTTCCATTACGGGCGGCCTCCAGAAATACATCAAAGTGGAGCTGATGCCGGAGAAGCTGAAACAGTACGGCGTATCCATGAGCTCCATTGCCAGCGATATTGCGGGCTCGGATATCACATATCCTGCAGGAGACACGGAAGTGGGAGACCAGAAGCTGTCCGTGTCAACGGAGCAGCCCTTTGAGACAATGGACAGTCTTAACGACATCCCCCTGACCGTATCCGGAAGCCAGACCGTATACCTGAGCGATGTGGCAAAGGTGTACATGGGTGCGGACGATGTGGAAAGTATTGCGCGCTATAAGGCGGAGAACGGGCTTCCTGAGGATATCGTTGCCCTGACTGTCAGCAAGCAGCAGGACGCAGCCACCCTGGATGTGTCCAAGGATGTAAAGCGTGTGGTGGGTGAGCTTACCAGACAGGACCCCACCCTTCAGATAACCATAGTGGACGATGACAAGGATTCCATCATGTCATCCCTGAGCTCCGTTATTGAGACAATGATTCTGGCCATCATCATTTCCATGGTCATCATATGGCTGTTCTTCGGGGACCTGAAGGCGTCCATGATTGTAGGAAGCTCCATCCCCGTATCCATCCTGTCGTCGCTTATCCTGATGCAGATTATGGGCTTCAGCCTGAACGTCATAACCCTGAGCGCCCTGGTACTGGGCGTCGGTATGATGGTGGATAACTCCACCGTTGTGCTGGAGAGCTGTTTCAGGGCCACGGATGATACCGGCTTCCGGGAATTTTCCAAGGCAGCCCTAAACGGTACCGGAGTGGTATACCAGTCGGTTATCGGTTCCACCCTGACCACCTGCGTGGTGTTCCTGCCGCTGGCCATGCTGGGCGGCATGACGGGACAGATGTTCCGGCCTCTGGGCTTTACCATTGTATTCTGTATGACGGCATCTCTCATATCGGCCATTACGGTGGTGCCTCTGTGCTACATGATTTATAAACCCGTGGAGAGAAAGACAGCGCCTCTGTCCAGACCGGTTGAGAAGATGCAGGAAGCCTACAGGGGAATCATGACAAAGCTCCTGAACAAGAGAGGCCTTGTCATGCTGGCTTCTGTGGCGCTCCTTCTGTTCTCCTTCTTCATCGCCAAGTTCCTGCGCGTGGAGATGATGGCTGAGGATGACCAGGGCCAGATTTCCATCACTGCAGAAGTAAAGCCGGGTATGAAGATTGACAAGGTTGACCGTGTCATGAAGCAGATAGAGGATATTATCTCCCAGCAGGAGGATGTGGAATCCTACATCACCCTTGCCGGAAGCTCGGGACTGAGCATGAGCTCCGACCCCAGCATCACTGTCTACCTTAAGAAGGACAGGAAGATGGAGACAGACCAGGTGGTCCGGCTCTGGAAACAGCAGATGGGCGGAATCTCTGATACCAACATAACCGTGGAGGCCTACTCGCAGGTAAGCGCCATGATGGGTTCGGACGATGAATATTCAGTAGACCTTCAGAGTACCAATTACAATGACCTGAAGGCGGTCAGCGACCATGTGGCGGCTGAACTGAGCAAACGTCCGGAGCTGACCAAGGTCCACTCCACCCTGGAGAATGCGGCTTCTGTCGTAAAGGTTACGGTGAATCCCATCAAGGCCAGGGCGGCAGGACTGACGCCGGCCCAGATTGGCGGCACCCTGAATAACATGCTCAGCGGCACCACGCCCACCTCCCTTAATATTGACGGAAATGATATTGATGTAAAGGTGGAGTATCCTAAGGAGCGCTATAAGACCCTGGACCAGATTGAGACAATCACCCTCCAGACGCCTAAGGGCAGCTCCGTTGCCCTGACGGATGTGGCTGATATTCACTTTGCAGACAGCCCTGCATCCATCACCAGGCAGGATAAGCAGTACCGCGCCACTATCAGCGGTATCTATACCGAGAATTCAAATAAGAACACAAAGACCCAGCTTTTAAGCGAAGTGGTGAAGCCGGCTGTAAGCAGTAATGCCAATGTGACTGTTGCCCAGAACCAGATGGATGAATCCATGGCAGAAGAGTTCACGGCTCTGTTCCAGGCCATTGCCCTGGCTGTCTTCCTGGTATTCGTGGTCATGGCGGCGCAGTTTGAGTCGCCCAAGTTCTCAATCATGGTAATGACCACCATCCCGTTCTGTCTCATTGGAGCCTTCGGACTTCTGTGGCTGGCAGACAGCGCCATCAGCATGACATCCCTTCTGGGATTCCTGATGCTGGTTGGTACGGTTGTTAACAACGGTATCCTCTATGTGGATACGGTGAACCAGTACCGCAGGGAAATGGATTTAAATACAGCCCTGGTGGAAGCAGGGGCCACCCGTCTGAGACCGATTCTCATGACTACCCTGACCACGGTTGTATCCATGGTGCCCATGGCCTTTGCTCTGGGTGACAGCGGTTCCACGACCCAGGGCCTTGCCCTTGTTAATATCGGCGGTCTGACCGCATCCACCATTCTTTCGCTGCTCATGCTTCCTGCATACTACAGCCTGATGAACGGCGGCGGAAAGAAGCGTATGATTATTGCGGATTAACCGGACACAGGCCGGAAATCAGCCGGAAGCCGGCTGGCGGACAGCGGCATATGACCGGGTGTTAAAAAGATGTTAAAAAATTACTGTTTCAAATTACAGGATTAAATGGTATGATGTTATTAAATAGGCTGTAGCTTATGACGCAGATGGAAGGCGTTGGAACTGCAGCCTATTTTTATAAAAAAATTTGTTATTAATGTAACAAATAGGTTCCGCCGGAAGTGATGTTTAAGGGGACAATTATTTTAATATGGATAGAAGTTTTTTGTATGCTGTACAAAAATATTTAGAAAGTCTAAAATTTTTTCATGAAATATTGAGAAAGTGGATTGATAAATTTTTACGCATGGGTTATAATCTATTCATATTGTACAAAAATAATAGGAAAGCCATGGACAAATACTGGATAAGTTGTCATTTTGCAACACAAACCTATGGTCCATCGTATTCCCGGAGGCATATCTGCGCAAACTAACCATATATTCCGGCAGGATAGCTAACGGGATTCCGGTACAGAAAGGGGGATTTGGATTGGCCCAGGAGACGATTGACGCAATCCGTCAGGCAGAAACGGCCGCGGAAGCAGCCGAAAAAGAAGCGGTAAAAGAGGCGGAGGCAATTGTGGCAGAGGCAAAGGCTCAGGCGGCGCAGATGAAGGCAGAGATGACGAAATCTGCCAGAGAAGGCGCGGTGGGGGCCGAGGAGGATGCCAAGGCTCAAAGCGAGCAGATGATGCAGGCAGCCGGCGCCGAGGTAGGCAAGGATTTGGAAGCATTGCAGAAAGCTGTAGCTGAGAAACAACAAAAGGCAGTTGAAGTTATCTTATCAGAGCTGCTATAGGAAGGGAGGCGCTTAAGGTTGGCAGTAGTGCCTATGAAAAAAGTGCTGATTTGTGGCCTTAAAAAAGACCGCAAGGGCACCCTTGAGCTTCTGCAGCGCCAAGGGGTACTTGAAATCAGCAATGTGCTGCAGGAAGATGACATGTTTGGCAGAATGGACGTGACGTCTTCCAAAACCGTATTTGAACGAAATGCCAATATAGCAGAGCAGGCCATTAATATTCTGGACAGGTACGCGCCTGAGGAGAAGGGCATGCTGTCCTCATTCGAAGGCAGGGAAGTACTTTCCCTGGACGAATATGAGGCCAATGCAGGCAAACACGACGAGGCCATGAAAAAGGCCTACCGCTTGCAGGAACTTGCAAAGCAGATAGGCGAGCACAGTGCAGCGATTCCGAAGCTGGAACAGCAGATGGAAGCACTGGTGCCATGGAGGTCCTTTGACCTGCCCCTTGATTTTAAGGGAACAAAGAAAACTGCGGCATTCATCGGTTCCATCCAGGATGAAATTACCCTGGAACAGGTAACAGAACAGCTTGGGGAACTGGCTCCTCAGGCAGAGACAATTGACGTGACCATTGTAAGTGCATCCAAGGAACAGACCTGTCTGTTCATTGTCTGCGGAAAACCGGATGCAGATGCAGTGGAAGATGCGCTAAAGAAAATGAATTTTGTAAAACCGCCACTGAGCCAGACAGTGCCTGCTAAACGCCAGCAGCAGCTGGAAGAAGAGCTTGCAATGGAAAAGGCGGAGATTGAGAAGGCGGAAAAGGCCGTGGCGGAGATGGCTCCGGACCGGGAGCTCATTAAGTTCGTCATGGACTACTATACCATGCGTGCTGAGAAATACGGCGTGTTAAACGGCCTGGCCCAATCAAGGCGGGTATTCTTCATAACCGGATATGTGCCTGAGAATGCGGCTCCAAAGCTGGAGAAGCTGCTTCAGGAGAAATATGAGGTGGTGGTAGAGTACACAGAGCCGGATAAGGAGGAGGATGTACCAATCCTGCTCCACAACAATAAGTTTGCAGAACCTGTGGAGGGCGTTATTGAGAGTTACAGCGTTCCGTCCAGGGGAGAGATTGATCCGTCTATGATAGTGGCGCTGTTCTACTATGTACAGTTCGGGCTTATGCTCTCGGATGCGGCTTATGGTCTTATTATGGTGGCGGGCACCGCATACTGCCTGACCAAATTCAAGAACATGGAAGCCGGAATGAAGAAGTTTATGAAGATGTTCATGTACTGCGGCATCTCCACAACATTCTGGGGTTTTATGTTCGGCAGCTTTTTCGGAGACGCGGTGAATGTTATCGCGACCACATTCTTCAACCGGCCGGATATCAGGCTTGCTCCTCTCTGGTTTGAGCCAGTAAGCCTTCCCATGAAGCTTCTGGTATTTGCATTTGGACTTGGTATTCTTCACCTGTTCATAGGACTTGGAATCAAATTCTACTCCTGTGTGAAGAACGGCAGCCTGGCTGACGGTATATATGACGCCATATTCTGGTATATGCTGGTTGGCGGCGGCATTGTTTACCTGCTGACCATGCAGATGTTTACCGAGATGCTGGGCCTTACCTTTACGCTTCCGGCAGTTGCAGGCACTGTGGCTGCTTACGCGGCAGCCATTGGTTTTGTGGGTATTGTACTTACCAGCGGAAGGGAATCCAAAAACTGGGTTAAGAGGATACTTAAGGGTCTTTACGGAGCGTACGGAGTCAGCTCATACCTGAGCGACATCCTGTCCTACTCCAGACTTCTGGCCCTGGGTCTGGCTACCAGCGTTATATCCACGGTATTTAACAAGATGGGAAGTATGATGGGCGGTTCCATTCCCGGAGCCATCATATTCATACTGGTATTTGTAATCGGACACAGCCTGAACCTGGCAATCAATGCCCTGGGCGCATATGTCCATACTAACCGTCTGCAGTATGTAGAGTTTTTTGGAAAGTTTTATGAAGGCGGCGGAAGGAAATTTGAGCCCTTTGCCGTTCACACCAAATATTATAAAGTCAAGGAGGACATTTAGTTATGGGAAATATGGGAGTTGCTTTAGCATTATTAGGAGCTGCAATCGCAGCACTTTTTGCAGGAGTAGGTTCAGCTATCGGAGTTGGTATTGCAGGTCAGGCTGCAGCCGGAGTTGTTACAGAGGACCCAAACAAGTTCAGTAAGGTTCTGGTTTTACAGCTGCTTCCCGGTACACAGGGTATTTACGGACTGCTGATTGCATTCATCACACTGACACAGATTGGTATCATGGGCGGAAGCGCTGACCTTTCTTTAGTAAAGGGTGCTTTATACCTGGCAGCATGCCTTCCTATGGGTATTGTCGGCTGGATTTCCGGCGCATCACAGGGCAAGGCGGCAGCAGCAAGTATCGGCCTGGTTGCCAAGAGACCTGAGCAGTTTGGTAAAGCTATGATTTTCCCGGCCATGGTTGAGACATACGCCATCCTGGCACTGCTGATTTCTATCCTTTCCATCTTTGGTATTGCAGGCCTTAACATCTAACAGCATACCAAATAAGGAGACATCAGGAAAGGAGAACATGGCATGGCGGGATTAGATAAAATCATCAGCCAGATTAAAGAAGAGTCCCAGAAAGCAGCGGAACGCACCAGGGCTGAAGCCCGTTCCAAGGCAGATGAGATTCTGGCACAGGCCCGTGCGGATGCAGAGAGGGAGTGCGTTGATATTGAGAGGCGCTCCAAACAGGCAGTAGCCAATATTCTGGAAAGAGGACGCACGGCAGCCGAACTTAAGAAACGCGGTGCTGTTCTGGCTGAAAAGCAAAGACTCATCGGAGCAACCATTGGGATGGCTAAGGCTGAACTCAAGGGGCTTGAAACCGGCGCCTACTTTGATATGATTCTGAAACTGGCAGTTAAATCCGCACAGCCCGGAGAAGGCGAGCTCCTGTTCTCAAAGAAGGACTTGGAACGCCTGCCCGAAGGCTTTGAGGACAGGTTAAATGCCGCGCTTAAGGACAAGGGGGCAGCGCTGCGCATATCCGGAGACACCAGGGATATAGACGGAGGTTTTGTGCTTACTTATGGAGGAATTGAGGAGAACTGTTCCATTGACGCTCTCTTTGATGCAGCCCATGAGGTATTACAGGATAAAGTGCAGGAGATTCTGTTTTCATGAACGTAGGGAGGAACTAATTAAATGGCAGACAAACAGTATGTTTATGCAGTAGCCCGCATCCGTTCCAAAGAATTGTCCCTGCTATCCGGCGCGTTTTTAGAGCAGCTGACAGCTGCAAAAGACTATGACGAGTGTATCCAGCTTCTTATGGAGAAGGGCTGGGGAGAGGACGGCATCACAAATGCCGGAGAAATCCTGGCCATAGAGAAGAGAAGGACCTGGGAACTGATTAATGAGCTGGTGGAGGATATGTCTGTATTCGACGTATTCCTGTACGCCAACGACTACCACAATCTGAAGGCAGCCATCAAGGAGGTCCGCATGGGTGATGAATACCCGGGCATCTTCATGGAGCAGGGGACTGTGGATGTGAAGCTTATACGTGAAGCGGTTCAGACCAGGGAATTCCAGAATCTTCCGGCAGCCATGAGGACGCCTGCTGAGGAGGCATACAAAGCGCTCCTTCACACCCAGGACGGACAGCTCTGCGACATCATAATCGACAAAGCAGCCCTGGATGCAATCTACCAGGCCGGCAAATCCTCAGGCAACGAGTTCCTGGAACTCTATGCGGAGCTGACGGTTGCGGCAGCAGATATAAAGACGGCGGTGCGGGCATCCCGTACCGGCAAGGACAGGGCATTCCTGGAGCAGGCGCTGGCGCCATGCGGCAGCATTAACGTTGCCCGTCTGGCTCAGGCAGCCATAGAAGGCGTGGATTCCATCGGGTCATACCTGGAAACCACGGCCTATGCAGATGCAGTGGAAGAATTACGGCGCTCACCTTCAGCTTTTGAGCGGTGGTGCGACAATCTGCTGATTCGTAAGATTAAGCCCCAGCAGTACAGCGCCTTTGGTCTGGGTCCGCTGGCAGCTTATATTCTGGCACGGGAGAACGAGATTAAATCAGTTCGGATTGTGCTTTCCGGGAAATTAAACCATCTTCCCGAGGAGTCCATCCGGGAAAGGATAAGGGAGATGTATGTATAAGATTGCAGTTATGGGCGACCGGGACAGTATCTACGGTTTTGCCAGTCTGGGTCTGGAGCCATTTCCTTTGACAGACCCGGCGGAGGCAGGAAAGAAGGTTAAGGATTTGGCAGAAAGCGGCTATGCGGTGATTTACATCACAGAGGCCCTGGCTGCCCAGATTGAACCGGAGATTAACCGCTACCGTGAGGCTGGCCTTCCGGCCATCATACTGATTCCCGGCATATCAGGCAATACGGGAAAAGGTATCCTGGCAGTTAAGAAGTCAGTGGAGCAGGCAGTTGGCTCGGATATTATATTTAATGGGCAATAACAATGGAGGTAAAAGATGAGCAAAGGCGTAATTAAAAAAGTAGCCGGTCCGCTGGTCATCGCAGAAGGCATGCGTGACGCGAACATGTTCGACGTGGTTCGAGTCAGTGAGCAGCGTCTGATTGGCGAAATTATAGAGATTCATGGCGATAAGGCTTCCGTCCAGGTATATGAGGAGACATCCGGACTGGGACCAGGGGAGCCGGTGGAATCCACAGGCGTACCCATGAGCGTGGAGCTGGGGCCTGGCCTGATTGGAAGTATATACGACGGTATCCAGCGTCCGCTGGATGCTATTATGGAAAAGACAGGCGGAAACCTTTTAAACCGCGGCGTGGAGGTTCCCTCCCTGAAGCGTGAGAAGAAGTGGACCTTCGTACCCACTGCAAATGTGGGAGACAAGGTTGGCGGCGGCGACATCATCGGTACGGTTCAGGAGACCGAGGTGGTGCAGCAGAAAATCATGATTCCGGTGGGCGTAAGCGGTACCCTTACCTATATCAGCGGCGGAGAGTATACGGTTACCGATACAGTGGCTGTTGTGACGGATGAGAAGGGACAGGAGCATCCGGTTGAACTGATGCAGAAGTGGCCTGTACGTAAAGGCCGTCCTTATCAGAGGAAACTGTCGCCTGACATGCCTCTTGTAACAGGACAGCGTGTTATTGACTGTCTGTTCCCAATTGCAAAGGGCGGTGTTGCGGCTGTTCCCGGACCTTTCGGTTCCGGCAAGACGGTTGTACAGCATCAGCTGGCCAAGTGGGCTGATGCAGACATCGTGGTTTACATTGGCTGCGGCGAGCGCGGCAACGAGATGACCGACGTTCTGAACGAGTTCCCGGAACTGAAGGACCCGAAGACAGGCAAGTCTTTGATGGAGCGTACCGTGCTGATTGCCAATACCTCCGATATGCCTGTTGCGGCCCGTGAGGCATCCATCTATACAGGTATCACCATTGCAGAGTATTTCCGCGACATGGGTTATTCCGTAGCCCTGATGGCAGACTCCACATCCCGCTGGGCCGAGGCTCTGCGTGAGATGTCAGGACGTCTGGAGGAGATGCCTGGTGAGGAAGGCTACCCCGCATACCTGGGTTCCCGTCTGGCACAGTTCTACGAGCGTGCCGGCCGTGTTATCTCCCTGGGTCAGGACAACCGCGAGGGCGCGCTCTCCGTTATCGGAGCTGTTTCCCCTGCAGGCGGTGATATATCCGAGCCGGTTACACAGGCTACCCTGCGTATCGTAAAGGTATTCTGGTCCCTGGATGCCGACCTGGCATACAAGAGACACTTCCCGGCCATCAACTGGCTGACCAGCTACTCCCTGTATGTGGACACCATGGAAAAATGGTTCAACGCAGAGGTGGAGAGCGACTGGACTGAGCTGCGCGCCCGTCTTATGCGCCTGCTGCAGGAAGAGTCTGAGTTGAATGAAATCGTTCAGCTGGTAGGTATGGATGCATTATCCGCGCCTGACCGTCTGAAACTGGAAGCAGCCCGTTCTATCCGTGAGGACTTCCTCCACCAGAACGCTTTCCATGAGATTGATACATTTACGTCCTTAAAGAAGCAGCACATGATGATGATGCTGATGCTGGCATATTATGACAAGGCAGGGGATGCATTGTCACAGGGCGTGAATATCGAGCGTCTTGTAGGCCTTCCCGTGCGCGAGGCCATCGGCCGTTTCAAATATACAGAGGAAGCTGACCTGGATAAGGTTTACGAGGATGTTATCAAAACCCTGGAGTCAGAGATTAACAGTGAGCTGAGCAGAAAGGAGGACTTCTAATGCCCAAGGAATATAGAACAATTGAAGAGGTAGCAGGTCCTATTATGCTGGTCCGCGGCGTACAGGGAGTAACCTACGATGAAATGGGAGAAATTGAGCTGGTTAACGGCGAGAGACGCCGCTGCAAGGTACTGGAGATAGACGGCGGAAATGCCATGGTACAGCTGTATGAGGCGTCTACCGGTATCAACCTGGATTCCAGTAAGGTGCGTTTCTTAGGACGTACCATGGAATTAGGCGTGTCTGAGGATATGCTCAGCCGTATGTTTGACGGCATGGGCAAGCCCATTGACGGCGGTCCCGACATCCTGCCTGAGAAGCGTATGGATATCAACGGCCTGCCTATGAACCCTGCAGCCAGAAGCTATCCTGAGGAGTTTATCCAGACCGGTGTTTCTGCCATCGATGGACTGAACACCCTGGTCCGCGGCCAGAAGCTGCCTATTTTCTCAGCATCCGGTCTTCCCCATGCCAACCTGGCTGCCCAGATTGCGCGCCAGGCAAAGGTCCGCGGCACCGACGAGTCATTCGCCGTTGTGTTTGCCGCCATGGGTATCACCTTCGAGGAGGCCAACTTCTTCATGGAGAGCTTCCGTGAGACAGGCGCTATCGACCGAAGCGTCATGTTCATCAACCTGGCTAACGACCCTGCCGTAGAGCGTATCGCTACCCCGCGTATGGCGCTGACAGCAGCAGAGTACCTGGCATTTGAGAAGAACATGCACGTACTGGTTATCCTGACTGATATTACAAACTACGCAGACTCCCTGCGTGAGATTTCCGCAGCCCGTAAGGAAGTTCCCGGACGTCGCGGTTATCCCGGATATATGTACACTGACCTGGCTTCCCTGTATGAGAGAGCCGGACGTCAGAAGGGCAAGAACGGCTCCATCACCATGATTCCCATTCTTACCATGCCTGAGGATGATAAGACTCATCCCATTCCTGACCTTACAGGCTACATCACTGAGGGACAGATTATCCTGAGCCGTGAGCTGTACCGTAAGAATGTAACGCCTCCAATTGATGTACTGCCATCCCTGTCCCGTCTTAAGGATAAGGGTATCGGCGAAGGCAAGACACGCGCAGACCATGCAGATGTCATGAACCAGCTCTTTGCAGCCTATGCCCGTGGTAAGGACGCAAAGGAACTGATGATTATTCTGGGCGAGGCAGCCCTGACTGATATGGATAAGCTGTACGCCAAGTTTGCTGACGAGTTCGAGAAGGAGTATGTATCCCAGGGCTATTACGCTGACCGTGATATCGAAGAGACCATGGAAATCGGCTGGAAGCTTCTGCGCATCCTCCCAAGGAGCGAGCTGAAACGTATTAAGGACAAATTCCTTGATTTATACTACGAAGCAAAATAACTGGCAGTCACAGCCCGGCAGGAAACATGCGGGCGCCGCGGCCCTCCGCCATGTGCGGATAAGACGCGCTCCCGGTTTCCGGCCGGCAGAAAGGAAGTTGACATAACATGGGTGCAAAACATGTAAATCCCACCCGTATGGAGCTTACCCGCCTTAAGAAAAAGCTGGCGACAGCCATCCGCGGACATAAGCTCCTGAAAGACAAGCGGGATGAATTGATGCGTCAGTTCCTGGACCTGGTGCGTGAGAACAAGGCCCTCCGCGAGAAGGTGGAGGCAGGCATCGCTGCGGCTAACCAGAATTTCGTGCTGGCACGTTCCGGCATGACAGACGAGGCCCTGAACGTAGCCCTGATGGCTCCCAAGCAGGAGGTCTATCTGGAAACTGAGACTAAGAACGTCATGAGTGTGGAGATTCCTGTGTTCAAATATAAGACCAGGACTTCAGACCCAAACGACATCTATTCCTACGGCTTTGCATTTACTTCCAGTGACCTGGATGATGCGGTGAAGAGTCTGGCAGATTTACTGCCCGACATGCTGCGTCTGGCTGAGTGCGAAAAATCCTGCCAGCTCATGGCAGCGGAGATTGAAAAGACCCGCCGCCGTGTAAATGCGCTGGAGCACGTGATGATTCCCGATACCCAGTCAAACATCCGCTATATCACCATGAAGCTGGATGAGAATGAGCGAAGCTCCCAGACAAGGCTTATGAAGGTAAAGGATATGATGCTTGAGCAGGCACACCACTACAGTGAGCGGGAAGTGGTTCCCGTGATAGATGAGGTGTAGAGGCATCTTCATGAAAGCTTAATAAAACTTTCATAGAAACCCCATAAAGCCGGGTGGACAGAAAATAATAATTATGTTAGAGTAAAACCCAGAGAATGGCACAGGTGGCGTTCTCTGGGTTTTTTGTCTATTCCAATAGTTGAAAAGGGAGGAATAACACATGAGGAAAGAACGGTTTTACACGGATAAAGGGGCTGTGAAGAGGACTGCGGCCGGCGCTATGCTGGCCCTCTTCCTGGCCCTGCAGATAACGGGATGCAGCCAGAGCGCGGGCCAGGATAAGGCTGACCGGACAACAGAACAAACAGAAGGGAGCAGTAAGGCAGCAGACCGGGAGCAGTCCGCAGACCGGGAGCAGTCCGCAGACCGGGAGCAGTCCGCAGACGGCGGTAAGGCAGCAGGCCGGGAACAGCCCGGCCAGGACGGCCAGGCAGCGGCTGGTCAGGGAGACAGCGTCATTGAGTATAAGCCGGGCATGCCCATTAAGGAGGGCGTGGCAGCGCCTGATTTTACAGGGGAACTTATGGACGGCTCCAGTATTACCCTGTCCGAGCTGCAGGGCAAGCCTGTTATCATCAATTTCTGGGCGACCTGGTGCGGTCCGTGCGTCAAGGAAATGCCTGCATTTGAGCGTCTGAAGGAGGATTTTGGGGATAAAATCGGCATTATCGCGGTGAACTGCGGGGATGATGCCGAGACTGTAAAGGACTTTGTGGAGGAGAACGGCTACACCTTCCCGGTGGTCCTGGATGAGGAGTATTCCATATCCATGCTGTACCCCACTAATTCCATTCCCTATACAGTGGTTCTGGATGCAGAGGGAAAGGTAACCCATATATCCACAGGAGCCCTGGACGCTGACACCATGTATGAGAGATATAAGGAAGCCCTTGGGGTGTAAGGGACGGAGCGGTGATGAGATGATGGATTGGTGCAGACAGAATAAGACGGCTGCCGTCCTTCTGGTCCTGGGCGTGGTTTTCCTGTGCATCGGAGCAGCCCAGGGAGGATACCAGGATACCCTGCGCAAGGCAGTCAGGGTATGCCTGGAATGTATCGGAATCGGGTGAGAGGACAGAAGTGATGAAACGTCGTTTGATACAGCTTTGTGCAGCATTATTATACAACCTGAACCTGAAGGGATTTGCAGAGGCGTCTATTTACAAGGGAAAGTCCAAAGGACTGTGCGTACCGGGACTTAACTGCTACTCATGTCCGGGGGCCGTTGGTTCCTGTCCGCTGGGTACCCTGCAGAACGCCCTGTCCGCCATGGACAGGAAGCTTCCTTTCTATATATTGGGGGTTCTGCTGCTTTTTGGAGTTACCCTGGGAAGGACCATATGCGGTTTTCTGTGTCCCTTTGGTCTGGTGCAGGAGCTTCTTTACAAGATACCTGTGCCCAAGGTAAAGAAAAACCGTGTCACCCAGGTCCTTTCCAAGGCAAAATATGTGATACTGGCAGTGTTTGTCATTATTCTGCCGGTGGTGTTCAAGATGGTTTCCGGTCTTCCGGTTCCGGCCTTCTGCAAGTACATATGTCCGGCGGGAACCCTGGAAGGAGGAATCCCTCTGGTTCTTTTGGATGAGTCGCTGGGCGGTCTGGCAGGCGCCCTTTTTAACTGGAAGGTTTTTGTACTGGCAGTGATACTGGCAAGCGCCTGCTTTGTGTACAGAAGTTTCTGCCGGTTTCTCTGTCCTCTGGGTGCCGTCTATTCCCTGTTTGCCCCGGCGGCTCTGTTTGGCGTGAAGATTGACAGGGATGCCTGTACGGACTGCGGGCGCTGTGTCAGGACCTGCAGAATGGATATCAGGCAGGTGGGAGACAGGGAATGCATCCAGTGCGGCGAGTGCATGAAGGAGTGCAGCGCGGATGCCATTTACTGGAAGAAGCCCTGGGATGTGAAGGGAAAGAAAAACAAAGATTAAGAGCAGGACGCTGTAAAGAAGCTGTTAAAACAGCCTTGGCAGCGTCCTGTTTTTGCGTTTCTATGCTGTTTTTGTCCTGGTTCCAGGTAAAACAGGTCAATCTATATATTGAATTATCCCCGAAAATGTGGTATCGTTTTGAGTATATATGCAGAAAACTGCGGGTGAATACATTGGCACCGCATTGACGCTTTGATGCAATAAAACAAAGGGCGGATAAAATGACACAGACAGATATCATATTGGAAGTAAAAGACTTATGTGTGGAATTCAGGACAGCAGAAGGCACTGTTCAGGCGGTGGACCATCTGAGCTATGTACTACATAAGGGAGAAAAGCTGGGAATCGTGGGGGAGAGCGGAAGCGGCAAGAGCGTTTCCTCTCTTGGTATGATGCAGCTCATTCCCAACCCCCCCGGACAGATTACAGGAGGGGAAATTTTATACAATGGAAGGGATTTGGTGAAGACTCCTGAGCGGGAGATGCAGAAAATCAGAGGGAATGAGATTTCCATGATTTTCCAGGAACCAATGACCTCCCTAAACCCCATTATCAAGTGCGGAAAACAGATTGCGGAATCCCTGCGCCTGCACCGGGGCATGAAGAAAAAGGAAGCCATGGAGGAGGCTGTCCGCATGATGAAGGCGGTGGGAATCGCCAACCCTGAGGCGCGGGCCCATGAGTATCCCCATCAGATGTCAGGAGGAATGAGGCAGCGTGTGATGATTGCCATGGCACTGGCCTGCCAGCCCCAGATTCTGATTGCAGATGAACCAACCACGGCTTTGGATGTAACCATTCAGGCCCAGATTCTGGATTTAATCCGGGAGATGAACGAGGAACTTCATTCCTCAGTCCTGTTCATCACCCATGATTTAGGGGTTGTAAGCGAGCTGTGCGATACGGTCATTGTCATGTATACGGGCCATATCGTGGAGCAGGCTCCGGCCGGCGAACTGTTCCGGGACCCCAAACATCCCTATACCATTGGCCTGCTGAACGCCATACCGGTTATCACCAAGGACAGGAAACCCCTGTCCACCATAGAGGGAATGGTGCCCAATCCCACGGAGCGGATAACAGGGTGCAGCTTCTGGCCCAGATGTCCCCATGCAGAAGAGCGGTGCAGGACGGCCAGCCCTCCTATGAAGCAGCTCTCAGAGGGGCGCCAGGTCCGCTGCTGGCTGTTTGAGGACCAGGCTGCAGGGAAGGAGGCTTAACATATGGCGCAAAATGAAAACAGAGATACAAACATAAATACAAACACAGATACGGACACAAACGCAGACACAAACACAGACAAGAGCAAAAAAGAAGTGCTGGTTAAGGCCGACCATGTGAAGGTATATTTTAAAGGCAAGGATAAGAAGTCCGGGGCAGTGAAGGCTGTGGATGACGTAAGCTTTGACATTATGAGAGGCGAAACCTTTGGCGTGGTCGGGGAGAGCGGCTGCGGCAAGAGCACCCTGGGCAGGACCCTGGTCCGGCTTATAAAACCAACAGAGGGCCACATTTACATGGGCGGCACTGACATAGCAGGATTAAAGGGCGCGGATTTGAAAAGGATGCGCAGGAAGGTCCAGATTATTTTCCAGGACCCTTCCGCCTGTCTTAACCCCAGGCGTACTGTGCGCCAGATTCTGATGGAACCCTTTGAAATCCACGGAATGAAGGGAAGGTTGGATGTGGAGGCCCGCATCATGAAGCTTCTTAACCTGGTCGGTCTGGATTTGTACTGTCTGAGCAGATATCCCCATGAGCTGTCCGGAGGACAGAAGCAGAGAATCGGCATAGCCAGGGCGCTGGCTCTGGAGCCGGATATCATTATCTGCGATGAGGCTGTATCGGCCCTGGATGTGTCGGTCCAGGCCCAGGTACTGAACCTGCTTCAGGAGTTAAAGGAAAAACTGGGTCTGACCTACTTCTTCATTTCCCATAACCTGAATGTGGTCTATCAGGTCAGCGACCGGGTGGGGGTTATGTACCTTGGAAATATGGTGGAGATAGCTGATTACGATAAGCTGTATGAGAAGCGTTACCACCCCTATACGGAGGCGCTGCTGTCAGCCATCCCCCAGGTGGACCAGAATGTGAAAACAGAGCGCATCCACCTGGAAGGAGAGGTGCCCAGTCCTTCCAATCCGCCTTCCGGCTGCCGGTTCCATACACGCTGCAGCAAGGCGTGCGACAGGTGCCGCCAGGAAGTGCCGGAACTAAAGGAAGTGACGGAGGGGCATTTTGTGGCCTGCCATCTTTATTAGGAGACACTGCAATAAGGAAACACTGCAATAAGGAGACACTGCCAGATAACTGGCATCTCAATAAAAAGAACAGTTCAGACGATTTGCGGCTGAACTGTTGCCAATAAACCTAGAGGAGGTCTATTATGAAAAAGAAGTTATTGACTGCTGCTCTGTGCCTGGCGGTTTCATTTGCCTTAAGCGCATGCGGCGGCAATGGAACGGACGGCACACAGGCCGGCAGCACAGACGCGGCAGCAGAGGGAGCTTCACAGGCATCCGGTTCCAATACGGTTGTAGTAGCCATGGGCTCCGGATTTTCCACCCTGGACCCGGGGTATGTATATGAGAAGTATCCGCCTCTCATTGTCAATGCATGCTACGAGAACCTGTTTAAGTTCTACAGCAATGACAGTGCGCCGGAGCCCTGTCTGGCTGATACCTATGAATTTTCAGATGACGGCCTGACGCTGACCGTTAAGCTGAGACAGGATGTGACATTTGCCAGCGGCAATCCCATGACAAGCGCGGATGTTCTTTTCAGCATCAACCGCTGCAAGAACCTTCAGGGAAATCCATCCTTTATCTGCGACACCATTGAGAGCATGGAGGCGCCGGATGATTACACGGTGGTATTCCATCTGACCCAGGCGGACAGCGCCATTCTGTCCAAGCTGACCTACAGCTCCACGGCTGTTTTAGACAGCGCGGTTGTGAAGGAGCACGGCGGCACGGACGCAGAGGACGCATCCTCCGCTGATACGGCACAGTCCTATCTGGATTCAGCCAGCGCAGGTTCCGGCATGTATGTGATGACCAGCTATATTCCGGACCAGGAAGTGGTGCTGGAAAAGAACCCTAATTACTGGGGAGAAGCAACCAATGTTGACAAGTTTATCATTAAGATACAGCCGGATGCAAACACACAGATGATGACATTGTCCGGCGGGGATATTGATGTGGCCATGAACATGACGGACGACACCATGTCTGAGCTGGAAGGCGCTGAGAATATTTCCATTATCAACGGAGCAACCAAGACCGTTGGTTTTGTGATGATGAACATGGATGAAGCCTACGGCGGCCCTGTATCCAATCCGCAGGTCCAGAATGCCATCCGCAAAGCCCTGGATTACACTGGCATCCAGACCATCTGCGGCAGCGGCACCATCACTCCTTATGACATCATCCAGGTGGGATTCATGGGAAGCAAGGGCGAGAGACCGGCTGACTATACGAATCTGGAGGAAGCAAAGGCATTGCTGGCAGAGGCCGGATATGCAGATGGATTTGACGTGGACCTGACCGTGACAGACCTGGATATGGAGGGAATCCTTCTGACAGACCTGGCCCAGAAGATTAAGGATGACCTGGCTCAGGTGGGAATTAACGTAAACATCGTTTCACAGCCATGGGCGGCCGGATACGGCGATGCTTACCGCGACGGAACCCTGGGCTTTACGGTTATGTACTGGGGAACTGATTATAACGACCCCAACGTGCAGCTGGAATTCCTTCCGGGCGGCGTTGTAGGAAAGAGGGCCGGATGGAGCGCGCAAATGGACCCGGAGCTGGCAGCCATGTATGAAGAAACCATGTCTGCAACGGACAACGATGAGCGTATCGCGGTTCTGGAGAAAATCCAGGACGCCATGTATGAGTATGGACCGTTCATTATGGTAGCCCAGGCGCCGTCCCACATCGGCTATAACACCAGGCTGGAGGGCGTGGCCATATCCGACCCGTATGCACTGGACCTGACTTTGATTCATGTAAAATAATGATTGCATATACGGAACTGTTATGCGGGCAGGCGGATTTCTTCCTGCCCGCTGGTACCGTAAACAACGCTTTGGTGCCCCAGGCAATAACCGGGCAGGTATTGCCGTGAACGCTCATCCTAAGGGATATCGTTGACGGGAATATCTGTGTGAAACAGCAATCGCAATATAAATTTGGATTGAAACATAAGAAAAGAGAGGTATCGTATGGAACAGCTGAAATTTATAGGAAAGAGACTGGTGTATCTGGTAGTCATGCTGTTTGGTGTCGCCACCCTGGTTTTCATACTGACAAAGATGATACCGGGAGACCCCACCGTTGCAAACTTAAGCCAGAGAGCCCTGAACGACCCGGAAATCGTGGCTGCCTACCGGGCAAAATACGGCCTGGACCAGCCCCTGCCCGTGCAGTATATTCTGTACATGAAGAATCTCCTGCAGTTTGACCTGGGGACTTCCATGCGCACAAACAAACCTGTGCTGTCAGAGCTGGCCAGGTGTTATCCGGCCACCATTGAGCTGGCCCTGTTTGCCATTGTCATTGCAGCTATTCTGGGCGTTCTGTTCGGCATTATTTCCGCCATCAGGCGAAACAGTATCCTGGACCAGATAGTCCGGGCCATATCCGTTACAGGCGTCAGCATCCCCAGCTTCTGGTTTGCGCTGCTGGTATTGTATTTCTTCTATTACAAGCTGAAGCTGTTTCCGGGTCCGGGCCGCCTGAGCAACGCCTTTACGGCTCCGGCCACGGTCACGGGCATGTATGTGATTGACAGTCTTCTGGAGGGAAATATACCCAAGGCACTGGACGCTGTCAGCCATCTGCTTCTTCCGGGAACCGTGCTTGCGGCGTTTACCATGGGTCTGATTACCAGGACAGCCCGTTCCAACCTGCTGGACGTCATGTCCACGGACTATATCCGCACTGCAAAGGCAAAGGGCCTGTCAAGGCCGGGACTGATTATCCGCCACGCCCTGGGCAATGCCCTGATTCCCGTACTCACTGTAATCGGCCTGGGCCTGGGCAACCTGTTAGGCGGCATGGTGCTGGTGGAAACCATCTTCAACTGGCCTGGCGTGGGACAATTTGCCTACGAGTCCGTGCTTTCAGTGGATTTCCCATCCATCATCGGAGTGGCCCTGCTGATTGCCCTGAATTACATGGTCATCAATACAGTGGTGGATATATTATACGGAATCATAGACCCGAGAGTGAGGTGCAGCTGATGGTACAGTCTTTAAAAAGGTTATTTAAATCCAATTACCTGTTTACGCTGGGCGTGATTATCTGTCTGGCGTGGATTGCGGCAGCCATCCTGGCGCCGGCGCTGGCTCCCTATGACCCCATTGTGCAGGATTTGGGGCAGCGGCTGAAAGCGCCGTCCGCAGAGCACTGGTTTGGCACGGACAACTTTGGCAGGGATATTTTCAGCCGTGTGCTGTACGGAGGCAGGTACTCCCTGCTGGCAGGCTGCCTTACCGTTGTCATAGCAGGATTTATCGGCACGTTTTACGGTGCCATAGCAGGCTATGTGGGCGGCTGGGTGGACAATGTGATGATGCGTTTTTCTGAGATGATATTGTCCTTTCCTTCCCTGATTCTTGCAATGATTATCAATGCAGTTATGGGTTCCAATTTGTTCAATACCATGTTTGCCCTGATTGTGGTGGCGTGGCCCACCTATGCCCGTATGATGCGCAGCGTTGTGCTCAGCGTAAAGGAAAATGAATATGTGGCGGCTTCCGAGGTCCTGGGCGCCTCCAGAATCCGAATCCTGATGAAGGAGGTCATTCCCAACAGCATCAGTTCGGTACTCATCATGGCCACCACAGATATCGGCAATCAGATTCTGATGTTCTCTACCTTAAGCTTCCTGGGACTGGGTTCTGCGCCGCCTACGCCGGAGTGGGGCATGATGGTTTCGGATGGAGCTGATTATTTTAATAAGTTCTGGGTGGCAGGATTCCCGGGACTGGCAATCTTTACAATGGCTGTAGGAGCTAATTTTATTGGTGATGGTCTTCGCGATTTGCTGGACCCCAAGCTGAGAAAACAGTTTTAAAACAGGAGGAAGTTATCATGAAGCAGAATCGAGTGGAGCGTATCATGGAAGCCCTGAAGGAGATGGGGCTGACGCAGATGCTGATTGTGGACCCCATGTCCATTTACTATCTCACAGGCGTGTATGTGGAGCCCTTTGAACGGTTTTACGCCCTTTATCTGAGGGAAGACGGAAAGCATGTGTATTTCCTGAACAACCTGTTTACTGTGCCTGAGGATGTGGGCGTGGAGAAGGTGTGGTATTCAGATACGGACCCGGCGGCGGAAATCGTGGCCGGTTATCTGGATAAAGAAAGTCCCCTGGGAGTTGATAAGGATTTAAAGGCCAGGTTCCTGCTTCCTCTCATGGAGATGGGAGCTGCTGCGGGCTTTGTCAATTCCTCCATTGCCGTGGACAGGACAAGGGGCGTGAAGGACCAGGAGGAGCAGGAAAGGATGCGTACTGCCTCCGATATCAATGATAAGGCCATGGCACGGTTCAGGCAGCTGATTCACGAAGGGGTCACGGAGCGTCAGGTTGCGGACCAGATGCTTAAGATATATACGGACCTGGGGGCGGACGGATTTTCCTTTGAGCCGCTGGTGGCCTTTGGCGCCAATGCGGCTGACCCCCATCATGGACCGGACAACACGGTCATAAAGCCGGGGGACGCAGTACTCTTTGATGTGGGCTGCATCAAGGACGGGTACTGTTCCGACATGACCCGCACCTTCTACTTTCAGCGGGCCAGTGAGGAACACCGCCGTATCTATGATATTGTCCGCAGCGCCAATGAGACAGCCATCTCCAAAATACGTCCGGGCATCCCTCTGTGCGAGCTGGACAAAACGGCCAGGGACCTGATTACGGAGCAGGGATACGGACCCTTCTTTACCCACAGGCTGGGACATTTCATCGGGCTGGGAGAGCATGAGTTCGGAGACGTGTCCTCTGTGAATACCCAGAAGGCAGAGCCGGGAATGATATTTTCCATTGAACCGGGCATCTATCTGGCCGGGGATACAGGGGTCCGTGTGGAGGACCTGGTGCTGGTGACAGAGGATGGATGCGAGGTGCTCAACCACGATTCCAAAGAATTTGAGATAATCGGTTAATCTGTGGTGTACCGGGAGGAGATATGAATATAATTGCGGCTATGGGATGGGAGGCAGTGCCATGAATCCGGTGGCTGCTGTGAGATGGGAGGCGGTATTATGAATCCGATTGCAACATTACATATGGCCAACGGCAGAAAGATTGTCATAGAGCTTTTGCCGGAGTCAGCGCCAAACACAGTGAACAGCTTTATCTATACAGCTTTAAGGGGTTACCTGGACCACCATGCCATTGAGCGGATAGTGCCGGGAAACTGGGTGGATGTCAGCTACACGGCTTTTGGGAAAAAGGAATGCCGGTATCTGATTCCCAATGAATTTGAACTGAACCCGGATGTGGTTCCGCTGGATTCCCATCCGGGAGCCGTGTGCATGGGCGGTTACGGCGAGGCAGGACTGGCAGGCTGTGAGTTTTTCTTTCCTCTAAGGGACTGTCCGGAGCACAAGGGCGTTTATCCTGTGTTCGGCCGTGTTCTGGAGGGCATGGACGAGATATACCGTCTGGAAAAGGTGGAGACTGTCCCTGTGGATGATTTCCCCATAGAGGGCGTGGAGGTCAACCGTCCGGTGAGACCGGAAATCATTGAACGGGTGGAGCTGGAGCTTTACGGAAGGGTTTATCCGGAACCGGTAAGGGTCAGGGAGCCGGAGCTGCCGGAATGCTGGATTTCCGCTCAAAAATAACCAGGAATTGGCCATAAAAAATATTGCAAATCCTGTTTTTTTATGATATACTATGTAAGCTGTCTAATTTGACGGCAGTTTTAGCGTCTGCGTGAGTCAGAACCTTACGGTGAGGGCGTGTTTAACTTAGTTATTGCTGATATCTGTGCGTTCTGGTGACGGTATGGGACCGGCTGCCTGTAATGTACAGAGACAGATTGGCATACACAGGCCGCGGTCGGAAACCGCAAATAATATCAGAGAGGTGAAAATCATGAAAGAAGGAATCCATCCAAGTTATTACCAGGCAAAGGTTGTCTGCAACTGTGGTAATGAGTTCGTAACAGGTTCAACAAAGCAGGACATCCACGTTGAGGTTTGTTCTAAGTGCCATTCATTCTACACCGGACAGCAGAAGGCTGCCCAGGCTCGTGGACGTATTGATAAGTTCAATCGTAAATATGGCATGAATGCTAACTAATAAGCAAAGAGATGAGGGTTGAGCTTGGGAGCAGGCTCAGCCCTTTCTGAATTCATGGGAAATCATGGAAAGAGGGTTTCTTTTTCGTACAACAGAAAGGTTAATGGGATGAAATATTCAGGAATTGGTGGTCAGGCCGTAATCGAGGGTATTATGATGCAGAACGGCAATGACTACGCCATTGCAGTCCGCAAGCCGGACGGGGATATTGAGGTGAAAAAGGATACCTATTTGAGTATGACCAAGAAGCATAAAATCTTAGGTCTTCCCTTTGTCAGAGGTATTTTCAGTTTTATAGATTCCATGGTAGTGGGCATGAGGGCCCTGACCTGGTCCTGCAGTTTTTTTGAGGACGATGAGGAGGCAAAGCCCGGTAAATTTGAGGCGTGGCTGGATAAGGTATTTGGCGAAAAGCTGGAGAGCGCCCTCATGACATTGGTAATGATAATTTCCTTTGTTATGGCAATCGGTATTTTTATGGTGCTGCCCCTGTTTATTGCCAATATATGCAGGGGGTTCATCCGCTCCGATACAGTGATGGCCGTACTGGAGGGCGTTATCAGGATTGTGATTTTTATCGCTTATATCAAGCTGGTATCCCGCATGGAGGATATCAAGAGGACCTTTATGTACCACGGCTCAGAGCATAAGTGCATCAACTGCATTGAGCACGGGCTGGAGCTTACGGTTGACAATGTAAGGGCAAGCTCCAAGGAACATAAACGGTGCGGCACCAGCTTTATCATGATTGTCATGGTTATCAGCATCCTGTTCTTTATGGTCATCCGGGTGGATACGGTCTGGCTGCGCGTTGTGAGCCGGATTGTGCTGATTCCTGTGATAGCAGGGGTGTCCTATGAGTTCCTGCGTTTTGCGGGACGCCATGATTCCAGGCTGGTCAATGTGCTCAGCCGTCCCGGCATGTGGATGCAGGGACTGACTACCACGGAGCCGGATGACAGTATGATAGAGGTGGCCATTGCGGCAGTGGAGACCGTGTTTGACTGGCGGGCTTACCTGGATGAGAATTTTCCGGGCTGGCAGGAAGGCGGGCACCATGGCGGCAATCACAAAGACAAAGGCAATGACAGTGAAGGAGCAGTAAAACATGACCATGCAGCAGCTGCTGTGGCAGGGTGTTCAGGAACTGAATAAGGCCCAGGTGCCGGATCCGGAGCTGGATGCCAGGTACCTGCTTCTGGAGGTGTTCCATCTGAGCCTGGCATCGTTCCTGGCCATGAAGGGCAGGGAAATGCCGCCGGATGAGGGAACCGTGGAACGCTGCCGGGAGTTTATGAAGCTCATAGAAATAAGGGCCGGACGGACACCGCTCCAGCACCTGACCGGGACCCAGGAGTTTATGGGATTTGAGTTCCTTGTAAACCAGCATGTGCTGATTCCAAGGCAGGACACGGAGACACTGGTGGAGCTGGTCCTGGAAGAACAAACGGACAGGGAAAAAAGCATACTGGATATGTGTACCGGTTCCGGGTGCATTGCCCTCAGCCTGGCTCTTATGGGCGGATACCGTCATGTGGCTGCCCTGGACGTGTCGGCAAAGGCCCTTAAGGTGGCAGAGCAGAACCGTGACAGGCTGCTGGGCGGTTACCAGGGCGTGTTTGAACTAATCAGGAGCGATATGTTCTGTGCTCTGGAGCCGGACAGGACCTTTGATATCATTGTATCCAATCCGCCTTATATCCCCAGCCGGGTTATTGAGGACCTGGAGCCGGAGGTAAGGGACCATGAGCCCAGGATTGCCCTGGACGGAAGTGCGGACGGGCTGACATTTTACCGCATACTGGCAGAAGAAGGGCAAAACCATCTGACCAAGGGCGGAAGCATCTACATGGAGATTGGGTATGACCAGTCGGAGGCAGTGGAAGGGTTGTTTGTGTCCCGGGGATACAGGGACGTCAGAACCTTTAAGGATTTGGCCGGACAGGACCGTGTGGTACGGGCCGTCCGGTGAGAGCAGGCTGGTGAGAGCGTCCGGCAGGAGCCGCCCGGCGAGGACCGGATGGTAAGGGGCGGATTGGGAGATAACACAGGGTAACAGGTTAATGTAGTGGTTGTAATTGGAATAATCGCAGGAGCAGGAGATAGATATGTTTGATAAGCTGGATGATATGTTGATTCACTATGAAGAATTGATGCTTATGCTGGGTGACCCGGATGTGACCCAGGACACAAAGCGTTTTACCAGACTCATGAAGGAGCAGGCTGACCTGGCTCCTATTGTGGAAGCCTATAAGCAGTACAAGCAGGCAAAGCAGGATGTGGAGGACAGCCTGGCCCTGTTGGAGGAAGAGAACGACGAGGAGATGCGTGAGATGGCCAAGGAAGAGCTGTCCGACGCCAGGAAACGGATTGATGAACTGGAGCATGAGCTTAAGATTCTTCTGCTTCCAAAGGACCCTAACGATGACAAGAATATCATCCTGGAAATCCGGGCAGGCGCAGGCGGCGATGAGGCAGCCCTGTTTGCAGCTGAACTTTACCGCATGTATACCAACTATGCGGACAGCCAGCGATGGAAGGTGGAGATTGTCAGTCTCAATGAAAACGGCATCGGCGGTTTCAAGGAAGTGGTTGCCATGGTTACCGGAAAGGGCGCATATTCCAAGCTTAAATATGAGAGCGGGGTGCACCGTGTCCAGCGTGTGCCTGAGACGGAATCCGGCGGCCGCATCCATACATCCACTGCAACGGTGGCCGTTATGCCTGAGGCCGAGGAAGTGGATGTCCAGATTGACATGAACGACTGCCGTATCGACGTCATGCGTGCATCAGGCAACGGCGGGCAGTGCGTTAACACAACGGACTCCGCAGTGCGTCTGACCCATATTCCTACGGGAATCGTTATTTACAGCCAGACAGAGAAATCCCAGCTTCAAAACAAGGAAAAGGCATTCCGTCTGCTGCGTTCCAAGCTCTATGACATTGAGCTGGAAAAGCGCCAGAGTTCAGAGGCAGAGGAGCGCCGCAGCCAGATTGGCACCGGCGACCGCTCTGAGAAGATACGTACCTACAACTTCCCCCAGGGCCGTGTGACAGACCACAGAATCAAGCTGACGCTGTATAAGATTGATTCCATTATGAACGGTGACATTCAGGAACTGCTGGACAACCTGATTGCGGCCGACCAGGCGGCAAAGCTGGCAAAGATGAACGAGGCGATTTAATGTGTGACGGGGACAGGCTGGAGATTCCAAATGCCTGAGAGGAAAAACCTCACAGAAGATGTATAACATGAAATCGACACAATAGGACCCGGCCGGGTAACTGAGACATGCTCAGGTATTGGCCGGGTCTGTTTTGTTGCCGGTTACGGCCGGATGTGCGCCTGAAATAAAACAGCCGTATATTGTATCCGGCCATGGTTTTAGTATAATGATATCAACGTAACTTTTTATATATTTTTTGTAACGATTCCGGGCCACGGGACACTAATTAACAGAAGGAGGAAATACGTATATGGATTCCATGGAAGAGATTTATAAAAAGCACGGAAAAATGATATATGGTTTTCTCTTGACCAGAACCCAGGACCCCGGCCTGGCGGAGGAGCTGACCCAGGAAACCTTTTACCAGGCAGTGAAACATATAGGCAGGTATAAGGGAGAGAGCAGCATATCCACCTGGCTCTGCGGAATCGCAAAAAATCTGTGGCGGGATTATCTGCGCAGGCAGAAACACCATGTTCCCCTGGAAGAGGCAGACCAGGTACCTGTGGAATCCGCAGAGTCCCAGGCCATATCCCTGTGGGATAATGTGCAGATACTGAGGCTGATTCATGGTCTGGAGGACCCTATGCGGGAGGTTATGTACCTCAGGCTGGTGGGAAACCTGACCTTTGGCCAGATTGGCGAAATCATGGGGCGCAGCGAGAATTGGGCAAGAGTAACCTATTACCGCGGGAAAGAGAGAATCGTGAAGGAGGCAGGAGAACAATGAAACACAGGATACCATGTGAAATCATTCAGGATTTAATGCCCATGTATGTGGACGGCCTGACGTCCCAGAAAACGGACCGCGAAATCAGGGTCCATCTGGAGGAATGCGGCAGCTGCAGGGAAATGTATGAGCGGATGAAAACCGAGATGGAAGGAAATGCATCCCGGACATCAGATAAAACACCGGAAATTGATTATCTGAAAAAGGTGAGAAGGAGAAATGTAAGAAATGTGGTTCTGGGCGCTGCCGGGGTGTTCCTGATTATGGCGGCTGCATTTTTTATGAAGCTGTTTGTGATAGGCTATCCCACGGAGTCATATGTGGTCACCTATACGGATGTCAATGGGGGACAGGTGGATGTGGGAGGAATCATGATTGATTCAGCCTCTGTTTACAGGGGATATAAGCTGGTGCAGCAGGATGACGGAACGCAGAAGCTGGTCATTTACTCCTGCCTGCCCTCATTCTGGAACAGGAACGGTGTATTTAACCTGGAACTTAAGCTTCCGGGCGGGGGACAGGATTTGGATATAAAGGGCGCTACCGTCAAGAGCAATGGAACCGTGGTCAGCAGTCTTGCAAATGAGCTGTACAGGGCCAGGAATCCATATATAGGAGATGCCTCGGCAGACGGAACGCTTTCAGGCACCCTGGGGATTTCCAGAGAGCTGGGAAGCTTTAAGAATGAGCTCCAGACCTCCGGCCAACCCTATGGGTGGACCCTTAACTTTGAGGAGAGTACGTCCAACTCAGCCGTGTTTGAGGAACGCATGAAGGCATATGCCTGTGTGCTGATAGCCCTGACTGACAACCTGGGCCAGGTCAGCTGGAATTATACCGTGGAGCTGGAACAGGGTCCGGCAGGGCGGCATGGCACCATTACGGAGGAGGAGTGCGGGGAAATGGCCGGCGCTCCTGTGAAGTCATTTGCAGACAGCCCGGAGGGAATTCAGAGGCTGATTGAGCGCCTGGGTATTGCGGATAAAATGTAACAGTTCAGGCGGATAAAATTTCCGGCTCCGGGGCTGGATATTGGAAGCATGATTTGGTACAATCAGAATAGGAAACGGACAGGGGGACAAATCCCCGGACGCAGGGCACCGTTGTGCCGGAAGTGATAAAAGATATGGCAAAAAGGGGGTGTACAGCATGCAGTCGCTTTCCTCATTCATGAATACCATCCGCTTTAATTTTCTATATATAGATAAATACTCGTTCGGAAGGACCTGGACCTATCCTGAGAGCGCCATACCGTACAATATGCTGCGCTATATCATTGACGGAAGCGCTGAGTTTGTGGTGGATGGGGAGACGGTTATTGTAAAGAAGGGACAGGTGTCTTATATACCGGAGGGCTGCTGGCTGTCGTGCAGGGCGCTGGAGGATACATTTGCATTTTACAGCATCCGCTTCACCACATCTGTGTTTTATGAGGGCGCTAATTTCCTCAGGGAGTACTATAACTTCCCTCTGGTGATGGATGTGGGGGAGGGAATCGGGTCTTATTTCAGCGATATCTACAAGTGGGTGCGAACGGACAAGAAGTCGAAGGCGTTTCACGTAAGAGGCGCCCTTGATACGCTGATTGCCAGCCTGATTGATATTTTGAATTCCGATGAGCCCGATGATGTGAAGGCGGAAATCAACGGACTGGAGTACAACCTGGAGCAGATACGCAAGCGGGTGAAGAAATCCACGGTCCAGACCGACCCCAGAATACAGACCGTTATTGACTATATCATGCTGAATCCGACAGAGGAGTATACCTCAGATAAATTAAGCGGTATGGCAGAGGTGGCAGAGACAACCTTCCGGCGCCTGTTTAAGGAGGCCACAGGGAAAACCGCCACGGAGTTCATACGCCAGGTGCGCCTGACCACGGCGGCCAGACTGCTGCTGGTGTCCAATAATCCTGTGAACTGCATTGCCCACGATGTGGGGTTTGAGGACGCCAATCATTTTACACGGGTATTTAAGCAGGCGTTTGGAATGACGCCGGGCCGGTATAGGAAGATGTCTCAGGAGTAGGGGAAGGAACACAACGGAACCAGGCCGGGACAGCGGTACCAGGCCAGCGGGGCCGGATAAGGACAGCGGGGCCGGACAAGGACAGCGGTACCAAAAAAGAGAGAGGAAGGGTGGCTGGATGGAACAAATCAAGGTATGGACAAAGCAGCATGAAAATGTGCTGAAGGAGCTCAATGAAACCGGCAGATACATTGCCAGGCGGGAGTATATCCGCAGCGACCTGCAGGAACATGCAGGACTGGTGCTGGAGGCATATGACTGGCTGGTGAGGCACAGTCCGGATGCAGCCCGAAGGCCGGAGGATGTGCAGTATCCGGTATGGGTTTCTTTTACCAGCGAAGCGGTTATGCTTCCCAGCCCGGGAACCGTCATACTGGAGCTGACCCTGGATCCGGCCTGCATTACCTCTGTCAATATAGAAAAATGGGGAAGCATACTCAATTATTCCTATATTCCAAAGGATGAGGCGGATGCCAGGCGTCATCAGGATAGGATGGAGCAGTATGGCGTAAGCGATGCCAAGGCTTACATGTCCCAGTTTTATCCCCACCTTAAGCGGGAAATCATTGCCAGCTGGGACCGGCTTTTTGATGACAGCGTGATTCTGGGGAACGATTCGAAATATGGAAATATATGGGAGATAAGAAAAGAATGGGTGACACAGGTGATAGAGTAATTTTATACGCGGCACAGGCGGAGGCGGTATTAAAGGCCATAGAGAGAGACGGCCGCTGTTTCTCGCGTGAGGAATACGTGCGCAGAAAGTATGGGGAAAGCGGTCCCATTTTCCTGACTGCCTACAAATGGTTTGTAAAGGAGGCAGTTAAGCTGGTTCCAATGCCCCAGGGGGCTGAGTTCCCCTATTGGTCCTTCATGAACCTGTACAGTCTGGACCAGTCTGCGGGAACCAGTACACTGACGCTTTCCGTTCCCAGGGATGAGGCTGTGTTTTTTGATATGTATGACTGGAATAAGATTCTGTGCCTTAAATATCTGGGAGAAGATGAGGCGGATGAAAAGGCGTTCCAGGCATATTTAAAGCAGTGCGGGGTCAGGGAGATGGATGCAGTGCTCACTGGTTTTTACCCGGATTTGAAACAGAAAATCATGGGCAGCTGGCCCAGGCTGTTCCGTCATCATGAGAAGATACGGGCAGGAGAGGAATCCGGGGCAAAAAGCGTCCAGGCAGCCCTGTGGCAGATTAAGAAAGAATGGATTGTGCCGGAGGGGCAGAGACAGTAGGACAGGATGCAGGGATAAGAAGCAGGATATGAAACAAGGTTAAAAATAAGATAAGAAACAGGACAAGAAACAGGAGGACAGGTATCCGGAATTAGCTTCCGGCCCTGTCTTTTTTATGTTTTAATATGGGATATGGCCAGCCCCAGGCTATTCCCCGGCCAGCTCCCGGCCTTCCCCCGGCTAATTTCCGGCTGTACCCCAACCCATCTGATTCAAAACAAGACAAAAAAATAATTTAATAGTCGTCTTGTGCTATTTTAAGTTGTCCAGAATGTTGAAATGCATAAAGAAAACCAATATAATACCAATAGAAACAGCAAAATGACGAACGGAAATAATTCAGAAAAAAGGAGAAATGATATGAAAAAGAGTCATGTAAGTTTAATTCTAGCAGCAGCACTTGCAGCAGCCCTGCTGGCCGGATGCAGCGGTTCCGGGTCATCCTCGGATGGTTCTGCTTCCAAAGAAGCAGCAGGCCAGACCCAGGCGCAGGCGGCGGCCCAGGATGGAAATGACAGCGGGACAGAGGGCCCCCTTTCCGGAGAGATTACCTTCTGGCATTCATTTACCCAGGGACCAAGACTGGAAACCATACAGAAAGCAGCTGACAAGTTCATGGAAGAGAACCCGGACGTGAAAATCAATATTGAGACATTTTCCTGGAATGACTTTTACACCAAGTGGACCACCGGACTTGCATCCGGCAATGTACCTGATATGAGTACAGCCCTTCCGGCCCAGGTGGCGGAGATGATTAACGCAGACGCCCTGACGCCCATCAATGACCTGATTGACAACATTGGCCGTGACAAATTTGCAGAAGCAGCCATTTCCGAGGGCACGGTGGACGGCAATAATTACTCGGTACCCCTTTACAGACACGCACATGTGATGTGGATTCGCAAGGACCTGCTGGAGAAGAACGGGCTGGAGGTTCCAAAGACCTGGGATGAGCTTTACGACACAGCCAAGGCCCTCACAAAGGACGGCGTCTACGGATTGTCCTTCCCATGCGGCACCAATGACTTCCAGGCAACCTTTTTCCTGGATTTCTATGTGAGAAGCGGGGGCGGCAGCCTTCTGACCGATGACCTGAAGGCTAACCTGACCAGCGACCTGGCCATTGACGGCATCAACTACTGGCTGAAGGTGTACAATGACTGCTCGCCTAAGGATTCCATTAACTTTGATGTACTGGATCAGGCAACCCTGTATTACCAGGGCAAGACCGCATTTGACTTTAACTCCGGCTTCCAGATTTCAGGCGTTGCGGCCAACTCGCCGGACCTGCTCCAGTATGTGGACTGCTACCCGGTTCCAAAGATTCATGAGGATGACCCGGATGAGGGAATCATGACCACCAACACACCTATGGTGGTATGGAAGGCTTCCAAGCATCCGGAAATCTGCAAGGCATTTATGAAAACCCTTTATGACGAGGATACATACGTGGAATTCCTGCACGCGACACCGGTGGGCATGCTTCCTGCCATCAAGGGGATTGCCGACACAGATGCATACAGGGATGACGACACCATCAGGCAGTTCACCCATGCTGAGGAAGTACTGACTGCGGCAGCTGATATCGGCACTGCATTCGGCTATGAGCACGGCCCCAATGTCCAGGCCGGAATCATGCAGAACAATCATGTGATAGAGGATATGTTCCAGGATATCATTACCAACGGAACGGATGTAAGGACTGCTGCGAAAACAGCAGAAGATAAACTGAACGCACTGTTTGAGACAGCTGAATAAGCCGTCCGGGAGCGTGTCTGAAAAGGCGGATGCATTTTTGAGACACGCTCTAATACTGAGAAGGAGGAGGAAATCTTGGGGAAGAAAAGTTATACAAGATGGTTGTTCGTACTTCCTGCAATCGTCATTGTAATCGCATTATTCATATATCCCATCTGTTCCAGCATCGTATACAGCTTTACAAACAAGAACCTGATTAAACCCGCCTATAAATTCATCGGCCTTAAGAATTATGCCGAGGTGCTGAAGGACAGCGGCTTCTGGCTTTCATTTTTCAATTCCCTGAAATGGACGGTCCTGTCCCTGGTGGGACAGATAGGAGTGGGGTTTACCGCTGCCCTGGCCCTGAAGCGGATTAAGGTGTGCAAGGGCGTTTACAAGACCCTTCTCATCATCCCCTGGGCCTTTCCCTCCATTGTCATTGCATTTTCCTGGAAATGGATTCTCAACGGAGTGTACGGCTTTCTGCCCAATATCCTGGTGAAGCTGGGTATCTGCCAGGTGGCGCCCCAGTTTCTGACCAGCGGCACACTGGCCTTTGTCAGCCTGGTGCTGATAAATATATGGTTCGGAGCGCCCATGATAATGGTCAACGTGCTCTCGGCCCTGGAAACAGTCCCAAAGGACCAGTATGAGGCTGCCCAGATTGACGGGGCCAGGCCCTGGCAGTCCTTCTACTATGTCACGGTGCCCCATATCAAGATGGTGGTGGGACTGCTGGTGGTCTTAAGGACTGTGTGGATTTTCAATAACTTTGACCTGATTTATCTGATTACAGGCGGCGGGCCCGCGGGCACCACCCAGACCATACCGCTCTATGCCTACAATATGGGATGGAGCACCAAACTCATCGGACGCTCATCGGCAGTGACCGTGCTGCTGTTTATATTCCTGATGATTATATGCGGCATTTACTTTGCGGTCATAAACAAGTGGGAAAAGGAGGACAGTAAATGAAAAAGTGTAAAGCAGGAAACGTTATCAGCCATATATACCTGATTATTCTGACCCTTATCTCCATATTCCCGCTGGTATGGATTATCATTTCCTCCCTGAAGGGCAAAGGAGAGCTGACGGGAAATCCCACGGCTTTCTGGCCTAAGACATGGACGTTTGATTATTATACCCATGTTATCAATGACCTTAAGTTCTTTGTGAACATCAAGAACAGTATCATCATTTCCCTGGTAACCACCCTGATTGCCATTACAGTGGCGGCGCTGGCAGCTTACGGAATCGTCCGGTTCTTTAAGCGTCTGGGGTCAGCCATGTCCAAGGTGCTGGTGACAACCTACATATTTCCTCCCATCCTGCTGGCCATTCCCTACTCCGTGGTCATGGGAAAGCTGGGGCTGATTAACACAAGGATTGGCCTTGTTATTGTGTATCTGTCCTTCTCCGTGCCTTATGCGGTGTGGCTCCTGACCGGATTTTTCAGGACAGTGCCTCTGGAAATTGAGGAAGCGGCCAGAATCGACGGAGCCAATAAAATGCAGACCTTTGTCCAGGTGGTGCTTCCGCTGGTGGCGCCCGGTGTGGTGGCCACAGCCATTTACACCTTTATCAATACCTGGAACGAGTTCCTGTACGCGCTGATTTTAATGAACAATACCAGCAAGATGACGGTTGCGGTTGCCCTGCGCTCCCTGGACGGAGCCGAGATACTGGACTGGGGCGACATGATGGCTGCCTCTGCCCTGGTGGTGCTTCCCTCTGTCATATTCTTCTGCCTCATACAGAATAAGATTGCAGGGGGCATGTCGGAGGGCGCTGTAAAGTCCTGATGATTTTAACAGAAAGGTAAAAGGTGCTATACTTTATGGAAACTATAACAGGAACCATTGGATACGGCGTGGTGGGCTCCGGCTACTTTGGGGCGGAGCTGGCACGCATCATGAATACAAAACAGGGAGCGCAGATACGGGCTGTCTATGACCCTGAAAACGGGGAGATTGTGGCGGCTGAGCTGGGATGCGAAGCTGAGGGCAGCCTGGAGTCCCTGGTATCCAGAACGGATATACAGGCCGTGATTGTGGCCACTCCCAACTATCTGCACAAGGAACCGGTGCTGGCCGCTGCCAGGCATGGACTTCATGTGTTCTGTGAAAAACCGATTGCATTAAGCTATGAGGACTGCCTGGAAATGGTGGATGCCTGCCAGGACAACCATGTGGTGTTCATGGCCGGCCATGTGATGAATTTCTTCTGCGGTGTGAGAAAGGCCAAGGAGCTTATCGGACAGGGCGTTATCGGGGACATCCTCTACTGCCACGGGGCCCGCAATGCATGGGAGGGTACCGGGGCCTCAGAAACCTGGAAAAAGACCCGTTCCAAATCAGGAGGCCACCTGTACCATCATATCCATGAGCTGGACTGTGTCCAGTTCCTTATGGGAGGCTGTCCTGAGACAGTAACCATGGCAGGAGGCAATGCAGCCCACAGGGACAGCCGGTTCGGGGATGAGGACGACATGCTGTTCATCACCATGGAATATCCGGGCAGGCGCTACGTAGTCCTGGAGTATGGCTCCGCCTTCCGCTGGCAGGAACATTACCTGCTGATACAGGGAACCAGGGGAGCCATTAAAATTGACATGTGCAATTGCGGCATGACTCTTAAAACCGGGGACAAGGAGGAACATTTCCTGGTTCACCGCACAAAAGAGGAGGACGATGACAGAACCCGGATTTACAGGGAAACAGAACGGGACAACGGCAACCAGTTCGGAAGGCCGGGGAGAAAGCCCTTCCTGTGGCTTCAGGGCATCATGGACGAGGAGATGGAGTTTTTAAACAATGTGCTTCACGGCGCCCGGGTGACAGACGAGTTCCTGCCCCTTCTTACCGGAGAGGCTGCCAGGAACTCCATAGCCACGGCAGACGCCTGCACCCTGTCCCTTAAGGAGGACAGGAAGGTAAGACTCAGCGAAATCATGAAGTGAAAAATAGGATTGGTAAAGGAGAACAGTCATGAAGACAATCGGATATGCAGTGGTTGGTACGGGATATTTTGGGGCGGAGCTGGCCCGCATCATGAAGGAACAGGAGGGGGCCAGGGTAGTGGCTGTCTATGACCCGGAGAATGCAGGAACAGTGGCTGCTGAGCTGGGATGCGGCGTGGAGACGGACCTGGACCGGTTATACAGCCGTGAGGATGTGGATGCCGTAATCGTGGCAGCGCCCAATTATCTTCACAAGGAACCGGTCATCAAGGCCGCGGAGCACGGGGTACATGTATTCTGTGAAAAGCCCATTGCCCTGTCCTATCAGGACTGTGTGGAGATGGTGGAGACATGCGTTGCCCACAATGTTACTTTTATGGCAGGCCATGTAATGAATTTCTTCAAAGGTGTCCGCACAGCGAAAAAGATGATTAATGACGGAGTCATCGGCCGGGTGCTGTACTGCCATTCCGCCAGGAACGGCTGGGAGGATATACAGCCCTCTGTCAGCTGGAAGAAAATCAGGGCCAAATCAGGAGGCCATCTCTACCACCATATCCATGAGCTGGACTGCATCCAGTTCCTTATGGGCGGCTGCCCCGAGGAAGTGACCATGGCAGGGGGCAATGTGGCCCACTGCGGGGAACAGTTCGGGGATGAGGATGATATGCTGTTCATCACCATGGAATACGGGGATAACCGGTATGCTGTGCTGGAGTATGGCTCCGCTTTCCACTGGCCGGAGCATTATGTGCTGATTCAGGGAACCGAGGGAGCTATCCGGCTGGATATGTTTAACTGCGGAGGAACCCTTAAGAAGGGGGACAAGGAAGAGCATTTCCTTATGCACAAGACCCAGGAGGAGGACGATGACCGGACCAGAATCTATCACGGCACGGAGATGGACGGCGCCATCATGTACGGCAAACCGGGCAAGAAGCCGCCTATGTGGCTTCACAGCATTATGTATGATGAGATGGAGTACTTTAACAACATCATGCATGGGGAACAGCCGGACGAGGAATTTAAGGCCCTGCTTACGGGGGAGGCTGCCAGGAACGCCATTGCAACGGCGGACGCCTGCACCAGGTCGCGGTTTGAAAACAGGAAGGTAAAGCTGTCTGAGATAACGGGGGTGAAATAGGTATGATACTGGATAAATACAGGGGAATCATCCCGGCCTTCTATGCCTGCTATGACAGGACGGGGGAGGTAAGCGCTGACGCGGTCCGGGCGCTGACCCGGTACTTTGTGGAACAGGGAGTGAAGGGCGTCTATGTGGGCGGGTCTTCCGGGGAATGCATCTACCAGTCCGTGGAGGACAGGAAGAAGACTCTGGAGGCCGTGATGGATGAGGCTGCAGGCCGTCTCACGGTGATTGCCCATGTTGCCTGCAACAACACAAGGGACAGCCGGATTCTGGCGTCCCATGCCCAGGACCTGGGCGTGGACGGGATAGCCGCCATACCGCCCATTTATTTTAAGCTGCCGGAGTATTCGGTTGCCGGGTACTGGAATGACATATCGGAGGCAGCGCCCCACACGGATTTCATTATCTATAACATACCCCAGCTGGCCGGTACAGCCCTGACCATGAGCCTTTTAAAGACCATGCTCTTAAACGGGCAGGTGGCAGGCGTGAAAAATTCATCCATGCCGGTCCAGGACATCCAGATGTTTAAGGCAGAGGCCATGAAGACGCGGGAGGACTTTATTGTGTTCAACGGCCCGGATGAACAGCTGGTATCCGGTCTGGCCATGGGTGCGGACGCCGGTATCGGCGGTACCTACGGTGCCATGCCGGAGCTGTTTTTAAAGATATATGAGCTGACTGCACAGAACAGGATGGCAGAGGCCAGGGCTATCCAGTATGAAGCAGATGAAATCATATATAAGCTGTGTTCAGGAACATGCAATATGTACGCCATGATTAAGGAAGTGCTGCGTATCAGCAGGGGAATCGATATAGGCGGGGTCAGGAAGCCGCTGACAGACCTAAGCGGGGACGACCGGGCCATTGCCCGGGAAGCAGCCGCCATGATAGAAGCAGCAAAGGAGAAATATTGCTGATATGATATATGACTTGCTGGTTAATATAGGAAATTACAGGGGCATGAACAGGAACCTGGACAAGGCCATTGACTATCTGATGACTGCGGATATCACAGCGCTTCCCATGGGAAGGACGGAGATTGACGGGGACAGGGTGTTCCTGCAGGTGATGGAGGCGCGGACCCGCGAGCTGAGGGATGACAGCTATGAACTGCACAGGGACTATATGGATATCCAGATAGACATTGAGGGATGCGAGGTCATAGAAACAGCCCTGGACGGGGTGACACCCATTGGGGAATACCAGCCGGATTTTCAGAAAGCCGCTGTTTGGGGCGGGGCAGGAGGACGCTGCGTCATGGGGCCGGGCAGGTTCATCCTGTGCATGGCCGGTGAGGCCCATGGGCCGGGCGGATGCCTGGAAGCGCCTGAATGTATCAGAAAATGTGTGGTAAAGGTGGCTGCGGCTGATGACAGGCCGTGAAAGCCGGAGTGAAAGGATTGGAACGAGATGGACAAGACAGAACTTTTTAACCGTATCAAAGGAAAGCTTATCATTTCCTGCCAGGCCCTGCCCGGGGAACCGCTCTATGACCCGGAGCGTTCCCTGATGCCTTTTATGGCCAGGGCGGCCAAGGAGGCCGGAAGTCCCATGATACGCGCCAACACGGTGCGGGATGTGCTGGGTATCAAGAAGGAGACAGGACTTCCTGTCATTGGACTGATAAAGCAGGTGTACGATGGATTTGACGGGTATATCACACCCACCATGGAGGAGGTGGATGCTTTGGCAGAGGCAGGGGCCGATATCATTGCCATTGACTGCACGGACAGGAGGCGGGGAGACGGGCTGAGCCCATGGGAATACATCCGCAGCATCAAAGCAAAATATCCGGACCAGATTCTGATGGCCGATATCTCCGATTACCAGGAAGGCATTCAGGCGTGGAAAAGCGGTATTGACCTGGTGAGCACCACCATGAGCGGATATACGGACTATACGCCAAAGCTGGAAGGGCCGGATTTTGAACTGGTCAGGCGGCTGTCAGCGGAACTTCCCATCCCGGTCATCGGGGAAGGCCGTGTCCATACGCCGGAGGAAGCTGTGAAAATGCTGGATATGGGAGCATGGGCAGTCATTGTGGGCGGAGCCATCACCCGGCCGCTGGAGATTGCGGAGCGGTTCATGAAAGCGGTTCATGGCAGACAGGAATAGAAGTCAGGAAAAAGTAAGAGAGAAAGCAAATAAAAGGGACATCACCCGATGCATAAGCTGTAATGCAGGGGATGTCTCTTTCCTTTGCCCTCACTCTTATTGTATTTTCCCCACTCAACTAGTTGTCTGATGTTATGCTGCCTTTTAATCCGATTTCTTCTGCCTTTTTCCTCATGCCCTGGATGGTTTCACGGATGACATCATCCAGGCTCATGCCTAACATTTCGCAGCCGGCCCGGATGGTGTCCCTGTTCACTCCGGCAGCAAAGGACTTATCCTTGAATTTCTTTTTCACGGATTTGACTTCCAGGTCCAGTACGCTTTTGGACGGTCTCATAAGACACAGGGCATTGATGAGTCCGGTCAGTTCATCAATGGTGAACAGGACCTTTTCCATTTGGGTTTCCGGCGCTGCATCAGTGCAGATTCCATAGGCATGGCAATTCATGGCCCTGATATAGATTGGGTCAATGCCCTGTTCACGCATAATCTCCTCTGCCTTTTTGCAGTGTTCCTCCGGGAATTTCTCGTAGTCCAGGTCGTGAAGAAGACCAGCCGCCCCCCAGACCTCCTCATCCCCGCCGTTCAGTCCGGCAAAATGCCTCATGGCAGCCTCCACGGCCAGGGCATGTCTGCGAAGGGCCGGTGTCTTTGTGTATTGGGTCAGCAGGCTCCATGCATCTTCTCTTGACAACTTTTTTTCCATCTTGAAATCCTCCTTTGGTTTTTTGTCTGGTTCTTGCTTTTTCGGCATAATGCTCTTATACTATTCTATATCGTACCAGACAATCGTTTATTAAATCGAACGAACTGTATGATATATCTTACAACTGTTCGATTTATATGTCAAGCAATTAAAAGAGGACTTATATATGGATTTAGGAAAAATCATTGCAGTAAATCTCAGGAGACTGCGGACAGAGCGCAACCTGACCCTGGGGCAATTATCAAAGATTTCCGGCATCAGCAAGGCCATGCTCTCGGACATTGAAAAGGGGAGCAGCAATCCTACCATCAATACTATCTGGAAAATCGCCAATGGGCTGAATGTGCCCTATACAAAACTGATGGAGGGTATT
This sequence comes from Clostridium sp. 1001283B150225_161107_B6, assembly GCF_015556325.1. Taxonomy (NCBI): domain Bacteria; kingdom Bacillati; phylum Bacillota; class Clostridia; order Eubacteriales; family Clostridiaceae; genus Clostridium; species Clostridium sp. 1001283B150225_161107_B6. Next base: position 154,549 of record NZ_JADNMD010000003.1, on the reverse strand, counting down.
GAGAATAAGGCAACTGTTGTGCGCAGGGATGAGCCTGCCGTGCAGACAGGGGAGACAGAGCATTACCGGGTGTACTGCTATTTTCCAAGCACGCCTGTGAGAAATTTTGAGCTTTTTTATGCGGAACTGGACCCGGGGGCTTCCAACATCTCCATTGGACATTCGGAAAAAGCCCAGGAGTACATCTTCGTCATGAAGGGCCAGCTGGCCCTTCGCACCGAAGCAGGTGACTACACACTGGAGGCGGGGGATTCCCTGGTGTTTGACAGTTCCATCGGACATACTTATATCAACCGTCAGGATATATTGCTTTCATTTCTGGTAATTAACTATTATCCAAACTAAGAGGGAGGATGCGCCAGGTGCATTTCATAGAGGTCCCTGGGGATGCGTATGGCTTCCCGGATGATTGATTTGCTTTTTAAGTATTATACTATGGTTGGGGCAAGACTGCGAACCTGCTTGCCATACCTGCCTGCAATGAACTATAATGGTGTCATATAAGACCCAGCAAAGGCAAAGAGGAAACATATTATGAAGATGGTAGAGATAAAATGCCCTTCCTGCGGGGGCAAGCTTAAGGTGGAGGATTCCCAGACAAAGCTTATAACATGCGAATTCTGCAAAAGCCAGTTCCTGCTGGACGACGAAAAGGTCCAGAACATTACGAATTACAATATATATCAGACAGCCCCTTCCGGCAAAGGCCAAGGAAACGGGGCTAAAACAGCCCTTGCTGCAGGTGTGGCCTGCGTGGGCGCGCTGCTTGCCATTTTCATTCTGTCCTCAGGCTCCGGTTCCTCCTCAGGCTCCGGGACAGCGCCGCTTCCGGTTCCCGCCTACAGCGGCGCGGCAGGATACGCCGGGACAGAAGGAGAAGAGACAGAAGCGGAGGAAAGGGTTCCCGAGGCGGATTCACCTTTGTTCCATGCCATGGCAGCAAAGATGTTCAACGGGGACCAGGCTGCGTTCAGCCAGGAGGACCTGGCCAGGGTCAGGTATCTGAAGGTGGAGACATCCCGGGAAACAAACCGGATATGGTACAGCTTTGAGGACCCTTACAGCGGGGAAGAGCCCCTGGTGCAGACTGCCGTCTTCGGGGCCATGGACTGGGAGCCCCAGGATGCAGCGGCCTTTACCGGACTGGTAAAATTGGATTTGGGGTCAGGGCTTTCCAGGGTCCATAGTTTAAAAGGGCTTAAGGACCTTAAGGGAATCACGGCCGGAAACGTGGAAATCTCAGACCTTAAGGATATGCTGGATGACCCGTCGGGAATCACGGAGCTGCAGCTTCGGGGAATCACATCCATGGACGGAATCGCCTCCTTTGGGAATCTGGAGCGTCTGACTGTCCGGGATTATCCTGACGCCAACCTGAAACAGCTGGTGCCCTTAAAGAGCCTAAAATATCTGTCGCTGGAAGACACAGGGGACTCGGATTCCATTATCAGCACGGGCAAGGATAAGGTAAGGGTGACGGATTACTCTGCCATCTCGGTTATGAGCGGTCTGGAGTCCCTGTACCTTAATTCGGATATCATCAGGGACATAGGCTTTATCAAGGGACTTCCGGCATTGGAGGACCTTACCCTGGAGGATACTGCCATCATCAGCCTGGCTCCCCTGTCGGAGATGCCGGCCCTTCGCTCCCTGACCCTTTTGGGAAATAACAAGGTCCAGGATTTCGGACCGGTGGGAACAGCGGCAGGACTGACGTCCTTACACATTGACAAGATGACATCCCAGACAGACCCGGACCTGTCCTCCCTCTCCAGCCTGGAAAGGCTGGAAATAAAGGGCTTTATGTCCATTTCCTCCCTCCGGGGGCTAAGCAGCCTGAAGGAGCTTTCCATACACAACTGCAATGTGGACGGGGCGGAGGCCCTCTCGTCCCTGACCGGGGTGGAACGGCTTACCTTTTACTCCGTGTGGAATTCCCGGGGAAACCTGAGAAACCTGGACTTTCTCAAAGGCATGACAGGGCTTAAATATGCTGACTTTACCGGCAACCTGGACGGAACGGGCTGGAGCGGCTATAACTACCTGGTGGAGGTGTACGGGGATGTGAGTTCCATTTTTAACCATGAGGGACTGGAGGAACTGTACCTGGACAACGGCAAATTTGAGATTAATTTTGACCGGATAAAGGAAAACCCCAGCCTGCGGGTGCTGAGCCTGAAAAATATGGAGCTTCACAAGAATTATTACGTGGAGTCCTACGGCGGAATGACCAGCGTGTGGTATGATGATGTGAAGCTGGGGGAACATATGGATATCCTGTCCCGTTTTCCCAATCTGGAGGAGCTGTACCTGGACAGCAACGAGCTGACGGATGTGAATTTTGCCGCGGGTCTTAAGAACCTTAAGAGACTGGGGGTTAAGGACAATTATATAACGGACCTGGCGCCCCTGAAGCAGGCGGAATTTCTGGAGTATCTGAACATCGCCGACAACCCTGTGGGAGAGGTGGGGGATGTAGGTAATGGTGTTGAAATCATTCAGTAATCATGGATATTATAATCTTCTTAATAATAACGAAATATTTAACAGATTATTTGAAAAAATAGAGATAGTATGATATATTGGACAAAGAAAAAATCAGGCAAAGACGTCCGCTAAGCGGTCTTTTCGCGCTCACAGCGAACCAAGGAGGAAATATGAAAGGGATTATACTGGCCGGAGGAAGCGGGACGCGGCTCTACCCGCTGACCAAGGTTACTTCCAAACAGCTGCTTCCAATTTACGATAAACCGATGATTTATTATCCGTTGTCTGTCCTTATGAATGCGGGAATCAGGGATATCCTGATTATCTCTACTCCGGAGGACACGCCCAGATTCGAAGCCCTGCTGGGCGACGGCCACCAGTTCGGCATTGAGCTGAGCTATGCGGTACAGCCAAGCCCGGACGGACTGGCCCAGGCATTTATCATCGGCGAGGAGTTCATTGGGGGAGATTCCGTGGCAATGGTCCTGGGGGACAATATTTTCCACGGACAGGGTCTGGCCAAGCGCCTGCGCGCGGCAGCGTCCAAGGAAAAGGGAGCAACGGTGTTTGGCTATTATGTGGACGACCCGGAGCGTTTCGGCATTGTGGAGTTTGACGGGGACGGCAAGGCTATTTCCATTGAGGAGAAGCCGGAAAAGCCAAAGTCCAATTACTGTGTCACCGGACTTTATTTTTACGATAACCGGGTGGTGGAGTATGCGAAAAACTTAAAGCCCTCAGCCAGAGGAGAGCTGGAAATCACGGACTTAAACCGCATTTACCTGGAGAACGGGGAGCTGGATGTGATTCTTCTGGGACAGGGCTTTACATGGCTGGATACGGGAACCCATGAGTCTCTGGTGGAGGCCACGAACTTTGTGAAGACCGTGGAGACGCACCAGCACCGCAAGATTGCCTGCCTGGAGGAGATTGCCTATCTCAGGGGCTGGATTAACAGGGAACAGGTCATGGAGACTTATGAGATTCTGAAAAAGAACCAGTACGGCAAGTACTTAAAGGACGTTCTGGACGGTAAATATGTGGATAAGATACATCCACAGGATTTTTAACGGAGGAAACTATATATGAAAATCATCGTCACCGGCGGAGCCGGTTTTATCGGAAGCAACTTTGTGCACCATATGGTAAACACATACCCGGATTATGAAATCATCAACCTGGACCTGCTGACCTATGCAGGCAACCTGGAAAACTTAAAACCGGTTGAGGACAAGCCCAATTACAAATTTGTAAAGGGCGACATTGCCGACAGGAAGTTTATATTTGAACTGTTTGAGAAGGAGAAGCCGGATGTGGTGGTGAACTTTGCTGCGGAGAGCCATGTGGACCGTTCCATTACAGACCCGGAAGCCTTTGTCAGGACCAATGTCATGGGAACCACCACCCTTCTTGACGCCTGCCGTACTTACGGCATCAAGCGCTACCATCAGGTTTCCACGGATGAGGTGTACGGCGACCTGCCTCTTGACAGACCGGACCTTTTCTTCACCGAGGAAACGCCCCTGCATACATCCAGCCCCTATTCTTCATCCAAGGCCAGCGCTGATTTGTTCGTGCTGGCGTATCACAGGACATACGGCCTGCCCGTGACCGTATCCAGATGTTCCAACAACTACGGCCCTTATCATTTCCCGGAGAAGCTGATTCCGCTTATTATCAGCCGCGCCCTGGCAGATGAGGAGCTTCCTGTATACGGCACAGGAGAGAACGTGCGTGACTGGCTTCATGTGGCGGACCACTGTCAGGCCATTGACCTGGTTATCCATAAGGGACGCGAGGGAGAGGTGTACAACATCGGCGGACATAATGAGCGCACCAACCTGGAAGTGGTAAAGACGATTCTGAAGGCTCTTGATAAGCCTGAAAGCCTGATTAAATTTGTGACAGACCGTCCCGGCCATGACATGCGCTATGCCATTGACCCAACCAAGATAGAGACAGAGCTGGGATGGAAGCCAACGTATAATTTTGATACGGGAATTGAGCAGACCATCCGGTGGTACCTGGACAACCAGGACTGGTGGAAAAATATTCTCAGCGGCGAGTACAGTAATTATTTCGATAAGATGTACGGCAGCCGCCTGTAGGTAAACATGTGGCTGACGGAGGAGGGAATGCCCCGGAGCGCGTTTGAGAGACGTGTCCGTTTCGGGGATTCCTGTTCTCTGCCAGCCATTATTAAGAACGGAGGTAAATGGATTATGAAAGTTCTGGTAACAGGTGTAAAAGGCCAGCTGGGCCATGATGTGATGAATGAACTGGCCCTTCGCGGGATTGAGGGAACCGGAGTGGATGTGGAGGAAATGGATATCACGGACCGCGCTGCGTGCGAAACTGTGATTTCACAGGAAAAACCAGACGCAGTCATTCACTGTGCAGCATATACTGCAGTAGATGCTGCTGAAGATAACCTGGAACTGTGCCGCAAAATCAATGCTGAGGGGACACGCAATATCGCCAGGGTCTGCAAGGCCATGGATATCAAGATGATGTATATCAGCACGGACTATGTGTTTAATGGCTGCGGCGAGCGCCCATGGGAGCCGGATGACCACAGGGAACCCCTTAATGTGTACGGCCTGACCAAGTATGAGGGCGAGATTGCGGTAGAGCAGAATGTGAAGAAATATTTCATTGTGCGCATTGCCTGGGTGTTCGGCATCAACGGCAAGAACTTCATTAAGACCATGCTCCGCCTGGGGAAGGAAAAGGGGGCCGTGTCAGTGGTCAACGACCAGATTGGTTCCCCCACATATACCTACGACCTGGCCCGCCTGCTGGTGGATATGATTCAGACAGACAGGTACGGCCGTTACCATGCCACCAATGAGGGGCTGTGCAGCTGGTATGAGTTTGCGTGTGAGATATTCCGCCAGGCCGGCATGGATGAGGTTAAGGTGACTCCGGTGGATTCGGCCGGTTTCCCGGCCAAGGCAAAGCGCCCCTCCAACAGCCGCATGAGCAAGGAGAAACTGACTGAAAACGGCTTTGAGCGTATGCCCTCATGGCAGGATGCCCTGGGGCGTTACCTGAAGGCTCTTAAGGAAAACGGGATGGCATAAGACAGGGGCGGCAGATGCATGTAACGGGGGCTTTAATAACAAGACAGGGAGGAATTAATGACAATGGGAAAATATTTTGGAACAGACGGCTTCCGCGGCGAGGCCAACGTGGACCTGACAGTGGAGCACGCCTATAAGGTGGGCCGTTTCCTGGGCTGGTACTATGGACAGAAGACGCCGGATGAGCGCTGCAGGGTGGTTATCGGAAAGGATACCAGGCGCAGCAGCTACATGTTTGAATATTCCCTGGTGGCTGGGCTTACAGCCTCGGGCGCGGATGTATATCTGCTCCATGTCACCACCACCCCCAGCGTGTCCTATGTGGTGCGCACCGAGGGATTTAACTGCGGAATCATGATATCTGCCAGCCACAACCCATTTTACGACAACGGAATCAAGGTCATCAACGAGAGAGGCGAGAAGCTGGAAGAGTCCGTTATCCTGGAGATTGAAACATACCTGGATGGGGAGACGCAAGAGATTCCGCTGGCAAAGAGGGAATATATCGGCAGGACCGTGGACTTTGCAGCAGGCAGGAACCGCTATATCGGATACCTCATATCCATTGCCACCCGTTCCTTCAAGAATATGAAGGTGGCCCTGGACTGTTCCAACGGAAGCGCATCCGCCATTGCCAAGAACGTATTTGACGCCCTGGGCGCAGAAACCCATGTGATGAACAACGAACCCAACGGATTAAACATCAATACGGACTGCGGCTCCACCCACATCGAGCATCTGCAGGATTTTGTGGTGCATGAGAAATGCGACATCGGATTTGCCTATGACGGCGATGCGGACCGGTGCATTGCGGTGGATAGGACCGGCCGTGTGGTGGACGGGGACAGCATCATGTACATCTGCGGCAAATACATGAAGGAGCAGGGCAGCCTGTTCAATAATACGGTGGTCACCACCATCATGTCCAACTTTGGATTATATAAGGCATTTGACCGGGAGGGCATTGCCTATGTGAAGACGGCTGTGGGCGATAAATATGTGTACGAGAATATGGCGGCCACGGGCCACTGCCTGGGCGGCGAGCAGTCCGGCCATATTATATTCAGCAAGCATGCCACCACGGGGGACGGCATCCTTACCTCCTTAAAGGTGATGGAGGTGGTGCTGGAGAAAAAGCAGCCCCTTGATAAGCTGGCTTCAGAGGTGGAGATTTATCCTCAGGTACTTAAGAATGTACGCGTTAAGGATAAAACGGCAGCCCAGGACGACCAGGCCGTGCAGGCAGAGGTTGCCAGGGTGACAGAGAGCCTGGGCAGCGACGGAAGGATTCTGCTGCGCCAGTCAGGAACAGAGCCGGTGGTCCGTGTCATGGTGGAGGCTCCTGATATCGAGACCTGTGAAGCCTATGTGGACCAGGTAATCCGGGTTATGAAGGAGCAGGGACACTGTATATAGGAACGCACCATACCGGTACCCGGCAGATTTTTCAGGGAATGGAGGTATGGGCTCCGGTGCGCATTTTATGAAACAGAGGAATAAAAGCCATAACTATTGAGAATAGTTAACCGGCGACTCCTTATTGTCAGTTATTTTGAAATGTGCTATAATTAGATAACGTTGCGAAGAGGACAAAATAAATCCCGGAGCGCCGTGCTCCGGGATTTGTGCATTCATCATGCGGGCCCGGACAGGGGATTGTCCTTACAGCCAGCGATTTTCAGAGTAAAGGAATGATGTGAAATGGGGCTGAACCAGTAAGAGTCGTGCTGTTCATCATCCGTCATTACGGTGTCATTGAGCGACTGCCCGGAATGGGCTGAAGACAGAAGCAAAGATGAAGAACGCAGTTATCAAAAAGCAGGACATCGTATGAAGTGAGAATGGAATATGGACGGAACCAGGCGTTTCCAGGCGCCTGAAATCAGATGAACAGAATGGAGGAAAGAATTATGTTAAACTATCAAAGATATAAAAGGGTCCCGGTGGTGGATTTTCCGGAGCGTACATGGCCGAATAAGGAAATCATGAAGGCCCCTATATGGTGCAGTGTGGACTTAAGGGACGGCAACCAGGCCCTGGTGGAGCCCATGGTGGTGGAGGAGAAGGTGGAGATGTTCAACCTTCTTGTGAAGCTGGGCTTTAAGGAGATTGAGGTTGGATTTCCGGCTGCATCCCAGATTGAGTATGATTTCTTACGTACCCTGGTGGAGCGCAAGCTTATCCCGGATGATGTGGAGGTCCAGGTGCTGGTGCAGTGCCGCGAGCATCTGATTAAGAGGACCTTTGAAGCCCTTGAGGGCGTTAAGAAGGCCATTGTACATATCTATAATTCCACATCCACCTTACAGAGGGATGTGGTGTTCCATAAGGACAGGGAAGATATAAAGGATATAGCTGTCATAGGAACCAAGATGGTCCAGCGGTATATGGCTGAATGCGACACCCAGATTCGTCTGGAGTATTCACCTGAGAGCTTTACCGGCACAGAGCTGGATTTTGCACTTGATATCTGTACAGCCGTGCAGGAGACATGGGGCGCCACCAAGGAGAATCCCATTATCATCAATCTTCCTTCCACGGTGGAGATGACCACCCCCAATGTGTATGCGGACCAGATAGAATGGATGAATACACATTTTAAGGACAGGGAAAGCATCATATTAAGCATCCACCCCCACAATGACAGGGGCGAGGGTGTGGCATCCACGGAACTGGCTCTTCTTGCAGGAGCCGACAGGGTGGAGGGAACCCTTTTCGGCAACGGGGAGCGCACCGGTAATGTAGATATACTGACAGTTGCCTACAACATGTTCTCACAGGGAATTAACCCTGAACTTAATATTGAGAATATCCGTGAGATTGCAGATGTCTGTGAGCGCTGCACCAAGATGGATATTCCGCCCAGACATCCCTATGCGGGCAAGCTGGTGTTTACCGCATTTTCCGGTTCCCATCAGGATGCCATCAACAAGGGTATGCAGGCTCTTCACGAGAGAAACGGACAGTACTGGGAGGTGCCTTACCTTCCTATCGACCCCAGCGATATCGGCAGGGAGTACGAGCCTATTGTGCGTATCAACAGCCAGTCCGGCAAGGGCGGCGTAGCGTTTGTCATGGATACCTTCTATGGCTTCAAGCTGCCGAAGGGGATGCACAAGGAATTTGCAGATGTTATCCAGAAGATTTCCGAGCAGCAGGGTGAGGTTGCGCCTGAGCAGATTATGGAGGAATTCAAGAAGAATTACCTGGAGCGCAAGGAGCCCATGCATTTCAGAAAGTGCCGCATAACCGATACGGAGACAGGAGACGGCGAGTTTGCAACCCTGGCTAAGGTTACCTACTCAGACCACGGTATTGAGAAGACATTTGAGGGCGTTGGAAACGGACCTATTGATGCTGTCCAGAGAGGTATGGAGGATGCGCTTGGTATCCAGATTAAGGTTTTGGACTACAGCGAACATGCACTGGCGTCAGGTTCCGGCGCAGAGGCTGCTTCCTATATCCATCTGGTAGACCAGGTAACAGGAAAAGCCACCTACGGCGTGGGTATCAGCTCCAATATCACGAGGGCGTCTATCCGCGGTATATTCAGCGCGGTGAACAGGCTGTTCTATTAACCGGAAGCTGAGATTGGGTGCGTTATAGTTGATGTGATGGTATGAAAACGATTGAAGGATTGCAGGACCGGCCTTTTGGGGCCGGTCTTTTTTGCTCCGATTGCAGTGAAGATAGTAATTTGAATCGTTAATCTGCCGCAGGCCATAAAAATGATGGCGGAAGGTATGAAATCCGGCAGGGGGATGGGAAGCATGCAGGTTCTTCGGAATCTGCTTTTTAATTGCTTTTATTTTAGGAGGAAGGGGGAGAATTCCTTGTAAAATAAGGGGTTAATAGAATAGAGAAGCCTAAGAAAACGTATATACGAACGTTTGAGGCCTCAAATAAATTGAATTCACCGGATGGCAATGCTATAATATAAGTACAAAATTTAGAACGTCGTTCGTAAATACAAATATTATAGGAGGTGTTGTATGGGAGGGTATACAGGTATACCTGTGCCTATTTTTGAAAAACGAATTCAGGTAATTGCACAGTATGTTTGCAGTAATCATCTGGATGGGGCATTTATTTTTTCGGATGAGTACAGGGCGGGATTTACAACTTATTTTTCTGACTATAAACCAATCAATGTGATTGAGGAATCTCCTCAGGGAGTATTTGTGACTCCGGAGGGGAAGGTGACATTATTTCTGGGGGCCATCAATTCCCAGTCAGCCAGGAGGGTGTCCTGGATTAAGGATATCCGGAATATTGAGACATTGTCTGATTATTTTAAAGAACTTAGGGATGAAAAGGGAGGTCCCCTGGTCATTGGACTGAGCGGACAGGACCTGCTTCCCGTAAAGTATTTTAAGCGCCTTAAGGGCTGGCTTGTAGGAAATGACTATGTTGACATGGATGACAAGCTCACTGAGATGAGGGCAGTGAAGGAGCCGGAGGAGATAGAGCTGGCCAGATACGCGGCGCACATAGGAGACATGTCTCTGAAAGCCTGCGTAGAGAAGATGAGAGAGTCAGAGGTGACGGAGATTGACCTGTGCGCTGCGGCTGAATATGTGATGAAATCCAATGGCTGCGATTTAAGCTGCGCCACGGTACTGTCCTCAGGCATGAATACGGAGGTGCCTACATGGAGGCCCACTCATAAGAGGATAGAGGACGGGGAGGCGGTAATCATTGATGTGGCGCCTGCATACAAGGGCTATGCCACAGATGTAGCGGTGACGGTAATCAATGGAAATGCCACGGACAGCCAGAAATCTGTTTTAAAGGCATCCAGGGATGCAGTAATCCGGTCGATTGAATGTTTAAGGCCAGGGGAACCGGCTTCCCGGATTTATGAGATGTTTCTGCACTATGCCAGAAAAAACCATGTGGAGGAGTATTTCGAACCATATGCGAAGGGCCTTAGAGCAGTGGGGCACAGCATAGGACTGGACTGTGTGGAAAGGCCCAACCTGGACGATAACGCTTCATTCATCATGGTTCCGGGTATGACGCTTGCCACCAAGTTTGACCTTCACGGAATGGAGTGGGGCGGACTTAGGATTGAGACCGTTATGTTGGTTGAGGAAAATGCGTGTGTTTCATTGAACCGTTATCTGTACGATTTATAACGAGGGAGGAAGGAAATATGACGAGAAGGTTCTTATGGGGATTATTGGCAGTTGCTATGGCATTTGGGACAGCGGGCTGCGGGGCAAAAGAAACGCCTGCACCAACGGCCGTATCCGGGCAGGCGGCCGGAGCGGAAACGGTGGAGGGAGAGGAGAAAACGGAAGAAGAAGCCGTGGCAGAGACGCCTGCGCCTAAGAGTGCGGAGAATGACGGCAAGACATATACCATCAGAATTGCCATTGTATCCAGCGACAGCCATCTGCATAATACTGTGTTGAATCAGTGGGCTCAAGAGGCAAAAGAAAAGACCAATGGTCGGCTGATTCTCAAAGTAATGGGAAGCAGCCAGCTGGGAGGTGAGAGGGACTATGTGGAGGGAATGCAGCTTGGCAATATAGAGATGGCTCAGGTCTCAAGCGCAGCTGTCAACGGTTTCCTCAATGATTTCTCGGTGCTGTCATTTCCGTATTTTTTCAAAGATTATGCGGAGATGGAAAAAGTATTTAACGGGCCAATGGGAGACGAGCTGTTTGCTGAACTCCAAGGAATCGGAATAAAAGGCCTTACATGGTTTTCTAACGGCTTTAGAAATGTGTATACGAAGAATACTCCGGTGACCACTCCGGCAGATATGAAGGGATTGAAGATACGCGTCATGGAGAGCGACGTAATGATTGCAACCCTTAACGCAATGGGGGCTTCAGGAACACCTATGGCGTACAGTGAACTGTATTCAGCTATTCAGCAGGGCGTTATGGATGGTGCGGAAAATGCCCTGGGTAATATTTATTCAGACGGATACTATGAGATATGCAAAAATGTGTCTTTAACGGAGCATTTCGCGCCTCCAGGAGTAGTGGCTATCAGCCAGAAGGCATATGATTCCCTTCCTGACGATTTGAAAGAATACCTGACTGAATCAGCTATTCGCTTTGGCAGGATGGAACGCGAGATGGACGAGAAGCTTCAGGAGGAGATGAAGGATAAGCTGGAGGAAAAAGGCGTTCAGATTAACGAGGTGGATAAGCAGAGTTTTATCGACGCAACGGCTTCTGTCTATACGGAATATGCGGGAGGAATCAGCGATACTGTAAAAGCGCTGGCGGAACAGGAGCTGGGAAAATCATTCAATTAACATGAGGGGGAGGAAAATGAAAATTCTTATAAAGGCAGCGGATTTTGTCGTTGCATTTCTTCTCACAATCGCCGCTTCCTCTATGATTATATCCATGTTCTTGCAGGTGGTATTCCGGTTTGTATTCAATTCGCCTCTGTATTGGACGGAAGAGCTGTCCCGTTATTCCTTTATCTATATTGTATTCATAGGCGCGGCGTGGGCCGGGAAACAGGGAATGCACCTGGGTGTTGACTATTTTACTTCCAAATTGCCGGAAACGGCGGTGAGGCGGCTGTCGGTAATTATAGATTTGCTTGTTTTGGTATTTTCTGCTGTAATTGTGATTGTGGGGGCACAGGTGATACCGATTAATTTCAGACAGTTTTCACCCGCACTTAATGTTCCTATGGGAGCGGTATACGCGGCAATACCGCTGGGATTTTTTCTGTTGTTTTTATACTATCTGGACCATCTGATGGATGACTTAGGAATTCGGAGACAGCTGTAAGGCTGTCTCCGGGAGGAGGAGGGTAAACGTGCTCGTTATACTTGCGTCTATATTTATCATACTGCTGGTTTTTGGAATGCCTATTGCATTTACCATGGGCATTGCCTGCCTGGGGACGGTTGTATACGCCCAAATGCCCCTCAATATGCTTATAACCAGGATGTTCAGCGCCACGGATTCGTTTTCGCTGATGGCGGTTCCATTTTTTATCCTTGCAGGGGAGCTTATGAATGAGGCGGATTTGACGGATAGGATATTGAATCTGGCCCGTGCGCTGGTAGGGTTTTTAAGGGGAGGACTGGCTATTGTCAATATCCTGGCCAGCGTCTTGTTTGCGGGTTTGTCCGGCTCCGCCACGGCCGATACGGCAGCCCTGGGCTCGCTGGAGATTCCCATGATGGTAAAGGACGGCTATTCAAAGGAATTCAGCGTGGCGGTTACAGTGGCTTCCTCTACCATTGGACCCATTATACCGCCCAGTGTTATGCTGGTGATGTATGCGGTGATTGCCAGCGTGAATATTACAAAGATATTGATTGCCGGAATCATACCAGGGATTCTCATGGCATTGGCTATGAGTATTGCCGTTTACTTTATCAGCCTCAAACGCGGATATGGTACAGCAGGTACATTTTCTCTTAGAAATATAGGTAAAGCCGCAAAGCAGGCGGTTATCCCTATGCTGATGCCTATTATTATTATGGGCGGGATTCTGTCAGGAATCTTCACGGCCACGGAGGCCGGCGTGGTAGCGGTGGTTTATGCGTTTATTATCGGTATATTTGTATATAAAACCATTAAGCTGAGGGACATCCCCCGGATACTGGTAAAGGGGGCGGCTACAACTGCCGTGTCCCTGTTTATAATCGCTATGGCATCCATATTCAGCTGGTTCCTGGCATGGGAGAGTTTCCCGGAAACCGTGGTGAGTGTGATGCAGGCCCTGACCTCTAACGGGACAGCGGCCCTGTGCATGGTGATTCTGTTTCTGTTCGTGCTGGGGCTTTTTGTGGAGGGAATCCCTGTGTTGATTGTGTTTGCGCCCATTCTGGTGCCAGCCATGGAAGCCTATGGGATTGATACGCTGTATTTCGGTATTGTCCTGGTTCTCACAGTTTTAGTGGGCTCTATCACCCCGCCTGTGGGCAGTTTATTATATCTGGGGTCCTCTATCGCCAAAACCACGGTTTCAAAGGCAGGTAAAGAGGTATGGATATTTGTGGCAATGATTATGTCGGTAATTGGGCTTCTTGTGATTTTTCCACAGATTGTTTTGTTTTTGCCTAATTTATTGTATAATTAAGTCAATATACAAAGGATAAGGGTGAAACATGAACAGGACTGTGTTAAGAACGGTGGAGATATTGGAGATAATTTCCAAGCACGGCGAAATATCGCTGGCAGATTTAGTGAAGATAACCGGATATCCTAAGACCAGCGTGTATGATATCCTGCACGCCCTGGAAGAGCGCGCCATGATATACAGGTGCACAGATAAGGTCTGTTACGGTATCGGGTTCCGTGCATATGCCATCGGGCGTTCCTACTCGAAGAATTCGGATTTGCTGAGCAATTCCCACCAGTGTATGAAGGCCTTGGCGGAGGATATCGGAAAGTCGGTGCTGTTAGGGAAAATAGACGGTGAAAAGATTCTCTATATTGCAAAATGCGAACCAAAGCATCCGGTTGTCATGACGCCGTCCATCGGAGACGAGGAACCAATCAAGAATACGGCGTTTGCCAAAATAGCCGAGGTGCTTACACACCATGAGAAGAAAATATGCCAGCTGACCAAGGAGGAGAAGAACCGTATCAGGACGGAGAAACTTGCTTCCTGCGGGTTAGACGGCCCCGGCCCCTTTTACAACATTGCCAGCCCGATTTATAATTTCGAGACAAGGCTGTCAGGGGTGATTGGTGTGTTTGGCGTGAAGGAGGTAGGAATGGACTACTCAGAGGAGCAGAAGAAGGTTCGGGAGTGCGCCGGGAAAATCTCTGAGCGGTTAGGATTTATTTAATTTATCCATAAAATACCTGCCGCAAAAAACAGGCGGGAATTCCGGTTACAAAAAGACGGTCTGAACAGGAGCGCATTTGGATTGCGCTCATGGTCAGTACCGTCTTTTTGCATTACTTAATGTGTTCAGACCGTGATTGGTCAAATTCCAGATTGTCAAAGGACGACACAGAGCAGATACCGGACGGGTCATCCATATATTTCAGGGCCACCTTGTCTCCAGGCTGTGTCAGGGCCAGCTCATTGCTCAGGTCGTAGGACACAGTGAAGATATAGTCCTGCTTTTCTTCCAATATCAGCTTATAGGTTACGGTATTGTCAATGGTCTCGCTGGCGATACGCAGGACAGTGCCTTCCTCACTGGAAATGGTCTGGCCTGTGGTAATGTTCACTCCCGCGGTTCCCCGCACCTGGCGGAAGTTGCGCAGGGCGCTGTCAATGGTCTCGCCTGTTCCCACATTGGTATAATTGGAGACAGATACAAAGGCATACTGCTTAATCAGGCCCGCATTATCCTTTAAGGTCATAAAGTAGGTGGGCTGTCCGTCCATATTGATAATCATTGGGAAGGACGCCCTGTAGCCAAACTGCTGGACCTTTCCTTCTGCGGAGCTTTGGGCCGCCATCTCGGTTGCGCCGCTCATCTGGTAGATATTGGATTCCTTGGTTACCATGTCCACCAATATGAAACCAATGGCGGATTCATCGGAGCCGACGCTGGTAAGACCTGTGAACAGGTAACAGCGGGAGCCGTTATAGATGATGATATCACCCTGGCTGGGGCGGAACTTGTCCTGGTTGGAGAAGTTGAATATGCCGTGCACATAGACACCCTGGTTCTGTATCTGCTGCATAACAAAATTCTCGGGCTGTACACGGTCCACCCACTCCGGCAGGGTAGCTATGGTATAATGGGTGGTTTCGCCTGTGGTGGCATTGACGGTCAGCACCCCGTCGGCCTCCGGCAGGTTAAAGAGCCAGCGGTTCTGGTAGGAGGTAATGACCCAGTAGGGTACGCCGTCATCGTCCAGCTCAAAGGAGTAATCCGTAAGACCTTTGAAGAGGCCGCCCCCAAAGAAACGCACATGGCGGTTTAGGTCGTCCAACAGGTAGGCATTGGCCTGGTATTTAATTTTATGGTCCGTTACCAGGGTTACATCGCTGACATCGCTGGCAGACACCACTATATAACCTGCAGAGCCGTCCATGTTTTTCAGCCATTTGAAGAAGCCGGAATGCTCCAGGGGGACCACCCATACCAGCTTGCCGTTTACCTTCTGTATGACAGGGGTACCCAGGATGACCTGGCTTCCCAGGCCGGGATTTTCTCCCACCTTTTTATCTGCCAGCTCTCTTGCCAGACTTTTGTCCACAATGGGGAGCTGGTCCAGGGCCAGGGGCTGTACGGTATCCGTGAATTCCGATACGGCCGGGACGCCTAACTGGTCCCTGTAGGCCTTGTAATTGAAAAGAGGCATGGACAGGATGGATACTCCGAAATACAGGGCCCAAAGGATGGCCAGAAGGATAAATCCTCTTTTATAGCCTTTGACACTTTTGTCAATGCTGATTTGGGGCCGGCCGTATTCATTGGCTCCCACCCGTACACTGCCCAGGGCCACGAAAAAGTTCAGCACCAGGTAGCAGCTGATGATGAAGCACCAGGAAAATGCTCCGTCCGGATACAGGGGATTCAAATTGGGCCCCTGGAATAAAATCAATATGAGAAAGATGGCAGTAAGTGCCAGGTTCAGTAAAAATTGTGTCTTTTTTTTCATAGTTCCTCCAGTCCTTAACGCTTTTTTAACAGAAGCTTTATAGAGCATTATATATCATGTGGAAATAAATACAAGGGGAAAAAGCTGGGGAATCCATAAAGAATGTATTAAGAAAATACTTTGCAAACCAATGGCCTGGTGATAAGATAAAGAGAAAGAATCCATGTATGAAAGGAATGAAGTATGCCGTCCAGCAGGAAAAGACCGGAAACAGGGGGAGGATTAAGCGGTAGTGCCCTGAAGTATATTGCCATGGCTTCCATGCTTGCAGACCATATAGGGGCCGTGCTGCTGGAGCAGATTATATATTACCGGGGCAGCCTGGAATGGATTCCCATGGTCATGACCTCGCAATGGGGGGACGCTGTATTCCTGTTGTACCGGGTGCTCCGGTGCGTGGGGCGGATTGCATTTCCCATATACTGTTTCCTGCTGGTGGAGGGTTTTCTCCATACCAGGGACTGGCGCAAATACTGGCTGAGGATGGCTGTGTTTGCACTTGTTTCAGAAATCCCCTTCCGTCTGGCTGTGTGGAATACATGGTCAGGGAGGAGCAGCAGCGTGTACGTTGAGCTGGCAATCGGTCTCATGGTGCTCCGGGGACTGAAACAGAGCGAGGGCTATGGGGGGCTGCGCCGTGCTGCCGGGATAACGGCTGTTATCGGAAGCGGCTGTCTGGCGGCCGTGTTATTAAGGGCAGATTATGACATAGACGGAATTCTCATCATTTCACTGTTTTATTTCCTGCGGCAAAAGCGTGCCGTACAGGTGCTGTCCGGCGCCTTCCTGACCTTTCTTGAGTCCCTGTACATGTGTTACGGGGCCGGGATTCTGTCCGCGGTGCCCCTCCTTTTTTATAACGGCAGAAAAGGACAGGCCCGGTGGAAATATGGGTTTTATTGGTTTTATCCGCTGCATTTAATTGTGCTGTTCTTTATCCGGCTTTATGTTATGGGGATTCCCCTTGGATGATACGGGTTTAAGCGGGGCTGCACTGCAGGAATATTAGAAAAAGAGATATACGAGGTTTATATGGCTAAGACAAAATATAATCAGATTTATATGGCGCTCAGGGAAAAGATGGAGGATGGAACCTACGGGTTTCAGGAACTGCTGCCCTCAGAAAACACGCTGGTAAAGGAGTTTGACTGTTCCCGCAATACCATCCGCAGGGCGATTGGACAGCTGGCATCGGAGGGATATGTGCAGAGCATCCACGGCAAGGGCGTGAGAATCATCTACCAGCCGGGACAGCAGCAGTCCGAGTTCATACTGGGAGGCATAGAGAGCTTAAAGGAGGCAGTGGCCAGGAACAGGAAGAACTATACCACCAGGGTGGTCTGTTTTGCGGAACTGACCGTGGACGAGACCATACGCAGGCGGACCACTTTTCCTGTGGGCGCCCAGATTTATTATATACAGCGTGTGCGATACATTGAGGGGGAGGCATTAATCATTGACCACAACTATTTTCTCAGGGATATTGTGCGGGATTTGACACCGGAGATTGCAGAACACTCCATCTATGAATACATGGAAAAGAACCTGGGGGAAAGCATTGTCACCACCAAGAGGAAGATGACCGTGGAGCGGGTTAACCAGATTGATGAGACGTATCTGGATTTAAAGGATTATAACTGCATGGCGGTGGTGAGCAGTATGACCTATAACAAGGATGGCGTTATGTTTGAATTCACCCAGTCCAGGCACAGACCGGACCGGTTCGTATTTTACGACCTGGCCCATCGGGCAAAATAAGATAATCAGGGCACCGGAGAACAGGGAACTGCAGGCGGAACAGGAGACTGCAGCCAGATGTTTGTCCGGTGCTTTTTAAATGCTGTAAAAATACAAATCCATATTGACAAACTTGTTTAAACAAGATATAATCCTATTATAAGATACTTGTTTAAACAAGATTCAGGTAAAATGGAAACATGGAAGGGTATTGCAGTCAGATTCATAGGAGGTATTGAAGGTGGGAAAGTTTACTGGGGATTCAAAGAAACTGTTGGAGTATGTGGGCGGCAGGGAGAACATTGCAGCCGTATCCCACTGTGTAACCAGGATGCGTTTTGTGTTAAATAATCCGTCCAAGGCAGATACAAAGGCAATTGAAAGCCTTCCTTCGGCCAAGGGCACATTCACCCAGGCCGGACAGTTCCAGGTCATTATAGGCAATGAGGTCAGCACCTTTTACAATGATTTTGCGGAAGTGGCCGGCATAGAGGGCGTTTCCAAGGATGCGGTAAAGAAGGCCGCCATGCAGAACCAGACCCTGCTTCAGAGAATCATGAGCAGCCTGGCAGAGATATTTGCCCCATTGATTCCTGCCATTATTGTAGGCGGTCTGATTCTGGGATTCCGCAACATCATCGGGGAAATCGCCCTGTTTGACGGCGGGACGAAGACACTGACCCAGATATCCGTATTCTGGGCAGGGATTAACAGCTTCCTGTGGCTCATTGGCGAGGCTGTGTTCCATTTCCTGCCTGTGTGCATTGTATGGTCCATTACCAAGAAGATGGGAACCACCCAGGCATTGGGAATCGTTCTGGGAATCACCCTGGTATCGCCCCAGCTGCTGAATGCATACAGTGTTGCCACCACGGCGGCGGCAGAGATTCCAAAGTGGAATTTCGGACTCTTCCAGGTGGATATGATTGGATATCAGGCCCAGGTGCTTCCGGCTGTGCTGGCCGGCTTTACCCTGGTGTATCTGGAACGGTTTTTCCGAAAGATATGTCCGGCCGTGATTTCCATGATTGTGGTTCCCTTCTTCTCCCTGCTGATATCAGTGGCAGTGGCCCATGGTATTCTGGGACCCATTGGATGGAAGATTGGCGCTGTGATTTCAGACTGTGTGAACGCAGGTCTGACCTCCCCCTTTAAGGGCGTGTTTGCAGGTGTGTTTGGATTTTTCTATGCGCCCCTTGTAATAACAGGACTTCATCATATGAGCAATGCCATTGACTTACAGTTAATAGCTGACTTTGGAGGCACCACCCTGTGGCCCATGATTGCCCTGTCCAACATTGCCCAGGGCTCTGCTGTACTGGCCATGATTCTTCTCCAGAAAAATGATGCCAAGGCAAAGGAGGTATCCGTGCCTGCCTGCATCTCCTGCTACCTGGGCGTGACAGAGCCCGCCATGTTCGGCGTGAACCTGAAATACGGATTTCCATTTATCTGCGGTATGGCCGGCTCCGCGGTGGGAGCAGTGCTGTCTGTTGTCAGCGGAATCAAGGCCAATGCCATTGGCGTGGGCGGTATTCCGGGTATCCTGTCCATCCAGCCCCGGTACATGGGAATATTCGCAGTTGCTATGGGACTGGTAATCCTGATTCCCTTCTGCCTGACTTATGCAATCGGAAGGAAGAAAGGAGTCGGCAGCAGCCGGGAGGAAAGGACAGAGGACAGGGCTGAGAACGTACCGGAGGACAGGGCTGAGAAGCGTGAAGACGCCCGGAACCAGCCGGTCAGGGAATTAAAGGCTTATGTATCCGGGGAAGTCATCCCCATGGAGCAGGTCCCGGACCAGGTATTTGCCTCCGGTGCACTGGGAGGCGGAGTGGCCATTAAACCGGAGGACGGCATTTTAAGGGCGCCGGCCGATGGGCTGGTGGCTGTTGTCATGGAGGAAAGCCTTCATGCCTGCGGTCTGGTCCTGGACAACGGCATGGAACTGCTGCTGCACATAGGGCTGGATACCGTGGAGATGAAGGGAGATGGCTTCAGGGCATTTGTGAAACCGGGAGACAGGGTAAAGGCCGGAGATGAACTAATCGCATTTGACAGGGATAAGATTGGCCGGGCAGGCCACAGCGACATGGTTATTATGGTCCTTACAAACCCCGGAAGGGCAGGGGATATAAGCTGGCAGACCGGCCGCAGGGTCAGGGCTTTCGCAGACGCGGTGGCCGTGATAAATGGAGCCGTATAACGGTGCAGAGATGAAGGAGGAATCACGCATGGGACATTTTAAGGACAGCACGGTTTACCAGATTTACACCAAGTCCTTTCAGGATACAACAGGAAACGGATTGGGAGATATCCGCGGGGTCATAAGCAGGCTGGACTATCTGAAGGAGCTGGGAATTGATTATATCTGGCTGACGCCGTTTTTCTGCTCCCCTCTCAATGATAACGGGTACGATGTGGCTGACTACAGGGCCGTTGACCCGGTATTCGGCACCATGGAGGATGTGGAGGAATTGATTCGGGAAGCGGACATAAGGGGTATGGGCTGCATGTTTGACATGGTATTCAACCATACATCCACGGAACACCGCTGGTTTAAGAAGGCCCTTGAGGGCAGTCCGGAGTATATGGATTACTATATTTTCAGGGAAGGGAGCCCGGATGCGCCGCCCACCAACTGGCAGTCCAAATTCGGGGGGAATGCCTGGGAGTATGTCCCCCATTTAAAAAAGTGGTATCTCCACCTGTTCGATGTAAGCCAGGCCGATTTAAACTGGGATAATCCCAGGGTGCGGGAGGAGCTTAAGGAGGTAATCCGTTTCTGGAAGGCAAAGGGGGTGAAGGGGTTCCGGTTCGATGTGGTGAACCTGATATCCAAGCCCGATGTATTTGCAGATGACGACAAAGGGGACGGACGCCGCTTCTATACCGATGGGCCCAGGGTCCACCGGTATCTCCAGGAACTGGTGCGGGATACAGGCATAGAGGACATGGTGACTGTGGGCGAAATGTCCTCCACCTCCCTGGATAACTGTATCCGCTACAGCAGGCCGGAGGACCGGGAACTGTCCATGTGCTTTAACTTCCACCACCTGAAGGTGGACTACAGGGACGGGGATAAATGGAAGCTGATGGAGCCTGACCTGGTCCGGCTTAAGCAGCTGTTTATGGAATGGCAGGAAGGCATGGCCCAGGAACACGGATGGAACGCCCTGTTCTGGTGCAACCATGACCAGCCCAGAGCCATATCACGGTTTGGGGATGATGGAAAATACTGGAAAGAATCCGCCAAGATGCTGGCAACCGTAATTCATATGTTCCGCGGCACGCCCTATGTGTACCAGGGAGAGGAGCTGGGCATGACCAACCCCCATTATGAGGATATTTCCCAGTACCGGGATGTTGAAAGCATTAATTATTACCGTATCCTGACAGAGCAGGGGAGCACCGGGGAGGAAGCCCTGAAGGTGCTGGCTGCCCGTTCCAGGGACAACGGCCGGACGCCCATGCAGTGGGATGGCAGCCGGTATGCCGGATTTTCACAGGGGGAGCCGTGGATTGGCATTCCGCAGAACCATTCCTATATCAATGCGGAAACGGAGGCTGCGGATTCTGATTCTATTTTAAACTATTATAAGAGGCTGATTGCCCTGAGGAAGGAACACAAAGTCATATCAGAAGGGGAGATTGAATTTATATACAGGGAACATCCTCAGGTGCTGGCGTACAGGCGAACATACCAGGGCCAGGAACTTGTGGTGCTGGCCAATATGACGGGTAGGGAGGCGGTTTTAGGAGACAGTCCGGAGCTGGGAGGGCTCAGGCAGCTGATTGGCAGCTACAAAGAGGAAGCGTGCCGGCAGCCGCTAAAACAGCTGAGACCCTATGAATGCAGGGTATATATGGGGACAATGTGATATAAATTCATTGTTAGGGTTTTGTTATTTACTTGTCATGGAAGGGAGGTTTTGTGTATAATAGAGGCATACCAGCGCAATGCAGCGCACAGAGGGCGGAAAAATCCGCCCGGGAAAGGAATAGCCTCTATGCAGGATTACTTTACGGATAAAGGGAAGACAGACATTCTGCGCAGCACCCGTACGGGGCTGTGGGAAATCGTGCTCCGCCAGGGCAGGGAACCGGCCATGTACGCGGACAGTGTCATGCTGGAGCTTCTGGGGCTGGAGACAGCGCCCTCACCTGAGGATTGCTACCGGACATGGCATGACAGTATCCAGGAGGAATACAGGGGAGCTGTGCAGGAGACCGTGGACAAGTCCATTGCCAGTACCCGGGCAGAGGTCCAGGAAGTCCAGTATAAATGGATGCATCCCCTGTGGGGGCCTATTTCCGTGCGGTGCGGCGGCATGAAGGACCAGGAATGGGAGGATGGAATCCGCCTGCGGGGATACCACCAGAACATCACGGATACCGTCATGTTCCAGCAGGAATATGACGCGGTCATCCGGACCTTAAGCGGACGGTATCGGGGAATCCTGCTGTGTGATTTGAGGGACGGTACCTATAAGATAATCAAGGCGGAAGAGGATTTCAGTGAAAACCTGGCGGGATATACGGATTTTAGGGAATTTCTCCGCGGGTATGCACAGGCCTGCGTGATGCCGGAATTCAGGAACCGGATAGAGCGGTTTGCAGACAAAGGATATATACGGGAGCGGTTCCGGTCAGGGGAAAAGCGGATGGAGGCCTTATACCGTATCTGCAGCGGAAGCTGGCAGCGGGTCATGGCCATCCCCTTTGCGCCTGAATCTGATTTAAAGGCCAGGGCCATCCTGGCATTTGACGTACAGGACGGAGAGGTGGAGAAACGTATGGATGAGGTGACAGCCAGGGTGGCTGTCTCCACCATATACACCCTGGTCCTGAGCCTGGACCCGGTGAGCCAGGAGTACAGCTGCCTCCACTACATGGGGGACCAGCTGAAGCTGGCGCCCAAGGGAAAGATGAGCGAATTCCGCCGTCAGGTCATGCCTTTGCTGCCCCGGGAGGACAGGGCAAGGCTCGAACAGGTTTGTTCCCTGGACAGCTACCGGGATGAGGAATCCCTGGAGGGTATCCTGAGGCTTCGGGGCGGGGAACAGCAGCTCCACTACTACCGTTACTATGCGGTTCCCATCCATATGGAACTGGGGGACCGGATACTGATAACCGGGCGTAATATTGATGCCAGACAGGAGGTAGAGATACGGGAAAGCGTTCTGACCAACCTGTGCCAGTGTTATTACTCCATCTATCTGTTCGATTTGGAAAACGATGTGGAGGAGGCAATCTGGCAGGAGGAATTCATACGCAGGCGGCAGGAATTCCCTAAGGGTTCCATGGCTGTGTATTATGAGAAATTTGTCCGCAACCATGTCTATGAGGAGGACCAGGAAAAGATGCGCCGTGCGGGAAGTCCGGAGTTTCTAAGGACAAACCTTACACCGGAACATCCGGTGTACGACGTGGATTTCCGCCGGGTCTATCCGGAGGGCCTAAAGTGGGTCAGGTCCAGGTTCAGTATTGCCGAAATGACGGACGGCATTGTCACCAAGGTGGTTTTTGCCAACATGGGCATTGACGAGCAGAAGCGCAAGGAACTGGAGGAGGAGACTGAGAACAAGAAAAGCCTGTTTGCGGCCTATGAATCCGCAACCATGGCCAATGAGGCCAAGAGCAATTTCCTGGCCCAAATGTCCCATGACATCCGCACGCCCATGAACGCAATCATAGGGATGACTGCCCTGGCGGCATCCCATGCAGACCAGCCGGAGCGTGTGAAGGACTGTCTTGAGAAAATCAGCGTATCCAGCAGCCATTTGCTGTCCCTGATTAACGAGATACTGGATATGTCCAGAATTGAGAAGGGAAAGCTGGAGCTGCTGGAGGAGCCCTTTTATCTGGGAACCATGCTGGATAACATATATTCCATAATCAAGCCCTCTGTCATGGAGAAAAACCATGAGATAACCTTCAGACAGAAGGATGTGCAGCATGAAGCGCTGATTGGGGACGCCAATCGGGTAAAGCAGGTGCTTTTAAACCTGATTTCCAATGCAGTGAAATATACGCCGGACAACGGAACCATTCTTGTGACAACCCAGGAAGTATCTATGGGTAAGGCTGGCTGGGCCTGCTACCGGTTTATGGTGGAAGACAACGGCATCGGAATGTCAAAGGAATATATGGAACAGGTCTTTGAACCCTTTTTCCGGGCAGGAGTGCCCATGGTCCTGGAGCAGCAGGGTACCGGCCTGGGCATGTCCATTGCCCAGGGCATTGTGTCCACCATGCAGGGGGACATACAGGTTGAGAGCCAGGAGGGAAGGGGGAGCTGTTTCACGGTCACTCTGAATTTCAGAATCCAGGGTGAGGAACAGGAGGCGGTGCAGGGCACAGACGCCTGCATCCGGGAAGAGGCAGCGGATTACAGTGTCCTGGCGGGAAAGCGGATTCTTCTGGTGGAGGACAATGCCCTTAACATGGAAATCGCCAGGGCCATACTCTGTGAACATGGCCTGAATGTGGATGAGGCGGAAAACGGACAGTCAGCATATGACTGCTTTGCGTCTTCGGAACCAGGTACATATGAGGCAGTGCTCATGGACCTGCAGATGCCGGTGATGGACGGCTGCACGGCTGCCCGCATGATTCGGGCCAGCAGTCATCCCCAGGCGCGCACCATTCCCATCATTGCCCTGACTGCCAATGCCTTTGCAGAGGATGTGGCCAGGGCGCTGACCAGCGGCATGAATTACCATATTGCAAAGCCCATTGATTTCCATCAGCTTTTGCATGCGCTGAAACAATTTATTGTCTCCGGTTAGCCGGGACAGGAAACAAGAACAGGAAGCAGGGACAGGGGTATCCAACCTCCGCAGGGGGAAGGATGGACCTGTCCTTATTCCGTATTTTCATATGCCGTCCTGTTTCCTTATGTTTCCACGGCTTAGAGGGGATGGCAGGGGACATAATCCATTTACAATTCCGGTAAAACATAGTACAATTGTGAAAGCAAAGAGAACGGGAAGCAGAGGGAACAAAAAACTGAGAGCGCAGTGAGCAAAGGAGTATATCCGGATATGAAAAAATATGATTATATATTGGTGGGAAGCGGTCTGTATGCAGGTGTGTTTGCCTGGTATGCCAGGAAGAACGGAAAGAGCTGTCTGGTGGTGGAGAAGCGGAACCACATAGGCGGCAACGTGTACTGTGAGGACGTGGAGGGCATCCATGTCCACAAATACGGGGCACATATCTTCCATACCGGCAGCCGGAAGGTGTGGGAGTTTGTGAATTCCCTGGCGGAGTTCAACCGCTATACCAACAGCCCGGTGGCTAATTACAAGGGCCAGATGTACAACATGCCCTTTAATATGAATACCTTCAGCCGTATGTGGGGCATATCCACGCCGGACGAGGCAAAGGCCATCATTGAGAAACAGAGGGCTGAAATCACAGGGGAGCCAAGGAACCTGGAGGAACAGGCCATCCGTCTGGTGGGCAGGGAGCTGTACGAGAAATTAATCAAGGGATATACGGAAAAACAGTGGGGCAGGGACTGCAGGGAGCTTCCGGCCTTTATCATCAAACGCATTCCTGTGCGGTATATTTATGACAACAATTATTTCAATGACCCCTATCAGGGAATTCCCATAGGAGGTTATAACGTCATAGTGGAGAAGCTGTTTGAGGGCTGCGACATTGAGACAGGAGTGGATTACCTGGAACACAGGGAACATTATGACAGCCTGGGAGAGACTGTGGTATACACGGGCACCATTGATGCGTTCTACGGCTACAGGTTCGGCAAGCTGGAATACCGCAGCCTGCGTTTTGAGTCACAGGTGCTGGACCAGGAAAACCACCAGGGAGTGGCGGTGGTCAATTACACGGACCGGGAAACGCCGTATACCAGGGTAATTGAGCACAAGCATTTTGAGTTCGGCACACAGCCCAGGACAGTAATTACCAGGGAGTATCCGGTGAGCTGGCAGGAGGGCATGGAGCCCTATTATCCGGTGAATGACCAGAGGAACCAGGAGCTGTACCAGAAGTATGGGGAACTGGCCAGGGCAGAGTCCCATGTATTGTTTGGCGGCCGTCTGGGAGAATATAAGTACTACGACATGGACAAGGTAATTGAGTCCGCCATGAACAGGGCAGAGGAAATATTTGGATAGGACAGGATAAAGGACAGGAAGGATATACGGCAGATGACTAAGACACAGGACCGCCAGGTCTATCTGGACGTGGCAAAGGGCATGGGAATGCTGGGGGTGGTGGCCAGCCATTGTCTGGCTGAGACCAGCCTTGGCATACTCTCTGACTGGTATGGTTTCTTCATGCTGGCTATTTTTTATGTCTATACAGGATGGCGCTACGGGCTCCGTTACGGAAAGGACAGGACAGGCATATCCACACGGGAGATGGCAGGCAGAAGGCTTATATCCCTGGGAATTCCGTACGTGTGCTACAGTGTGCTGTTTATTCTCTCGCGGATATTCCTGGTGTGGCCCCAGCAGTATACCTTCCTGGTACTCATGTCCGACATCTATTATACCGGCACCTTGGTGGGGCTGGAGACACTTTGGTTTCTGCCCAGCATTTTCATAGCAGAGCTGCTGTTAAACATGATATACGGCAGCCGCAGGAACATGGGGATTGCGGCATGTGCGGCGGGAGCAGCCAGCGTGTTCCTCATTCTCTGTATCAACAGCTCCAGGCAGGATACCACCCTGTGGCGTGTCGTTCATCTGCCCATCATGGTGTATATCAAGGGGCTGGTGGGCTTCCTGCTTGCTCTGGGAGGCGTATTTGCCTGCGATGCGTGGCAGAGGGCATGCAGGTCCTTAAAGGGCCTGTCCGGCCTGGCGGCGGCATTCCTGCTTATGTGTTTTGGTATTGCCCTCACGGTCCTGATTCCGGGGTGTGATTTTAATTTTCTGACCATGAAGAACCCGGTGTCCTGGATTCTGACCGCCTGGTTTTCCTCCGTCACCATACTGATGTTTGGGGAAAGGGTATCGGGCTTAAATGGGCGCTGGAAGGAACTGCGGATTTTCAGCAGGGTCCTTGTGCCCTTCTTTACATATTACGGGACCCATTCCCTCACTGTCATGTGTACCCATTTGGTTCCTGTCATTGCATGTTTCAGGGTGGCAGCCGGCAGGATGGCCTATCCGGGGGTGCTAAGCGCCGCACCGTGGGATATCCTGCTTTTTGCCTTGGTGCTGGCAGTGGAGCCGGGGGTGGTATGGCTGATTGAGACACGGCTGCCATGGATGAATGGAAGGAAGAGACGTACGAAATGATTACAGTTCTGGTGGCTGCCTATAATGGAAGCAGATATATAAAACAGCAGCTGGATTCTATTCTGGCACAGGATGCCGGGGATATCCATATTCTGGTATCGGATGACGGTTCCACGGACGGCACCAGGGAACTGCTGAGAGAATACGAGGAGAGCTGCCGGGACAGGGTTCTGGTGCTTTTCCGGAAGGAGCCTTCCGGGGGCGCGGCCGCCCATTTCCTGAAAATCCTTAAGCTGATGGCGGATTGCAGGACAATGGCATGGGACGCTGCAGCGGATGAGAGAGGGCTGTGCGTGTGTGAAGGCCTGCTGTCGGAGTATGAGCCGGGGGGGAGCCTGTCTGTCTGTGAGCGCCTGCTGCGCCTGGCCGGGGCGGAGTATTTTATGCTGAGCGACCAGGATGATGTCTGGATGCCTCAGAAGGCGCGGATGCTGTCACTGAAGCTGCAGGACATGGAAAGGGCAGCGGGCAGGGGCGGTCTGCCCTATCTGGTGCATTCAGACCTGACTGTGACGGATGAGGATTTGCGGCCTCTGGCAGACAGTTTTTTCCGGTATCAGAAAATCTCCCCGGAGCGCACCCGCCTGCCCCAGCTTCTGGTACAGAACAATGTGACCGGCGGCGCCGTAATGTTCAGCCGGGGAATGCTGCCCTTCCTGGGAGAGCTTCCCGGGGTATGTCTGATGCACGATGCCTGGCTGGCCCTGATTGCCTCCTGTTTCGGACAGATAGGGTGGGTGGACTGTCCCCTGTACTATTACAGGCAGCATGGCGGCAATGCCCTGGGAGCCGAGAAGGGGGACAGCCTGGATTCTGTCAGGGACCGTGTAAAGGACGGAAGCAGCGCCAGGGAGAATTACAGGAAAATGTTCGGACAGGCGGACTGTTTTTACCGTATGTTCGGCAGCCGTTTAAGCCGGGAGCAGCGGGAAACGCTGGAGGCTTTCATAAGGCTGCCCCGGTGCAGCCGCCCGGGGAAGATGGGGCTTATCATGAAGTACGGCTTTACTAAGAACACCTTTTTGCGGACACTGGGGCAGATGCTGTTTATCGGGGACTGACCCAGAGCCTGTTCAGGAGACGTTTGGGGAATCAGGCTGTTATGCGGTTCCGGAAAGAAAGGAAGGAAAACAGGGATTGAGTGAAAAACAGACAACGACAAAGGTCCTAAACGGCCTGTTCTGGAAGTTGATGGAAAACGGAGGCGCCCAGGGCGTCCAGTTTCTGGTTTCCATCATACTGGCGCGCCTGCTCTCGCCGGAAGAGTACGGTGTGGTAGGCGTGATACTCATATTTGTCACCATTGCCAATGTGCTGGTGCAGAATGGCTTCAGCACTGCGCTGATTCAGAAGCGGAAGGTGGATGACACGGATTTTTCTTCGGTATTCTTCTTTAACATGGCTGTATCCGCTGTCATTTACCTGGTGCTGTTTCTGGCAGCGCCAGGCATTGCTTACTTTTATCACAACCAGGAGATGACGGCCCTGGTGCGGGTACTGGCCGTGGTCCTGTTTCCGGGAGGGGTAATCTCCATACAGAATGCCTATGTGTCCAGAAACATGGAATTCAAGGGACTGTTCATTTCTTCCTTTGCGGCATCCATGATTTCCGGGGCCATCAGCATATTCATGGCCTTCAGGGGCCTGGGGGTATGGGCTCTGGTATGGCAGCAGATTGGGTATTACTTTTTTTACATGCTGATTTTATTTATGAGCATCAGCTGGAAGCCCCGCCTTATGTTCAGCTTTCTGCGGATTAAGACCATGTTCGCCTTTGGATGGAAACTGCTGTGCGCCTCCCTGCTGGACACGGTGTACAACAATATATACGGGCTTGTGATTGGCAGGATTTATAACGAGTCAATGCTGGGCAATTATAACAGGGGAGAACAGTTCCCCAAGCTGATTGTCAGCAACCTGGGAGCCGCCATCCAGTCCGTAATGCTGCCAGTACTGTCAGCCAGCCAGGACGAGCCGGAGCAGGTAAAGTCCATGCTGCGCAGGGCCATCACGGTCAGCTCCTATCTGGTGCTGCCCATGATGGCCGGACTCATAGCGGTGGCCCGCCCCATGGTTCTGCTGCTGCTGGGAGAAAAGTGGCTGCCCTGTGTTCCGTTCCTGCAAATCATGTGCATAGCCTATTCCTTCTGGCCCATACACATTGCCAATCTCCAGGCGCTGAACGCCATGGGCCGCAGTGACATATTCCTTAAACTGGAGATTTTGAAAAAGATGGTGGGACTGGCAGTGCTGGTGGTGGGCATACGCTATAATCCCCTGGTGCTGGTAGCTCTTAAGGCTGCGGCGGATTTCCTGTGCACCTTTATCAATGCTTGGCCCAATAAGCGGCTGCTTAACTACAGCATTTTGGAACAGTGGAGGGATATCATTCCCTCGGTGGCTGTTTCAATCCTTATGGCCGCAGCGGTTATGGCGGCGGGAAGGCATGTTCCCGCGGGATGGCTGGGACTGGGAATGCAGATTTTCTTTGGGGCGGCGGTGTACACGCTGGCGTCCTGGGTCCTGGGACTGGAGGTGTTCCGTTATATCAGGGGTCTGGCAATGGACAGGCTGCCCGGAAGGAAGTAAGCGGGAAGAGAGAGGCCGGTATGGCAGCGGTTGGGAGGAAAGCAATCAAAAAGAGGGATTAAGAAAAGGGATTAAAAAGAGCAATCAGGAGGAATGCAAAATGAGGACAGTGGTTGTGACAGCTATAGGGTCTTTTTCGGCTGATATCGTCATCAGGAAATGCAGGGAAAATGGAATCCGGGTCATAGGCTGCGATGTATATCCCAGGGAATGGATTGCAGATGCCGGGAATGTGGATGTGTTTTATCAGGTTCCCTATGCAACGGATACAGAGCGGTTTATGGAAGCGATGATGACCATATGCCGGAAGGAAGGGGCAGAGGCCGTCATTCCCCTGACAGATGCGGAGATTGATGTGTTCAACCTCCACCGTGCGGAATTCGGTGAGATGGATGTTATCTTATGCATGTCGGACAGGGCATGCATCGGCCTGTGCCGCGACAAGATGGAGCTGTACCAATACCTGGAGGCGCATATGGAGGGGATTGCCATACCTACCAGGCGCCTGGAGGATGCCTGCCTGGACGAAATCCGGTATCCGGCCGTGTGCAAGCCCTATAACGGGAGAAGCAGCCAGGGACTTAAGTTTGTGGGTTCCCGCCGCGAGATGGAAGGGTTCCTGCAGGAAACAGACCCCTCTGGCTATATCGTCCAGCCCATGATAAAGGGAACGGTGGTAACGGTGGATGTAGTGCGCAGTCCGGAGCAGGAGGCGTGCGCGGCCGTCTGCCGCAGGGAGCTTCTTCGGACCCCCAACGGCGCGGGAACCTCTGTCCTGGTATTCAGAAACCCGCAGCTGGAAGAACAGTGCCGGGCCATTGCAGGATTACTGGGAGTCAGGGGATGCGTGAACATGGAATTTATAGAGGACCAGGACGGCGTCTGCCACATGCTGGAGTGCAACCCCAGGTTTTCCGGCGGTGTGGAGTTTTCCTGTCTGGCGGGATATGATTGTGTGACAAACCATCTGCGCTGCTTTGAGGGACAGGAAATAGAACTGGCTGAGTGTGTCAAGGGCATGTATATTGCCAGGAAATACGAGGAATATATTACCAGGGTGGAACCATAGGAAGGCGGTACAGGACATGGGAGACGGGATGGAAACCGGAAATACAAACATAATGGCCAGCATCAACTGTGTCACATTCAATCATGGGAATTATATCAGGACGGCCCTGGACAGCTTTCTGATGCAGAAGACGGATTTTGCATTTGAGATACTGGTCCATGACGATGCGTCTACGGATGGAACCAGCGATATCATCCGGGAATACGCGGCCAGGTATCCGGACCAGGTAAAGCCGCTGATTCAGACTGAAAACCAGTATTCACAGGGTATCGACAATATCAGCGGGGCCTTTAATTTTCCCAGGGCCAGGGGAAAGTATATTTTTATGTGCGATGGGGACGACTATTTCCTGTCCCCGGACAAACTGCAGAAGCAGGTGGATTATATGGAGTCCCATCCTGACTGTACTCTGTGTATCCACAGCGCCAGGATAGATTTGGTGGGAAAGGCGCTGACAGAGGGGCAGATGAGGCCGTACAGGGAGAGCCGTATCCTGCCGCCGGAGGAAATCATCGACAAGCCTTCGGGCTACGCCATGTCGTCCATGGCCTTTCCGGCCCGGCTGGTAAAAGAGCTGCCTGATTACTATGTGGACTGTCCCGTGGGAGACACGCCCATCCAGCTGATTGCGGCTGCAAATGGGTATGGTTATTATTTCGATGAGCCCATGAGCGCTTACCGGGTAGGCGTGGCCGGTTCCTGGACAGTGGAGGGAAAGAACGGGGACTACGAGGGAAAGCAGAGGGCCTACTGTGAGCGCATGAAGCGTACTTATGAGCAGTTTGACAGGGCCACGGGAGGCAGGTTTAAGGAAGCGGCAGAGAGCGCTTCCCGCAGGACTTATTACCAGACAATGGTGAACACCAAGCGGTTTGAGGAAATATTCAATCCCGGATACAGAAGGTATTATAAAGAGCTTACGCCCAGGATGCGGTTCTTTCTGAGATTTGAGCACACCATGCCGGCAGTATATGAAATGGCGAGGAAGGCGTTCATTGGAAAGTGATTCCAATGAACGGTTCCCCGCCATTTTGGCTGTATGTTTGATTACTTGTTTACAATTACTGCTGGGCAAAGAGAGGGTCTGTGGGGTCCCAATGCTGGTCGCCCGGAATCACCCACTCGATGGCCGGCCGGTCATAAGGACCTGCCTTAGGCGAGTTGTAAATGGTCACCGTGGTGCCCAGGGCACAGTTGTCATATACCCACTTGGCATCTCCGGAAAGGAGGCGTACACAGCCTGCTGACTCTGCGATTCCCAGATAGTTATAGGTCAGCGGGTCCAGAGTCATGGGGTCCGGACGGCTGTACAGGATGGAGTGAATCAGGAAACCCTTGTAGATACGCGTTGCGTACTGGGTGAAAATTCCGTGGTTCATATCACGCCACCGGTACTTGGCCGGAGTCTGGAAGGTTCCAATGGGCGTATCAGGTCCCGTAGAGGTAAGATAGGTCTTTACCGGGATGATGAAGCCGTTGGCGCCGTCCTGTGCAAAGATGGTCATACAGTTCATCTGCTTGTTGATGCTGATGAGGAATGGGCCGCTGTTGCCCACAATCGGTTCCAAATCAGTCAGCAGCTTGCCGGTCTCGTCAAAGTAATACTTGAAACCGTCTATGTACTGCCAGCCTGTTACAGGCGCATTGTTCACAAAGTAGTAGCGGTCCCTGTCATTCCAGGCCCATCCGGTAAAGGGAACGCCGGTGCCGCTGCTGTATGCCACTGCGCCGTCCACAACCTGGATTCCGTCCGGGAATGCTGCCTCCAATGGTTTCTCCATGTTGTAGGCGGCGCCTTCCACGCCCTTGCCCCAGAGGGAGACCCTGAAGCCCTTCAGCACCTTTCCTGTACCCATGGTTCCTGCGGTTGCGCTGTTGCGCGCCCAGTTTAACTCGGTCCCATCGTTCAGGGTCGTGCAGTAGTAAATATCAAATGTGTTGCCCACAAAGCCCATAAAACGCATCTGGATGGCTTCTACCAGGGCGCCGTCATCCCATACCGTTGTGTGGCCGCCGTTCATGGCCCAGTCACTCCAGCCATGTGCGCTTGTATATGTCCTGTAAAGGATGTCGCCCACGATGTTGTTCAGATAGACGGACATGGAACGGAAACCCTGTTCTGACTCCACCGGGGTGTCGCCCACCACGGGGTCAGTCCATGTGGTATCCGGACGGAGTACCTGAATCTGGACATAGGGTGTGTTGGCTGCTGCCTGTCTGGCTGCCTCCTCTGCCGCAAACTGTGCTGCTGCGGCTGCCTCTGCGTCGGCCTGTGCCGAGTCATCGGCTGCCTGTGCCGCATTCTGGTCCGTGGCGGCTGAGGACACGCCGTCCGTGCCGGCTGCTGCCTCGGCGGTGCTGCCGTCTGCTGCAGCGCCGCCCCCATCGGACTGTTCTGCCGGGGCTGCGTTGGCAGGGGCCACTGCCTGCGGGCCGGAACCCTGCCCGTCCCCACTCTGGCCGTCTGAAGAACCAGGGGAGGTCTGTTCGACTTTTGTGGAAAAAGCCGGACCATAATTAGAATCATCCTGCGCGGCCAGTGCGGGTCCGGCCTGACCTAAGACCAGAAGTCCGGACAGAAGGGCTGCGACAGCACGCTTCGTTAACTTATTCATTCGTAACATCCTCCTGAATTTTTATATAGATTACCATACATGTCTTAATCTATCATATTTGGCAGGAAAATTCCAGATGTGATTTACTTTTTACCTGCTATAATGTAAAATTGTAAACAAAATGACCTTAGAAAGACTAGAGAATGTAAGAAATAGGTGCCATAATATGGATTGGAATACAGAAACTGTTAATATCATATATGCGTCCAACGACGGGTATGCCGGACATCTGGCAGCCTCCCTTTATTCCCTTCTGGACCACAACAGGAACATCCCCCGGATGGACATATATATCCTGTCCGTGGGAATGAGCAAAGGGTGTCTGGAACGTCTGGCCTCGGTTGCCGGGGAGTTTTGCCGCAGCCTTCATGTGGCGGAGCTGGGCAACCTGAGGGAACGGTTTGATTACGAGGTGGATACCAGGGGATTTGACATAAGCGCCATGGGCCGCCTCTTTGCCCCTGCGGTGCTGCCGGAATACGTGAGGAAGGCATTGTATCTGGACTGTGATACCATTGTCAACGGAAGCATCCGCCCCCTGTATGGGACAGAGCTTGGAAACCATCTGCTAGGCATGGTGATGGAGCCAACGGTTTACAGGGAGATGAAGGAATCCATCGGCATGGGGAAGGATGAGCCTTATTACAATTCCGGTGTTCTGCTCATGGACCTGGAGGCGTGGAGGGACCAGGATGTGCTGGGGCAGCTGCTGGAATTTTACAAAAGCCATCAGGGCAGCCTGTTTGCCTGTGACCAGGATACCATTAACGGCGCTCTGAGAGGCAGAATCATGACGCTGCCGGTCCGATATAATTATTTTACCAATTACCGGTATTTCAGGTACAGGACACTGGTGTCCATGTGCAGGGCCTACCGGGAGGTGGGAGAGGATGGGTACAGGCAGGCGGGAATGTCTCCTGTCATCATCCATTATCTGGGGGATGAGAGGCCCTGGATAGCCGGAAACCACAACCATTTCAGAAAACTCTACGAGTATTATCTGGATAAGACTCCCTGGAAGGGAACCCCAAAACAGGAGGGAAAGAGGCTGTACATGCACATGTGGTGGGTATTTAACCATGTGAGCCTTATGTGCCCTGCTTTCAGGCTGTGGATAAGCCGCAGGCTGGGCATGAGGCTGGTGGACAGCCGCAGGAAGCAGAAGGCCTCCGGAAGCGGAAAATGACGATGGATAAGATAAGCATGATTATATTGAACTATAATGACTGGGCCACCACCCTGTCCCTGGTGGAGGAGGTTAAGGACTATGAGTGTCTGGACTCCGTGGTGGTGGTGGACAACCATTCATCCGATGATTCATGGGAGCGCCTTCAAGCCCTGAACGGCAGCGGAAAGGTACATGCGCTGCGCATGGAACAAAACGGCGGCTACGGTATGGGCAACCAGGAGGGAATCAATTACGCCGCAGGCTATCTGGAGGCGGACTATGTCATCATTGCCAATCCGGACATCCATGTGACGCCCCGGTGCATTGGGCGGGTAAAGGAGGCTCTGGACAGGACCCGGGACGCAGTGGCTGCCTCGGCCAGGGTGAAGGACCCCCAGGGAAGGGAGCTGTTTTCTTACTGGACCCTTCTGCCTCTGTGGAAGGACCTGCTGGATACGGGGCTGGTCACCAGACGTCTGTTTAAGGGCATGCTGAATACGCCTGCCTACAGGCTTCCAAATGCCGGGGATGAGGACTGCCGCCTGGTGGATGCGGTTCCCGGGTCCTTTTTTATGCTGAAAACAGGCCTTCTCACGCCGGGAGAAATAAAAGAAGTATTTGACAAACGCATCTTTTTGTATTATGAAGAGAAGGTGCTGGGACAGAAGTTCAGGAAAATGGGGCTTAAGACCGTGCTGGCAACAGACCAGTCCTATGTCCACGCCCATTCTGTCAGCATTGATAAAAGCTTTAAACGAATCGTGGATAAGCAGAGACTGCTCCACCGGAGCAAGCTGTACTATTATAAGGAGTATCTGGGAACCGGACCCGCCGGTATGGCTGCGGCCAGGATTATTTTGGGATTTATCCTGGCAGAGGTGTGGTTCCTGACCGTGGTGTGCAGGATGCGGTGGTAGGGCGCCGGGGATGGAACGGCGCGGCAGCCGGCTACGGAATGCGGGACGGCATACAGGAAAGGACGAAACGACCTATGAACGGACAGGAAGATAAAGAGAAGGAGATACTGGTTACCCGGTCCTCCCTTCCTTCTTACGAAGAATATATAGAGATGATAAAACCCATATGGGACAGCGCCTGGCTGACCAATATGGGAGATTTTCACAAACAGCTGGAACAGGAGCTCAAGGAGTACATGGGCATCCGGAACATGGTGCTGTTTGTAAACGGGCACATGGCCCTGGAGATGGCCATTCAGGCCCTTGAACTTACCGGGGAGGTGATTACCACCCCCTTCAGCTTTGCATCCACCACCCACGCCATTGTGCGCAACAACCTGACTCCGGTGTTCTGCGACATCAATCCCACGGATTACACCATGGATGCGGAAAAAATTGAATCCCTGATTACGGATAAGACCTCGGCCATCATACCGGTCCATGTGTACGGAAATCTGTGCGATGTGGAGCGGATTGAGGCCATAGCCAGGAAACACGGGCTGAAGGTGATATACGATGCAGCCCATACCTTTGGGGAACGGTATAAAGGGAAAAGCGTGGCTGAGTTTGGGGATGCCAGTATCTTCAGTTTTCATGCCACCAAGGTGTTCAACTCCATTGAGGGAGGCGCAGTGACCTTTCAGGAGGACTGGATGGAGCACCGCCTGAACTGTCTTAAGAACTTCGGGATTGTGGACCAGGAACATGTGGTCTGGGTGGGCGGAAACGCCAAGATGAACGAATTCCAGGCAGCCATGGGGCTCTGCAACCTGCATCACCTGAATCAGGAGATAGAAAAGCGCAGGCTGGTGGTGGAGCGCTATTTATCCGGCCTTTCAGGCGTACCGGGCATCAGGCTGCCCTCGTTCAAAGAAGGGCTTACGCCCAATTACGCCTATTTCCCTGTGCTGTTCGAAGGATTTAAGGCCGGCCGGGACCAGGTATACGACTGCCTGGCCGGGCACAGAATATACCCCAGGAAATATTTTTATCCCCTGATTAATGATTTCCAGTGCTATGAGGGCAGGTTTTCCTCCAAGGACACGCCGGTGGCAGCCTATGTGGCGGACCGGGTGCTGACGCTGCCGTGCTACGCTGACCTGGCTCCGGAGGATGTGGACCGTATCTGCGGCATCATCAGGGGAATGTAGGAGACGAACATGGATAAGGTACTGCTGGTGATACCGGCTTATAACGAGGAAAAGAACATACAGCGGGTGGTGGAGGACCTGGTCCGGGGCTTTCCCCAGCTGGATTATGTGGTGGTGAACGACGGTTCCAGGGACAGCACAGCCGGAATCTGCAGGGAAAGGGGATATAACCTTCTGGACCTGCCTGTGAATCTGGGACTGGCAGGCTGCTTTCAGGCAGGAATGAAATACGCCTACAGGAAGGGGTACCGCTACGCCATCCAGTTTGACGGGGACGGACAGCACAGGCCGGAGTATATTGAGGCCATGAGACAGAAGATGGAGGAGGGGTATGACATTGTCATCGGCTCCCGGTTTGTGTCGGAGAAAAAGGGATGGTCGGCCAGGATGATTGGAAGCAGAATCATAGGCGGCGCCATCCGGCTCACCACAGGCACCAGGGTGACGGACCCCACTTCGGGTATGCGCATGTTCAACCGTAAAATGATAGAGGAATTTGCCCTTAACCTGAATTACGGGCCGGAGCCGGACACGGTTTCTTTTCTGATTAAACAGGGAGCCAGGGTGGCGGAACTGCAGGTGACCATTGACGAAAGGCTGGAGGGAGAGAGCTACTTAAAGCCGCTGACAGCCGTTCACTATATGGCCAGGATGCTGATTTCCATCCTTATGATTCAGAATTTCAGGAAACGCTAGGGCCTGTTTGAAAATTCATCCCCGGAGCTTGGAGAACATCATGAAAAATCTGACAAAACATTTACTATATAAAGGAACGGATATCGGACGGCAGAACGTGGTCTGGAATATTGCAGGGAGTTTTGTCTATGCATTGGCCAGCATGGTTCTGTCTTTTCTGGTCATACGGGTGGTGGGAGATGACCAGGGAGGCATATTTTCCTTTGGATTTTCCACTCTGGGACAGCAGATGTTCATAGTGGCCTATTTTGGCATCCGCCCCTTCCAGATTACGGACGGGACAGGCGAGTATTCCTTCGGGGATTACCTGGAGCACAGGAATATCACCTGTGTCATGGCCCTGGCAGCAGGGGCCCTATTCCTCACCTTCATGCACGGCATGGGGCGCTACACAGCGGACAAATGCATGATTCTCATTTTGCTTGTCATATACAAGGTAATAGATGGGTATGCTGATGTATATGAGTCGGAGTTCCAGCGGCAGGGAAGCCTGTATCTGACGGGAAAATCCAATTTTTTCCGTACCCTTTTCTCGGTCAGCGTATTTCTGGTGACGCTGGCTGCATTTGAGCATCTTTTGTTATCCTGTCTGGCTGCGGTGGCTGCCCAGGCCGTGGGAATCGCGCTGTTCAATCTGGATGTCATCCACGCCCTGCCTGCAGTGGACTGGGACAAGGGGGAGAGAAAGACTGGAAGGCTGTTTAGGAGCACCTTATTCCTGTTCATATCAGCGTTTCTGGACTTTTATGTGTTCTCCGCGGCCAAATATGCCATTGACGCCAGGATGAACAACGCTGCGTCGGGATATTTTAACTTGATTTTTATGCCTACCTCTGTTATTTATATGGTAGCCAACTTTGTAATCCGGCCCTTTCTGACCAGGCTTACGGATTTGTGGACCGGAAAGGACTATGACTGCTTTAAAAAGGAGCTTATGCACATCGGCGCCATTATTCTGGGACTTACGGTATTGGCAGTGGGAGCCACTGCTGTTCTGGGAAGATGGGTGCTGTCCGTAATGGAGATGATTCTTGGAAGCGGTTATGAGGGAAGGCTGGTCAGCTATTTCGGGGCTTTCATCATCATCGTGCTGGGAGGCGGCTTCTATGCCCTGGCCAACCTGATGTACTATGCCCTTGTAATCATGCGCAGGCAGAAAGCGATATTCACCGTATATCTGGCGGCTGCGGCTGCGGCTGCGGTATTATCCGGCTTTCTGGTATCAAAATTTGGGATTAATGGGGCGGCAGGCTGCTATCTGCTGCTTATGATGGGATTAGTGATGGGTTTCGGCCTGCATACGGCGGGCGCCTATCAGAGTGAGAAAAAGGAGAATGCCGGTAATGGAGGAAGTAACACGTAATACTGAGGCGACGGATGTCCGGGAGAGAAGGCATGGGCTGCGGGTGGATGTAATCATACCCACCTACAAGCCGGGAAAGAAGTTCTCCAGGCTTTTGAAGATGCTTTCCATGCAGACTTATCCCATAGGTAAGATTATTGTTATGAATACAGAGCAGTCCTACTGGAATGATAAGGGCTTTGAGGGAATCGCCAATCTGGAAGTGCATCATCTGTCCAAGGAGGAGTTTGACCACGGCGCCACCAGAAACAGGGGAGCCCGCTACAGCAGGGCGGATATTATGGTGTTCATGACAGATGATGCGGTTCCGGCGGATGAAAGGCTGATTGAGAACCTGACCGCTGCCTTTAAAAAGAGAGGGCCCGGCGGGGAATCGGTTATCATGGCCTATGCCAGACAGCTGCCGGATAAGGACTGCGCCATGGCGGAGCGCTATACCCGGTCCTTTAATTATCCGGAGGAGAGCTGCATCAAGACCAAGGAGGACCTGGGGCGGCTGGGCATCAAGACTTTTTTTGCCTCCAACGTATGCTGCGCCTATGACAGGGAAAAGTTCTGGTTCCAGGGCGGTTTTATCAGTAAGACTATATTTAATGAAGATATGATATTTGCAGGGAAGGCAGTGCTGCAGGATGATTACGCTGTGGCATATGTGGCGGAGGCCAGGGTTATCCATTCCCACAATTATGGGTGTACAGCCCAGTTCCACCGTAATTTCGACCTGGCTGTGTCCCAGGCAGACCATCCGGAGGTCTTTGGGGGCATCCGCTCAGAGGGCGAGGGAATCCGTCTGGTCAGGCAGACAGCCCGTTATCTTGTGTCCCACCGCCGTCCATGGCTGGTGCCCGGTCTGATTGTAAAAAGCGGATTCAAATATGCGGGCTACCGTCTGGGCAGGTGCTACCGTTTCCTGCCTGTGAAGCTGGCCGCGGCCTGCAGCATGAACAAGGAGTACTGGAAGTAGCCGTATGCCGGAGAATGCAGTATCTGGGAAATAACAAAAGAAGGCAGGGATTCATCCTATGATGACAATGATTTTCAGAGTGATTCTGGTTATAGTCTCTATATTGACTATGGCTTTTATGATGCGGAAGATTCGGCAGGCTAAGGTACAGATTGAGGCAGCGCTGTTCTGGGTTATCATGGCCCTGATACTGGTGGTGTTCTCACTGTTTCCGGCTGTGGCGGATGCCTGCGCCCATTTGCTGGGAATTTATTCCACGCCCAATTTCCTGTTCCTGTTCATGATTTTTCTGCTGATTGTAAAGGTATTTGGCATGACCCTTCA
Source organism: Clostridium sp. 1001283B150225_161107_B6 (assembly GCF_015556325.1). Lineage (NCBI taxonomy): Bacteria > Bacillati > Bacillota > Clostridia > Eubacteriales > Clostridiaceae > Clostridium > Clostridium sp. 1001283B150225_161107_B6. Next base: position 114,510 of record NZ_JADNMD010000003.1, on the reverse strand, counting down.
GATGTCCCAGATGGAAAGCAGGCAGAAGGAGCTGGTGCAGCGCATTGCACTGGACCAGAAGGACAGGGAGGAACTGGAGCGCAGGATACAGAGATTCCTGGAACAGGAGGAACTGGCTGGCAGGGACTGCAAGGGAGATATGTGCAGGGGGGAAACCGGAGGAAGAAACGTGAGTACAGGGAAAACAGGCGGGGAGGAAGCAGATGGCAGGTAAGAAGGCGGGGAGTAAATCAGGAATGCTGCGCGGCCATACCCTTGCTGTCTGGCTGGGAGGCTCCTGCGGGGTTCTTGCCCTGGGACTGTGGCATTTTACAGATGTCAGGGCCGGCGTCCTGGAGACAGGGGACCGCTTCCTCTACGGCTGGTACGCGGGGCTGATGGTTTTCGCCCTTCTGGTGCTGGCTGCAGTGGGATACCTGTTTCTGGTGCGGCGGGAGTATGGACTGGCCCGGATATTTCCGGCGGCAGCTATGGGAATCGGCCTCATGTATATGGTGGTGCTCCCTCCCCTGTCGGCTCCGGATGAGGTGAGCCATTATATCAGTTCTTACCAGCTCTCCAGCTATCTGATGGGCAGGACAGCCCGGGCAGAGGATGAGCGGGTATTTATCCGGTCCCAGGATGTCTTTATTGAGGACCTGACAGGGGTTATGGACTATGAATCCATGGCTGACAGCAAGACCGCGGCTGTGGTTTTGGGGCAGAAGCTGGATGAGGGAACATACCGGACCATGAAGGAACGGGGGCTGGGAAGCACCGGTGAGGACGGGACCGTCCTGTCATACCAGATGCCGGTGCGCACCACGCCCCTGGCCTATGTGCCCCAGGCCCTGGGGATTGCCCTGGGAAGGGTACTGGGCCTGGGCGGGCTGGGCCTGCTGTTTCTGGGACGCCTGTTCAACCTGGTGTTCTTCACCGCCATGGGGTGCCTGACCATACGCAGGATGCCCTTTGGAAAGGAAGTGGCGGCTGGTGCAGCCCTGCTTCCCATGACGCTTCATCTGGCAGCCTCCTTTTCCTACGATGTAATGATTATAGCGCTCAGCGGGTACTTTGCTGCGGTCTGCCTTGATTTGGCTTATAAGGCGGAGCGGGTACGGGTGGGGGATGTGGCTGCCCTGGCCCTGGTGATGGCAGTGATGGGACCATGTAAGATGGTATATGGCGTTATAGCGGGTTACTGTCTCCTGATTCCTGTGAGGAAGTTCGGGGGATGGGGAAAATGGAGTCTGTCCGCTGCCTCGGTGCTGGGAGCATTTGCAGCAGCCATGGCAGTGGTGAACCACAGGACTGTGTCCCTTTACACCCAGGCTGACCAGGGATATGTAGCCTGGGCAGAGGAAACAGGGTATACCTTCGGGCAGCTGCTTCACAGTCCTGTGCTGGTCCTTAAGATGTGTTACAATACCCTGGCCTGGCAGGGAGAACAGCTCTATTCCGGCATGATTGGAGGGGCGCTGGGAAACATGGATGCAGTGCTCAACACTCCCTATGCGGTTATACTGGGGCTGACAGCCATATTGGTGATGCTGGCGCTGCGAAAACCGGGAGAGAGCATTTTTATCCGGTGGAAGGGCCGTCTGTGGATTTGGTTTCTCTGCCTGGTGTGCCTGGGGGCGCTGATGTTCTCCATGCTGCTGGCATGGACGCCGGTGAGTTCCAATGTCATAAAGGGAGTCCAGGGCAGGTATCTGCTTCCGCTGCTCCCCATTTTCCTTATTACCCTGAAAAATGACAAGGTGGTGCGGACGGACTGGGATGACAGGGGTCTGCTGTTTGCCATGGCGGCCATGGATATCTACGTGGTGCTGCGTCTGTTCAGCCTGGTATGCCTGCGGGTGTGAAGAGGCTGTCAGGAGTACCGTCATGGCCCGTATTTCCTGCGGTCCATACAGCGGCTATGCGGGATTGGGCATTGGACTTTGGCAGTCCGCAGGTGCATAAGGACTTGCCAGTCAGTGGATAAAGTGATAGAATTGCCAGATGGATGTGGATAACGCCTGATAAATGCCAATGAACCGGTCAGGCGTGTTTGATAATAAAAAAGGAGCGAATGGAGTTATGGGAAAGATTATGGTAACCCCCTGCGACATCAAGGGGCTGTATGTGATTGAACCAACGGTTTTTAAGGATGAGAGAGGATATTTTGTGGAGACCTACAACCAGAATGATTTCAGGGAAGCAGGTCTTGACATGGTGTTTGTACAGGACAACCAGTCTATGTCCGTTAAGGGCGTTCTGAGAGGGCTGCATTTCCAGAAGCAGTATCCCCAGGGCAAGCTGGTAAGAGTGGTGCGGGGCACTGTCTACGATGTGGCAGTGGATTTGCGTTCTGATTCCGAAACCTACGGAAAATGGTTCGGCGTCATCCTTTCCGCTGAGAATAAGAAACAGTTTTATATACCGGAAGGCTTTGCCCACGGATTCCTGGTACTGTCCGACGAAGCGGAATTTGCCTACAAATGTACGGACTTCTATCATCCGGGTGATGAGGGCGGCCTGCTGTGGAGCGACCCTGAGATTGGGGTGGACTGGCCCATCCAACCGGATATGCAGCTGATTATATCGGATAAGGACAGAAAGTGGAGCGGTCTTAAGGATACCTTCAAGTTCTGATGAAAAGGAATTTACTTATATGAATTATGTGCTTTCTCTGATGAAAGAGATTATAGGAAAACGGAAGCTTATATGGGATTTGGGCAAGGCTGATTTCAGGAAACGTTTTGTGGGCTCTTACTTTGGGGTGGTGTGGATGTTCATACAGCCCATTGTGACGGTCAGCATCTACGCAGTTGTATTCGGAATGGGATTTAAATCCCCGCCTCCCATTGAGGGGTTCACATACGTGGAGTGGCTGGTGCCCGGCATTGTGCCCTGGTTCTTTTTCAGCGAATCCGTCAACAGCATAACCAACTGTCTCCAGGAGTACAACTATCTGGTGAAAAAGGTGGTGTTCAAGGTGGAAATACTGCCAATCATCAAGCTCATATCCTGTCTGCTGGTCCACGCCTTTTTCGTGGTCATCATGTTTGGTATGTATCTGATAATAGGCAGGATGCCTTCCCTCATATGGTTTCAGCTGGTTTATTATTCCCTGGCGGCCTCCCTGCTGGCTTTGGGATTTGGGTTCTTTACCAGCGCGGTCAATGTGTTTTTTAAGGATATGGCGCAGATTGTGAGCATCTGTCTCCAGTTCGGTATCTGGATGACTCCCATCATGTACCATGAATCCATGTTTACCGGAGCGGGAAAATGGGTGGAGGTGCTGTTTAAGCTGAATCCTTTTTATTACGTGGTGGCCGGGTACAGGGATACCATGCTTACAGGAAACTGGTTCTGGGAACGGCCCACCCTGACCCTTTATTACTGGGGATTTACCGCGGCAGTGCTTTTGCTGGGCCTTAAGATGTTCAAGCGTCTCCGGCCTCATTTTTCCGATGTCCTGTAGGAACGGCAGTTTGTGCTCCGGGATGGTGAGGAGCGTTTTATGATACAGAAAGTGGAGATTAGCTGGCGCCATGGGGACCAGGAGGGAATCATTCCCGTGGAGGTGGTCTACTCCAAACGGCGCACCATTGGATTGGAAATCAAGGCGGACGGCCATGTGTACGCCAGGGTGCCTGCGCGTATTCCCAACCAGTATGTGACGGACTTCATAAAGGAGCGCCAGGACTGGATTGTGCAGAAATGGTTTATGATTATGGAGAGGCGCAGGCAGGAGGAAGCCAGACCGGTCCGGGACTATGAGAAGGACCCTGAGCTGGAAAAGCTTTACCGCAGGAAGGCGGGGAAGCTGCTGGAGAACCGTTGCGCCTATTTTGCAGAGCGCATGGGAGTGGATTACAGCCGTATAGCTGTGCGGGCAGCCAAGACCCGCTGGGGCAGCTGCAGCGCCCAGGGAAATCTGAGTTTTCACTGGAAGCTGGTGCTCATGCCTCCGGAGATACTGGATTATGTGGTGGTGCACGAGCTGGCCCACCGAAAAGAGATGAACCATTCACAGCGGTTCTGGGCTGAGGTGGAACGAATCCTGCCGGATTATAAGGCCCGGAGAAAGTGGCTGAAGGAATTTGGAAGCCAGGTTTAGAGGCTTAAATAACAATTATAACAATTCCGGTTTATGCAGTCAGTCCCGGACGCGTTCCCGTTTCAGATAGACCATGTCCACCAGCTGGATGCCGTCCTCAATGATGGGATGGTCGTAGTTGTCGGTAAAGAAGCGTTCCACCCGGTGGGAATCTTTAAAACCGCAGGCATGATAAAAGTCCAGGGAGAGAGGGCTGTCCCCGGTTCCCACATAGAGGGTCTGCAAATCCGGATAATGGTTAAAAAGATATTCAATCAGGCGGCGGCCGTATCCCTGTCTCTGGAACAGGGGGGCTGTCGCTATATTTTTAAGCTCATATGTGCCCGGACCTTCGTTTGTCACCACACATTCTGCCCGGACAGAACCGTCTGACAGCACAAACATATCGCCCCGCTCCAGGTAGCGGTCAACCATATCCTCCTGTTCATCTGCCAGCAGGAGCAGGTCCAGGTATTTCTTTTTGTTTTCTTTTACTTGAATAATTTCCATGGCGGATTCCCCTGTTCTGATTGTTTTTTGTGTGTTAAGGCATGTTTATTATAGCATGATTGGGAGGATGAGTACAGGGCGATTGTCCGGGGACAGGCGGAAAGCAGGGAAAGGATTGACGCGTGTGCCCGAAGGCGGTAAACTGGAGATAACCGTTGAGACGGAGGGAAAAGGAGGATGCCAGCCTATGGGGCCAATCAGTTTTTCAGGCATGGAAGATGCCATAACCGTAGATAAGCCAAATGGAACCCATGTTAGTTACCATATTTTTGAGGAATCCGAGATTCACCTGAACCGAATCACACCGGCAAGCACACAGGAATGGCATTATCATACCCTGATTGATGAGTGCCTTCTCATAACCAGGGGAGTGCTGACCTGCCGGTGGCTGGAGGATGGGGAGGAGAGGACAAGAAGGGTCCATGAGCAGGAGATAGTACGGGTGGGGAACTCAGTCCACACCTTTGCCAACGAGACCGATGAGGATGTGGAATTTGTGGTGTTCCGGTTTGTCCCTGAGGGCAGGGACAAAAGGGAAATGATAAAGAGTGACAAGGCGGTTGTGAGCAGGTAGGCTATGGGAATTTGAGCCTCTATCCCCTTGAGACGCCGGAATATGTATGTTAGGAGGAAGATATGGACGCAGTCCTCTCGGTACGCGTCCGGTCATGGTAAAGGGCGGACAGCAGGTTCCATACAGGAACCAGATACAGGTAACAAGCAAAAAACATACATTCCATGGGAGCGCCGATGGCGGCCACAGGCACAGTGCCGGCAATGCCCCAGGGAATCAGGGCTGCAATGAGAATGGCTGTGTCCTCCAGAGCGAGGGCCAGCTTTTCTTTTTGGGGATAAAGTCCGCCGCACATCTGACAGGTAAGTATGGCGGCCAGGCTTTGGTTGCAGCTGACCGCACAGGAGAGAACCGAGGTCAGAAGAACCGTGCCGAAGGGAGTGAAACGCCGGGCAGACCGTAAAAGCGCATGCTTTATACCGGACAGCAGGCAGGTATGTGAAAAGATTCCGGAGTAGGAGGCTGATATGAGCACGATGACGCCCACCTTTACCATGGAGCGTATGCCGCCGCCGTTTAACAGCTGGGCCAGACGTGTCCCGGCCTCTGCTTCATATCCGTTTAAGAGGCAGCGGAGCAGGACCAGCGGGGAGGTTCCCTGGATAATCAGGGATACTGCGGCGCCGGCTGTTATGCTGGCTGCCATGGCATATTTTACGTCCACATGGAGCAGAGCCAGAACCAGAATCAGGACAGCCGGAAGCATGGAAGACCAGTGGAGGGAAAAATTCGCCCTGAACAAGTCCGTGAGCCCCTTATCCACCGGAGCACCGGAACCCGAGGCCAGAACCACGTACAGGAGACAGGTCAGGGCTAAGGGAACAGCACTGCTGCGGCACATCAGCTTCATGTTCAGATAAATGTCTGTCCTGGTCAGGCTGCATATCAGCTGGGCGCTGGATGACATGGGGGAACAGCGGTCCCCGAAAAAGCTGCCGGAGAGAATGGCGCCCCCTGTAAGAAGGGGACTGAGGCCGGCTGCATTAGAAATGAGCATACAGATGACTCCCATGGTACTGGCCGTGCCAAAGGAGGTACCTGTGAGGAAGGACATGGCAGAACACAGGAGAAAGGTGCAGAGCACGAAATATTTAGGGTTTATCAGACCGACCGCATGGTAGAGAATATAGGGTATGGTGCCGCAGATTCGCCAGACAGCGGTCAGGCACCCAATAAAAGCAAAAATAATAAGGATATTCTGCACCTGGGAAATGCCTTCCCACAACATGGCGCAGGTTTCCCTTACCGAATATCCCTTCCACAGACAGTAGACAGAAAAACAGAACAGGCCGAACAACAGGGCATACAGAATCTGTATGCCCGTAAAAATGCAGAGTCCAAGACCTGCCAGAAATAATCCAAGTGTAATACATTCCGCCAACATGGAATCCTCCCGGAATTTTGTCTGATTTACTGACTCGATTCTATATCGGAATCCCCTTAAAGTCAATGGGGACTAATATTGCATTGCCCGCATTGCCAGCTGACAGGCTGTTTCAGCCAGTCCTGACAGCACCATCACCAGGATGGGATTCATTTTAAAACGTATGAGCAGTATCATGGCTCCCAGGAAGATACAGACGGAACGCAGGTTCAGGGCGCCTAGTTCAGGGGAAAATCCGTTCAGTCCCCAGAAGGCAGTGACCAGTATGCTGACGCCGGCTGCCCCAATCATGGCTACCACGGCAGGGCGCAGGGATTTGAGGACGCCCTGAATCAGGCTTAAATCCCTGTATTTGAGGTAAATTTTTGCAAGAAGCGTGACCAGGATACAGGATGGAAGGACACAGCCGACAGTGGCTGCCAGGGCTCCGGGCGTTCCGGCGATGCGGGTGCCCACGAAGGTGGCTGCATTGATGGCAATGGGACCGGGAGTCATCTGGGAAATAGTGACCAGGTCTGTAAATTCAGCCAGGTTCAGCCAGCCATGGAGAGTTACCACCTGATTCTGAATCAGAGGCATGGCAGCATATCCGCCTCCGAAGCTGAATGCTCCAATCTGGAGAAAGCTTAAAAACAATTGAAGGTAAATCATTGGGCACCTCCTTCTGTTCCTTTTTTCCCGCGCTCAGAAGAAAGAGTCCGAACCACGCCTATGGCGGCGCACAAAAGGATAATCAGGACAACATTGACATTATACACATAATTGGCCATAAAGGCCGCAGCCATAATCAGGACGGATATCCACTGCCTGTCTTTTACAATGCCGCTGCCCATCTCCCAGACCACCTGGGCAATGACAGCGCCCACTCCGGCCTGCATTCCGTTTAACATCCATCCCACAAAAAGATTGGAACGGAAAGCCGCGTAGCAGAAGGAAATCAGGGTAAGTATGGTAAAGGGAGGGATGACGGTGGCAATGACCGTGGTCAGTACGCCTGTCATTCCGGCCAGCTTATAGCCCACCACAATGGCGCCGTTGACTGCAATGGCGCCGGGGGAGGACTGGGCAATGGCCACCAGGTCCAGCATCTCCTGTTCATCAATCCAATGGTATTCATCCACAAATTTTTTCTTCATTAACGTGACAATGACGTAACCGCCTCCAAAGGTAAAGGCGCTCAGGTACAAGGTTGAAAGAAATAGTTTGACCAGAAGGGAACTGCGGCTGCCCCCGTGTCCCGGTACCCCGGATGAGGCATGGTTTCCTGATTTTATGTTAACTACCATGACGGTATCCTCCTAACGATACAAATGTATTTGTTTTTTCCTCTATATACTATACAGCTTGAAAATACATATGTAAAATACTATAATTAAATAATAAGTATTATAAATTTATTATAGATGAACCATATGGCTAATTTTAAGGCTGCATCCGCTGCCGGCCGTATGGGGTTCAGGAAAAGAGGACCATGACACTTCGCCATCTGAAAATATTTGTCACCGTATGTGAGACAGGCAGTATGACGGCTGCGGCATCCCAGCTTTTCATTGCCCAGCCGTCCATCAGCCTGGCCATCTCGGAGATGGAGGAATACTACGGGGTAAAGCTGTTTGACCGTATTTCCCGCAAGCTGTACCTGACGGATAATGGCCGCAGGGCCCTGCAGTATGCCAGGCATATCATAGACCTTTTGGATGAGATGGAGCAGGGAGTACGGGACGGGGACGCCATAGGACGGCTTAAGGTGGGAACCAGCATCACCATAGGGACCTATCTGCTGTCCGGATACATCAAGAGACTGAAACAGCAGTATCCTGCCCTGGAGGTAGAGGCATTTATTGCCAATTCAGGAACCATTGAACAGCAGATTCTGGACAATGAGATTGATGTGGGAATTATAGAAGGGGCGGCTCACAGCCCCTTTATACTGAGCGAAAGCTTTGAGGGGGACCGGCTGGCCTTTATATGTCCGGCCGGCCATGAATTTGCGGGAAAGACCCTGGAGGAGCTGGCAGAGGTAAGAAACCAGGATTTCATTTTACGGGAAAAGGGGAGTGCTGGAAGGGAGATATTTGACGGTATTCTGGCAGCGCAGGAATTGAATGTCCGGCCCATATGGCAGAGCGCCAGCAACCAGGTAATCCTCCAGGGGGTGAAGGCAGGGCTGGGAATCTCCATCCTGCCTTATTTCCTGGTGCGCCAGGCCATACAGGACGGGGAGCTGGCTGAGTTTAGGATACAGGGACTTGCCCTGAACCGGAAGTTTTCGGTGATTTACCACAAGAATAAATTCCTGCCCCAAAGCGCCAGGACACTGATGGAGCTGTGCAAGGAGGGGGATATGGAATAGACGGTGCACAAGGGCTGCAGGTATTTCAGGACAGCAGTTTTTTCAGGCCGGATATATTTTTTATGGTAATGGTTCCCCGGCCAAGGGCGACCAGGCCCTCTTTTTCAAAATATTTGAGCATACGGGACACCACTTCCCTGGCAGTGCCCAGGTTCTTGGCTATCTGTTCATGGGTGGTGGAAATCACATCAGAGCCCAGTTTTATCTGTTCATCCGCCAGATAAGCGGCCAGCCGTTTGTCGAAGCTGGAAAAGAGAAGCTGGCCCATGGACCACATGACGTCGGAGAAACGTTCGGCGGTCTGGCGGTAGATGTAGTTCTCCGCATATATATTTGCCTCCATGAGACGGCGGATACCGGAGGCGCTGGTGATGAGAAGGGCGGAACTGCCAATGGACTCAATGAAGATATCAAAGGTGATTTCCTGCATCATGCAGGCGGCGGACAGGGTGCATACCTCGCCTGGCCCCAGACGGAACAGGGTGACTTCCCGGCCTTCCTCGGATTGTATATAGGTGCGCAGTTGCCCGGACAATACTATCAGAATGCCCAGGCATTCCTCCGAACGGCTGTGTACAAAGCTTCCGGGCCCATAATCCCGGATAAAAGAACTGGTTTTAAGCTGCTCCCTCTGGGAATCGGTAAGTTTTTCCCAGAAGGGGTAGCTTGTTCTCAGGGTTTCTGTGATGCTGCGGTCTGTACGGTTCATGGCGGACAGGGCCTCCTTACGGTTTGGGTTAAATACAGGGTGTAATTATATATATTCTTATAGTGTAGACAATTTCCTGTATTTTGTCAAAGGCTGAAACGGTAAGGTGGACCTGCCGGCAGTGGGGGAACGGGTTACGCAAAGTGGTCATTTGACGGAATGGAGCTGCACCCGGAGGTCCCGCATTCGGCGGAGCTGCACCCGGAAAAGCCGCCTTGGGAAGCTGCAGCGGAACAGCCGCCTGCCTTTGCCCTGCATATCATCTGGGTCATGGTCCCCATGGGACAATAGACACACCAGGAGCGGGGACGGAACAGCGCCATGGTGGCCATGCCCAGGATAGTGGAGGTCAGCATGACGCTGTAAAACCCAAAGGCAAACTGGGCGGTCCACAGGGGCAGTCCTGTGCTGCGGTAGGCGTGCTGCCAGGGCAGACGGAAGGTCCAGAGCAATGTGACGGCCTGTTTTAAGCCGGATGTTCCCCTGAACACCAGGTAGGTATTAAAGAGCATCTGGCAGAACATAACCAGGAAGAATACAAGGAAACCATAGCGGAAGGCTTTGGACTTCATCCATCTGGGCATCTCCCGGTTGGAAGACAGGTGGAGTTTACGGCCAAGAATGGAAAACAGCTGTCCCCTGCCGCAGTAGCGGTTGCAGTAAAGCTTGGAGCCGGTGGCAATGGAGATGCCCAGCGGTACCAGGAAACAAATCAGGCCCAGCCATGCAAACATGATGTTGAAGAAGCCCAGGAACAGATAAAGCAGGGATGCAATCCAAAGGTAATCATACCAGTGTTTTTTGATTTTTAAGGCTGACTTATTCATGGCAGTTTCCTCCTGTATGGACTGATTCGTAATCCTGCGGACTGCGGGGCAGGATGGATATTACACTGGCCGGACATTCCTTTGCGCAGAGTCCGCATCCCACGCAGGCGTCCTGGTTTACCACGGCGAAGGAACCCTTAAACACGGAAATAGCCTGGCGGGGACATACCTTAAGGCAGCAGCCGCAGGCCACGCAGGCCCCGGCATCTACACAGGCAAGATTTTTGGATAAATGCTTCATAATAAAACACCTCATAATTGATTGATGTATTAAGGATATCATAAAGCGGAAATGGTTTCGGTGACCCGGGTCACACAGGAGCCATGGATACGTGAACGGATTTATGCCAAGCTTAATGGAAAGTTAAAAGAACAGGGATAAAACACAGGCCGGGTCCATGTAAGGAACCGGCCTGCCAAAAAGGGGATGCAAAAAAGTGTGTGATGGCTTATTATTTTAACTTGCTGATTTCATTATCAATATCTGACGGTGAAACCAGACCAACTGATTTGGATAATACCTCGCCCCGCTTGAAATAGATAAGGGTGGGAACGCTCATAACCTGGAAACGGGCCGCCAGGTCCATTTCCTCGTCAATATCCACTTTATAAAAATGTACGTCTGAAAATTTGTCTGCTGCCCGCTCTACCACCGGACCCAGCATCTTACAGGGGCCGCACCAGGTTGCAAAGAAATCCACAACCACCAGCTCATCACCGGCATTGACAGCCTGCTCAAATTCATCCTTATTTAAATGTTTCAATTCCATTGTTATTTCCTCCTGGTTTTCTCTTTTTTGTGTTTTGCTCTATTAGTTATAGGATACCACATTTTGTACTTGAGTTATGTGATAAAAGTCACCGAACATTCATTCTTTAATCTTATATATAAACCATCAGTATTAAGCTTTTCTAATATAAGTCAGTTTTCTTTCACTGTCTCATAGGGCCAGTCCACAATTCCGCCAAAATCATAGACATGCTTATATCCCAATTCCACCAGCTGGTCCGAAGCCCGCTTGCTGCGGATGCCTGTGCGGCAGTGTACTAAAAGGACTGCCTCTGTGTCGGGAAGTGCCTCCGGTTTCGTATCTCCTATGGACTCCACAGGAACCAGAATGGAGCCGGGTATGTGTCCGTCCGCGTATTCTTCCGCTGTGCGTACATCCACTACCGTAACATTTCCCTGGTCCATCATCTGCTTTGCTTCCCCGGCAGTAATTTTATGGTATGCATTCTCATCGGAATCAGGGGAAGCAGACTCAGCAGATGACTGCCTTTGTTCCGCCATGCCGGAAGCAGCCTGTTCTTCTGCGGCGGCCTGAGACGGGCTTTGTGTAGAAGCCATGGCTTCCCTGGGGGCAGCGGGGCTGCAGGCTGCCAGTATGGCGCTGCATATAAGGACAGCCGTAAAAATCGTACCTTTCATGTGTTTCCTCCTATTCTGTAATTAAATCGTATACAGTTCATACTGTAACTATAATATATACAGTTATATATGTCAAGGGGATTCTTAACTTTTTTTGAAAAATATGGTTTGAGGTATAAAAATCCTGCATTGTATGCTATACTTATGCCTAAAGTGGAGAAGTATGCATAGAGATGGAGAATGTTATGTCAGTGAAAGAACAGGACAATAAATATGCCATAGACGTTGCAGATGTGACCAAGGTATATAGATTATATGAGAAGCCCATTGACCGTCTGAAGGAATCCATGAGTATTTCCCATAAGAATTACCACCGGGATTTTTACGCGCTGAACCAGCTTTCCTTCCGGGTAAGGAAGGGGGAAACCGTGGGAATCATCGGCACCAATGGTTCCGGCAAGTCCACCATTTTAAAAATCATTACCGGGGTTCTCACCCCTACCACCGGGGAGGTAAAGGTGGACGGCAAGATATCTGCTCTTTTGGAGCTGGGAGCCGGATTCAACATGGATTATACAGGCATTGAAAATATATATATGAACGGCACCATGATGGGTTACACGAAAAAGGAGATGGACGCCAAGCTTCAGGATATCCTGGAATTTGCGGAAATCGGGGATTTTGTGTACCAGCCGGTGAAGACTTATTCCAGCGGTATGTTTGTACGGCTGGCTTTTGCGTTGGCCATCAATGTAGACCCGGAAATCCTCATTGTGGATGAGGCCCTTTCGGTGGGCGACGTGTTCTTCCAGTCAAAATGTTACCGCAGAATGGAAGAAATCCGCCAGAAGGGGACCACTATTCTTATGGTGACCCACGATATGGGAAGCATCATCAAATACTGTGACCGGGTTGTGCTGCTGAACAAGGGGGAATTTATCGCAGAAGGTCCTGCGGGCCGCGTAGTGGATATGTATAAGAAGATTCTGGCCGGACAGCTGGATGCCTTAAAGGCGGAATTGGAACGGGAGAGACAGCGGAGAGAGGGGCTGCCTGGCGGAAATGGACTGGATGATAACGGAGACGGTCCGGACCATAACGCAGAAGGAAGGGAAGAACAGAAAAACGGCCGAAACCATGGCGGGACAGAGTCAGGCTGCCCTAAGACAGCCGGACAGGAATCAGGCGTATCCGGCAGCAGAGATGTGGAGATGTCTGATTTTTCCGGCGGTATGGGATTAGAGGAAAGCCGTTTCATGAAGGACCAGCTGACTATTAATTATGACCGCACAGAATACGGGGACGGCCGGGCCGAGATTGTGGACCTGGGTCTTTTTGACGAGAGGGGAAATATTACCAATCTTTTGTTAAAAGGGGAGATGTTTACCATAAAAGAACGGATTCATTTTAATACGGAGATACAGTCCCCTATTTTCACCTACACCATAAAGGATAAAAAGGGTACGGAGCTTACCGGCACCAACACCATGTTTGAAGGGGCTGACATTAAGCCTGTGAAGCGCGGGGATGAGTATGTGGTGGAATTCACACAGAAAATGACACTCCAGGGCGGGGAATATCTGCTGAGCATGAGCTGCACCGGATTTGAGCAGGGTGAGCATGTGGTGTATCACCGCCTCTACAATGTGACCAATATTACGGTTATTTCCAATAAGAACACAGTTGGGGTGTATGACATGGAGTCCCAGGTGACGGCTGAGAAGGTGGAGGCCGAAATGGCGGAGGCCTAGATGACGGAGCTTAAATGGCGGGGCCGAAATGATGGAGGCCGAAATGACGGAGGCCGGTAAAGGGCACGCAACTGTGAACGGAGGATTACAACTTTCCATGAAGGATATCAGTTATGAAATATTAGATTTATTGAAACAATACGGAAGCAGTCCTGAGGGCATCAGGAGGGCCCTGGACAATGAGTCCAGGCCGGAGGTGCTCCATGCGCTGTCTGATATAAGGGAAAATCTTTTGGAATGGCTGGATTTTACGGGCAGCCGGGAAGTGCTTCAGATTGGCTCGGGCTATGGTGTTCTGACAGGGCTGCTGGCGTCCAGGTGCGCCCATGTGACGGTTATGGACCAGGCGGATGAAAACCTTGCCGTAAACCGGGAGCGCAACAAGGATTACAGCAACATTACCTACGGTTTTAGGGCGGATGCAGAGGAAAGCCGGCCAGGACCGTCCTATGACCTTGTGGTCATTGCAGGACTCAGGGAAGGCCAGGAAATCCGGGATGCGGCTGCTTTTGGCGCTTCCTTTCTGGGACAGGAGGGACGCCTGGTTATTGCCTGTGAAAATGCGCTGGGACTCAGGTACCTGGCAGGGGGGAACCATGAGGAAGGTTTCTGTACCAGAAGGCAGGCAGAGGAAGCCTGCCGGAGTGCAGGTCTTACCCAGGCGGATTTTTATTATCCCGTACCTGACCACAGAATGCCCATATCAGTCTACTCAGACCGGTACCTGCCGGGAAAGGGGGAAATCACCAGCTCCTCTGTCTCCTATGACAGCCCCCGGTATGCCTGCCTCAATGAGGAGGAAGTGTTTGACCGGCTGATTGAGGAAGAGGATTTCGGCCGGTTTTCCAATTCCTTCCTGATTATAGCCTCCCGGGACGGCGGACAGGAGAATACTATTTTCGCAAAATATAACCGTACCAGGAGGGAAGAGTTCCGGATTCGCACCAGCATACGGGAACTGGAAGGGGAACGCCGGGTGGAAAAGGCTGCTCTTGGCAGGGCAGGGAGCATCCATATCCTTTCCCTGAGAAAAAAATACCAGCAGTTAAGCCGGCTCAATCCCAGAGTCAGAATCCTGGAGCCGGAGATATCCGTGGACGGCAGTAAGGTGGAGTTCCGGTATCTGAAAGGCATAACCCTGGCAGAGCGTCTGGGGCAGGGCATCAGGGACGGCAAGGCGCCGGTGGAGGACATTAAGGCAGGGCTTGCGTTCCTCTATGATGTGCCGGAGGACCAGATAGTTCCGTTTGCTGTGACGCCGGAGTTTACAGATATATTTGGAACGGTTCCTGATTTAGAGGATTTTTCCTATAAAGTAAGCAATATTGACGGGCTTTTTGAGAACCTGATGATAACAGAAATGGACGGGCGTGAGCAGTTATACTGTCTGGATTACGAATGGGTTTTTGATTTTCCGGTTCCGGCCCGCTTTGTACAATACCGCAATCTGGCTTATTTCTATTATAAGTACCAGGGCCTGATGTCATATTCTTCCCTGGAAGAATTTTTACAGGAGTTCGGCATAGGAAGCGGGCTTGCGTCCGTGTACGCATCCATGGAAGCCTCCTTCCAGTCCTATGTCCATGGCGACCCTGACCAGGGATACCTGGTAAATTACCAGCAGAAGGTTACGACCCTGGATGAGCTTAAGGAGACGGACCAGGCTCTCTCACAGGCAAGGGAGCGTATCAACCAGCTTCAGGCGGAGGTTGAGGAAAAAAATCTTCAGATTCGCAAGGAACAGGAGGTTCAGCGCCTTACCAATAACCATGTGGCGAATCTGGAAGTGATGATTAAGGACCTGCGCCATGAAGTCAATGAGCTGGGCAAGCTGGCCACCTATCTCAACGGACATGAGGCCCTTGTGTTCAAGGCCCGCCGTAAGCTGGGAGCCCAGGTCAACCGGGCGTTTCCAAGGGGCACCCGTAAACGCAAGATACTCAACTACTGTTATAACACAGTGAAGCATCCGGTGCGCTACGGCAGGCTGTACGCCACCAAAGAGGGGCGCAACCAGATAGACGGTGATTTTAGGATTGGAGGGGAATATCTTAAATACGGCAGGCTGGTATTTCCGCAGGTGCCTGGCAGGGGAGAATATATAACTTCAGGGCAAGGCGCCGGAACATGGGACGGACCCATGGTTTCCATTGTGATTCCCTGTTATAATCAGGTGCACTATACCTATGCATGCCTCCAGTCCATCCTGGAGTTTACAAAGGATGTAAGCTATGAGGTCATTATCGCCGATGACGTATCAACCGATGCCACGGCAGAACTGGGGCGGTACGTGGATGGGCTTGTAATCTGCCGGAACGAAACCAACCAGGGGTTCCTGCGCAACTGCAACCAGGCTGCAAAGGCTGCCAGGGGAAAATATATCATGTTCCTCAACAATGACACCAAGGTGACAGAGGGCTGGCTGTCTTCCCTGGTGGACCTGATTGAGTCCGATTCCACCATTGGCATGGCCGGCTCCAAGCTGGTGTACCCGGACGGGCGTCTCCAGGAAGCCGGAGGCATTATCTGGAGCGACGGTTCAGGCTGGAATTATGGCCGCCTGGATGACCCGGACAAGGCAGAATACAATTATGTAAAAGATGTAGACTATATATCAGGAGCAGCCATCCTTCTCAGCACGGCGCTGTGGAAACAGATTGGCGGCTTTGACCAGCGGTTTGCCCCGGCCTACTGCGAGGATTCGGACCTGGCCTTTGAGGTGAGAAAGGCCGGATACAGGGTTGTTTACCAGCCTCTGTCCAAGGTCATCCACTTTGAGGGTGTTTCCAATGGTACGGATGTAAACGGAACCGGCCTGAAACGCTACCAGGTGGAAAACAGTGAAAAATTAAAAGAGAAATGGGCGGAGGAATTTAAAAAGCAGTGTGTCAACACCGGAAATCCCAACCCGTTCAGGGCCAGGGAGCGCAGCCAGGGGAAGCAAATCATCCTGGTGGTGGACCACTATGTGCCTACCTTTGACAGGGATGCGGGGTCCAAGACAACCTACCAGTACCTGAAGATGTTCCTGAAAAAGGGCTATGTGGTGAAGTTCCTGGGTGACAATTTCCTTCATGAGGAGCCCTATACCACCACCCTTCAGCAGATGGGAATTGAGGTGCTCTACGGAGATTCCTATGCAGCAGGCATCTGGGACTGGCTGAAGGCCAATGGCGGCGAAATATCATTTGCATACCTGAACAGACCCCATATTGCCTCCAAATATGTGGACTTTATAAAAGATTACACCAAGATGAAGGTGATTTACTATGGTCATGACCTGCATTTTCTTCGTCTGGGAAGGGAGTATGAGCTGACTGGTGATATCAGCATCAAGAGGGAGGCGGATTACTGGAAATCCGTGGAGCTGACCATGATGCACAAGGCAGCCATTTCCTATTATCCCTCCTATGTGGAGATTAACGCCATACATGCCATTGATGGAAGTATTCCTGCAAAGGCCATCACGGCCTATGTCTATGACACATTCCTGGATAACATACAGGACGACTTTGCAAAGAGGGAAGGGCTGCTGTTTGTAGGCGGTTTCGCCCATCCGCCCAATGCGGACGCAGTGCTGTGGTTTGCCAGGGAAATATTCCCGCTTATACGCAGGAAACTGCCGGACGTAAAGTTCTATGTGGTGGGCTCCAAGGTGACAGATGAAATCAAGGCCCTGGAGGAACCTGGTAATGGAATAATCATCAAGGGATTTGTGAGCGAGGAGGAGCTGTCCCGGCTCTACGGCCAGTGCAGGGTTGTGGTGGTGCCGTTAAGATACGGGGCAGGCGTGAAGGGCAAGGTAGTGGAAGCCATATACAACGGAGCGCCCATTGTGACCACATCCACAGGAGCAGAGGGTATTCCCTTTGCAGATACAGTGCTGGAGATAGAGGACCAGGCAGAGCTGTTTGCCGGGAAGACCGTGGAATTATATCAGGATAATGAACGTTTAAGCCGGCTCTGCCGTAAAACCCAGGCGTATATAAAGAAGCATTACAGTCTGGACGGCGCCTGGAAGGTGGTGGAGGGAGACTTTCGTGAAGGCAGTGAGCGGCGCGGTTAAGTGAAGCCGGACATCCGGCGGCCGTGTGGTGCGCCCCACAGCCAGCGGCCTGGCGTACCGGCATGATTCGGGAATAACCATGTCAGGCCGGGGAATGTTGTTCCCGGTAATCGTATAGGAGGAATTTTAGAATGCAGGCTATTTTGTTGGCCGGAGGTTTGGGGACCAGGCTTCGCAGTGTGGTGAGCGACAGGCCCAAGCCAATGGCGCTGATTGAGGGAAAGCCTTTTATGGAATATGTAACCCGTGAGCTGGTACGTCACGGGATTACGGATATTGTCTTTGCTGTGGGCTATAAGGGGTCTATGGTGGAGGAGCATTTTGGAGATGGGGCTGCTTTTGGGTTCCATGGGTCCTATGCTTATGAGGAGACGCTGCTGGGCACGGCTGGCGCCATAAAGAATGCCGGCAGGTTCATTACGGAGGATTGCTTTTATGTGCTGAATGCGGATACATTTTACCAGATTGATTATACGCGGCTTTTGAGACAGCAGGACAGCCAGAATCTGGATATGGCCCTGGTTCTGCGTAAGGTGCCGGATGTTTCGCGGTACGGCCAGGCAGTTCTGGACCGGGACGGTTTTCTGACCGGGTTTAACGAAAAAACAGAGGAGACCAGGGAGGGAACCATCAACGGAGGCATTTACCTGATGAAACGCCAGTTGTTGGACCAAATACCGGAGGGTAAGGTGTCCCTGGAGAATGATATGATTCCCAGATGGCTGTCAGAGGGAAAACGGCTGGGAGGCTTTGTCAATGACGGGTATTTTATTGACATAGGAATTCCGGAGGCGTATTTCCAGTTTCAGGATGATGTGAGGAATAAAGTCGTTGTCTGATAATGGATTTATTCCGGGAGATATCGTTTAAACGATTCACTTCAGAAGATAAATGCAGGACAGAGAGAGGAGACATATATGGTAATCAGAGGAAGGGCGCCTTTGAGGGTCAGCTTCGGAGGCGGAGGTACGGATGTGGCACCGTTCTGCGAGGAGCAGGGAGGGGCCATCATTGGCAGCACCATCAATAAATATGCCTACTGTTCCATTGTGCCCAGGGAGGACGACCAGATTGTGGTTCATTCCCTGGACTTTGATATGACAGTGAAATATAACACCAGTGAAAATTATGTGTATGACGGAAGACTGGATTTGGTAACCGCGGCTCTTAATGCCATGGGAATTGACCAGGGCTGCGAAGTGTACCTTCAGTGCGACGCGCCTCCCGGCTCAGGCCTTGGAACCTCGTCCACTGTCATGGTGGCCATGCTTACTGCCATGGCCCGCTGGAAGGGTGTGATGATGGATGCCTATGCCCTGGCGGACAAGGCTTACCAGGTGGAGCGCCTGGACCTGAAGATTGACGGAGGGTACCAGGACCAGTATGCGGCTACCTTTGGAGGATTCAATTTCATTGAATTCCACGGACGCAACAATGTGGTGGTAAATCCCCTGCGCATTAAAAAGGATATCATACATGAGCTTCAGTATAACCTCCTTCTCTGTTATACGGGAAAAATCCATGTCTCTGCCAATATCATTAAGGACCAGGTGCAGAACTATGAGAAAAAGGATGCCTTTGAGGCCATGTGCGAGGTAAAGGCCCTGGCCTATGCCCTGAAGGATGAACTGTTAAAGGGGAATCTCCACAGTTTTGGCAAGCTTCTGGACTATGGCTGGCAGAGCAAGAAGCGTATGAGCAGCAAGATAACAAATCCTCAGATTGATGAACTGTATGACGAGGCCCTTAAGGCCGGCGCGCTGGGAGGCAAGCTTCTGGGAGCCGGAGGAGGAGGCTACCTTCTCATGTACTGCCCCTACAATGTGCGCCATAAGGTGGCTGCCCGTATGGAGCAGGTGGGCGGACAGCTGGCGGATTGGAATTTTGAACTGCGGGGCGCCCAGAGCTGGGTGGCGGATGAGTCCAGATGGCAGTATGACCAGGTGAAGGTCCATATGCCTAATGGAGAGTACAGGTTCAACATTTAAGAAAGACAGAAGCAGCAAAGCGGAATGAACATACAGGATGGACGGATATTATGGAGCGAGTTGTATTTTTGGACCGGGACGGCACATTAAATGAGGAAGTCCACTACCTTCACCGTACTTCGGACCTTAAGCTCCTTCCGGGAGTGCCGGAGGCACTGCGGATGCTTAAGGAGGCAGGGTATTGTCTGGTGGTTGTCACCAATCAGGCAGGAGTGGCCAGGGGATACTATGGTGAGGAGGACGTAAAAAACCTTCATGTCTATATGAACCGTATCCTGGAGGCACAGGGGGCATCCATTGACGCATTTTATTATTGCCCCCATCACCCGGAGCACGGAACCGGCCCATATAAGAAGGAGTGCAGCTGCCGCAAGCCGGGAACCGGTATGTTTGAGATGGCGGGCCAGCGGTTTGCGGTGGATAAATCCCGCTCCTTTATGATAGGGGATAAGCTGCTGGATGTGGAGGCAGGACATAATTACGGCCTCACCGCCATATTGGTGGGAACCGGTTATGGAAGCGGGATACACAGCCGGGAAGAAAAGGAAGGCATACCTCCGGTTTATGATTATTATGCGGAGGACCTTGTGAAGGCAGCCCGGTGGATTATTGAGAAAGGACAGGCAGACTAAGGATGAGAGAGATGGAGTATCTGGAAGAGTTAACCAGCCGGTATCCGGTTTTGGAGGCAGTGAAGGGCCAGGTGCTGGCTGCCTATGAAATCCTGCGTGATTGTTACGCGGGCGGCGGCAAGGTACTGATAGCAGGAAATGGCGGGAGCTGTGCGGACAGCGAGCACATAGTGGGCGAACTGATGAAGGGTTTTGTCAAACGCCGCCCTGTGTCCGGCGAATTTGCGGCTGCGCTAAGGGAAGCAGATGCAAATCGCGGGGAGGAGCTGGCATCCTGCCTCCAGGGAGGACTTCCGGCAATTGCCCTCACGGGTCATGCGGGACTGTCAACCGCATTTCTTAATGATGTGAACGGGAAAATGATTTATGCACAGCAGTTATACGGCTATGGAAAAAAGGGGGATGTATTTATCGGCATTTCCACCTCGGGCAATGCTGAGAATGTGATGTATGCTGTGGCTGTGGCAAAAGCATCCGGCATCAGGACCATTGGCCTTACGGGTAAGAACGGCGGGAAGATGGCGGAAGCCTGCGACTGCGCCATTGTGGTGCCTGCTGATGAGACATTCAAAATACAGGAGCTGCACCTCCCCATTTACCATGCCCTGTGTCTGATGCTGGAGGAACATTTTTATGAAGTATAAGCACGTATTTTCCATATGCGCCTATCAGGACTCGCCTTATTTGGAGCAGTGCATCCGTTCCCTTAAGGCCCAGACCGTGCCTGCTCATATTATCATCTGCACCTCCACTCCCAGCGCCTACATTGACCGGATGGCCTGGAAATACGGTCTGCAGGTATATGTGCGGCAGGGGGAGAGCAATATAAAGGATGACTGGAATTTTGCCTATTCCATGGCAGAGGGCGAACTGGTGACCATTGCCCACCAGGACGATATGTATCACCGGGAATACAGCGCAAGGCTTCTGGCAGCCCATAAGAGATATCAGGATATGACGGTTTTCACCACGGATTATGTGATTGTCAAGCAGGGAAGGCTCATAACAGGAGATGCAATGCTGTGGATTAAGCGGATTCTGAGAATGCCTCTGCGGTTTCCGGATTTCAACGACAGGGCCTGGGTAAAGAAGCTGGCCTTTGTCCTGGGAAATCCCGTATGCTGTCCTGCCACCACCTATCACAAGGCGGTGCTGGGTGAACCCTTTGTGCGTTCGGAGTACAGGTTTGCCCTGGACTGGGACAACCTTGTGAGGCTGGCAGAGACGCCCGGGCGTTTTATCTGTGACGAGCGGCCCCTTCTCTATTACCGGGTCCATGAGGATGCCACCACAAAGGCATGTATAAGGGACAACCGCCGGTTTGAGGAGGAACGGGAAATGTTCTGCCGTTTCTGGCCGGAGCCCGTGGCGGACATCATTATGGGCTTTTATAAAAAGGCCTATGGCGAATATGACTGAAAGATACAGGGATAAGGATTGGCTGCATGGAAACTGGTAAAAGAGATAAAATACCCGCAATCATCATAGGGGCGGCAGGGCTGGCGGTCCTGGCCGTGACCGTGCACAGTGTGCTTCTGCGGGGCCCGTTGGTGCCGGTGCTCCGTAATCCCCGGACCCTTTTTATGATGGCGGAGGTGGTCCTTGTGTTTTTGTGGAACCTGCTCTGTCTGGCCGGGGGCAGAAGGGGAAAGCCAGGGCCGTGCCCCGGAATGGGTGCCAGGACGCTGGGACTGGCAGCAGGAGTTATCCTGTTTACATGGTGCCACCGTATTTTCCTGCCCATGTTGGTGTCCGGCATATATATGGGGGTACTGATACTGGCAGGGAGGCAGCTTCTCAGGCTGTTGCTGGAGAGAGGACATACACCTGTCCATATACCTTTTCCGCAGAAGACGGCTATGTGCCTTGTGCTGGGAAGCGCCCTGTGGATGGTTCTGGTGTGCCTTGTATCCCTTACAGGACACGGCGGGCTGATGCTGTGGAGGGGATTGGCGGCAGCTATGGCTATTGGGGCTGTTGTAATGGAAGTCCTGCAGGTGCGAAAAAATAAGCGCGCGTTTTCCCTGTCATGGCAGGATGCTGTGAGGAAAAACAGACCTGGGGATAAGAGGCGGAGCATTGGCAGTGCTGCCTTACTTGCCTTTATCATCACCATGGTTCTGATTCAGGCAGGCCGCATGAATATTGAACTGGACTATGATTCCCTTCACTATGGCCTGCGTTCCGCCTATGTCCTGGATAACGGAAAGGGAATTTATGAAAATCTGGGCATGATTAACCTGGTTTATACCTACAGCAAAGGCCTGGAAGTCCTGGTGCTCCCTCTGAGCGGGACACCCACCTACGGATTTGTCCTGGCCTTTTCCCTTTGGTGTACCGTGGGAATCCTGCTTTTGTCAGCCGGCATAGCGGGACGGTACTGCGGACGGGAAAAAGGAATATGGGCAGCAGCTGTTCTGGCAGCCATTCCGGGAATCATGAATATGGCTGCCACTGCAAAAAGCGACAACATAACGCTGCTGCACCAGCTCATTATATATGATTTTATCTGCTTTGGGCTTTGCAGCGGGAGACAGGGCAGGAAATCCGGCCCGTCCGCAAGTACGCCCTGGCTTCTCATGGCTGTGAGCACCTATCTGCTGACGCTGGTGTACAAGCCCACGGCGTTGGTGTTTTCCACGGCTCTGGGCGGGACGGCCCTTTTATGCCTGATTCTTACCCGCCGCTTCACCTTCGGCTGCAGAAGAGGCTGGCTGCTCCTTCTGGTTCCGGGGGCAGCAGCAGCCGGATTGTGGTACCGCACATGGCTTTTCACCGGTGTGCCGGTGACATCCATATTTGCGGGGTTTTTTGAAAAGGCCGGATGCCGGGTAAAATACCCCTATACCTTCACGCATGTGATTGGGGACCCGTCTGCCCTGACCGCAGGAGAAAAATCAGCGCGTCTGTGGGCACGGGTGCAGGGAATTCTGTTTGCCCCGGTATCAGAGGACATGGCTCATGTAATCATTGCATGGGGAACCGGAATTGTGACGGTTTTTCTGGCCATATGGCTCGGCGCTGCATGGAAGGCCGTCAAGGAACGGCATGCTGCCGGAGCGCGGGGAGGGAAGGCGCAGCCAGACGGTTTGAACCAGCCGGACGGACTGAACCAGCCAGGCGGCTCCCAGGGTTTTCTGAACTTCTTTGACTGTATTCTTATTCCGGTTCTGGCCCTTGGTTCACTGGCAAGTATTTATACGCTGTACCAGGTTGACGGAAATTATTTTATTCTGTTTTACGCTTTACTGGCCGTCAGCGCGCTGCGGATGGGAAGCGGGCAGAACTGGGGAGGCGCGGTCAGACGGTCCGTGTCCCTGGTGCTGGTTTTATTTTTTGCGGTGAATACAGCGGTGACCTGTACCACGGGCTGGGCGGGAGAGCCGGGTTTCACGCCTGTGAGCCTGCGTCACATGGGCTATTACGACCACCGGAAGGAAATGCTTGACCGGAGAGCCAGGGAGGGGAACCTTACCCTGTCCTGCATGTTTACGCCCAGGAGCCGCGTCCTGGCCTTTGGCAGGCATCCCAGGGTCCTGGATTTGCCCTGCAGCGTCCAGAGCTATTATGATGTGACAGGCAGCGGGGGGAATGTGTACCTGGTAAAGCGGCTGGCATACTTTGAGGAGTTCCTTAAATACGCCGGTACAGAGTATTTTTTTGTGGAAGCCGGATACCTGGCAGGACAGGACAGGGCTTTGCAGATAATTGAGGATATGATTGCGGAGGGAAGCCTTTCCGATATACGCTATGAGTGGGGCAATATGACGGCCAGAGTTACCCTTGACGCCGGACCTCCGGATGATTCGGAGCAGGCCCTGAAGGAATTCAGGGAGAACTACAGCATGACGGAACTTGATTGACAGCCAGAAGGAGGCGCATACATTGGAGGCAAAAGAGAGTACGAGGACCAGGATTGGGTTCTCCAGGATGGAAAAGAAATATGAGTGGAAGGACCATGTGATATTCATGGGACTGCTGCTAGCCATGGCAGTGTGGGTCAACAGGGGAATTGAAATAAAGGGCTTATACATGGATGACCTGTATTTCTGGTCCTGCTACGGGGAGCAGAGCTTCCTCCAATATGTGTTTCCGGTAGGCAGCACCCGATTCAGATTCCTGTATTATCTGGCTGCCTGGCTGGAGATGGCAGTGGTCAGAAACCATGTGGGATGGTTTGTTCCCTTTAATATTCTGCTGAACGCAGCAGTGGCCTGGAGCATATATTTCATTGGCAGAAGGCTGTCCCGGGCAAAGGGTATCGGCTTTCTCTGCGCCTCCATGTTTCTTATCAGCCGCATGGCCTATTACCAGATAGGCCAGGTGCTGGGGCTTATGGAGACCATGGCCCTGTGGATGGCCATTTTGGTTCTCTGGTATCTGTTCCGGTATCTCAATGAAAAGGACAGTCCGGTATGCTTCTATATTTCCTGCCTGCTTTATTTCGGGGTATGCTTTGTACATGAGCGCTACATGGCCCTGTTTCCCCTGCTTCTCCTGGTCCTTCTGTTTAAGAAGAGCAGGAAACTGTGGGAATGGGGAGCGGGTCTGGCCTCCTTCCTCTTGGTTCAAATCATACGGGCCTTTACCATTGGAAGTATACTTCCCGCGGGCACAGGGGGCACCCAGGTGGCGGATACCTTCAGCCTGTCGGATACCTTTAAATACGCATTGAGCCAGATTGCTTATGTGTTCGGCATCAATGCGGGACCGGAACATCTCAACGGCTGTCCATGGGGGCAGAGCCCTCTGGCGGTCAAGGGTCTGGTGCTTCTGGCAGATGCAGCCATTGCAGTCATTGTCCTGGCATTTGCTGCGAAGCTGGTGAGGGAGAAACGGAAGGAATACAGGGTCAGGATGCTGAAGAACAGCGCCCTGTTCATTCTGTTTACCGGACTCTGCATTGCATCCTCCAGCGTGACCATACGGGTGGAGATGCGGTGGGTGTATGTATCGCTGGTATCCGCGCTTTTGTTTCTGGCGTATATGTATGGGGAACTGACAGAGGGCGTGAAGCCGGAGCTGTACCTGAAACGGCTCTGGCCCTGGGGCGCTGCTTTTGCCTGCTATGTGGTATTCATGCTTCCGGCGGAGCTTTATTACCGGGCAGACTATCCCAAGCTGTATCTCTGGCCCAATCAGCTGCGGTATAATTCCCTGGCTGAGGAAACCTATGGAAGATACGGGGATGATATATTCGGCAGGACCATCTACATCATAGGGGACAGCTATGAGATGAGTGATTTCACGGCCAGGACCTTTTTCAAGGTATTTGACAGGAACCGGGCAGCGGAAGGCACCAGAGTGGAGTTCATAGAGAGCATCCGGGACATCGGACTGGTGGACGACCGGATGCTGGTGCTGCGGGAGGACCCGGAGCATGATGGGTTCCAGGATATTACAGAGATTGTAAGGGAAATGAAGCTCCAGGTGGATTACGGTTACTACGGCGATGACTGGATGGATGAACGCGCCAGCCTGACTGTCATGGCCGGTGAGACAGGCATGATTGACCTGGAGGTGGTGTATCCGGGCATCATGAGCGGCGGAGAGGCTGTGAAGATTACAAAGGATAAGGATGAACCCCGCTACCTGCCGGTACGGTCTAACGTTGTAAATACAACAATCCAGGCCGAGCCATGGCAGATGGTGCACCTTACCTTTGAGTATAATTTCTATATGCAGAATGCCCAGGAACAGAGGGGTGAGGACAGGCTGGCGGCCATTGTGCATATGACGGTCAGATAAGAACATAGTCCGGTAAGGACGGAGAAAACGGGAAAGGGGCAGGATAACCATGAATGCAGAACGAAACAGGAAAATCATATATTGGCTTCTTCCTCTTGCAGGCATCCTGTTCTGCCTCTGGTACGTAAAGAACGCCACCTGCGACGTGGTGTACTCAGACTACATCCGGCTGGTGAACAGCTACCTGCCTGATGTGTGGAATCCGGAGAAATTTTTTGTGCCGGATGTGCTGACACGCATCCCGGTCAATTATCTCTGCCGTATTGTCAATGTGGAGTTCTTTGGTTTCACCATAACCCTGGAACGGGTGCTGGGAGTGGTGAGCTTAGGGCTGGCAGGCTGGGTATTTGCAGCCTATTGCAGTGGCAGGAAGGTGGGATGCCTCTGGTTTGCACTGCTGATGGCAGTCATGTTCAGCCTGAATAAATGGGAGATGATTACCAATGGAAGCGGCTGGTCCCATTTCTTTGCCTTTGCCTGCTTCTACTACCATGAGCTGGTCCTGGACCGGGTATGGGCAGGGGAGGAAAAGAAAGGTGACCGCGTAAAGCTGCTTGTGCTGCCGTGGCTCATTATACTGGGAACGGCCGGACCTTACTGTGCGGTTTATGCTGCCACACTGCTGCTTTCCTACGGATTCTGCATGGTCATGGACCGGTTGGGAAAGAATGAAGGCCGGACATACGGTTCCTGGGATATGCGGTATCTGGCCTGCATGGCCTGCACCCTGGTTCCCCTGCTTCTGTATATGCTGAGCAATTCCATGGCAGTGGAGGAACATGCCGGAGCCACGGGACGTTCCCTGGGTACGATTCTGGCGGAAAATCCCACATTTCCCATCCGTTTTCTGCTGAAGTCCTTTGCAGGGGTTCTGGTGGGAGGGGAGGAACTTCAGCGTTTCATGGAAAGCGGCCTGCTCAGCAACCGGATGTGTTATGTCCTGGGCTTGTTTGTGGTCTGCGGCTATCTGCTGGCGTTGTGGCTTAATTTCCGGTTCCGCCTGTATGAGAGGACCATCATGCCCCTGATGCTTCTGGCAGGAGGCGGTATGAACCATGTAATCATCTTTATTTCCAGGTATATATTTGAGAAGGAAAGCTATGCCTTAAGTTCCCGCTATGCCCTGCAGTTCCAGGTGGGAATACTGGGTATCGTACTTACCTTTGCACTTGTATGGAAGATGAAGGAGAGGACAAGCCGGGGATACCGGTGGGTCATGGCACTATTCTGCCTTGCAATCCTTATGGGAAATGGTTATACTACTTATCGTGAGATTCAGAAAGCGCCCAGCAGGGAGGAAAGCTTTGAGAGAAAGGCACATCTGGCCCTGGAGGTCCCCGGAATGAGCCGGGAAGAGCTGCAGGACAGGGGCGGGGAGCTGGAAAGAGAGTTTGAATACTACAAAGGACTGGATAAGATACAGAACGCGTTCCGGATACTGGAAGAGAACAGACTGAATGTGTTCCGGGAATAGGACGCGCCAGGAATGGAATATGGCAGAAATGGAATGCGGCAGAAATAAAATGTGTCGGAAATACAATGGAGGACAGAGATGAAGGTAGTAATTTTAGCAGGAGGTTTTGGTACCAGAATCAGCGAGGAGAGCCATCTGAAGCCAAAGCCAATGATAGAAATCGGGGGAAAGCCCATATTGTGGCATATCAT
Source organism: Clostridium sp. 1001283B150225_161107_B6 (assembly GCF_015556325.1). Taxonomy (NCBI): domain Bacteria; kingdom Bacillati; phylum Bacillota; class Clostridia; order Eubacteriales; family Clostridiaceae; genus Clostridium; species Clostridium sp. 1001283B150225_161107_B6. The sequence continues at coordinate 86,868 of NZ_JADNMD010000003.1, read as the reverse complement.
GAAGTATTATTCGGAATACGGATTCCACGACTTCATCATCTGTCTGGGCTATAAGCAGTATGTGGTGAAGGAATTTTTTGCGGACTATTTCCTTCACACCTCAGACGTGACATTTGATTTGGCCAATAATAAGATGGAGGTCCACAATAACTACTCCGAGCCGTGGAAGGTGACTCTGGTGGATACCGGACTCAACACCATGACAGGCGGGCGGGTAAAGCGCATCCAGCCTTTTGTGGGAAATGAACCCTTCATGCTGACCTATGGGGACGGGGTGTCCACTGTGGATTTGAATGAACTGGTGCGTTTCCATGAATCCCATGGCAGGACAGCCACCATCACAACGGTCAACATTGGCCAGATGAAGGGGGTCCTGGATATTGATGAACATGATACGGTCCTTTCCTTCCGGGAAAAGGAAGATAATGACGGCGCTTTGATTAACGGCGGGTTCATGGTAATGAATCCTGAGGTATTTGATTATCTGGAAGGGGATTCCACTGTATTTGAGCAGGGCCCCATGCAGCGTCTGGCGGCAGAGGGACAGCTTAAATCCTTTTATCACAGCGGATTCTGGCAGTGCATGGATACCCAGCGGGAGATGAATAAGCTGGAGGGGCTGTGGCAGTCCGGTAAGGCGCCCTGGAAGATTTGGTAGGAGATGAATATTTTATGACGATGAAAGAATTGACGGACTTTTATAAGGGAAAGAAGGTACTGGTGACAGGGCATACCGGGTTTAAGGGGGCCTGGCTCTGCCGGATATTGACCCTGGCCGGGGCCCGGGTGACGGGGTATTCCCTTGAGCCGCCCACAGACCCAAGCCTGTTTGAAATTGCCGGGCTGGAGGATGTGATGGACAGCGTGATTGGCGATATCAGGAATCTTAAGGGACTTCAGGACGTGTTTGAACGGGTGAGGCCGGAGGTGGTGTTTCATCTGGCAGCCCAGCCCATTGTGCGGGATTCTTATAAGGACCCGGTGTATACCTATGAGACAAATGTTATGGGAACCGTGAACGTGCTGGAGTGTGTCAGGCTGACGGACAGTGTGCGCTCCTTCCTCAATGTGACCACGGACAAGGTTTATGAGAACCGGGAGTGGGAGTATGGCTACAGGGAATGCGACCCCCTGGACGGATATGACCCCTATTCCAACAGCAAGTCCTGTTCCGAGCTGGTAACCCACAGCTATCAGAAGTCCTTTCTCAGCGGCGGACGCTGTGCTGTTTCCACTTCAAGGGCCGGAAATGTCATTGGAGGAGGCGATTTTGCCAATGACAGAATTATACCTGACTGTATCAGGGCGGCTGCTGCAGGGAAAGATATTATTGTAAGGAATCCCCATTCCACCAGGCCCTATCAGCTGGTGCTGGAGCCTCTTTTGGTATATCTTACCATTGCCATGAAGCAGTATGAGGACGGCCGGTACCAGGGGTATTATAATGTGGGACCGGATGATAAGGACTGTGTGACCACGGGCCGTCTGGTGGACATGTTCTGCCGGGCCTGGGGCGAGGGCGTAACGTGGGTAAACCAGTATGACGGAGGCCCCCATGAGGCCAATTTCCTGAAGCTGGATTGTTCCAGGATAAAGTCGGTGTTTGGCTGGCGCCCCAGATACGGGGTGGAGGAAGCTGTACAGAAGACCGTGGAGTGGTCCAAGGCCTATCTGGACGGTGAGGACATGCTGGAGGTCATGGACCGGCAGATAACAGAATTTCTGTAACGGTCCGGACAGCAGGGAAACGGATGCGGGGGCATGGGCGTCTGAACTGTTACGAATTTTTTTGCAGAGAGGAGATATAAACATGGCTTTTGAACATAAAACAGAGACAGAAGCAAGACAGCAGATTCTGGACATGGTGGCCGAATACTGCGATACCTATCACAATAAAAAGGAACCCTTTCAGGAGGGCGACCGCATCCCTTATGCTTCCAGGGTCTATGACCATAAGGAGATGGTAAACCTGGTGGACAGTTCACTGGAATTCTGGCTGACCTCCGGCAGGTACACCGATGAATTTGAGAAGAAGCTGGCAGCTTATCTGGGCGTGCGTTTCTGCTCCCTGGTAAACTCCGGTTCCTCCGCCAATCTGCTGGCCTTCATGACGCTGACCTCCCCCTTGCTGGGGGAGCGCAGGGTGAAGAGAGGGGATGAAATTATCACAGTTGCCTGCGGGTTTCCAACCACGGTGGCGCCTGCCATCCAGTTTGGGGCAGTGCCGGTGTTTGTGGATGTGACCATCCCCCAGTATAACATTGATGTGACAAAGCTGGAGGAGGCGCTGTCTGAAAAGACAAAGGCAGTGATGATAGCCCATACCCTTGGAAATCCCTTTGATTTAAGGACAGTAAAGGCATTCTGCCAAAGGCATGGCCTGTGGCTGGTGGAGGATAACTGCGATGCCCTGGGCACACAGTACACCATGGAAGAGGATGGGAAGGAAGTAACCCGGTTTACAGGTACCATCGGGGACATTGGTACTTCCAGCTTTTATCCGCCCCATCACATGACCATGGGCGAGGGCGGCGCCGTGTATACGGACAATCCCCTTCTCAATAAAATCATACGTTCCTTCCGGGACTGGGGCCGGGACTGCGTATGCCCCTCTGGCCGTGACAACATGTGCGGACACCGGTTTGACCGGCAGTTCGGGGAGCTTCCCCTGGGCTATGACCACAAATACGTATATTCCCATCTTGGGTATAATCTGAAGGCCACGGACATGCAGGCATCCATTGGCTGTGCCCAGCTGGATAAATTCCCCTCCTTTGTGGAGCGCCGCCGTCACAATTTCGACCGGCTGAAGGCAGGACTGGAGGGGACGGAAAATCAGCTGATTCTTCCGGAAGCCTGCCCGCATTCCAGGCCAAGCTGGTTTGGTTTTCTGATTACATGCAGGGAAGGCGTGGACCGCAATAAGGTGGTACGGTATGCAGAGGAAAAGGGCGTGCAGACCAGAATGCTGTTTGCCGGCAACCTGACAAAGCATCCCTGCTTTGATGAGATGCGTACAGAAGGCAGAGGATACCGCATTGCGGGCAGCCTGGACAATACGGACCGCATTATGGCCGACACCTTCTGGGTAGGTGTGTATCCGGGAATGACAGACGCCATGATTGACTATATGGCCCAGACAATTAAGGAAGCAGCGGAGTGTGTATAGGAACCGCGCGGTACCATAAGTATAAAGGGCAGGAGTACTGATTATGATGGAAACCTATGATATGAGCCGGGTTCATGAGGCTAACCTGACTATATTAAAAGAGATAGACCGGATTTGCCGCAAGTACAATATCCGTTACATGCTGGACGCAGGCACCCTCATAGGCGCTGTACGCCACAAGGGATTCATTCCCTGGGACGATGATGCGGATGTGGCATTTACCAGAAACCAGTATGAGGCGTTTATGAAGGTGGCTCCAAGGGAGCTGCCCGACACCATGGAACTGCTGGAACCGGACAGCTTCCGGGGAGGAAAGGCGTTTTATGATTTTACGCCCAGGATTATTTACAAGAAAAGCAAGTGCCATGAGGACAGCCCCGAGATGCAGTACTATGAGGGAAAGCTGAACCATATATGGGTGGATTTGTTTATTCTGGATAAGCTTCCCGCCTCTGTGACAGGGGCGGAATTCACCCGCTTCCTGCACAAGGCAGTGTATGGAATGGCCATGGGGCACAGGTATAAGCTGGATTTCAGCAAATACAGCCTGATGCACAAGATATTTGTGGGAGGACTGGCAGCCGTTGGCCGCCTGGTGCCAATGAAGCTTATCTTTGCCATGCAGAGAGCGGCAGCCCTGAAGGACAGGAAAAGCAGGGGGAACCAGTGCTATTACAGCAACTATCAGCCTGATTACCTGTATGTGACTGTGGACAGGTCCTGCTGTGACCAGGTGGAGGATTGGGATTTTGAGGATACCCGTCTGATGATACCCAGGGGATGGCACCAGATACTGACAGAGGTGTATGGGAACTACATGGAAATGCCCCCGGAGGACAAACGGGTGCCCACCCACTCCAGCCAGCAAATCCAGATTTTTGATTAATGCAGTTTTCGGACACGCGTCAGGCTCACGGGAAAGGATTACAGACAAAAGACATGGACAGGTTGTTATCGGTTGTGGTATCAGTCTACAACGAAGAAAAGGCATTGGAAGAATTTTACAGGGAGACCATAAAGGTATTGGGGCAAATCAGCTGGGACTATGAGCTGATTTTTGTCAATGACGGCAGCAGGGACGGAAGCCAGGACATACTGGACCGGCTGGCGGCAGCCGATAAAAGGGTCAGGGTGGTATGCTTTTCCAGGAATTTCGGGCATGAGGCAGCCATGATAGCGGGGCTGGATTACAGCCGCGGGGACGGCATCATCTGTATGGACGCAGACCTGCAGCACCCCCCGGAGTGCATCCCGGAAATACTGGAGAAGTTTGGGGAGGGTTATCAGGTTATCAACATGGTCCGGACCAGGAACAAAACAGCAGGACTGGTGAAGAACATCACCTCATCCGGCTTTTACTGGCTTATCAACCGGATTTCAGATGTACATTTTGAGGCAAATGCCTCTGACTTTTTTGCGGTTTCGCGCCATGTGGCCCAGGTGCTGAAGGACAGCTACCGGGAAAAGGTGCGCTTCCTAAGGGGCTATGTGCAGAATGTGGGCTTTCAGAAAACCACCATTGAGTATGAGGCAAGGGCCAGGGTGGCGGGGGAGAGCAAGTACAGCATCAAGAAGCTGTTTGTGTTTTCCATCAATACAATCCTGTGCTTTTCCAATATGCCCCTGAAGCTGGGAATCTACGCAGGCATATTCTCGGCCCTGCTGGGTTTCCTGGTTATGATATACACCCTCTGCACCAGAAGAGGGGCTCCCAGCGGCTATGCCACTATTGTGGTGTTGATTTGCTTTATGTTTGCCATGATGTTTGTGATTATCGGTATCATCGGCGAGTATATTGCCATTCTGTTCACGGAGCTGAAGGACAGGCCGATTTATATTGTGGACCGGACGGAGAATATGGACGGCCGGGAATAGCAGCTCTGATACCTGTACATCAACTGGAACATATTTTAATAGAATACCATAAGCAGAACAGGGACCAGACAATCGGTCCCTGTTCTGTTTATGGAAATTTAATTCTTCCTTTCTTGACAATCCATGGCATATGTGTTTATAATTGGGTTCGTGACATATTGTCACAAATGACATTGTGTCACCAAACGGAATATGATTGTATCATACAAAAGAGGGCTAGGAGGCGGGATTCATGCCTACACAACGATTTTTGAAACTAAAGGAAGAGAAGAAGCAGGCGATACTGGAGGCAGCGGTCCACGAATTCTCAAGGGTTCCCTATTCATCTGCATCCATCAACCAGATTATCAAGGAGGCGGACATATCCAGAGGAAGCTTCTATACATATTTTGAAGATAAGGACGACCTGATGCGGTATATGCTCAGAGGCTTCAGGGATAACTGCCAGGAGCGGATTTTCAGGACATTGAAGGAGCAGGAGGGAAATCCCTTCGGGACGGCTCTTAAGCTTCTGGAGGCAGTGGTGGATGAGGACCAGGGCGGCCTGGGCTATAAGATGTACAGGAACATGCTGTCGGATTTAAGCGTGGTGAACCAGAACCATTTGTTTGGAATCAAAGGCTTTTTATTTCAGGATGAGTGCTACCGTGAATTCATTCAGAAGCTTTATGAAGGGATTGACAGGGAACGCTATCCCATTGATGAAGAGACCCTGGCATATCTGGTGGACATGGCCATGCTTATCATTATCAAGGCCGTGACGCTGTATTATAAGAATGTGGTGGACCGGGATAAGCTTTTGGAAGTGACAAGAAAGGAAATGCTTATATTGGAATACGGTGTCTGTCGGAACATCGGAAACTGACGCAATAAGGAAACGCTGAAAAGAGGAGAGAAGAGATGAAGAATTTAAGGAACAGGAAATATGGATACAGGGCTGCTGCTGTTCTGGCAGCCATTACCATGGCGGGGTCAATGTCCATGACCTCATTGGCAGCCGGCGGGAAAAAGCCCAATGTGAGCAAACCGGATGATGCCCATACCATTGCAGAGCCGCCCGCTCCGGACATCAACAAGGATTTAAGCCCTGAATTTGCATACAGCGAGGACAAATGGGCATCCCTCAGGGATAATGTGCTGGAATTTGATGAGCTGAAGGATTTAATACATGAGTACAACCCAACGGTCCGCAGCAACCGTTCCACCTATAAGGACCAGAAGGGCAAGGACCTGAATGCGGCCTACGATGACTATATGGATGACATTGACGCTATCTGGAATAATGCGGACAGCGACGATGATGTGGCATGGGCAACTGCCCGGTTCCAGGTAGGCGTGCTCCAGCAGCAGGCTGACAACAATTATCAGGACGCCGACATGGAAAAGATTCAGTATGACCAGACAGAGGCGGGACTGGTGTATCAGGCCCAGCAGCTCATGGTGACCTATGAGCAGTCCCGGTATAATATGGAGAATCTCCAGAGCGCCAGGAATCTGCTGCAGACCCAGTACGAGGCAACCGTGGCCCGGCAGGCTGCCGGCATGGCAACCCAGGCAGATGTACTCAGCGCTTTAAAGAGCGTCCAGGACCAGGATACAGCCATCCTGTCCGCGCAGAAATCAGCGGACAATGTACACAGAAGCCTTTGCCTGATGCTGGGATGGGCGGTGGACGGCCAGCCTGAAATCAGGGATGTGCCTGAGCCGGATTTAAACCGGATAGGGTCCATGAATCCGGATGCCGATCTGGAGACTGCCATTGCAAACAATTACGATGTGAAATATTATGAGAAAAAGGCCGGAAACCTGACCAGCCAGTACCTGATTGAGTCCAACCAGGCCCAGCTTAAGGATGCAAAGGATAAGGCGGCCAAATCCCTCAGGACCCAGTACAATGCAGTGCTTACCAACCGGGATGCCCTGAACGCAGCCGTGATGGCCCTGGATGTTGCCTCCGTTAACCTGAATACGGCCACGGCCAAGAGGGCGGTAGGTGAAATTACAGAGCTGGAATACCAGAACGCGCTGAACAGCTATGTGTCTGCCAGGAACAGTGTGGAGACGGATAAGCTTCAGCTTCTGCTGGCCATGGAAGCATATGACTGGAATGTAAAAGGTCTTACAACCTCCAATTAGGCCGGTTGAAGAAAGGTAAGGAGGTTGAACAGATGAATATAAACAGACGAAGAAGCTTCATGGCACTGTCGCTGGCAGCTGTGATGGCAGTGGGCGCTACGGGCGCTGCTCTGGCCGATGAACCCGGTGTTGTACCGGGAGATGCATACACCGGGGCCATGGCCCGGCTCCAGGACAGCCACATGGAGTACGACGAATTGACAGACCTGATTAAGAATTACTACGCCCCCATAAAAAGCGCATACGCCATGATTGACACCATGGAGGAGGACCAGGGAAGCATTGCAGCTGCCATGCGGGTGGTGGCGGATGATTATATGTCCCAGGCAGACCAGCTGAAAGACGTCCTGGGCAGCGGAAATCCCGCGGTTATGCAGGTAGTGGGAGGCGCCAGGATGCTGCGCTCCAGCGCGGGCTCCATGGACCGCTCCATTGGGCGCAGCAAGTCCAGCCGGAGCGTGGACCGCCAGGTGAACATGATTGTGTCCGGCGCGGAGACTCTGATGAACCAGTATGAGTATTACCAGTCCCAGAGGACCGTGGTGGCCAAGGCGCTGGAGATAGCCCAGACAGCCCAGGCCATACAGCAGACCATGCAGGCCCAGGGCCTTGCGGTGGATGCCGACGTGCTTTCGGCGGCAGCCCAGCTGTCCTCGGCCAAATCCCAGCTGGAGAGCATAGATGCGGGCATTGATCAGATATATAAGACCCTGTGCTACTATACCGGGTGGGATAAGGGGGCGGAGACTGTCATTGGCCCGGTTCCGGCAGCCGACCCATCGGTCATCCCAACTCTGGACCTGGCATCTGACAAGGAAACCGCTGTGAACAATAATTACAGCTTAATCAGCATGCGGAGCGGGTCCGGGGCAGGTATGAGCGATTTCCAGGTCCGCACCACCAAGGAAATGACCCAGAAAGCCAACAAGATGCGTACCGTGGACTATTCAGAGGACCAGCTCCGTTCCGATATGCAGACATTGTACGACACCATATTGGAGAAAAAGGCTGCCTATGATTCTGCCTCAACCGCTTACCAGAGCGCCCAGCTCACATGGAATGCGGCGCAGATTCAGAGGCAGAACGGCACGCTGAGCCAGATTCAGTTCATGCAGCAGGAGCTGGCCTATCTCCAGGCCCAGTCCGGGTTTAAATGTGCAGACCTGAATCTGCAGCAGGCGCTGCGCAATTACCAGTGGGCTGTAACCGGAGTCAGTGTGAACGCAGGATAAATGTAAATTACAGAAGAACCCTATTTTTACCAGTTTTGTTACATTTGCAACAAAATAGTGGTGAAAATAGGGTTTTTCTCTGTCTTTTAGTTTAAAATTAACAAAAACTATATAAAATTTATCCGTCTATCTCTTGAATTTACAGGAAAAAAATGTTATTCTTAATACATAGGGGCATGTATAATTATTCAGAGGAGGGTGGTAACCAGTAGTCGGTTTTGTTTTGAATTGAGGTGATTCTATGTTAACGAAACAAGTTGACAGCAGGGAGAGGGTCTTCCGGCCAATCCCCATTTCTTATTTGATTCAGACGGCAAATCAATTTGACTGCGATATTTTTGTCACCAGCGATAAGTATACAGCAAATGTCAAGCAATACGACGAAGTAAAGAATCTTAGAATGACAGGCTTTCTGACTTTTTACTTTAAGGGAAGTGACGAGCTGGAGGCCGAGGACAGGATTCAGAAGATTCTGTGGGAGGATATTGAAGGATAAGGAGAGTACATAATTATGTGTGTACAAAATTAAACGAGGGCAGGGAGACCGGCCCTCGTTTATTATTGTGATTCAATGTTCAATATCATGACTCCATATCCCGTGTTCCGGAATTCGGTTCTTTGTCCAGGTAATGTCTGGCGTCTTTGAAGAAGCTCCATACAATCAATACAATGATGAAACCAATGGGAAAGGCCGCTATGATGGATACGGTCTGCAGGTTGGCCATGGAATTTTCTGCAAAAATCAGGGCTATGGGCAGCAGCATCAGCAGTATGGCCCAGAACAGCTTTACCTGTTTGTGGGGTTCCTCCTCAGCGCCCAGGGATTTATAGGAATATGAGCTGGCCACCATGGTCAGGGCGTCAAAGGATGTTGCATAAAAGGCAATCATGGTAATGGCCAGAAGTACCAGCCCGGCCTTTGCCAGGGGCATTGTTTCAAATATGGAGATGATGGCCTGGTACAGGTCCCCGGTCTGTGCATAGACGCCCATCAGGTCCAGTTTCCCGTGCATCTGCAGCCCCAGCCCGTAATTCCCAAGGATAATGAAGGAGGTAAAGGTGCCTGAGAGGCCGAAGAAATAGCCTCCCAGCACAGTCTGGCGGATGGTCCTGCCCTTGCTGATGGTGCCGATGAAGAATGGGGTGGCCACGCACCATACCATCCAGTAAGCCCAGTAAAAGATGGTCCAGTTCTGGGGAAAGGAGGAGGTGCGCATGGCATCGGTCCAGGTGGCCATGCCGATGAAGTTCTGCACCATGTTCCCCACTGCTGTGATGCCTGTCTCGATGATATAACGTGTCTCGCCTCCGCACAGAAGGAAATAGGCCAGCAGTCCGAAGAACAAATATACGCAGGAGGCGGCCAGCTTGGCAATGCCCTGCATGCCGAAGTATACGGCCATGGTATACACCACGCAGATGATAACCAGGATGCCGATGGTCAGAACGTTGTTTTCAGGTATGCCCAGCACACGGCTTAAGGCCATGGACAAAAGGGGCGTTGCCAGGGAAAAGGTGGTGGCTGTGCCGGCCAGAAGGGCAAATACAGCTGTCAGGTCAATGAGCTTGCCCAGGATACCGTCCACCCGTCTGCCCAGGAGGGGACGGCATGCCTCGGAATACTTTTGCTTGCTCCGCCTGCGCACATGGAGCATGAAACCAAAGGACACGGCCAGAATGATGTAAAAGCTCCAGGGAATAGGACCCCAGTGGAACAGCGGATAGGCGGACGCCCAGTCCTGCATGGCTCCCATGTCCGTAATGTGCGGCTCGCCGGCGTAGAGCATCCACTCGCACAGGGAGTAAAACAGTATGTCCGCTGCCAGTCCCGCCGTAAACATCATGGAACCCCACTGGAAGGAGGAGTACTGGGGCTTCTCCAGATTTCCCAGTTTTATGTTTCCATACCGGGAAAACGCCATGTACAGGGAACAGATTAAGGCGCCCAGTCCAAGGAGCAGATAATAGCTTCCAAACTGGTCTCCCAGGAAAAAACGCACGGACCCAAGTACCTGGGAGGAGGCATCCGGGAATAGCATGAACAGGGAACACAGGGCCAGTATGGTTACAAAGGGAATGATGGTGGTGACCCAGTCCAGCCTTTTCTTTAACGGGGTATCTGTGCTGATGTTTTCATTTTGTTTCATGGCTGTATCCTCCTGGATGTTCAAAAAATAGTTAAAATAAAGTATATTGAACATATTATCATCAGTTACTGGAAAAATCAAGAGGAACTTGTAAAAACATCAATAATTTTGTAAGAAAAAAGGACTGTTAAATTATTGTAATGTTAGCTATAATAGTAGCGTTGACAAAAAGGAGGATTATTATATCATGCGGAATTTAAAGAAGTTATCATTGATATTATTAGCTTCAGCGGCCCTGCTTTGCGGTTGTACCCAGAGTAACATTGTTTCTCCCAGTAACGGTGTGGTTCAGGGGGACGGACAGCCGGACCTGGAGGTTGATAAAAATATTAACATCGACTGGCAGGAGGTAAGGGAAGACCTCAGGGACCAGTTCCTGGACCCTTACGGCGAGTTTGCTGATTATGTGCTGGACCTGGACGCCAAGTATGACGCAGGCAGCAGCCGGGTGGTGGTCCTGCTTCCTGTGACCCACAAGACCACAGGGGACATTGCTGTGATTTATGCGCAGGATGTGCTGAAGGCAGTGGGCACCTATGTTGCGGAGCAAAACTTCTATTATGAAGCGCCTGACCCGCAGGATATTGACGGCACCTACTACGGCAGCTATTTTGACGAGCACGATGTGCTGGTACAGGTGTTCCCTTATGACAAAGAAGGGGATGAAAGCGCATATCTTGTGAATGACGTGGTGAAGGCGGGGGAGCAGAGAGCCCTGACAGCTCAGCTTCAGTAAAAAAGGATTAAGGAGATATTGGGATGAGGATTGACAGATACTGGAAACAGGCGGCCGCCGGGCTGCTGGCCATCATGACACTGACAATGACCGGAGGGAACCTGGACAGCTTAGCCATGACCAACTCCCAACCGTTAAAGGCCCAGGGGCAGATGCTGTCCTCACCGGACAAGATTATCATCAGGGACGAAGGGGAGAATGCACAGTCATCCCAGGCAGCGGCAGCCAGCCAGCCGGTGATTCAGGCCAAGGCCCAGATTGCCGCATTTGGTGAGGTTACCACGCCCAAGACAGATTCCACCTCCCTGTTTGGGGCTGGCCGTCTCACCATGCTGGCCAACCATGACACGTCAGCCCAGCTTCTGTCGGTTATCATTGAAACCGGGGAAGGCGGACTCATTGTAGTGGACGGAGGCTGGACCAATAATGCGGATTATCTTCTGAACCAGATTAAGCAGAAGGGCGGTCATGTTCAGGCATGGCTCCTGACCCATCCGGATTCCGACCATGCGGGAGCGCTGGCAGACATCCTGTACAAGCATAACGGGGAGATTACCATTGACGGTATCTATTACTCCTTTGCTGAGGACAGCTGGTATGCTGAGAAGGACCCTGAGGTTGCCAAGATGGTGGCCTATATCAAGGGAGCCTTCGGCCTGGTTCCCCAGAATATCCTTCACGGGGATATTGTATCGGGACAGGTCATCCAGGCAGGACCTGCCAGGATTCAGGTGCTGAACCAGGCATATAAGATGAACAATGACTTTGTCAACAACAGCAGCGTAGCCTACATGGTATCCCTGAACGGGACAAACACAGTGTTCCTTGGGGATTTGGCCAAGTCGGGCGGCGAGCAGCTGATGGCTGACCATGACCTGAGCGCCCTTAAGTGTGATATTGTACAGGTTGCCCACCATGGTCAGAACGGCGTGGGCTACGAGGTATACAAGGCGTTAAGGCCCAGCGTTGCACTGTGGCCCACTCCCCAGTGGCTGTGGGACAATGACAACGGCGGCGGAGCCGGTAGCGGTATATGGGTGACGCAGGAGACAAAGAACTGGATGGTCCGCCTTGGGGTGAATGCAAATTACTGCATCAAGGACGGAGACCAGGTGATTGAATAAAGGGTATCATGAATACGGCGTGAAATAAAAAAAGAACAGCGGCCCCTTTTCCGGAGGATTCAGGAATAGGGGCCGCTGCTTTTTTGTGTTCAGTCATCTGCGCAGGGAAGTCCGCTGTGGTAGGAATAGTTGCCCAGCTCGGACAGCAGGTTTTCAAGGGCGTTCAGCTTCAAGGGCTGTCCTGTTTCCAGCATGGAGTTAATCATGTAAAAGATGGTGCTCAGCTTCCCCAGGGACTGTCTGAACAGGTCGGGGAAGGAGGATTTGGAGGCAATGCTCTTGTCCCATGGGTTGCACCATGTCTCATGGTGCAGGTTCAGGCTCCAGGCCGGGTTCTCCACCGTGTCCGTAACCAGCTTGCTGGAAGCCACGGGATTCTTAAGGAACAGGGATTCAAAAAATGCAATCCTGTCCTTTTTCCTGCTGTTGGGGTCCGACAGGGTCCTGCATCCAAAACGGAGGGCCAGGATGGAACGGTGTATCATGGGCGCCGTGACCTGGTAGCGGTTTTTGTAGCTCAATGGATAGAATGCCTCGTTGATGCAGTCTGACAGGAACTGGGAAATAAATTGGGTTTCCATCCCATTCAGACAGATGGTTGCTGCCTGGTTAAACTGGGACGGCTTCTTCCTCTTATACTTCTGGAGGAGAAGGGCGTCGATGTCGTTCTCCAGCTTGGCATGGAGCCCGTGGTAATAGGAACCCGGGTTATTGACATCGTATTCAATACGTCCGTATACATAGGGGTGGCATATGGAGTCACCGATATAATGGCAGATAAAGCCGCACATGTAGGCCAGGCCTTCCTCGCGCTGCTGCCTGGAACCGATTCGGGTAAGCTGCATGAAACAGCAACGGAAAAAGTCATTGACATGGTGTTCATGCATATAGGAACCTACATTGCGGTGGTCTCGATGGCGCAGGATGGGCAGATTATAAAAAAACATGTCCGGTCCCTGGAGACCCAGCTGATAGAGCCACCGATACTTGGCAATGATAAACTTCAGATTATTCTGAGGCATATCATTGTATGCTTTCATGCCCAAGACGTAGTGTGTTGTGAAACCTGGCATCGGCATACCTCTTTTCTATTGGATTCTTGCAGTTGTTCCTATCTCATATTCTATCATAAACAACTGTGAATTGCGAGCCGGAAACAAAGAAAATTCCTTCCAGCGGTCATAGTCAGGGGAACTTTGGAATAAGACATTTATAAGAAGCAAGCAGGGCAGGTTTAACTGGGATGATGAATGTATTAGAGCAGGTCCACCAGATGGTGTGGGGACCGTGGACCCTTGTCATATTCCTTGGGGTGGGGATATTCTTTACCCTGAAATGTCATTTTTTCCAAATCAAAGGTTTTTTATTCTGGTGGAGCCACACGGCAGGACGGCTCATATCAGGGGAAGCATCCAAAAAAGAAGGCGGGGACGGGACCGGAAAAGGAAAGGGAATCAGCCAGTTCCAGTCGGTCTGCACCGCCCTGGCGGCAACAGTGGGCACAGGCAATATAGCAGGCGTGGCAACCGCGCTAACGGCAGGAGGGCCCGGAGCCCTGTTCTGGATGTGGGTGTCGGCCCTGATTGGCATGATAACCGCCTATGCGGAAACCATGCTGGGTATACGGTACCGTTACAAGGATAAGGAGGGACACTACGTATGCGGTCCCTTTGTGTACATGGAACGGGGGCTGGGGCTCAGAGGGATGGGAGTGCTCTACAGCTTCCTGTGTCTGATGAGCTCCCTTGGAATGGGAAGCATGGTCCAGGCCAACTCAGCCATCAGCACCATGGAATACACCTGGCATGTGCCGGCCCTGACAGGAGGACTAGTATTTACCGGGCTTCTGGTGCTGGTCACCTGGGGCGGAATCCGAAGAATCGGAAATGTGGCTGAAAAGCTGGTGCCGGCCGCCTCCGGAATCTACATTGTATTTTCCATGATTGTGATTTTGTCCTGTTTGGACCAGATACCCGGAGCCCTGGCCTCCATGGTGTCCTCAGCCTTCCGGCCGGAGGCAGCGGCAGGAGGGACCGCCGGATATGTAATCAGCCGCAGTGTGCGTTACGGCATCTCCCGGGGCGTGTTCTCCAATGAGGCAGGTCTTGGAACACTGGCAGTGCTCCACGGGCCTGCCGAGGGCACCACGCCTCATGAACAGGGAATGTGGGCCATGTTTGAAGTGTTTTTTGACACGGTGGTCCTGTGTACCCTGACGGCCCTGGTAATCCTGTGTATGACCGGTTCCAATCCCGAGAGCATACCCTATGAGGGGGCGGCTCTTGCCGCCTGGTGTTTCAGCGGCCGTCTGGGAATCGTGGGGGAATATCTGGTCAGCGGCTCCATGGTGGTATTTGCCTTTGCCACCATTATGGCCTGGTTTTATCTGGGAAGGCAGGCTGCCGCCTATTTTATTAAGGGCTGCGGCATGGGAGAGGGCGCCCAGCGCCTGTTTGCATCCAAGGTATATCCTCTGCTGTTTATTGCAGCTGTATTTTTAGGAAGCGAGGCCAGGCTGGCCCTGGTATGGCTGCTGTCGGATATATGGAACGGTCTTATGGCATTTCCCAATCTTACGGCCCTGCTGTTTTTGTCAAAGGAGGTCACGGTGCCGGAGGGATACGGGAAATCAGGAGGAAGATAGCAGCTTCTTTCCGGCATTCACACTTCGTTCATAATTCATTCAAAAACCTTTTACACAATCAACATTATTTCTTCATGTTTGGCTTATATACTGTAAACATAGCAAGTTAGTAATAACTGCAAAGCCAAATAATGCTTACAAGATTTTTTTCATAATACTCGAGCTGATAAGTATTTATCAGCTCTCCTCCCTTTTAATAATACTTTTTTCCAAAAAACGTACCATCCGCCGGATGATACGTTTTTTATTTGGCCTTAATATTTAACACGCGGGCGCATGTTCAGTTTTGACTTGGTCTATGAACGGGCGGGCGCCGTATCTGAGCCCTGACGGTACAGATAACGCGTTTCAAATTCAGCCATGGGCAGCGGCGCGGAAAAGACATAGCCCTGGACCATGTCGCAGCCCATGGACCGGAGAAGGTCCACCTGGTCCATGGACTCGATGCCCTCGGCCACGGTCTTTACCTTCAAATGCCTGGCCAAATCAATCAGGCATGCTATAACATCCTTTGCCTTCCGGCCCGACATGTTCAGGAAGAAGGAGCGGTCCAGCTTCAGGGAATCCACATCAAATTCCTTCAGCAGCCCCAGAGAAGAAAAGCCGGAACCAAAGTCATCCAGGGAACACAGAAAACCCATGCTGTGCATTTCCTGGATGGCCTGTCTGACGGTTCTGATTTGCTGGTTGTCAAAGAAAATGGACTCCGTCAGCTCAAATTCCAGGACATTGTCAGGTATACTGAAGCGGGAGGCGATTCCGGCAAAGGTATCCAAAAAGCCGGCGTCCCGGAAATGCTGGCGGGACAGGTTGACAGAAACCGGCACAAGCGGCAGACCGGCCTGTTTCCATCGCTCCATGGCAGCGCATACCTCTTCAAACACATAGAGGTCCAGCCTGCATATTTTTCCATTGCTCTCAAAAAGGGGTATGAATTCAGATGGGAAGATGATTCCCCTTTGAGGATGGTTCCAGCGCACCAGGGCTTCGGCTCCTTCCAGCAGGTTGCTCTTAAGGCCGATTTTCGGCTGCAGATAAACCTGGAAATGCCGGTTTTCAATGGAATCCTCAAACAGTGCGTTTAACTCCTGCTCCAATTTCAGGTGCCTGGTCAGGCTTTCATTATAGAAGGAACACTCATGGCGTATATCGGTCCCGGAGTTTTGCAGCGCCAGCCGGGCGTGGTCCTGGAGCAGGGTAATCTCCTGGTCCGGGTCATTTACAAGACAGGCCCCCTGCTTAAAGGACAGGGCCAGAAAGGGAAGGTCCGTGTCTTGGAAGGTATTGATATCATGAATCATTTCATTCAGACGGCACTGCAGGGCTGCCTGGGTGTACTCCTTCAGGCAGAGAAAGAAATGGTCTGATTCGCCTCTGGCAACGAATTCGTCCTGGGCCTGCCGCACATGCTGCTTCAGCACCCTGTATATATAGGAGAGGGTCTGATTGCCGGTCGGGATGCCAAACTGTTCATTGACCAGCTTAAATCCGCGGACATTCAGCAGCACAATGGAATAGGAGCAGGGCTCCATGGTCTTTGAGAGCTCCCTGTATCTAGCCTGGAAGGCGGCGTTGTTGAGCCCGCCTGTGAGCGGGTCGCTGTAAGCAATCAGCTCCAGCTGCCTTTTGTGGGCATTATAGAACCGGAATACTGCAAATAAAAAGAGGGAAAATATAAGTATGGTAGCCCCTATGATAACAAAGGACTGCAGGATGTACCGGCTCAGACCGCCGGATATGATATCCGCCGGAATAATGGTCAGCAGGAACCAGTCGTTCAGGTTCAGGGCATTATAGGAGAGGACCAGTTCCTCCTTTGTGACGGCAGTGAATCTCAGTATGCCGTCCCGGTTTTCCGCCATATCCTTCTGCATCTGCCGGATATCTGCAATCACCTGTTTGTTTTTTTCGTTTTTAAAAATATCGTCCAGCTGTAAAAACGGCTTTAAGTCCGTAGGAGCTATGACCACCTGCCCCCGGCTGTCCACGATGCAGCTCAGCATCTGGCCGCTGAAGCTTTTGGAGGAAATCAGGGACTGCATGTTTTCTTTGCTGCGCATTCCCACCAGCACCCCGCCTACCTGGCCGCCGCGGTACACGGGCACGGAATAAAAAATGCTTTTGCCTCCCATGTAGCTGGCCTGTATATTGCCCTGGAAGGAGGACTGGATACTGGGAAGGCTGAGAAAGTCCTCGGGATGGGCCGGGACTTTGCCTGACTCTGTTTCAGAGGCTACAAACCGCTGCTCTTTGTCAAACAGAATCAGAGGGTCAAATTCCAGTATCTGCGCTTTGCGGGTCAGAAAGCCGGATACCGCGCCCATATCCTGGGTTTCCGTGAACTGTGACAGACTGTCTGCCGTCATGACCAGGTTGATTATTTTGTGGTTAATGGCGTCCCGGATGTCCCGGGAGAGCTGGGATGTCACATCCGTCAAATATTCCTGGGTCGTGCTGTCCAGCGCCACTTGCAGCTTTGCGGCATTCCAGATAGAGAGCGCAAAAACTGAAATCAGTACCAGGGACAGGAATCCTATGCTCCATCCCCTGCTGAATATTGGTTTGTGATAATCGGATATAAAATCATCTGCTTTTTTCATTTCCAGGTATACTCCGTAATTCTATGAATGTGTAATAGAAAGAAGGCTTGATGGTTTCATTTTAAGTGACTGTACCTGATAAATCAACGCAATATTTGTGTACATATGCATATAGTATCGGAATAAATTTGTGGTATAATACAGTCAAACGGCACAGGCGGACATATGGGCAAAATAAGGCCGGGGAGGGCGGTATATGGAAGGGAAAAAGACGCTGCATGATTATTTATATGAGAATCTGAAGGAACAGATTCTGACCGGGTATTATAAATACGGCGGAACCCTGCCATCCATGAACCAGCTGTGCGAGACCTACCATGTGGGTATCCGGACAGTGAGGGACGTACTCGGGGAACTGAGGGACCAGGGAATGATACGGACAGAGGAACGAAAGCCTTCGGTGATAGTGTACCGTAAACCGGAGAAAGGGGATGCCGGGTCCGATGTACTGTCAGTGCTTCAGCGGAAGACCTCGGTTCTGGCGGTATATGAGACAATGGAGCATGTGATGCCCAGGCTGTTTGCGTGTTCCGTCCAGGCCTGCGGCACGCAGACAGCCATGGAGCTTTTCAGGCATCTGAAAAGGAGCAGGAGGAAGGAGGTATATACCAGATGGAAGTCCTCCTCCAATGTACTCTACAACCTGCTGGATGCATCCCGCAACCTGCTGTTCAGGGATATATTTACCAGCCTTGAGATTGGGGCCAGAATTCCCTTTTTCCTAGAGCCGGAGTACAGGCCTCCCTTTCCATCCTGCTGCAGTGAATACGATGACCCCATGTGGATGGCCCAGGCAGTGGCCACAGGCGACATCCAGGTGATTCAGGAACGGTTCGCGCGCATGTACCGGTCCCTTAGGCATGACATAAAGCTGTATCTGGAATGGATTGAGTCCGGGATTGGAACAGGGAATATAGAGCAGAAGAGCAGCTATTCCTGGAATGCGGAACGGGGAAGGGACCACTACTATATGCAGATTACCCGCGACCTGATTGACCGCATTGGCCTGGGCATTTATCCGGACGGCTCCTTTCTTCCGCCGGAAGCTGCGCTGGCCCGGGAATACGGAGTATCGCTGGCCACCATACGCAGGTCCATGTCCATGCTGAACCGGCTGGGCTTCTGCCGTACGTACAATGTAAAAGGAACCCAGGTGACCCTGTTTAATGACCAGGCCACCCTCCTGTCCATGAAGAATAAGGTCCATAAAAAGGATACCCTTTTGTACCTGAGCGGCCTGCAGTTCATGGCGCTGGCCTCCGGTCCGGCTGCATTGATGGCCGTGCCTTTAATCGGGAAGGGGGAGATAGGGTGTATGGAACAGGAGCTTGCCGGTCCCTATGCGGTTCCCATCAGCATCCTGATGCGCCATATCATTGCCGCCCTGCCCCTGGAGCCATACAGGATTATACTGCAGCAGGTGGGCAGCATACTTCATTGGGGGTATTATTATTCCTTTTATGAGGAGGGAATCAAGGCAGGCAATGAGCTGAATCAAATCAGCCATGAGGCGTTTCTGTGCCTGAAGGCCGGAAAAGCAGAAGAATTTGCCCGCCTGGTGCCGCAGTGCTACTGCCATGCACTGGAGCTTGTGCGCGATTCCATGGCGGTCTGGGGGATTTCGGAGGCAGGGCTGCTTGTGACCCCGGATGAGAGCCTGAGACTGGCAGGAGGACCGGGGGAAGGACAGCAGGTGTGAGATAAAGGCGGACAGAGATAAGCCGTGCTGGACAAAGCCGCCGGAATTTGCTATAGTGGATAAAGATTCTAATTGAAAAAGGAGAAAGAAAAATGGCAAATCCTATAGTTACCATAACCATGGAAAATGGAGATGTAATGAAAGCAGAGTTATACCCGGATATAGCTCCCAATACAGTAAACAATTTTATCAGCCTTGTTAAGAAGGGATACTATGACGGACTGATTTTCCACAGGGTCATCAATGGCTTTATGATTCAGGGAGGCTGTCCTGAGGGTACCGGAATGGGAGGCCCGGGCTACTCCATCAAGGGAGAGTTCGCCCAGAACGGCGTAAAGAACGACCTGGCGCATACAGAGGGCGTACTTTCCATGGCAAGGGCCATGCACCCCAATTCAGGCGGTTCCCAGTTCTTCATCATGCACAAGGTATCACCCCATCTGGATGGTGCCTATGCAGCCTTTGGAAAGGTTACAGAGGGTATGGATGTGGTGAATAAAATCGCGGATGTCCAGACGGATTACAGCGACCGCCCCCTGCAGGAGCAGAAGATTAAGTCCATGACAGTGGAAACCTTTGGGGTGGACTATCCGGAGCCTGAGAAGTGCTGACAGAGAGATGACCCTTGCCGTGCATGCTATTACACGGTATCGGGCCGGCAATATGCGGGAACAGCAATGTGACAAAGAGGCGGTAATATGGTAACAGAGCGGAGCATCCGTTTAAACGGGACTACCTGTACAGCAGTCATATCAGACCAACCAGAGGCCCTTCTGGCAGCGAAAGCTGCCGGAAGGGCCGTTGTGGGCGTTGAGAGCGGGAACTCAGAAATCTGGGCCATGAAGGGCATACCCTATGTGATTCCGGACATAGAGGATGCCACGGATGAGCTGCTGGAGCTGGTGATACGCCGCCACCTGGGACTTCCGTGGAATATCTGCCGCACTTCCAGGCTGCTCATACGGGAGCTGACAGCAGAGGATGCAGACTGTATTCCTGAGGAGGAGTACGGACCCCAGGAAGCCATATTCCGTTCAAGGGAGGCATTGGAGATGTACTGTAAAAACCAGTATGGCTTCTATGAGTACGGCACATGGGCCCTGGTGCGCAGGGAAGACGGGATTCTGGTGGGGCTGGCAGGCGTATCCAATCCCAGGCTCATGAGGGAGATGGAGAAATGTCTGGACTCCTTGGGCCAATCTGTTCCCTGGCTGGAACTGGGGTACCATATTTTCCTGCCTTACCGGCATCAGGGGTACTGCGGGGAGGCCCTCAGGGCCATTGCCGGCTACAGCCATGAGGTGCTGGGAGCGCGTCTCTGCGCCCTGATTTACAGAGAAAACCAGGCCTCCCGCAAAGCGGCGGAGGGCCTGGGAATGATGTGTCTTATGGAAACAGGTACTCAATCATCCGGAGGGCAGCTTCTTTATGGGGAGAGCCCTGTATGACGGCCAGATAAGGCGGGTCCATGATGATGCCTGTCTTTTCGCCGAAGGCAGTATCCTTCAGGGAGAGAGCTGCCGGAGTAAGGTTTCCTGCACCGTCCTCTGCCCGGTAAATATGTTCCTTTACACGCTCATAAAGGGCCGGGGGCAGCAATTCCTCCAGGTTCTGGTAGGCGGATATGGTTTCGTAATGGTCAATGGCGGACTGGTCCCCGATAACCACATCCAGGCTTTTACTGGCCACCAGGGCGGAAATTTTGGCCAGGGTGGCATATCCGTACTGGGAGGTGGATTCCTCATCAAAATCCACCATCAGGCCCTCGTTGAATTCAATCAGGTCCTTTTTGCCGCATCCCAGGTATTGCCTCAGCTCTGATTCCAGCAATTCGCTGGAGCCGGCACCGCCGGAGCGGTCATTGATAATGGCCACGGACAGGCGGGTGGTAAAGGTCTGGCGGTATATCATGGTGCCGATGGTGCTTAATACGCCGATGGCAAGAATCACGGCCAGCAGGTGGAACTTATAATACTCCCACACATACCAGGCACGGTCCTTCCAGGTCATGTTTTTCAGTTTCTGCCGTTCTTGTTCTGCTTCTTCTCTGATGGACATAATTTATGTATTCCTTCCGTTTCTCTCTGCTGTTTTTGCACGGACAGGCCGTTTCCTGTTAGTATACCACATCCGGACCGGAGGAGAATATAAAAATTTCATGAAATCCCGGCAGCTCTTTGCATTTTCCGCTTAATATGATAAAATATCACCAGGCGCAGTTACAGAAAGAAGAGGAAGACTTATGTTACAAGGTATATTTAATTATGATAATCCGGTGTGGCGGTTCATAGGAAAGCTGGGAGACTTAATCATACTGAACATCCTGTGGATTGTCTGCTCCATTCCCGTGTTTACAGCGGGCGCATCCACCACAGCCGTCTATTACGTGACGTTAAAGCTGGTGCGGGATGAGGAGGATTCCACCATACGGTCCTTTTTCCGGTCTTTTAAGAGTAATTTCAGGCAGGCCACAGGCATCTGGCTTATTATGCTGGCTGCCGGCATAGTGCTGGGCTTTGATTTCTGGTTTTTTGTATCAGGACAGATGCCCATCAACGGAGCGTTGAGAACCGTCCTGACAGCTGCCTCCGGCGGTCTGCTGCTGATTTACCTGTTTATACTCACCTATGTGTTCGCGCTCCAGTCCCGGTTTTATAATCCGGTGAAGCGGACCCTGTTCAATGCATTTTTTATGTCTGTGCGCCATCTGTTCCAGACCATCGGAATATTGGCCACGGATTTGGGAATCGTGGCGGCAACCTATTTCGGGCTGTTTTATTTTCCGCAGTTTGCCATGCTGCTGTTCCTGTTCGGCATGCCCCTCATTGCTTTTGTGAACTCATACTTTTTCACAGCTATTTTCAGGAAGTACATGCCCAAGGAAGAAGGGCAGGGGCACACGGATGCCACCCCGATGCTGGGAGAAGAGGATGAAGAGATGAAGGAAGCGATTCGGAATCTGAGGGGGAAATAATCCAATTATTACCAATATCAAAACCGGCCGGAACATTTCTGCCGGTTTTCTGCAATTTCCTCTTGCAAATAGAGTGAAAGTAATGTATACAATATAATGTATTATAAAAACAGAAATACAAACAATGTACATAGAGGGGAGTCCGCGGATGATAAAACACTTACGCTTAAAAGCATATGGAAAGATTAACCTGGCCCTGGATGTGCTGGGGCGGAGGGAGGACGGCTACCATGAGGTGCGGATGATTATGCAGACCGTGGGGCTTCACGACCGGATTGACCTCTACGCCACCCAGGAGCCGGGCATCAAAATAGAAACCAATCTGTTTTATCTGCCGGACAATGAGCAGAATCTGGCCCATAAGGCGGCCAGGCTGCTGATGGAGGAGTTCGGTATACGCCAGGGGCTGTCCATCCATCTGCGCAAGTTTATACCCGTGTCGGCAGGTATGGCCGGCGGCAGTACGGATGCAGCCTCCGTACTCTTTGGAGTCAACAAGATGTTCGGCCTGGGCCTGTCCACCGAGGAACTGATGGAACGGGGCGTGACCCTGGGAGCGGACATACCTTACTGTCTCATGCGGGGAACCGCCCTGTCAGAGGGTATCGGCGAGAAGCTGTCGCCGCTGCCTCCCATGCCCCAGTGCCAGGTGCTTATAGCCAAGCCCGGCATCAGCGTGTCCACCAAGGCGGTGTATGAGAGCCTGGACGCCATGACGCTTGCGGCCTCAGACCATCCCGACATAGACGGCATGATAGAAGCCATCCGCAGCCAGAATCTGCTGGAAGTGGCCGGCCGGTTCGGGAACGTGCTGGAGCTGGTTACGGGAGAAAAGTATCCGGCCATTGCCAGGATTGAACAGGTCATGCGTGACTATGGGGCATTGGGGGCAATGATGAGCGGAAGCGGTCCGACGGTTTTCGGGCTTTTCGCCAATCCAAGGGCAGCCCAGGCAGCCTATGAGGACCTGCGGTTCGGCAAGGCGTCGGAGCTGGCAAAACAGGTGTATCTGACCAATTTCTTTAATGTGAGAAGGAATGGATAAGGAAGAGTATAATGCAGGAAAGGGGTCATTTTTATATGGAAAATAATTTCAAGGTTAATATGAACGAGTATCTTCCCCTCCGGGACGTGGTGTTCAACACCCTGCGCCAGGCCATACTGAAAGGGGAGCTGGCTCCGGGGGAGAGGCTGATGGAAATACAGCTGGCTGAAAAATTGGGCGTCAGCAGGACTCCTATCAGGGAAGCCATCCGCAAGCTGGAGCTGGAGGGCCTGGTACTTATGATTCCCAGGAAGGGCGCCGAGGTGGCCAAGATATCTGAAAAGAGCCTGCGGGATGTGCTGGAGGTACGCCGTTCCCTGGAGGAGCTGGCCATTGAGCTGGCCTGCCAGCGGATGTCGGATGACGACATGGCTGAGCTGGAACGGGTCCAGGGCAACTTCAGAAGCGCCATTGACAGAGGGGAGGCCATGAGCATTGCCCAGTCAGATGAGCAGTACCACGATGTCATTTACCAGGGGACTGGCAACGACAAACTGGTGCAGATGCTTAACAATCTGCGGGAGCAGATGTACCGCTACCGTCTGGAATATATAAAGGACGAGGACAAGAGACAGGTGCTTCTGGTGGAACACGAACACATACTGAGCGCTCTTAAGAGCCGCAACATAGCAGAGGCAAAGAAGGCTGCCAGGGAACACATCGACAACCAGGAAATCACGGTATCGCGCAACATTAAGGAGCAGGAGCAGGAGCCGGCCTTACCGGCCCGGGGGAGGAAATAATGGAGGAAGGAACCTTTAAGGAACGGTATCTGGCAGGGGAGATTCCCTTTGAAGAGATTGACCGGTATGTAAGCCGCTGGAATAACAGCGACGACCCCCGCACCCTGGCCCGGTATCTGGGTCTGAATGCGGAGGAAGAGGATGTGTGGATTGACGTCAGCGACCAGGCCCTTCAGGAGATGCTGGACAGCCAGAAAAAATAGTGTCCCAGAGGACCGCATCCATTTTAATGAAATAAATCCATGAGCCGGAACCGCACGCGGACCTCCGGCTTTTGCTGCGGCTGCTTTAACCTGTCCCGGGGGGACAGCAGGGCATCGTAGTCGTCTTCCGGCAAAAGGGATGCCAGGGTCTTTCTGGAGGAATCCGGCACAACTGCGTGGATGGCGTCGGTATAGCAGAGGGAGGGATAGAGGACGCACCACCAGTTATGGCCTTTTCCGCTGCCAATGGTGATGCGGACCGCGTCATAGGTGCCGCAGGGAAATACCATGTCCCCGTAAGCCTTGGTGGGGAAATAATCCCTTGTCAGCTCCAGCTTTACGGGATAGGAGGCCCCCTGGTCTGCCAGCCAGTCCTGGGCCATGGTTTCAATGCTGGTCTTATTTCCCTCTATCCACTGCTCAAGCTGTGCCTTGTCTGTGTCTTCGGGAACCTGGCTGTGAATATAGTCCAGAACCAGGCCCTTTACCCCCAGCTTCAGGTTCTGGTCCCTGGTGCTGTCGCTTTCCGCCAGCACGTGGAACCGGAGAATTTCCGGCGCAATGCGTGATGCCAGGGCTTCCTCGCCGGTGGTGCGGGACGCCATGAGAATGAGGAATGCAGTAAAGAAACAAAGTGCGGATATGCACAGGCTTATTTTATATTTCATATGATGTAAGACCTCCTTGGCCGTTGATGCTGTTTTAATTTCTGTTTGTAATTATTGCCACATATGTTATACTATAAACGTAGAACAATCACTAAAATAAGTGAGTTTAAGGAGACTAGCATGGGTAAACTTCAGGCTGCAGTCATATTTGGCGGCCAGTCATCAGAACATATTGTGTCCTGCATGTCGGCCGTCAATGTCATTGAGCATATAGACAGGACGCGATACGATGTATTACTTGTCGGAATTACAGAAGATGGACACTGGATTAAGGCGGAATCACTGGAAGATGTAAAAAACGGTACGTGGAGGGACGGGACAGTATCAGCCGTCCTGCTGCCGGATGCAACAAAGAAGTGCATCCTTCTCATGGACGGCAGTTCGGTCCGCGAGGTCAGGGTGGATGTGGTGTTCCCGGTCCTTCATGGGCTTTACGGGGAGGACGGGACCATCCAGGGGCTTTTGGAACTGGCTAAGATTCCCTATGTGGGCTGCGGGGTCCTTTCTTCCGCAGTGGCCATGGATAAACTGTACACCAAGATTATTGTGGATGACCTGGGCGTGCGCCAGGCAGCCTACGAGGCAGTGTACAGGGAGCAGCTGGCTCATATGGAAGAGGTGGCAGAACGGGTGGAAAAGCATTTTGCCTATCCCGTATTTATCAAGCCGTCCAATGCAGGCTCCTCCAGGGGCGTTACCAAGGCGGAGGACCGCAGGGCCCTGGAAGCAGGACTTTTAGAGGCAGCACGGCACGACCGTAAGATATTAGTAGAGGAAACCATCGTAGGCAGGGAGATTGAGTGCGCGGTATTCGGAGGCGGACTTAAGGAGGTGGTGGCATCCGGCGTAGGAGAGATACTGGCCGCAGCAGAGTTCTATGACTTTGAGGCCAAGTATTACAACGAAGAATCCAGGACCGTGACGGACCCGGAACTGCCGGCAGGGGCGGCGGAAAAGGTACGTCAGGCAGCCATGGCCATATTCCGTGCAGTGGACGGCTATGGACTGGCGAGAGTGGATTTCTTTGTGAAGGATGACGGAGAAGTGGTATTCAACGAGATTAATACCATGCCAGGTTTTACGGCCATCAGCATGTATCCCATGCTGTGGGAAGCCAGAGGGATTACAAAGGACCAGCTGGTGGATATGCTGATGGAACATGGGATGGAACGATACACTTAAGGGAAAGAGGAAGGAATATGACAAAAGACGTGCTGATTACAATCAGTGGCATCCAGATGATAGACGAAGAGGACTCCGATGTGGAAATGATAGTAAGGGGAGATTATTATCAGAAGAATGGAAAGCATTACATCCTCTACGAAGAGATGATGGAAGGCTTTACAGGCAAAGTCAAGAACGTAATCAAGATATCCCCTTCCGGAATGGACATAATTAAAAAGGGAATCGCCAACACCCATATGCAGTTTGAGAAGAACAAGAAGAATCTTTCATGCTACACCACTCCCCTGGGCGATATGGTGGTGGGCATTCAGGCTAACCGGATTAAGATTAATGAAGAACCGGACAGTCTGATGGTAAATGTGGATTATTCCCTGGATATCAATTATGAGCATTTGTCCGATTGCAGTATCCGTCTGGATGTCCAGTCCTGCCCGCAGTGACAAGGTACGGAATACACCGTGCAGCGACGTGGAATGAGATACAATCGGGAATAAAAAAGAAGCGGCGTGACTGCCGCTTCTTTTTATTTCTTATCTTTCTTATTTTTTTTAAATCTTGCGAAGAATCCCTTCTTCTTTGGCGGAGCCGGAATCGCGCCGCCTCTCACGCTTTTAATCTCAGTGATGTAGATACCGCTGATGACTACCTTGGCCTCGGTCTTCACTGGCAGGGAGTCAAAAACACGTCCGTCTGCAATGAGGGTCATGACCTTGGGGCCAATCTTGGCTTTGACCACAGGGACCTTTGCCCAGCGCATGTACTTGGGCGTCTGGTCAGTCACTACCTTGGGAAGCCCGGCCTGTGTGATTTTCATCTTCTTCTTGTCAATGACAAGTATGGATGCGGTCTGTGCGGCTGCATCTAACAGCTGCTGCTGTTCCACCTGGCGCTTCTGGAGCTTGTTTCCCAGAAAGTAGAGAACAGCCAGGGCAACCAGGGCAATGATAAGAATGACAATCAGTACACTTAAAATTGTCTGAGCCATGGGGTTTACCTCCAACCTATGTAATTATAGTACCATTCCCCTCGTTAAACTATCTACAACCCCAGGGGACATTCTATAATAGTATATCATTTTCAACAACAAATTGCAAGCAAAAATCCTTGACACCTTGACAGGTCTGTGTTATTATGGAGTGTGCACTATTGTGGCGACGTGGGCTTTTTGCGCCCTCTCGTACGGTTTTAGGCTGTATGGCGCCCAATTACAGAGAACGACAGTGATATTTTGCTGCATCCGGCGTCCGGTTCGGCGTTGGATTGAGATGGAAATATTGCGAACCAAATTAGAAAACAGGGGTGAAACGTCAATGGAGAAAAGCAGAATACGTCCGGTACCGGCCGGGAAAAGCGTAAGAATGAGCTATTCAAGACAGAAAGAAGTTCTTGAAATGCCTAACTTGATTGAGATTCAAAAAGACTCCTACCAGTGGTTCTTAAAAGAAGGACTGAAGGAGGCATTTGATGATATCTCTCCCATAGCGGACTTTGCAGGCCATCTGAGTCTGGAATTCGTTGACTTTACATTGTGCAGGGATGATATAAAGTATACCATCGAAGAGTGTAAAGAACGGGACGCAACTTACGCCGCACCACTTAAGGTAAAGGTAAGACTGTACAATAAAGATAAAGATGAAATGAATGAACACGAGATTTTCATGGGCGACCTGCCCCTGATGACAGATACCGGTTCCTTTGTGATTAACGGTGCTGAGCGTGTTATTGTCAGCCAGCTGGTACGTTCCCCTGGTATCTACTACGGTATTGGCCATGATAAAGTGGGTAAGGAACTGTATACCTGTACTGTCATCCCCAACCGTGGCGCATGGCTGGAGTATGAGACAGATTCCAATGACGTATTTTATGTACGTGTAGACAGGACCCGTAAGGTGCCTGTGACTGTGTTAATCCGTGCCCTGGGATTCGGAACCAATGCGGAAATCCTGGAACTCTTCGGCGAGGAGCCAAAGCTCTTAGCCAGCTTCGGAAAGGACACCTCGGATAATTACCAGGATGGCCTTCTGGAATTATATAAGAAGATTCGTCCCGGTGAGCCGTTATCTGTTGACAGTGCCGAAAGTCTCCTTAACAGCATGTTCTTTGACCCCAGAAGATATGACCTTGCAAAAGTCGGCAGATATAAATTCAATAAGAAGCTGTCCTTTAAGTACCGCCTGAACGGACAGGTACTGGCAGAGGATGTGGTGGATACCGCCACAGGCGAAATCCTGGCAGAGGCAGGCACCAAGCTGAACAAGGAATCCGCCATGCAGATTCAGAACGCGGCAGTTCCCTATGTATGGGTGGATGGTCCTGACAGAAAGCAGAAGGTCCTCTCCAACATGATGGTGGAGCTTTCCGCCCATGTGTCCTTTGACCCGGAGGAAGCAGGCGTTACGGAGTTAGTATATTACCCCGCCCTGGCTTCTATCCTGGAAGAAGCTGGCACCGATGAGGAGGCCCTTAAGGAGGCTGTCCGCAGGAATATCCACGACCTGATTCCAAAGCACATTACAAAGGAAGATATCCTTGCTTCCATTAACTATAATATGCATCTGGAGGAGCAGGTGGGCAATGCAGATGACATCGACCATCTGGGCAACCGCCGTATCCGCGCCGTAGGCGAACTTCTTCAGAACCAGTACCGCATCGGTCTGTCCCGTATGGAGCGTGTGGTGAGAGAGCGTATGACCACCCAGGATATGGATGGCATCACGCCCCAGTCCTTAATCAACATCAAGCCCGTGACCGCGGCTGTAAAGGAGTTCTTCGGAAGCTCCCAGCTGTCCCAGTTCATGGACCAGAACAACCCCCTGGCTGAGCTGACCCATAAGCGCCGTCTCTCCGCCCTGGGCCCCGGCGGTCTGTCCAGGGACCGTGCCGGATTCGAGGTTCGAGATGTACACTACACCCACTATGGACGTATGTGCCCCATTGAGACGCCTGAAGGTCCTAACATCGGTCTGATTAACTCTCTGGCAACCTATGCCAGAGTGAACCAGTACGGCTTTATTGAGGCTCCTTACCGCGTGGTGGATAAGACCACTGACCCGGCGAGCCCGAGGGTAACGGATGAGGTGGTGTACCTGACTGCTGACGAGGAAGATAACTTCGTTGTGGCACAGGCAAATGAGGCCCTGGATGAGGAAGGCCACTTCATACACAACAATGTATCCGGACGTTTCCGTACAGAGACATCCGAGTTCCAGAAAAAGACCATTGACCTGATGGACGTATCTCCCAAGATGGTATTCTCCGTTGCTACGGCCATGATTCCTTTCCTGGAGAACGACGATGCCAACCGGGCCCTGATGGGTTCCAACATGCAGCGTCAGGCAGTGCCCCTTCTGACCACAGAGGCTCCTGCCGTTGGTACTGGTATCGAGGCCAAGGCGGCTGTTGACTCCGGCGTGTGTGTGGTAGCCAGGAATGCAGGGGTGGTAGAGCGCTCCGCATCCAATGAAATCATCATCCGCAGGGACAGCGACGGCAACCGCGATGTGTACCATCTGACCAAGTTTAAGAGAAGCAACCAGAGCAACTGTTACAACCAGAAGCCGATTGTATATAAGAACGACCACGTGGAGGCCGGAGAGGTAATCGCAGACGGTCCGTCCACTGATAACGGCGAGATTGCCCTTGGCAAGAACCCGCTCATCGGATTCATGACATGGGAAGGCTACAATTACGAGGATGCGGTTCTTCTGTCCGAGCGTCTGGTTCAGGAAGACGTCTACACCTCCGTCCATATTGAGGAGTATGAGGCGGAAGCCCGTGACACCAAGCTGGGACCGGAAGAAATCACCCGCGACGTACCGGGCGTGGGCGAGGATGCCCTGAAAGACCTGGATGAGCGCGGTATTATCCGTATCGGCGCAGAAGTCCG
Source organism: Clostridium sp. 1001283B150225_161107_B6 (assembly GCF_015556325.1). NCBI lineage: Bacteria > Bacillati > Bacillota > Clostridia > Eubacteriales > Clostridiaceae > Clostridium > Clostridium sp. 1001283B150225_161107_B6. Next base: position 56,802 of record NZ_JADNMD010000003.1, on the reverse strand, counting down.
CGCAGGAGATATCCTGGTAGGAAAGGTTACTCCCAAGGGCGAGACTGAGCTGACCGCAGAGGAGCGCCTGCTGCGCGCTATTTTCGGCGAGAAGGCAAGAGAAGTCCGCGATACCTCCCTTAAGGTGCCTCACGGCGCATACGGAATCATCGTGGATGCAAAGGTATTTACCAGGGAGAACGGAGACGAGCTGTCGCCGGGCGTGAACCAGACCGTGCGTATTTACATTGCCCAGAAGCGTAAGATTTCTGTTGGTGATAAGATGGCAGGACGTCACGGCAACAAGGGTGTTGTTTCCCGTGTGCTTCCTGTTGAGGATATGCCTTTCCTGCCCAACGGACGCCCTCTTGACATCGTGCTTAACCCGCTGGGCGTGCCTTCCCGTATGAATATCGGACAGGTGCTGGAGATTCACTTAAGCCTTGCTGCCAAGGCTCTGGGCTTCAACGTATCCACTCCGATTTTTGACGGTGCAAACGAGAATGACATTATGGATACCCTGGAAGTGGCCAATGATTACGTGAACACGACCTGGGATGAATTTAAAGCAAAATACGAGGACCTGCTGAAGCCTTCCGTTATCGACTACCTGGGCGCCCACCTGGAGCACAGGGAGCTTTGGAAGGGTGTGCCCATCAGCCGGGACGGTAAGGTGCGTCTGAGGGACGGCCGTACCGGCGAGTACTTTGACGGCGCTGTTACCATTGGGCACATGCATTACCTGAAGCTGCACCATCTGGTTGACGATAAGATTCATGCCCGTTCAACCGGCCCATACTCCCTGGTTACACAGCAGCCTCTGGGCGGTAAAGCCCAGTTCGGCGGACAGCGTTTCGGAGAGATGGAGGTTTGGGCACTGGAGGCATATGGCGCTTCCTATACCCTGCAGGAAATTATGACCGTTAAATCCGACGACGTTGTGGGCCGTGTGAAGACCTACGAGGCCATCATCAAGGGAGAGAATATCCCTGAGCCGGGCGTACCCGAGTCCTTTAAGGTACTCCTTAAGGAGATGCAGTCCCTTGGCCTGGATGTACAGGTACTGAGGGATGACGGCACCGAGGTCGAGATGAACGAGAATATTGATTACGGCGATACAGAGCTGCGGGCCATGTTAGAGGGCGACCGCCGCTTCGAAGAGAAAGAGTCCTATGCCGAATTCGGCTATCAGGAGCAGGAGTTTAAGAATGACGAGCTTGTGACTGTGGACGAGGAAGAGGAAGTAAGCGCCGATGATTACACCGAAGAGGCTGATGACGAGGATGAGTTATTCCTGGATGAAGCTGCTGACGGTGAAGACGAAGAATAGAAGGGAGTAAATGCTCATGCCAGAAACTAATGAAACTTATCATCCAATGACATTTGATGCCATTAAGATTGGTCTGGCCTCCCCTGATAAGATTCTGGAGTGGTCCCACGGTGAGGTGAAGAAGCCGGAAACCATCAACTACAGGACATTGAAGCCTGAGAAGGACGGTCTGTTCTGTGAGAGAATCTTCGGGCCTAGTAAGGACTGGGAGTGTCATTGCGGTAAATATAAAAAGATTCGTTATAAAGGTGTTATCTGCGACCGCTGCGGCGTAGAGGTGACAAAGGCAAGTGTCCGTAGAGAGCGTATGGGCCACATCAAGCTGGCTGCTCCCGTATCCCATATATGGTATTTTAAGGGGATTCCCAGCCGTATGGGCCTGATTCTGGACATCTCCCCCAGGACACTGGAGAAGGTGCTGTACTTTGCATCCTATATTGTTCTGGACCCAGGCTCCACCAGCCTGCAGTATAAGCAGGTCCTGTCCGAGAAGGAGTACAGGGAGGAAGTGGAGAAGTACGGCGGCACCGGCGGTTTCCGTGTGGGAATGGGCGCCGAGGCCATCCAGGAGCTGCTTAAGGCCATTGACCTGGAGAAGGATTCCGCTGACCTCAGAAGGGCCCTGGCGGATTCCACCGGACAGAAGCGCGCAAGAATCATCAAGAGGCTGGAGGTAGTGGAGGCATTCCTTACCTCTGGCAACCGTCCTGAGTGGATGATTATGGATGTGATTCCCGTTATCCCGCCGGATATCCGTCCCATGGTACAGCTGGACGGCGGACGTTTCGCCACCTCTGACTTAAATGACTTATACAGAAGAATCATCAACAGGAACAACCGTCTGGCAAGACTGCTGGAGCTTGGCGCGCCGGATATCATTGTCCGCAACGAGAAGCGTATGCTCCAGGAGGCAGTGGACGCCCTGATTGACAACGGACGCCGCGGCAGGCCTGTAACCGGCCCGGGCAACAGGGCTCTTAAGTCCCTTTCCGATATGCTAAAGGGTAAGCAGGGCCGTTTCCGCCAGAACCTGTTAGGCAAGCGTGTGGACTATTCCGGACGTTCCGTTATCGTGGTTGGACCTGAACTTAAGATATACCAGTGCGGTCTTCCAAAGGAAATGGCCATTGAGCTGTTCAAGCCCTTTGTAATGAAGGAGCTGGTTTCCAACGGAACCGCCCATAATATAAAGAACGCCAAGAAAATGGTAGAGAGGCTGCAGCCCGAGGTGTGGGATGTGCTGGAGGATGTTATCAAGGAGCATCCCGTTATGCTGAACCGCGCCCCTACGCTCCACAGACTTGGTATCCAGGCATTTGAGCCTATTCTGGTAGAGGGCAAGGCCATCAAGCTGCATCCCCTGGTGTGTACGGCCTTCAACGCTGACTTTGACGGCGACCAGATGGCTGTCCATCTGCCCCTGTCCGTAGAGGCCCAGGCAGAGTGCCGTTTCCTGCTCTTAAGCCCTAACAACCTGTTAAAGCCTTCTGACGGCGGCCCTGTGGCTGTTCCTTCCCAGGATATGGTGCTGGGTATCTACTACCTGACCCAGGAACGTCCGGGAGCAAAGGGCGAGGGCATGGTATTTAAGAGTGTCAACGAGGCAATCCTGGCATATGAGAACCAGGAGGCAACCCTGCATTCACGGGTTAAGGTAAGGGTCAGCAAGACCATGCCGGACGGCACGGTGAAGACGGGAACCATTGAATCCACCATTGGACGTTTTATCTTCAATGAAATCATTCCCCAGGACCTGGGATTTGTGGACAGAAGCATTCCGGAGAACGAGCTGAAGCTGGAAGTGGATTTCCACGTTGCAAAGAAGCAGTTAAAGCAGATTCTTGAAAAAGTCATCAACGTACACGGCGCAACCCAGACAGCCGTTACCCTGGATGACATCAAGGCCATTGGATATAAATATTCCACCAGGGCGGCCATGACCGTATCCATTTCCGACATGACCGTGCCTGAGAGCAAACCCAAGCTGATTGAGGAAGCACAGGCAACCGTGGACCGTATTGCGAAGAACTACCGCCGCGGACTCATCACCGAGGAAGAGCGCTACAAAGAAGTTATCGAGACCTGGAAGACCACCGATGACCAGCTGACACACGACCTGCTGACCGGCCTGGATAAGTACAACAACATCTACATGATGGCTGACTCCGGAGCCCGTGGTTCTGATAAGCAGATTAAGCAGCTGGCAGGTATGCGGGGACTGATGGCAGATACCACCGGCCATACCATTGAGCTTCCTATCAAGTCCAACTTCCGTGAGGGACTGGACGTATTGGAGTACTTTATCTCGGCTCATGGAGCACGTAAGGGTCTGTCTGATACGGCTCTGCGTACGGCTGACTCAGGTTACCTGACCAGACGTCTGGTAGACGTATCACAGGATTTGATTATCCGTGAAGTGGACTGCTGCGAGGGCAGGGATATCCCATACATGGAAATCAAGGCTTTCATGGATGGAAACGAAGTAATCGAGGACCTGGAAGAGAGAATCACAGGACGCTATATCGCTGAGACCATCACTGACCCGGATACGGGAGAGGTTGTGGTCAAGGCTAACCATATGTGTACGCCGAAGCGCGCAGCAGCTGTCATGAAGGTGCTGAATAAGACAGGACGAAAGTCTGTAAAGATTCGTACCGTCCTCAGCTGCAAGTCCCATATCGGTGTGTGCGCCAAGTGTTACGGCGCCAACATGGCAACGGGCCAGCCTGTACAGGTGGGCGAGGCTGTCGGCATCATCGCGGCACAGTCCATCGGCGAGCCCGGTACACAGCTTACCATGCGTACCTTCCATACGGGCGGCGTGGCCGGCGGCGATATCACACAGGGTCTTCCCCGTGTGGAGGAGCTTTTCGAGGCCCGTAAGCCAAAGGGCCTTGCCATCATCACCGAGTTCGGCGGCGTAGTGCAGATTAAGGATACAAAGAAGAAGCGCGAGATTACGGTAACCGACAATGAAACCGGCAATGCCAAGACCTATCTGATTCCTTATGGTTCCAGAATCAAGGTAATGGACGGCCAGGTGCTGGAAGCCGGCGACGAGCTGACAGAGGGCAGCATTAACCCCCATGATATCCTTAAAATCAAGGGTGTCCGTGCGGTGCAGGATTACATGCTCCAGGAAGTACAGCGTGTATACCGTCTCCAGGGCGTGGAAATCAACGACAAGCATATTGAGATGATTGTTCACCAGATGCTTAAGAAAATCAAGATTGAGGAGAGCGGCGACAGCGATGTGCTGCCGGGCGTATCCATGGATGTTCTGGATTATAACGAGATGAATGAGGCATTGATTGCCGACGGCAAGAAGCCGGCTGAAGGCAGACAGGTCATGCTGGGTATCACCAAGGCATCCCTGGCAACGGATTCCTTCCTGTCAGCAGCATCCTTCCAGGAGACCACCAAGGTTCTGACCGAGGCAGCCATCAACGGCAAGGTGGACCACCTGATTGGCCTTAAGGAGAACGTAATCATCGGCAAGCCGATTCCGGCAGGTACGGGCATGAAGCGTTACCGCAAGGTGAAGCTGGACACAGACGATTTGATTTCCGATGAAATCATGCTGTCTGAGGACGACGAACTGGTACTCTCCTCTGAGGATGAGAGCGGCAGCGGGCTCACTGAGGACAATGTTGCCGAGGAAGTGCTGGGAATGGACGATATGGCGGATGTGGATGAGGAAGACGCTGTCATAGAGGAAGAATAATCATAATGCTCTGGGAAGGGACATAAAATGTTTCTTCCCGGAGCATTTTTTTGTGTGCGGATTCTGCTGTTTTTTGCTGTTATTAAGGCATATACTGCCCTGCCAGGCGTGTTTCAAGGGGATTGGAGCTGGAAATTGCGAAAAAAATAAAGAAATTCCTTGACAGAATTTTTTTGCATGTATATAATGATATGGCGTGCTGAAACACGTAATGTTTTCGTGCGCAAAAAGCTGATATACAGCAACCGCAGACAATATCACAGGAGGTGAAAAGAATGCCAACATTTAACCAGTTAGTGAGAAAGGGAAGACAGACCAGCGTTAAGAAGTCTACTGCACCTGCTCTGCAGAGGGGTTACAACTCCTTACAGAAAAAGGCTACAGAGGTTTCCGCTCCACAGAAGCGTGGTGTTTGTACAGCTGTTAAGACAGCTACCCCTAAGAAGCCTAACTCAGCACTCAGAAAGATTGCCAGAGTACGTCTTTCCAATGGCATCGAAGTTACAAGCTACATCCCAGGAGAGGGTCACAACCTTCAGGAGCATAGCGTTGTACTGATTCGTGGAGGAAGAGTAAGGGACCTTCCAGGTACCAGATATCATATCGTAAGAGGTACCCTGGATACAGCAGGTGTTGCAAACAGAAGGCAGGCCCGTTCCAAGTACGGCGCTAAGAGGCCAAAAGAGAAGAAATAATTTAGTTAGACCGCAAATTTAACTTGTAGGAATTATGCCGGAATGATGATATTGACCTGTAGGTTGCAGGATTATATATTGTAGTACCGTGCATGAGACACATAAGTGGGCCAGGCGGGAGATACAAGGAAGCACCATGCGTGGTGTCGCGCAAAAAGACGCGTCCGTTTCGCAGGTGCACTTGATCGCTGGACTCGTGAGAGACCTCGTCAGGCGCTCAATGTGAGTACCTATGATTTAATGAAACGCTGTTAGGAATCTGCAGCGCAGGTTTTAACAGTTCTATTAAGGAGGGAAGTAACGTGCCACGTAAAGGACATACTCAGAAAAGAGACGTTCTGGCAGACCCAATCTACAATAACAAGGTTGTTACCAAGCTGATTAACAACATTATGTTAGATGGTAAGAAGGGTGTTGCACAGAAAATTGTATACGGCGCATTTGACCGTGTTGCAGAGACAACCGGCAGGGACGCTATGGAAGTTTTTGAAGAAGCAATGAACAACATCATGCCTGTTCTGGAAGTTAAGGCAAAACGTATCGGTGGAGCTACCTACCAGGTGCCAATCGAGGTTAGGCCTGAGAGAAGGCAGACACTGGCTCTTCGCTGGATTACCCTCTACTCCCGTAAGAGAGGCGAGAAGACCCAGAAGGACAGACTGGCAAATGAAATCATGGATGCTGCCAACAACACAGGTGCGTCTGTAAAGAAGAAAGAAGACATGCACAAGATGGCAGAAGCAAACAAGGCATTTTCACATTTCCGTTTCTAATCTCTGGAATGTGTTTAACCTGTTTGATTATTTAAGGAGGAAAATCCCTTGGCTGGAAGAGAATATCCATTGGAGAGAACCAGGAATATCGGAATCATGGCCCATATCGATGCTGGTAAGACCACAACGACTGAGCGTATTCTGTATTACACTGGTGTAAACTATAAAATTGGCGATACCCATGAAGGTACTGCTACCATGGACTGGATGGCTCAGGAGCAGGAGAGAGGTATCACCATTACTTCCGCTGCAACCACTTGTCACTGGACCCTGCAGGAAAACTGCAAGCCGAAGCCAGGTGCATTAGAGCATCGTATCAACATCATTGATACTCCAGGACACGTTGACTTCACTGTTGAGGTTGAGCGTTCCCTGCGTGTACTGGACGGCGCTGTAGGCGTGTTCTGTGCAAAGGGCGGTGTAGAGCCACAGTCTGAGAATGTATGGCGTCAGGCAGACACCTACAATGTACCCCGTATGGCCTTCATCAACAAGATGGACATTCTGGGTGCGAATTTCTACGGCGCAGTAGACCAGATTAAGACCAGACTTGGCAAGAATGCAATCTGCATTCAGCTGCCAATCGGCAAGGAAGATGATTTCAAAGGAATCATTGACCTGTTTGAAATGAAAGCCTACATCTATAATGATGATAAGGGCGACGATATATCCATCATTGATATCCCTGAGGATATGAAGGATGATGCCGAGTTATACCGTTCCGAGTTAGTAGAGAAAATCTGCGAGCTGGATGACGATTTAATGATGACATATCTGGAGGGCGAGGAGCCTGACAATGATGACCTTAAGAAAGCCTTAAGGAAAGCTACCTGTGAGTGTGCCGCTATTCCGGTATGCTGTGGTACTGCTTACAGAAATAAGGGCGTTCAGAAGTTACTGGATGCAGTTATCGAATTTATGCCTTCACCGTTGGATATCCCTTCTATAAAGGGTACTGACCTGGACGGCAACGAGGTTGAGCGTCATTCCTCTGATGATGAGCCATTTGCTGCTCTTGCATTCAAAATCATGACCGACCCATTTGTTGGTAAGCTGGCATTCTTCCGCGTGTATTCAGGAAGCCTGAACTCCGGTTCCTATGTACTGAATGCAACAAAGGGCAAGAAGGAGCGTGTTGGACGTATCCTTCAGATGCACGCCAACAAGAGAAACGAGCTGGACAGGGTTTACTCCGGTGATATCGCAGCAGCAGTTGGCTTTAAGGTGACTTCCACCGGTGATACCATCTGTGATGAGAAGAATCCGGTTATCCTGGAGTCCATGGAATTCCCAGAGCCGGTTATCGATATCGCTATCGAGCCTAAGACCAAAGCAAGCCAGGATAAGATGGGCGATGCGCTGGTTAAGCTGGCTGAGGAGGACCCGACCTTCCGCGTACGTACCGATGAAGAGACTGGCCAGACCATTATCTCCGGTATGGGCGAGCTCCATCTGGATATCATTGTTGACCGTCTGCTCCGTGAGTTTAACGTTGAGGCAAACGTAGGCGCGCCTCAGGTTGCTTACAAGGAGACATTTACCAAGGCTGTTGATGTTGACAGCAAGTATGCGAAGCAGTCCGGCGGACGTGGACAGTACGGTCACTGTAAGGTTCACTTCACACCAATGGAAGCAAACGCAGAAGAAACCTTCAAGTTCACTTCCTCCGTTGTGGGCGGTGCTATTCCGAAGGAATACATCCCTGCTGTAGGAGAAGGTATTGAAGAGGCATGCAAGACCGGTATCCTTGGCGGATTCCCAGTGCTGGGCGTTCACGCTGATGTATACGATGGTTCTTACCATGAGGTTGACTCCTCTGAGATGGCATTCCATATTGCCGGTTCCATGGCATTCAAGGAAGCTATGCACAAGGGCAACCCAATCCTGCTTGAGCCTATCATGAAGGTGGAAGTAACCATGCCGGAAGACTACATGGGTGATGTTATCGGTGATATCAACTCACGCCGTGGACGTATTGAGGGTATGGAAGACATCGGAGGCGGCAAGATGGTCCGCGCATACGTTCCGCTGTCAGAAATGTTCGGATATTCTACGGATCTTCGTTCCAGAACACAGGGACGCGGAAACTATTCCATGTTCTTTGATAAGTATGAACCGGTTCCGAAGAATGTACAGGAAAAAGTACTTTCCGACCACAAGAAATAAGATAGATTCTTGATAAAAGGCTTGTAAACTAAAGGAAAATAGAATATAATGGTTGATAGCCTGACATTAACTATAATAGCCCACTATACAGGGCGCAAATTAAGGAGGACGTTATAAAATGGCTAAAGCTAAGTTTGAAAGAAACAAACCTCATTGTAACATTGGTACCATCGGACACGTTGACCATGGTAAAACAACTTTAACCGCAGCAATCACAAAGACTCTTCATGAGAGATTAGGTACCGGCGAGGCTGTTGCTTTCGAGAATATCGATAAGGCTCCAGAAGAGAGAGAGCGTGGAATCACTATCTCTACTGCACACGTTGAGTATGAGACAGAGAACAGGCATTACGCACACGTTGACTGCCCAGGACATGCTGACTACGTTAAGAACATGATTACTGGTGCTGCTCAGATGGACGGCGCTATCCTGGTTGTAGCTGCTACCGATGGTGTTATGGCTCAGACAAGAGAGCACATCCTGCTGTCCCGTCAGGTAGGCGTTCCTTATATCGTTGTATTTATGAATAAGTGCGACATGGTTGATGACCCAGAGCTGCTTGAATTAGTAGAGATGGAAATCAGAGACCTGCTGAATGAATATGAGTTCCCAGGCGATGACACTCCTGTAGTTCAGGGTTCTGCTCTGAAAGCACTGGAAGATCCCAAGAGCGAGTGGGGCGACAAGATTCTTGAGCTCATGAAGGCTGTTGACGAGTGGGTACCAGACCCAGTTCGTGAGACAGACAAGCCATTCCTGATGCCTGTAGAGGACGTATTTACCATTACCGGCCGTGGTACTGTTGCTACCGGTAGAGTAGAGCGTGGAACTCTGCACCTGAATGACGAAGTTGAAATCATCGGTATCCATGAGGATGTTCGCAAGAGCGTTGTTACTGGTATCGAGATGTTCCGTAAGCTGCTTGACGAGGCTCAGGCCGGCGATAACATCGGCGCTCTGCTGCGTGGCGTTCAGAGAACTGAAATCGAAAGAGGACAGTGTCTGTGCAAGCCAGGTTCCGTTAAGTGCCACAACAAGTTTACCGCTCAGGTTTACGTTCTGACCAAGGACGAGGGCGGCCGTCATACTCCTTTCTTCAACAACTACCGTCCACAGTTCTACTTCAGAACAACTGACGTTACTGGCGTTTGCGATTTGCCAGAGGGTGTTGAGATGTGTATGCCTGGCGATAACGTAGAGATGACCGTAGAGCTGATTCATCCAGTAGCTATGGAGCAGGGTCTTCGTTTCGCTATCCGTGAAGGCGGAAGAACCGTTGGTTCCGGCAGAGTTGTAAGCATCATCGAATAATCCCGGTAAGCTTATACCTTTATTTATCATAAATTGATATATCTGAATTGATATTATGCCCAAACAGTAAGATTCCCCCGGAAGATAATCTTCCGGGGGTTTTTGTGATGCATGGGGTGAAGGCTGTCCCCAAGCAGTTATCAGTTTACCAAAATGTGAACCAAATCATCCCAGGCACAGGTCCGTGTCCCATGTATAGGCTCCTTTTGAGGTGTCAAAGCCATAGAAGTCAGCAAATGACAGTCTGAAGATGCTCCGGCCGTCTGTTGGCAGCTTAATCTGGTTTTTAATCAGATACTGGTAAATGCCGCTGCCGGATATATTTCCCACCAACAGTATGCTTTTCAGTACGCCGTCCTCCACCAGGGCTTTCCTGTAGTTTTTGCTGTCCTCCTCTGTTATGGTCATGGTGGTGCTGTCCAGCCGGTTAATGTCCCCGATGCAGAGAGCCGGCAGGCCGAAAAAGTTCATGGTGTTCTTCATGGCATATGTGTCCTCATAGGGAGTGGAGATGCCGTACATGTTTTTGGCGGCAATAACGCCCTGCTTCATGGCATTGGGCCAGATGCCGGACAGGCCGCATACATCCCCGGCTCCATAGATTCCTGGAACAGAGGTAGCAAGATACCGGTCCACCGTGACGGCCCTGCCTGTCTCCACGCCGCAGTGCTCCAGAAAACGGATTTCCGGGCGGACCCCTGCGGCTGCAATGATAAAGTCGCAGGCCAGCTCTTCCCCGTCTTCCAGAACCAGGGCGCTTACATTGCCCTGGGAATCCAGGCGGGTCCGGGCTGCCCTGGCTGACAGCCGGAAGCTGCATCCGTGGTCTTCAAAGAGCCTCTGGTACTCAGCGGCAGCTTTGGCATCCAGCTGCAAGGGAAGGATGCGGTCAGCCATTTCCACGATTACAGGGGAGATTCCACGCTCCATAAGGGCGTAGGCTGCGTCCATGCCCACCAGGCCGGAGCCGATTATCACCGCCTTGGTCCCGGGCTTTACAGCCTTGTCAATGGCCTGGGCGTCGGATAAATCACGGAAGCCATAGACATTTCCCGCCTCCTTAAGACCAGGTACGGGCGGAAGAAGGTAATAGGCGCCGCTGGCCAGGAGGAGCCTGTCATAGGAGAGGGAAGAGCCGTCGTCAAGACGGATGCAGCTTTCACCGCAGTCCAGCCCCACCATGGCCTTACCGGGGTGCCAGGTGATGTTATTTTCTTCAAAAAAGCCGGGAGAGATAAAGCTGATTCCCTCTGCATCCCGTTGGCCGCTCACGTATTTGTGGAGCATACAGCGGGAGTGGACCTGGCTGTCCTTTGATACCAGGATGATTTCACCGTCCCTGTCCAGCTGGCGCAGTGTCCTGGCTGCGCTGATGCCGGCAGGGCCGGCTCCTACGATAACATATCTCATGACTGCACCTCCTCAATCCAGATTGCTTTTTTGGGACAGGCCTTTACACAGCTGGGTTCGCCGCCGCTGTCTTTACAAAAGTCGCATTTGATGATGCGGCTTCTGGTGGAGGTGTCAGGCTTAAGGACACCAAAGGGGCAGTTCATCACACACATAAAACAGCCGGCGCATCGTTTTTCATCGTATTCCACCATTCCTGTTTCCGGGTTTTTTGATAGAGCGCCGCTCATGCAGGAGCTGGCGCATTCCGGTTCATCGCAGTGGCGGCAGAAGATTGGGCGGTAGGAACCGTCCGGCTGCCGCCGTATGAAGCAGCGGCTTTCATTGGAAGGGTCTGTCAGGTCCAAATCATATATACTGCCTTTGTCCGCCCTGTGGGCATTCATACAGGCAAGTGTGCAGTTCAGGCAGCCGTCGCACTTGCCGGCGTCAATCCATATCCGTTTCATAGCCACCCCTCCTATAGGTTTAATGCCTGTCTTTTCTCAATGATAATCTGTTCAAGGATATCCGCGGACCGGACAGCGTCGCTGTTTACGATTACCTGTCCGCCTGTAAGGGACTTCATGTCTTCGGTGAGGACCTTTGTCACCAGGCTGCTGCCGGTGATAAACGGAGGAAGTCCCAGATGGAGGGGCAGGCCCAGGGCCAGTCCGAAAGCGCCGTCTGCCAGTGCCTGTTCCTCCAGCCACTGGGCGGCTGAGAGCACCAGGGGGAGCTGAGGAATATCGATGTTAAGGGCCTGGGCCAGTTCCGTGGCAACCATTTCCAGCCTTCCGATGGCCAGACAGGGGCCGAAATTCAGCACCGGAGGAATTCCAAGGGATTCACAGACCGCCCGGAGTCTGGGACCTGCCAGGCTGGCTGCCTCAGGTGTCATGAGACCGCAGTTTTCCAGGCCCCCTGAGGAACATCCCGCTGTCAGCACCAGAATATCCCTGGCAATCAGCTCCTTTGTCAGTTCCACGGTCAGCACGTCATGGCCGCCTGCTGTCAGGTTGGAACATCCGACCACCCCGGCGATTCCCTTGATATCCCCGGATGCAATAAGGTCAATAAGAGGTTTCCAGCTGCCGCCCAGGAACTTTTTCAGGGATACTTCGCTGACGCCGGTGATGGTGTTGGCATTGCCGTGCTCCGGGAAAAGGTTTAAAGGAACCTCCGCTCTGCGGGTTTTATAGGATTCCAGTATCTCATCCAGGATTTCACGGCTGATGCGTTCGCGGTCCTCAAACACAAAGGGCTTTAACTGGGCATTCTGCTTCTTGGCCACGTCGTCCAGGCAGATTTGCTTTATATTCAGACGGTCGCAGATTGGCTCAATGCCCGGAAGGGTGCAGTTGAACTCGCTGAGTACAGCGTCAATGGCGCCTGTGGCCAGGACAGCCTCGCTGGTGTAGTTGTTGCCTGCATGTCCGCTGAATATATCCTGATAGTGGACGCCCCGCAGCTGCAGGTCCTGGCCCACGCAGGTGCATCCCACCAGACGGAATCCCCTGGCTCCCGCTTCCTTCGCCATCTCCTGGATTTTGGGGTCCTTAAGCTGTTCCTGGAGATGGACAAAGATGGAGTGCTGGTGTCCGGTAATCATGATGTTGATGTAGTCCGGGTCAATGACTCCAAGGCCTACCGGGGCAGGGATGATTTCGGGCTCGCCCAGCATAACGTCATTGATCAGGTTGGTCAGCATCAGCCCGTATACGCCGGTGGAAATGCCCAGCTTAAGGCAGTGCAGCAGCATGTCCGTTGGGTCTGAATTCAGGTTGGTGGAGCATTTTACCACACCTGCGCAGACCTCGGACTTGGCGCCTCCGGGCAGGATTCCCAGCTCCTTCCATCTGGCCAGCCGGGGGGCATAGGCCAGCTTCTGCTGGAGCTTCATGGGGATGTAGTCAGGAAGATATAAGTCGTCTAAAACTGCCTGGGCCACGGCTGCGGCACGGGTGTGCGGGTCGCCCTGGGGGATTCCGAAGAGTCCGCAGAGATGCTCTAAGGCATTCATTCCCTTTATGGGGCCTTTGGACAGGGCTGTCTGCTTTAAATTCAGGGCGGTTGTCTCCACTACGTGGATATAGCAGCCTGAACCTGCAGCCACGGCGCGGAGAAAATTCCTGGCCACAATTACGTCGGCGGAAGCGCCGCAGATTCCATGAGGCGCTTCAGGCGTGATGCGGCAGGGACCGTTGGAACAGAGGCGGCAGCATACGCCCTGCAGGCCGAAGCCGCATTTGACGGACTGTCCTTCAACCCTGTGGTGGGATGTTTCCATGGGAAGACCTGCTATGTAACCTTCCAGTGGTTTGTCTGCGCTTTTGCAGGTGGTGCAGCTGTAACAATGATTCATGATGGATACCTCCTGTTTAACTGTATGGTTTGGTGGGTTAATATATTGTTAAGTGGATAAAAATTATCTACTTTAGAAACGAATAAAAAGGCTGTACTGGCCGGGAATAGCTGAGACAGCCGGGGAAGGTGGGAAAGCCGGGAACAGATGGAGCAGCCGGATATCAGCACGGTCCGTTGAAAAGCTGTTCCAGAGATGTGCGCCGCAGTTCCTCCTCCAGCACATGCTGCACCCTGGCCAGTTCCCAGTGGACACTGCAGCCGTTGGAATTGGCGGCATAGCCGCACTGGAATTGACCGCCCAGGCAGGGGTTGAGAAAAAATTCCTCGTCCGCAGCCTGTATAATGTCCAGAAGGGTCAGGCCCTCCAGGCTCCGGCTCAGCATACACCCGCCACCGGCGCCCCTGCGTATGGACACCAGGCCGGACCGCTCCAGCTTTTTCAGTATCTTGTATGCAAACTGCTTCGGCACCTTTTCGCGCAGGCATATCTGCTCAATGGTAAGCTGTTCCCCATCCTTCAGGGCGCGGATGATGCGGATTGCATAGTCGGATTCACGTGTTATCATCATAGTAAGGCCACCTTATTGTTAAAAATGTAACAAATCATATATACTATTATAACAAAGTTGACAAAAATTATCAAGTATAAAAATGGTTTTTATACAAATTGTTGACACTGCGGGGGCAATGTGGTATGCTAATTCTCCATCCGGCTTTTACGCCAAAAGCACACTGTTTTTGGGGATAAAGCCCATTTGGTATAACAGGATTGTGGATAAAACGGATTGTGGATAAACAGGGGGTATCATGAGCAGAGAGCACAGCTTGACAGAGGGAAACATTCTTACATCTCTGATGGGATTTGCGCTGCCGGTTTTGGCGGCGCTGTTTTTGCAGACCATGTACGGGGCAGTGGATATGATGATTGTGGGGCAGTTCAGCCATGCCGCGGAGGTGTCTGCTGTGTCCACGGGCAGCTGGATTATGCAGACCATAACAACGGCCATTGTGGGGCTGGCCATGGGTACCACCATTCTTCTGGGAAGGAGGATTGGGGAGGGGCAGCCTGAGGAAGCCGGCCGGGTCATGGGCGCCAGCATATGGATATTCGCAGTTATCGGCATCCTGGTCACCGGGGCCATGCAGTTTTTGGCGGTTCCCTGCACTGCATGGATGCGGGCGCCCAGGGAGGCCTTTGACAGTACGGCGGTGTATGTGAAGATATGTTCCGCGGGCTCGCTGTTCATCGTGGCCTACAATCTGCTGGGCAGTATATTCAGGGGACTGGGAAATTCCAGGCTTCCCCTTATATCCGTGTCCATTGCCTGTCTGGTAAATATCGCAGGGGACCTGCTGCTGGTGGGAGTATTCCACATGGCCTCCGCCGGAGCGGCCATAGCCACGGTCTTTGCCCAGGCAGTCAGCGTGGTGCTGTCAGTTATGATTATAAAGAAACAAAAGCTCCCCTTTGCCTTTCGCAAGGAGAGCATCCGCTATGACAGACAGCTGGCCGGCCGGGTGGTAAAACTGGGATTCCCCATTGCCTTCCAGGATGTGCTGGTGTCCATATCTTTCCTGGTCATATCCGCCATTGTCAATACGCTGGGAGTGATTCCGTCCGCCGGTGTGGGCGTGGCTGAAAAACTCTGCGGTTTCGTACTGCTGGTGCCGTCTGCCTACGGACAGGCCATGTCGGCGTTTGTAGCCCAGAATATCGGCGCCAGAAGGCCGGACCGGGCCAAACGGGCCCTGGCGTACGGCATACTCACCTCCCTGGGGGTAGGGGTGTTCCTGGCATATTTTGCATTTTTCCATGGGGATGTGCTGGCAGGCGTTTTCTCCAGGGACCGGCAGGTGGTGCTGGCGGCAGCGGACTATCTGCGGGCATATGCCATTGACTGTCTGCTGGTGTCCTTCATGTTCTGCATGACAGGCTTCTTTAACGGGTGCGGAAGGACTGCCTTTGTCATGTTTCAGGGAATCGCAGGGGCCTTTGGGGTCCGCATACCGGTATCCTATCTCATGAGCCGCCTGGTACCGGTGTCCCTGTTTAAAATCGGGCTGGCCACACCTGCCTCCACCCTGCTCCAAATCCTGCTCTGCGGCATATATCTGAAGGTGCTGAACCGGGACCCGCTGCTGCGGGGAAAGGGGGATTCTACCAGTCTCCCTCGTCAGACCGGATAATCCGGATGAACCTGGCTGTAAGCGGTATATAACTTATGACAAAAGATAGGAAGACGGCTCGCAGGACCGTCTTTTTCTTTTCCGCAGGCACGGTCATGCCGATGCAGATGCCCAGGGACAGGAGACAGAATTTTAACAGTCCGATGGTTTTCCAGTCGGACTCCCAGATGTACTGGTTGGCGCAGCGAATCAGTTTTTTCATAGGTGTTCCTCCTTCTTTTGAGCGCTTATTATATGGTTTCTTATACCTACAGTTTAGCACAAGGAAGGGCCGGATGGAAGGGGTCCTTGACAGGTTCGAAAAAACATGCTACCATAAAATGCAGGATTTACTATACGGAACAGAGAACGGACAGAACATAATGGTACTGAAAGCATACAGGGAAGGGCCCGGGCAGAAACGGGAGCCTATATATAGAAGAATCGGAGCATCAGGACGGCAGAGAAATCTGCCGTCTTTTAATTTGCGAATTTATTCCGATGCAGTGAGAAAGGACTAAAATCATGGAAAAGAAAAAAACAACGGCCAGGATTGCATTCAGCCTGGGAGAGATTGTGCTGGGAAATGTGATGTATGCAGCGGCAGTGGTGCTGTTTATCGTGCCAAACGGGCTGATTACCGGGGGGACCACGGGACTGGCCCTCTTTGTGAACCATACCCTGGGCATCCCCATCAGTCTCTTTGTCAGCGTGTTCAACGCGGCCATGTTCCTTCTGGGCGCATGGGTGCTGGGGAAGCAGTTCGCCCTGACGACCGTACTCAGCACCATTATATACCCGGTCATCCTGGGCGTGCTGGAGGGAAGCGGATTCGGTGGCTTTGTGCTGGAGGAGAAGCTGGTGGCAGTGCTCTATGCGGGCCTGTTTATTGGCGGAGGAATCGGTATTGTGATGCGGGCCGGAGCATCCACCGGAGGCATGGACATACCTGCCCTGGTGCTCAAGAAAAAGCTGGATGTAAATGTGTCCATGACCCTGTATCTTATGGACTGCGTGGTTCTGGGGCTCCAGCTGATTGCGGCTGATTCCCACGCCATTCTCTACGGAATCATACTGATTATTGTATACACCATGGTGCTTAACCAGGTCCTAATGTCGGGAAATGCCAGGATACAGGTGAAGATTGTCAGCAGAAAGCATGAGGAAATCAACCGCCTCATAGCGGAGCGCATTGACTGCGGAACCTCCCTTCTGCACATGGAGACCGGTTATCTCCACAGGGAGCAGGAAATGATACTGGCAGTCATTTCCAGGAGGGACTTGCCCAGACTTAACAATCTGGTTATGGATGAGGACCCGGAAGCCTTCATGATTATCAACCAGATTAATGAAGTAAGGGGAAGAGGATTTACCCTGAAAAGGGTGTATAAGGATGCCCGGCAGTAAAGCACATGCAGCCTGCATCACATGCTGCGGAATACGGGTATGTAGAGCAGCAGGGTAATGGCCATGGCTGCCGCGCACAGCAGAATCAGCGCATTGACCGCAATTAAGGACATATGGGGGAAGAGCAGCAGGAGGAACAGCACCACAAAGAGCAGTGCGGTACAGCACTTGCCGAACCATTTGGCGCCGTTCAGCTTCTTGCCTTCCCTGAGCTTGATGGCTCCCATGACCAGCATAAAGCCTTCCTTCAGTACAAAGAGTACCAGAAGGAGCAGAATCAGGGGATAACGGCTCCACAGGCAGAGCAGGATGGCCCCGTGGGTCAGCTTATCCGCAAGCGGGTCCAGAAATTTGCCGAACTCTGTAATCATGTTGAATTTTCTGGCAATCATTCCGTCGAACATGTCGGTGATTGAGGAGACGCCCATGACAATGGCAGCCCTGTAATAGTCTGCGTCTGTGGAGGCTTTCAGGTACAGCCACACAAATACAGGAATCATGATTAAACGGAAATACCCCATCAGGTTGGGGATGGACAAAAGCTCTTTTTTCGAAATACGCCTCATAATACAGCCCCCCTCTTTGAAAATGGCAATTATTTAATTTAATTTTACTACATTTCTTGCTAAAAGAAATATTTTTTTTTATAATAAGATTAAATTAAATTTTCATAGGGCGGGCGGCATAAGGAGGAAGGAAAATGGCAGAAGATTTTTTGTTGAAAATAAGAGGCGGGTATAACCAGTTTACAAAAGCGGAGAAAAAGGTGGCTGATTATATCCTGGGCAGCCCCAGGAAAGTTCTGTTCATGTCCATCACGGAGCTGGCTGAGGCCTGCGGGGTAGGGGATACCAGTGTGTTCCGCTTTTGCAAAACCATGAACTGCAAAGGATACCAGGAGTTTAAGATGCTTCTGTCCCTGAGCCTCCATGAAGGAAAGCAGGGGTTCGGACAGATGGAGAGCGACATAAGCCTGGAGGACTCCTTCTCACAGGTGGCGGAGAAGGTGCTGAATTCCAATATAAAGGCCCTTAAGGAGACTCAGTCCCTGTTAAAGGAGGACGTGTTCAGACGGGTTATCGAGTCCTTCCACAAGGCCGGACGCATCTGCTTTTACGGAGTGGGCACCAGCATGACAACGGCCATGAAGGCGGCGGATAAGTTCCTTAAGATTGAGCCGAAGGTTTACTGCTCGCCTGATTCCCATATGCAGGCCATGATGGCATCCACCATGTCCAGGGGCGAGGTGGCTGTTATTTTCTCCTATTCCGGGGCGACCAAGGATACCATCCATGTGGCCCAGCTGGCCAGGCAGGCAGGGGCGGCCATTGTCTGCGTAACGCGGTTCATCAAATCCCCGCTTACGGCCTATGCGGACCTGACGCTCCTGTGCGGCGCCAACGAAAGCCCCCTGCAGGCAGGCTCGTCCTCGGCGGAAATCAGCCAGCTCTTTCTGATTGACATGCTGTATACGGAATATTACAGGACCTACTACGACCGGTGCAGCGTGAACAATGAAAAGACCTCGGCATCTGTCATGGCAAAGCTGTGCTGAGAGGGGGAAGGTACGAAGCCCGCGGAAACCAAACGGAAAATTATTCAGGAAACCAATCAGGAAACCAATCAGAAAACCAATCAGATACGTGTCTAAACACAGATGTTCCAGGCCGCGCCCCATAATCGGGGAGTCTGCCTGGAACCTTTGGTTTAAGACACGCTTTTTATTATAAATCAGTATGGAGGAATTGCTCATCGTACAGCTTCTGGGCATAATTCAGTGCGTCCTCTGGCGTCATGACCTGGCTGTAGGCATTTTTTACTGCCATGCCTATGATGCTCAGGAAGCTGCGCTCATCAAAGGGCTGGGTGGAGAATTCAGGAGTGCGGCGCCCGTGCGCCAGGCCGAACCCGTCCTTGGCCAGGTTCAGCCAGGGGAAGGTATTGAGTATCTCGTAATTGTCATAGGACTTGCGGCAGGGAGAAACGCTGCCCAGCAGAGTGGCTGCAGAGGCCACCGGCTCGCTGCACATCCATTTGATGAAGGAAAGGGCGTCTTCGGGCCGTCTGGTATACTTGGCCACGCCCAGGGAACCGCCTCCAATGACAGGATTGCTGCCCGGCGTCAGGGCGTACCCGATGTTTCCCGCCACACGGGAGGAGTGGCTTAAAAGGTCCGAGGCATAGTTACTGTACAGGATGGCCATGGCCACATTGCCTCCGGCAAAGGTGGTGGCTGTGTTGGTCCACCAGGAACAGTACTTGGGGTCCGAGTATTCCTTCAGGGCAATGAGCTCCTTCAGGGAGCCGATGGCTGCAGGGGAATTAAGCGTGACCCGGCAGTCCCCGCCGTACAGATTCTCCTGGTGGCTGAACAGGCGGGCCAGGTATTCGGAACCAGCCACTCCGGTGGAGCCAAGGGTCATGGTGGCCCCATATTCCACCGGGGAGGATGGGGTACAGGCCTTGGTGAAGAACCGTGCAATCTGGTTGAACTCCTTGAAATCCTGGGGCGGCCTCAGCTCCTGGCGGTAGGTTTCGTGGTACATCCTGCGGTAGATGGGACTTTCGAACAGATCCTTGCGGTAATAAAGCAGCTGTACGCTGGGGGTGGACGGCAGGGCGTATACCCTTCCTCTGACAATGGAATACTGGTTGATGGTCCCGTCCAGGAAGGTGTCCAGGCAGCTGGAGATGTGGGGGTCAATCTGGTCCAGGGGCTGCAGAATTTTGTCCGCAAACCAGGACAGCCACGTCACATCCAGACGCAGCACGTCAAAGACCGAGTCGTGGCGCATGTGGTTGAATGCCTCGTATATCTCCTCATAGGAATAGATGGTGATGTTCACGGGAACCCCTGTCTTTTTTGTGTAAATGCGGGACAGGTTGCGCATGGTGTAAGCGCTGGGACTGTCCAGGGTCAGTACATTTAGGGGCTTCTTGGAGGAAGGGATAAGGATGCCTGCAAACCAGTCCCTGAAACCGGAATTTTCCAGCAGCAGACAGGGATGACTGCTGTGGGGCCTTGCCCGGCGGCCTGGTTCCTCCTGTTCTCCGGCGGCCTCCGTTTTTGCCTTTTTTTCCTGTCCTATGTCCTCAATCAGGCATTCTGCCGCAATCTTTCCCAGCTGCCGGTAGTTCAGCTCATATTTCTGGAAGTCATTTTCCGGCATGGTGAACATGGGGGAAACCGTGTAAATCTCAGGGCTGTCCCCGGAATAAAAGGTGTTCCATATATCCTTGACACTCTCGGCAAAGCCGTAATTGGAAATAAAAATGGCCTGGGGCGCAGCGCCGCCGAACATCTGCATGATATTCTGCAGCTTGCGGTACGGGTCTGTCTGAATGTGGTTTACCCGGCAGCCGGCTGAACCCATGACTCCCATGAATCCGTTGCAGAAGTCGGATTCATTGGGCAGCTGGAGACTGCCTGTAAGAAGACACAGGCTGGAAAAGCCGCGCTCCAGCGCCCTTGACGCCAGTTCGCTTCCGGCCTTGTGGTAGTCAAAGCCCACATAGGGGGCCGGAAAGGGAGGACGGCGTTCTGCAAACACCACATGGTCTGCCAGCATGCCCTGCTCGTCCAGGTAAGGATTTACGTCGGTGAAGGAACAGCAGGAAACAGCGGCCATGCCCTGGGCCATGGAGGAACGGACCTCCTGGATGGCTGCGTATTCCGCTTCCCGGTTGTCATCGCTGGTCAGGTACTGGGACACGCTGTAGCCGTGGCTTTCAGCATACGCCTTAAAACTCAGATAAAAGTCTATATATTGTTTGGAACGGATGTTGGGTAGAATGACCGCAAGGGTATTGGAATGGCCTTTCCTCAGCAGCTTGGCCCGTTCATTGGGCACATAGCCAAGGGCGGCGGCGGCGTCCATGACCTGCCTTATTTTTTCGCTGCTCACATTTCCCTTTCCGTTGAGAACGTTGGACACAGTGCCCTGGGCCACCCCGGCCGCCTTTGCAATGTCTTTGATGGTAGTCATCTGCCGGCTCTCCTTTCGAGTAATACGTTTGGTTCAATTTTACCATATGTCGGAGAATTTGTAAAACTGTTGTAACTACGATTCAATAAAAATGGGCAATCACATATAGGATGGATTGATTAAAATACGTTAAAATGTAAAAAACATGCAAAAAGTAGAAAAAGTTAATGTAAAATCCGTTTAAAACATAAATTAAATGTGCAAAATGCCTTAAAATAATATTGACACGTTTCAAATACAATGCTATGATGAAATTACAGAACTGATGACAAATTCCCAATAGTATAAGAGGAGGTATGTATTGTGAAAAAAACAAAGAAGATTGCAGCAGCAGTCCTGGCCATGACCATGGCAGCAGGCCTTGCCGTCACAGGATGTTCCGGAAAGGGAGGAAGTACCGGGACTGACGGGGCGCCGGCAGAGCAGTCTAAGGAAACCGGGGGGGGGGCACGAATGACTCCAAGGATGATGCAGCCAAGGCTGACGACGGCGCGCTGCACCTTACCTTTTATTACCCGGTCAATGTGGGCGGTTCCGCGGCGCAGCTGATTGAGAAAATCTGTGCGGATTTCAATGCAGAGAACCCTGATATTTTCGTGGAGCCTGTTTATACGGGCAATTATGACGATACAGTGACAAAGATTCAGACAGCCATGCAGGGCGGCACGCCTCCGGATGTGTTTGTAAGCCTTGCCACCCAGCGCTTCACCATGGCTTCCACCGGCATGGCCATGCCTCTTGACGAACTGATTGAGGCTGACGGAGATGAGGGAAAGGCTTATATCGATGATTTCCTTCCGGGCTTCATGGAAGACTCCTATGTGGACGGAAAGATTTACTCCATACCGTTCCAGAGAAGCACCATGGTGCTGTATTACAACAAGGACGCGTTCAAGGAAGTGGGGCTGGATCCGGAAGCGCCTCCCACCACCTGGGAAGAGCTGGCTGAGTACGGCCAGAAGCTGACGGACGACGGACGCTACGGCGTGGGAATCGCTCTGAACTCAGGTTCCGCACAGTGGGCGTTTACAGGCTTCTGCCTGCAGAACAGCACCGACGGACAGAACCTGATGAGCGAGGACGGGAAGAGCGTGTATTTCAACACGCCTGAGAATGTGGAGGCGCTTCAGTTCTGGCTGGACCTTCAGAATGAGTACAAATGCATGGCGGAGGGTATTGTACAGTGGACCGACCTGCCCACCCAGTTCCTTGCAGGGGAGGTGGCCATGATTTACCACACCACAGGCAATATGGCGAATATCCATGACAATGCGGACTTTGATTTCGGGACAGCCTTCCTTCCGGCCCACAAGAGAGTGGGAGCGCCTACAGGAGGCGGCAACTTCTATATCTCCAGCGGCATTTCCGAGGACAGGGTGCAGGCTGCCTGGAAGTTCATCAAGTTCGCGACCTCTACGGACAGGGCGGCGCAGTGGAGCCTGGATACTGGTTATGTGGCCACAAGGCAGTCCTGCTTTGACACGGACCTGATTAAGGATTATTATGCAGAGGTTCCCCAGGCATCTGTTGCTTACGAGCAGCTTCCCTACGCAAAGCCTGAGCTTACTACATACAATGCAGCTGAAATCTGGAGGGTGTTAAATGATAACATCCAGGCAGCCGTGGTCGGCGATATGTCTGCCCAGGAGGCCCTGGATGCAGCCCAGGAACAGGCAGAGGAGGTTCTGTCCGAGTATCAATAGACCGGATGAAACATGAACGTAATACCTGTTAGGAACAAGTAAGGCGCTGTGGCCCGGTGCCATGTGGGGCGGAGGCAAGGTTTCCGCCTCCATGACCGGGCATACACAGCGCCTTAAGAGACCGGGGCGTGTCACAAAACCCGGCCCGGCAGGCGGAATATGAAAAGGCTGGTGAGAGGATGAAAACCAAGACAAAGAAGCAGCGTGAAATCAGGAATAATGCGACGGCCTGGGCCCTGATGGCCCCGGCGCTTATATTTATGCTGGCATTTACAGTGTTCCCCATATTCAGGAGCCTGTATTTAAGCCTTTCAAAGTACAAGCTTGGTATGGACAGCGCCGAGTTCATCGGCCTTGAGAATTATGTGAAGCTGGCCGGTTCCAAGCTGTTCTGGAAGGTGATGAAAAATACCATCGTATTCGCCCTTATGACGGTGATTCCCAGTATGGCGGTGGGCCTCGGCCTGGCGGTTCTGGTAAACCGCAAGGGCAAACGGGTGGGATTTATCCGCACGGCTTATTTCTACCCGGTGGTCATGCCCATGATTGCCATTGCCAGCGTGTGGATGTTTATTTACATGGCAAAGAACGGACTCTTTGACCAGCTGCTGATAGCCATGGGGTTAAAACCCATGAATGTGCTGTCCAGCAAGAATACGGTGCTCCCGGCCATGGCGGTGATGTATGTATGGAAGGAGGCCGGATACCTGATGGTATTCTTCCTGTCCGGTATCCAGAGCATATCCGACGAGGTGATGGAGGCTGCCAGGATTGACGGGGCAGGCAACTGGACCGTGTTCAGGCGCATCACCATTCCCCTGCTGGCGCCCACCTTCCTGTTTGTGTCCACCATCGCCTTCACCAACTGCTTTAAGCTGGTGGACCATGTGGTCATCATGACAGAGGGAGCGCCCAACAATGCAAGCACCCTGCTTCTGTACTATATTTACCAGCAGGGCTTCACCAATTTCAACTACGGCGTATCATCGGCCCTGACCGTAATCATGCTGGGACTTCTTCTTGTGGTGTCCCTGCCAAGGTTCATCAGCCAGGATAAGAAGATACATTATAATTAAAGGAGGGAGCCGGTATGAAACAAGTTAAAAGTACTGCAATTTCTGTTTTCGCCCTGGCCCTGGCGCTTATGTGGCTGGCTCCCCTGGTATGGCTGGTGGGGACTGCCTTCAGCGAACCCACCTTCCACATGACCTTTCTTCCCAACAGCAGCTTTACCTTTGGGAACCTGGCCTATGTGTGGAATGCCATTCCTTTTGCCCAGTATTACCTGAACACGCTTATTCTGGTGGCAGTGACCTTCTGTGTGCAGTTCGTCACCTCCACCCTGGCCGCCTATGCGCTGGCTGTCATGGATTTTAAGGGGCA
Organism: Clostridium sp. 1001283B150225_161107_B6; assembly: GCF_015556325.1. NCBI lineage: Bacteria > Bacillati > Bacillota > Clostridia > Eubacteriales > Clostridiaceae > Clostridium > Clostridium sp. 1001283B150225_161107_B6. Next base: position 32,422 of record NZ_JADNMD010000003.1, on the reverse strand, counting down.
GACCCTGGTGTTTGCAGTCATTTTTATGCAGATTATCATTCCCAATGACGTGCTCATCACCCCTAACTTCATGACCCTGGCTGACCTGGGACTCACCGATACCAAGGTGGGCATCATGCTGCCGTTCTTTGGAAGCGCCCTGGCCATTTTCCTGCTGAGACAGCATTTTAAATCCATACCAAAGGCCCTGGCCGAGGCTGCCAGGATTGACGGGGCCAACACATGGCAGACCATCTGGAGGGTGTATATGCCCTGCGCAAAGCCCGCCTATATGTCCTTTGCGGTCATTTCCGTCAGCTATCACTGGAATAATTACCTGTGGCCTCTGATTGTGACCAATTCACCCTCCAACCGTACACTGACCGTGGGACTTGCCATCTTCGCAAAGTCCAAGGAGGCCAACATGCAGTGGGCCAATGTCTGTGCAGCCACCTTCATCATTATCCTGCCGCTGCTTATAGCGTTCTTCTTCCTGCAAAAGCAGTTTATGAACAGCTTTGTCAGCGCCGGAATCAAAGAGTGATGAAGGAATAAAGGAGGGCATGAGAGAGCATAAGAGGAGGAGCGTTATGGAACAATATTTAGACCTGCATTTTTTCGGATGCGGCAGCGCCTTTAATCCTGCCATGGGAAATACATCCGCCTGGTTTGAGGCGGAGGGATGCCTGTTTCTGGTGGACTGCGGCGAAACGGTTTACGAGCTTCTGATGAAACGCAGCAATCTCAGGGAATACAGGCAGATATATGTGCTGCTGACCCATTTGCACGCAGACCACGTGGGAAGCCTGGGCTCCCTGATTTCTTACAATTATTGTATTCTGGGAAGAAAAATCAGCGTCATTCATCCCAGGGACACCGTGGTGGAGCTGCTGCGGCTTATGGGCATCAAGGATGGATTTTACGATTATTACCGGGAGCTTCCGGGTGAAGTGGACTGTGTCAGGGCAGAGCCGGTGCCGGTGGAGCATGCGGACAACATGGACTGCTTCGGATATCTTCTGGAGGCGGAAGGAAGGCGTATTTATTACAGCGGTGATTCCGCCCGGATGCCGGAGCGGATTGCCGGAATGCTTAAGGAGGGGAAGCTGGACGCCGTGTACCACGACACATCCCTTCACAATCCGCCCCATCCCAGCCACTGTTACGTGGGCGTCCTGGAAGAAACGGTTCCAAAGGAGCTGAGACACAAAGTATACTGCATGCACCTGGATGGGGAGTGCAGGGATATGCTGGAGTCCAAGGGCTTCCGGGTGGCGGAGGCCGGATGAGGCATTGTGAAATATGAAAAAGCTCCGGCGGAGGATGAGAGAATCCTCTGCCGGGGCTTTTTTTGTGCGGGAACGGATGCGCTGCTGTGCGGTCTTGCCGTGAACCGCAGATGACCGGAAATATGCAATCCATGCCAACTATGGGCGCCCGGGGCGGCATCCGGGTTATACTGGGTTCAGAAAAGCTTTTCTAAATAAAATATAAGGAGCAGGATATAATGAGTGGAAAATACAGCAGCCATAAAGAATGGACCTTTGGCATGGAGTGCGAACTGCCTTATAAGGTGCGCTTCGACCTGGAAAAATCACCGGACAGCATGACCTTTTTAGAAGTAAAGCATGGGGCAGATACGGTAATCCGTCTGTTCTCCGATATGGGAGATACAACCAGGACCATTGAAATGATTACAGAGCCTCTCAAAATAGGACAGGATAAAGAACGGAACCAGAATCTCAGAATCATGGCGTTTCTGGAGGACTTTCTGGAGCGTTACTCCTCAGAGCAGGGAGCGGTTCTGTACCAGGTGACTGCAAAACAGGTCAATGGTGGATTTTCTGTTTACACGGACCTGGAGGAGAATGCTGATTTGAAGGAATATAAAATAAAACTACTGCACAGCTTTTTTGCATTAAAGGACGCCGGCAGAAGCAACCAGATATCCTTCGGCATGGGGTTTGATGAAATCCGGGCTTTCTTTGAGGAATACGGAAGAAGTCTGTGGTGGACTTATGACGCTTCCTATATACCTTCCGAAGGCGCGGCGAGTGAGCTGGATAAGGAGATATATAACTATATTCTGTGTGCCATTACCCATCTGGCCGGTATTTACATGGCTGACGCCAGGGCGGATATTACAGGGCCTCAGGTAAAGAACACCTGGGGTTTGATGCCAAGGATGGCTCCGGCAGAACTTCTGGCCTATGCCTCCAACCGTACAGTCATGATGAAAGACCTGGAAACGGCGGTGCGCAGGCTGCCGGGAATGACAGATGAAATCTTTAAAAATACATATACATATCTGGTGTATTCAAGGCTGACCGTGGGCGGGCATACGGGAAGTATACAAAGGACCATTAAGGAAGCAGGCAGAATTCCGGTGGTATTCGAAGTCAGAAGCCCGGGAGGTGAATTTGATTCATATTTTGATTATTCATCCTACAGAGGAAGATGGGTGCCTGACAGCGGCCGGGATTACAGTTTTATGTTCAACATGCATCCGGGCGGAGAGGAAAGCGAATCCGACAGCGGGGATGAGTCGGACAGCAGCTGGTAAAATACGGCGCAGTGACTTCGGAGTGTCCAAACATCTAAAAACACCCCACAAAATATAAAAATCACCTCATTGAAAGACAACTGTGCATAATGTATGATTGGTGTGTAGAAAATAACTAAGAGTTGTATAAAATGTACAGGAGGAGAAAACGGGATGAAACGAAGACTAGCATTGCTGCTTGCAGCAGCAACCACAATCTCTCTGATGGGGTGCGCCACTTCCAACCAGAAGCCGGCAGAGACTGCCGCTGCAGCCCAGACACAGGAGGCCAAGGAGGAGACAAAGCAGACAGAGAAGGCGGAGGAAACCAAGGCGGAGGAGAGCCGGGAAACTGAGACGGAAAGCACGGAAGGCGTAGGGTATGCTGTCCAGCCGCGCTCCATCAAGGACAGGACCCTGAAGGTGGGGCTGATTCCGGTTACTATGAACACAGCCTATACCATGACCATAAACGGAGCAAAGAAACAGATAGAGGATAAGGGGCTGGATATAGAACTGCTGGTACAGGCTCCCTCCAGCAACACAAGCACCATCACGGAGCAGGGCAACATCATGGAGAGCATGATACAGCAGGGAGTGGATGCCATTGCCCTGGCAACGGAGAGTGATAATTCCATGCTCCCCTATCTGAGGGCGGCGGCAGAGGCGGATATTCCGGTATTCCTGTTTAATATGACGGAGCTGGACAAGGACAATATTTACTATGTATCCAGCATTGGATACGACCAGTACAACGCCGGACTGGAAATCGGCAAATACGTGGCAGAGCATTACGGGGACAAGGATGTGAAGCTGGCGGTTCTGGAGGGTTATGCAGGCATTGTAAACACCATGAGAATCGACGGCTTTAAGGAGGGAATCCAGGGCAGGGACAATATACAGATTGTGGCTTCCCAGACAGCTGACTGGACAAGGGAAAAGGGACAGAGCGTCACCGAGAGTATCCTTACCTCCAACCCTGACATCAACCTGATTTTCGGCGATTACGATGAAATGGTGCTGGGCGGCCTGGTATCCATCAAGGAGAGAGGGCTGTTAGACCAGATTGACACCATCGGATACGGATGCACCAAGGACGGCGTGGCAGCAATTGAAAACAATGAGATGACCGCCACCATCGACGTAGGTGAGTACGGAACGGGCATGGATATCATTGACGCCGTAAACGACTTCTGCATCGAGGGCAAGAACGTGGAAAAGGTAATCAACCGGCCTTCCAAGGTATATGACAAGAACAACATAGGCGAGCTGGACCGGGTAATATTTGAATAATCAGGGACTCATGGGCACAGCAGGGATGATTGCTGTGCCCGTCTTATATCAGGAGGAATCTGTATGGGGAATAAGAGGATGTTTATTATACCGGGAGGTATGATTGAATGCGACCTGGCCAATATGGTGGCCATGCCCACACTGGCGGATGCAGAGCACAGGGAGACAATGAGCCGCTGGGTAAAATCGCCGGTCTACTATGTGCTCATAGAAAATGAGGAGGGACCTGTCCTGTTTGATACGGGCTGTCATCCCGGGGCCATGACAGAACGGTGGGATATGGGAAACAGGAAACGGACCCCGGTGGCCCTGGAGGAAAGCCATTTTGTGGTAAATGCCCTGGAGAGTCTGGGATACAGGCCTGACGATATTATGTGGGTGGTGGTATCCCATCTCCATGAGGACCATGCAGGGGGACTGGAATTTTTCAGAAAGTCCAGGATTCTGGTAAGCGACCAGGAATTCACCCAGACCATGCGCATGTACGGACTGGGAAGGACCTCGGGCGGCTACATAAAAAAGGACATTGAGGCCTGGCTGGCAGCGGAACTTAACTGGGAAACCATGGACGAGGAGGAAATGGAGCTGTATCCGGGCATCCGCGTCCTGAATTTCGGACCGGGCCATGCCTATGGGATGATGGGGCTGCTGGTGACCCTGCCGGGAAGCGGGAACTATATTGTGGCATCGGACGCTGTCAATACCGCCATGAACTACGGTCCGCCCATGCAGTACCCGGGGCTGGCCTATGATACAAGAGGATTTGAGCGGACCATTGACCGTATACGGAAGCTGGAAAACAGGTATCACGCCCAGGTGCTTTTCAGTCATGACATAGACCAGTACGGGACATACAGGAAGGCGCCCTTTGAGTGGTATGAATAGTAAGAGCGAGGTGGATGGATGTTTTCAGAAAAAGATGTTGTTTTAAAAATGGAGGGTGTCTATAAATCCTTTGGAAGCGTAAGGGTGCTGGAGGGAGTGGACCTGACTCTTCACAGAGGCGAGGTCCTGGGGCTTATCGGTGAAAACGGGGCCGGTAAATCCACCCTGATAAAGATACTGTGCGGAATCCACAGGATGGATAAGGGTTCCGTTATTCTGGGCGGAAATAAGGTGGATATCCAGAATGCATCCCATGCCCAGAGATTGGGAATCAGCACCATATACCAGGAATTAAGCGTGATGCCGGACCTGAATGCAGTGCAGAACATATTCCTGAACCGGGAACTGACCGACAGGAGGTCCCTGGTATCGCACCTGAAGCAAAAGCAGATGAGGGAGATTGCAGGCAAGGTCCTGAGGGAAAGCCTGAATGTGGACATGGATTTGGACAGGCCCCTGCGCTATCTGCCCCTGGCCCAGAAACAGATGGTGGAGATAGCCAGAACCGTGTACGCGGATGCGCAGATTATCATTATGGACGAACCGACTGCGGCCCTGGAGGCAGGCGACAGGGAGCAGCTGTTCAAGGTTATCAGGCGGCTGAAGGAAGGGGGACACTCCATCATATTCATTTCCCATCACCTGGATGAGCTGATGGAAATCTGCGACCGGGTCAGTGTGCTGCGGGACGGCCGGAAGGTGTCGGAGGGGTATGTGAAGGATTATACGGTGGACCGAATCATATCGGCCATGGTGGGAAAGGAACTGAAAAACCAGTATCCAAAAACAAAGGTCCCCATGGGGGAAACCCTGCTGGAGGTGAAGGGGCTTACAAAAAAGGGACTTTTCGAGGACATTTCCTTTGAACTTCACAAAGGGGAAATATTAGGCCTGGCCGGCCTGGAAGGCTGCGGTAAAAACGAGGTCATAAGAGCTGTGTTCGGAGCCATGGCCTATGACAGCGGGGCGGTGAGGATACATGGAGGAAGCCTTAAGGCCGGCGCAATCAGGGCGGCCATGGACGCGGGAATTGCATTTGTTCCGGCGGAACGGAAGGTGGACGGCCTTTTCCTGAAGCAGGACATAGCATGGAATATAACCATCGCGTCCCTGAAGCAGATTTCCAGAGGCAGGACCCTGACGCGCAGGCTGGAGAACAGGGCCTCTGGGGATTATATGGAAAAGCTGCGGGTAAAGGCAAAGGGAACCAGGCAGTGCATAAGCGCGCTGAGCGGAGGAAACCAGCAAAAGGTAATGCTGGCCAGGTGGATGATGATGGGAGGGGATGTGTTCCTCCTGGAGGAACCTACCAGGGGAATTGACGTAAACGCGAAGACAGAGGTCTATGAAGCCATCGGTGAATGCGTGAAGTCGGGAAACGGCGTTGTCATTGTGTCCTCAGAGGAAGAGGAGGTCCTGGGCATCTGCGATAAGATTCTTGTGATGAAGCAGGGAAGGGTGACTAAGGCCATGGATGCAGCATCAGCCACAACGGAAGAAATCAAGCATTACTCCGTGTAGCTGTATTTGATTGTAATTCTTATATCTGATATAATGGAGGGCATATGAAAAATAAAGCATTAAAAAATGTACTCAATGTAAACGGGGTGGGAATCATAGGCATGTATCTGGTGGTGTTCATCGGACTCAGCATTGCATGCCCTAATTTCCTGAAATTCTCCAATATCATGATTGGGATACGGCAGGCGGTTTATACGGCCATTGTGGCTTTTGCAATGACCTTTGTCATTTCCCTGGGAGGAATCGACCTGTCCGTGGGTTCCACGGTGGGAATCAGCGGCATGGTACTGGCGGCCATGATACTGGGCGGCTACAATATTTATCTGGCCATTGGCGTGGTAATCCTGCTGGGGGCATTCATCGGTCTGATTAACGGCCTTCTGGTGACAAAGCTCAGGATTGCATACTTTATTGCCACCCTGGGAACCATGAGCATACTGCGCGGCCTGATTTATGTGTACACAAAGGGAATCCCTCTCTATGGACTGAAATATCCGGAAATCCAGTTTGTGGGCCAGGGATATATCGGGGTCATCCCATTTCCAATTATTCTCACCCTGATTATTCTTCTGGTATGTTATTATCTTTTCTATAAGACAAAGTTTGGGAGATATACGGTTTCCATCGGCAGCAACGAGGACGCGGCCAAGCTGGTGGGAATCAATGTGGATAAAATAAAGATTCTGGTATTCATGCTCAGCGGAGTGCTCTGCGCCATAGTGGGCGTGATACTGGCGTCCAGAAGCGAGGCCGCTGTGCCTGAGGCCGGTAATGCGTATGAGATGGATGCCATTGCAGCCACGGTCATAGGCGGAACCAGCATGTCGGGAGGAAAGGGAAATATGGTGGGCACTGCCTTTGGGGCAATACTCATGGCAACCATTAAGAACGGCCTGAGCCTGCTGAACGTCAACACCTTCTGGCACCAGGTTGTCATTGGCATCTTTATCCTGTTTGCAGTGGCGCTGGACGGGTATGCATCCAACCGGGCAGCCAAGAATGGATGATGGTCTGGGGAGGGACAAGTCTGTTGAAGGTTCTGATTGCTGACGATGAGATTAATATTATATTGCTGATAAAAAGCCTGATTGACCGCCAGAAGACAGATGTGGAAATCATAGGGGAAGCAGGGGACGGAATCACTGCCCTGGAAATGGTGCGCCGGCTGAAGCCGGACGTGGTGATAACAGATATCAGGATGCCGGGAATGAGCGGAATGGACCTGATACGCCATGTGAGGGAAGAGCAGATTCCCGTGGAATTTGTGATTATCAGCGGATACAGTGAATTCGAGTATGCCAGAAGCGCCATTCAGTACGGCGTGTCGGACTACCTGTTAAAGCCTGTCAGGAAGGATGAGCTGAACGATGTCCTTACCAAGCTGGAGAGCCAGAGGGCCAGCAGGAAGGAGCAGCAGATGCAGTTTAACCGTATGGAGGACCGGCTGGCGGCCAACAACGGGATACTGCGCAAGAACCTTCTGCAGAATCTTCTGGTGGGGGATGGAGTGCAGTTTGGCCAGGCGCTGAGGTCTGGGAGAACTAAGGATATCTTTGATTTCAGGGGCAGCTGTTTCACCATGGCGGCAGTCAAGCTGGACTGTGTGTCGGATTCCGAATACCAGGTGCCTGAACAGGCCGTTGAGACCATAACCGTTAAAATCATGAGGAAGCTGAAGGCCTGCTGCCATGATACGGAGTTCATCATCAGCCGGTCCTGGGGCTATATCTGCCTGAACTACGACGGCGGCCAGCCTGCCCTGGACCACATATGCTCCGAACTGGAGGAGATGCTGGAGCGCACGGAATACAAGAATGATTTGTTTGAGATGACAGTGGGAATCGGCAGCCGTGTTTCCTCCCCGGAATACCTGCCGGCTTCCCTGGACACGGCTGTGAAATCCGTGATGCTGCGCATTGACCTGGGCGTGGGAAATGTTATCCGCCATGACAGGCTGCCGGAGAATTATAAGAAGGATTCTTATGCCCTTCCCAAAGAATTTGAAGCAAAGCTGGAACGGCAGGTTCCGCTTCTGGCGCCGGGGAAGCTTGTGCTCATAGGGGAGGAGGCCATGAACCGGGCGGTGGAGGGACAGTACCGGTATTACAGGCTTTACGGCTTTCTGGAGGAGATGCTAAAGAGGGCCGGCCTTGTATTTTCAGACATTATGAAGGACTATGAGATTCCCGATACCGAGCCGTATATCAGGCGGCTGGAAAACTGCACTGCCTTGAATCAGCTGAAACAGGTATGGGCGGATTACATCAATGTGAGCTGCCAGCTGTGCCAGCGGCAGAAGGACGGCATGGGAAGCCGCCCTGTGCGGATGATTAAGGAGTATATCGGCGAGCATTACAGTGAGAATATCACCCTCAATGACATTGCCGATATCGTGTTTCTGAACCCCGCCTATCTGAGCGCCATGTTCAAAAAGGAGACAGGCCAGACCCTGACCCAGTACCTGATTGATGTGCGTATTGACAAGGCAAAGGAAATGCTCAGGAGCCCTGAGAAGTCCATCGGAGAGATTGCCTGTCTGGTGGGGTATCAGGATGAACGGCATTTCAGCAAGCTTTTTTCCAAAATGACCGGTGTGAAACCAACGCAGTACCGCAGGTTTTATGTTTGATGGGTGGTGCCTATGATGAGGAAGCTGCAGACCAACCGTTCCTATTTTTATCTGCTGCTGGCAGACCGTATCGTTGTGATGCTTCTGTTTCTTTTCCTGTTATTCGGGCCTTTTAGGACCAGGACAGGAATTTTTGTGCTGCTGCTGTTTTTCCTGTACCAGGCAGTGATGCTGGCAGTGTTCTGCGTCCGGTTCCTGGGCCCTCTGCGGGAGATAGAGAAGATTTCTGAAATGATTGCAGAGCCTGAGAGCCATATGGCGGATTTAAAAGGCGGCAGGCCCATACACCGTCTGATTCAGTATGTAAAGCAGTCAGTGGAAAATGAATATACCTCCCAGATGCTGGCGTCCCAGGCAGAAATCCACGCCCTGCAAAGCCAGATTAACCCCCATTTCCTCTACAATACCCTGGATACCATCCGGAGCATGGCCATTATACGGGATTCAGAGGACATAGCCCAGATGGCAGAGTCCCTGTCCATGCTGTTCCGGTACAGCATAAGCAGGCCCGGGGAGATGGCCACCCTTAAGGATGAGCTGGGCAATGTGAAAAATTATCTGCTGATTCAGGGATACCGCTTTCCGGGCAAATTCAAATACCAGCAGAAGATAGAGGATGAGGAACTGCTGCAGTACAAGCTTCCTGTGCTCACCATACAGCCTGTGATTGAGAACGCCATCCACCATGGGCTGGAGACAAAGGTGGGAGGGGGGCAGGTCAGCGTGTACGCTTACAGCACACAGGAACGCTTCATTATCCGCATTGCCGACAACGGCATGGGCATGACGGAGCAGCAGGTGGATGATATCAGGGAAAGGCTGGCCAAAGGCAGTCATATTTACCGGCAGGACAGGGACATAAGAAAGCGGGGGAATACCGGAATTGCCCTTCCCAATGTGAACCAGAGGATTAAGTTTTATTACGGAGATGACTACGGAATCAAGGTATACAGTACGGCGGGCATTGGCACCATTGTGGAAATCATTCTTCCCACTGCCGCTGATTCGAAGGGCGGTGAGTCATGAGAATCGAAAAGATACGGCTGGATGAGATAAAAAAGGCATATGGGGATATAAAGGCCCTGGAGGATATCAGTCTCTCCCTGTACAAGGGGGAGCTGCTTTGCGTTGCAGGACTCAGCGGAAGCGGCAAGTCCGTGCTGGCGGATATCATCAGCGGCAGGACTTCCATGAGCGGGGGAAGGATGTATGTGGACAGCAGACCGGCAGCCTTTGCCTCCATCCGCCAGGCCCAGACCGCCGGAATATTCTGCGTCCGGTATAAGACATCGGTCATCAATGATATTTCCGTGGAAGAAAACCTGTGTCTGCTGCAGAAACAGGGCTGCCTGGCCTTTCCGGCCAGGCAGGGAACCATCCGCATGAGGGAAACCCTTAAGGCGCTGGGGGTGGAGTGCAGGCTCCAGGCCCCTGTGGGCAGCTTAAGCCTGATGGAGCGCCATACCATAGAGATATGCAGGGCCTGCTGCGCCGGCATGAAGGTGCTGGTGCTGGACGGAATCGCAAGGGATTATACACTGAAGGAAATCCAGTATATGAAGGAGCTTGTTGCGCGGCTTAAGGAGAGGGGCGTCTCCATTGTGTGGATAGACACAAGGCCGGAAATCATGCTGGATGCAGCGGACCGTCTGGCCATCCTGAGAAAAGGGAGCCTTGCGGCGGTATTGTTCCGGGAGGAATTTGACCGGCAGGTAATTGACCGCATTATAATCGGAGGGAACCGGAAGGCAGGACGGGAAATCACCCGGTCCCAGGCAGAACGCAGCGGGCGAACAGAGCTTCTCGCGGTACGGGAGGTGCGGGCCAGGGAATTGCGGGACGTGAGTTTTCACGTGTGCCCCGGCGAGGTGGTGGGCTTCATCCATCCGGAGGAAACATACTGCCGGGAAATTGTGCGGCTTCTCAGCGGGGAACTGAAGGTGGAATCGGGAAGCGCCTGGCTGGCCGGGCGTCAGGTGGAGCTGTCAGGCGGAAGGAAGAACATGGTCAGATACGGCTTTGGATATATTGAGGATTACAAGAAGAGCCTTTTTCCAAAGCTGGATGTTGCCGAAAACCTGACCATTGCCGGTCTGGAATACTTTGCACCCGGAGTGGGGGTGCGGGAGAAGCTGGAGCAGGCGGTTGCCTGTGATTACCTGGCATTGCTGGACATCCGGGAGGAAGATTTGAAACGTCCCATAGAGACGCTGAGCCACCGGTGCCAGCTGAACGTGGCCCTGTATAAGTGGATTATAGCCAGGGCAAGGCTGATTGTCATGGACAATCTGTTTTCGGGCACGGATATATTGATGAGGAATTCGGTCAGGGAATTTCTGGAGTTTGCAAAGAGCAGGGGAATCGGAGTTGTATACTGTTCACCCAATGAAAGTGAGCTGGCGTCGGTGTGCGACAGGCTCTATGAATTGGCGGAAGGAAAGGTTTCCAGCAGATAGAAGCGTATGAGCCGCGTAAAAGCGTCACTCCCAGCAGATGGAAAATTAAGAGACATGTAATAAAAAGTTCAGTGAAAAAGTAAACTTATTTATGTATGATGTATCATGTATCCTATTTTGGAGAAAGTTGGGAGGAATTCATAAATGAAGAAACCATTCATTCAAGGAGGTAAGGCCCTGACCCTGGCGGCGGCCCTGTTGTGCGGCACGGCATTTATGGGAAGCTTTACGGCCTTTGGAGCCACGGCCCAGGCGGAGAGCCAGGCAGAGGCCCAGGCATTTACGCCGCTGGTGGCGGGACAGATTACTTCCTGTAAGATTTCAGGAGATAAACAGAACGTAGAGATTGGATTTTCCAGCAGCGGGGATGCGACGGGCACGGACGGCAACGTCTATGTATTTGAGATGCAGCCCTATGAGGAAGAGCTGGGAAGCCGCAGCGACTTTATTGCTTCCGCCCCGGCCTTAAGCGGCGCCTCGGTAAGCGTGCCCCTGAACCTGGGCACACCCCAGGATAAGCTCTACAGCCGGTTTGTCCTGGCTGTATTTGACGGGACCAGGTTTACAAAGGTCAGCCAGCCCCACTACATAACCAATCCTGAGCTGATTGCCGGGAACCAGACGCCCTTTAACGACCCGCTGACCAAAAAGGGGCTTGTGATTGAGATTGACATGCTCAGCGATGCCTTTGACCTGGGCGTGAAGCATGTCACCACCAACATTGCATTTTCCCAGATTATGGGAACGGGAATTGAATACCAGTATGACGGCAAAACCTACCATTTTAACAAAGGCGTGGTGGACGCTTATGACAAGACCATCAGCGCGCTGTCAAACAAGGGAATGACTGTAACGGTTATCCTGCTCAATGACTGGAACCCCAATACGCCGGATTTGGTGTATCCCGGCACCCAGAAGAATTCCAATGCATTCTACTATATGTTCAATGCTGAAACCGAGGCCGGATTTGACCAGACAAAGGCAATCGCCTCCTTCCTGGCCCAGCATTACAGCGGCAATAACCCCAATTACGGGAAGGTGTCGAACTGGATTATCGGCAATGAGATTAACAACCAGCAGTGGAACTACATGGGTCCCATGGACCTGACAAACTATGTGAAGGCATACCAGAAGGCTTTCCGCGTTATCTACACAGCCATTAAGAGCACCAATGCCAATGACCGGGTATATTTCTCGCTGGACTATAACTGGATGAACGAGATTGACGGCAAGCTTAAATACGGAGGCAAGGAGATAGTGGACAGTTTTAACTCCATAGCCAACACCCAGGGGCAGATGGACTGGGGCCTGGCCTATCATCCCTATCCATGCCCCATGACAGAGCCGGAATTCTGGGATGACCCGCAGTCCACAGGACTGTTTACAAATGATTTCAATTCACTGGTTATCAATTTTGCCAACTTAAACGTGCTGACGGATTACTTCGTACAGGATACCCTGAGGGCGCCTGCAGGCAATGTGCGCCACATCATCCTTACGGAGCAGGGCTTTACATCCTACAGCCCCACCAGGGGCAATATTCCGGAGATTCAGGCTGCGGCTTACGCCTATTCCTATTACCTGGTGGACAGCAATCCGTATATTGATGCCTACACGGTCAGCCGTCAGGTGGACGCTCCCTCTGAGGCCAAAGACGGACTGAAGTTTGGTCTGTGGGAGTGCGACATGAACCAGCCCAACCTGATTGTGGCTACCAAGCGCAAGAAGATATGGCAGGTATTCCGGGATATCGACAAGAAGAACGCCACCCTGGAGGCCGCTGAGTTTGCAAAGCCAATTATCGGCATTAATAAGTGGTCGGATGTGGTTCCGGACTTCAAGTGGAAGAACCTGGAGAAATAGCAGATAAGGCCGGATTTGGTTGACAAACAAAATCCAGCGTGTAAAATATTTAAATATAAGCGCTTGCTGGCGGCGGCCTTTGGGGCCGCCGCTTTTTGGCGGGATACAATGTATGGACGAAAGGAATGACATATGGGCTTAATTGTACAGAAATTCGGAGGAACCTCTGTGGCTGATGCCGCCCGGCTGCGCCATGTGGCTGAAATCATCACGGATACATACAAGGCCGGCAACCAGGTGGTGGCGGTGCTGTCCGCCCAGGGGGATACCACCGACGAGCTGATTGAGAAGGCAAATGAAATCAATCCCCTTGCCTCCAACCGGGAGATGGATATGCTGCTGTCCACCGGGGAGCAGATGTCCGTGGCCCTCTGCGCCATGGCGGTGGAGGCGCTGGGATACCCGGTTATTTCCCTGACCGGATGGCAGGCCGGTATGGTTACCAATACCGTTGCCAGGAATGCCAGAATCAAGAAGGTGGACACGGAGCGCATTGAGACAGAGCTGAATCAGAAGAAAATCGTGATTGTCACAGGATTTCAGGGAATTAACCGTTACGAGGACATCACCACCCTTGGCAGGGGCGGCTCCGATACGTCGGCGGTTGCGCTGGCTGCTTCCCTCCGGGCGGACCTGTGCCAGATTTACACGGATGTGGACGGGGTGTATACGGCTGACCCAAGAATTGTGAAGGACGCAAGGAAACTGGATGAGGTTACATACAATGAGATGCTGGAGCTGGCTACCCTGGGGGCCCAGGTGCTCCACAACCGTTCCGTGGAAATGGCAAAGAAATACAATGTAAAGCTGGAGGTGCTCTCAAGCTTTACAGGGCATCCGGGTACAAAGGTGAAGGAGGTTGCAAAACGCATGGAGAAATCATATATCAGCAGTGTGGCTAAGAATGTAAATATCGCAAGGATAGCCCTGATTGGGGTGCCCAATGAGATTGGCACATCCTTTAAGGTGTTCTCCCTGCTGGCTCAGAACCATATTAATGTGGATATCATATTACAGGGAATCGGTCATGAGGAAGGCAAGGACATCTGCTTTACCGTGGCCCAGTCCGACCTGGAGGCAGCAGCCGTGCTGTTAAGGGAGCATCAGGAGTCCATTGGCTTTGGCCGCCTGGAGACCAACAGCCATATTGCAAAGGTTTCCGTGGTGGGAGCCGGCATGATTAACCATCCCGGCGTGGCGGCAACCCTGTTTGAGGCGCTTTACGACGCCAACATCAATATCAATATGATATCCACCAGCGAGATTAAGATATCCGTACTGGTGGATGAAAAGGATGCGGAGAAGGCCGTACAGGTCATTCATGACAAATTTTTTTCCATGGGCTAAATGAATAATGGGTTTGTAACAAAAAAGAGTTGCGGCTGTTCATATATTTTGTGAAAGCCACAGCTCTTTTCGTATTTACGAATCTTAAAATTCGTTAATATTTTCACCTTTTTCGAGGAAAAGAGCTTGCTATTTGACAAATTTATTATTATAATTGTATGTGGCAATATTTCTGCTTTTTTTTGCAGCGGGCCTGAGAATGGGTTTTCCGTTGCTTAGATATTGTTAAACTTATGAATGATGGAGGACTGGAAAATGAGTAATTCAGCACAAACTTCAGCAAGCAGCCGCATAGCAGCCCTGCTTGATGAGAACAGTTTTGTTGAAGTCGGAGCCTATATAAAGGCCAGAAGCACTGACTTTAACATGACTGAGCAGGAGACCCCCGCTGACGGCGTGGTTACCGGCTACGGTACCATAGGCGGATGCCTGGTGTATGTATACAGCCAGGATGCGTCTGTATTAGGCGGCTCCATGGGCGAAATGCATGCAAAGAAAATCTGCAACATCTATTCCATGGCAATGAAGATGGGAGCACCTGTAATCGGTTTGGTAGACTGTGCAGGTCTGCGTCTTCAGGAGGCGACCGATGCCCTGGACGGCTTCGGCAAGCTGTACTTAAGCCAGACCATGGCTTCCGGCGTGATTCCTCAGATAACAGCAATCTTTGGAACCTGCGGCGGCGGCATGGCAGTATCTGCCGGCATCACAGATTTCACCTTCATGGAAGAGAAGTCCGGCAAACTGTTTGTTAATTCACCTAATGCCATTGACGGCAATTATAAAGAGAAGTGTGATACCTCCAGCGCAGATTTCCAGAGCAGGGAATCCGGACTGGCAGATTTCACAGGAGACGAGGATTCCATCATCGCCCAGATACGCGCCCTGGTTTCCATCCTTCCCGCCAACAATGAGGACGATATGTCATACGGCGAGTGCCAGGATGATTTAAACCGTATCTGCGATAATATCGAGGGATGCACCGGTGACACGGCCCTGGCCCTGACACTGATATCCGATAACAGCTTCTTCATGGAGGTTAAGAAGAATTATGAGCCTTCCATGGTGACCGGTTTCATCCGCCTGAACGGGACAACCATCGGTTGTGTGGCAAACCGTACGGAACTCTATGAGAACGGCGAAAAGAAGGAGACATTTGAGCCTGTACTGTCCGGCAAGGGCTGTGACAAGGCCACTGATTTCATCAATTTCTGCGACGCATTCAACATTCCTGTGCTTACACTGGTGAATGTAAAGGGCTACAAGGCCAAGATGTGCAGCGAGAGAAGGATTGCAAAAGCTGCTGCGCGTCTTACCTATGCATATGCAAATGCCAGCGTTCCCAAGGTAACGGTAGTTGTCAAGGAAGCATTCGGAAGCGCATACCTGACCATGGGCAGCAAGTCCATTGGCGCTGATGTGGTTTATGCATGGCCAAACGCTGTCATCGGCATGATGAATCCATCCGATGCAGTTAAAATTATGTATGCCAAGGAAATCGCCGCATCCGGTGATGCCGCCGCACTCATCAATGAAAAGACAGCAGAGTACACTGCACTTCAGTCCAGCGCTGCTGCAGCAGCGGGAAGAGGATATGTAGATGACATAATCAAGGCAGGTGAGACCCGCCAGCGGGTAATCGCAGCCTTTGAAATGCTGTTCACAAAGAGAGAGGACCGTCCGTCTAAGAAGCATGGCACGGTTTAAAGAGAGGTGACAGGTATATGAGACGATTAATGAAACGAGTGGCAGCAGCAGTTCTGATGGCCGCCTGCCTGTTGAGCCTGTCGGCCTGCTCAGCAAAACAGGAGGAAACCGCGGCAGCTTCCCGGATTGCCACGGATGGAACTCCTGCAGATGATATGATGGCGGAGTACGCCAAGCTGACAGCAGTCCAGTCACTGGGCGTCAGCACGGAAGGGCTGATTGCACAGAAGGTTATGGCAGAGGCCCAGGGAAATGCAGTCATGGCAGCCATCTGTGACGAGCAGATTAATGCAAGGAAGGAACTGGGAGAAGTCAGGAGCATTGATATTGACGACGCAAGCGTGGTACAGATGGCAGATGGTTCATACACCGTTATGCTGCCTGTTGCCTTCACCGAGGGTTCCATGCAGTATGTCATGAATCTGAATATGATTTCCCAGCAGATTGTGGACGCTGAGTTTACGGAGCTTGCTTCTAATGAAGAAGAGGGCAAGACCATCGGACAGCTGATGGAGACAGCAACGGTATATGCGGTAATCGGCATAGGCACCGTGTTCGCGGTTCTTATCTTTATCAGCCTGCTGATTGCCTGCTTTAAGTTCATCCACAAGTGGGAGACAGGAAAGAATACAAAGGCAGAGCCTGCACCGGCGGCACCTGCACCGGTTAAGGCGGCAGCGCCGGCTCCCGCACCAGCCGCAGGCGGTGACCTGATGGGCGATGCAGAACTGGTGGCAGTGATTTCAGCAGCCATTGCAGCATATGAGGGAACTTCTTCTAACGGACTGGTGGTTCGTTCCATCCGCCGTGTACAGAGGTCGAAAGGCAGATAAGAGGACGGGAAACGTTCCATAACTATTTTCATTCAGGAGGAATTGAAATCATGAAGAATTATACAATCACAGTTAATGGTAAAGCATATGCAGTAACCGTAGAAGAAGGCGCTGTATCCGGCATTGCGGCAGCACCTGCAGCACCCGTTGCGGCTCCCGCAGCACCAGCGGCAGCTCCGGCGCCTGCAGCAGCACCTGCACCCGCAGCACCAGCAGGAACAGCAGGTTCCGTCAGCGTATCCGCACCCATGCCCGGCAAGGTAGTGGCTGTTAAGGCAGCTGTGGGACAGGCTGTGAAAAAGGGCGACGTAATCCTGGTTCTGGAAGCTATGAAGATGGAAAACGACATCGTAGCTCCTCAGGATGGAACAATTGCCAGCATTAATGCGTCCACCGGCGATTCCGTTGAATCTGGCGCGGTATTAGCTACTCTGAACTAACTATAGAGATGAGCCCATAGCAATGTGGGATTCATTATGGAGGGAACATTATGGATTTTGGCAATATAATTAATAACCTGCTGAATCAGATGGCCTTTTTCCATCTGGAAGCAGGCAACTATGTAATGATAGCAGTGGCCCTGGTGTTCTTATACCTTGCTATCAGAAAGGGATTTGAACCCCTGCTGCTGATTCCGATTGCATTCGGTATGCTGCTGGTTAATATTTATCCGGATATCATGTATTCTCCGGAGCAGACGTCCAACGGAACCGGCGGACTTCTGTGGTACTTTTTCCAGCTGGATGAGTGGAGTATCTTACCATCCCTTATCTTCCTGGGCGTTGGAGCCATGACAGACTTTGGCCCCCTTATCGCAAACCCAATCAGTTTCCTCATGGGCGCTGCGGCACAGCTGGGCATTTATTCCGCATATTTCCTGGCTATCCTGCTGGGATTCTCAGGCAAGGAGTCTGCCGCCATCTCCATTATCGGCGGTGCAGACGGCCCTACATCCCTGTTCCTGTGCAGTAAGCTGGGGCAGACCCAGATTATGGGCCCCATTGCAGTTGCAGCTTATTCCTACATGGCGCTGGTGCCCATTATCCAGCCGCCGTTCATGAAGCTGCTGACAACTGAAAAAGAGCGCAAGATTAAGATGGAGCAGCTTCGTCCCGTATCCAAGCTGGAGAAGATTCTGTTCCCCATCATCGTAACCATCGTGGTTTGTCTGATTCTGCCGTCCACAGCGCCCCTTGTAGGTATGCTGATGTTAGGCAACCTGTTCCGCGAGAGCGGTGTTGTAAAGCAGCTGGCTGATACGGCAAGCAACGCCCTGATGTATATCGTGGTTATCCTGCTGGGTACATCCGTAGGCGCCACCACCAGTGCGGATGCATTCTTAAATGTGACTACCATCAAGATTGTTGCCCTGGGCCTGACTGCATTCATCTTCGGAACCATTGGCGGCGTTCTTTTAGGCAAGCTCCTCTGCAAGATTACCGGAGGAAAGATTAATCCGCTTATCGGTTCTGCCGGCGTGTCCGCAGTTCCTATGGCAGCCCGTGTATCCCAGAAAGTGGGGGCTGAAGCAGACCCCACCAACTTCCTGCTGATGCACGCAATGGGACCAAACGTTGCAGGCGTTATCGGCACAGCAGTTGCGGCCGGTACTTTCATGGCAATCTTTGGGGTATAATGACATTAGATTTTAAACGAGGAGGATTAGAACTATGGCAGAGATAGAGAAGAGGCCAGTGAAGATTGTGGAAACCGTCCTTCGTGACGCCCACCAGTCTTTGCTTGCGACCAGAATGTCCACTGAGCAGATGCTGCCCATTATTGATAAGATGGACAAGGTAGGCTACCATGCGGTTGAGTGCTGGGGCGGAGCTACCTTTGATTCCTGCCTCCGTTTCCTGAAGGAAGACCCATGGGAGAGACTGAGGAAACTGAGAGACGGATTTAAGAACACCAAGCTGCAGATGCTGTTCCGCGGACAGAACATCCTGGGATATAACCATTATGCAGACGATGTTGTGGAGTACTTTGTACAGAAGTCCATTTCCAACGGTATTGATATTATCCGTATCTTTGACTGTCTGAATGATATCCGCAACCTGGAGACAGCTGTAAAGGCCACCAACAGGGAAAAAGGACATGCGCAGATTGCACTGTGCTACACCCTGGGCGATGCCTACACCCTGGACTACTGGAAGGATATTGCCAAGAGGATTGAGGACATGGGCGCTGATTCCCTGTGTATCAAGGACATGGCAGGACTGCTGACTCCATATGCGGCGGCAGAGCTGGTACAGGCCCTGAAGGAAGGAACAAAGCTTCCAATCGACCTGCATACCCACTACACATCAGGCGTTGCTTCAATGACCTACTTAAAGGCAGTGGAGGCAGGATGTGAAATCATTGACTGCGCCATGTCGCCTCTGGCCCTGGGAACCAGCCAGCCGGCTACCGAGGTTATGGTGGAGACTTTCCGCGGCACACCATATGATACGGGCTATGACCAGTCACTGCTGGCCGAGATTGCAGACCACTTCCAGCCCATACGTGAGCAGGCCCTTAAGAGCGGCCTTCTGAACCCGAAGGTACTGGGCGTTAATATCAAGACCCTCCAGTATCAGGTGCCGGGCGGCATGCTTTCCAACCTGGTAAGCCAGTTAAAAGAGGCTGGACAGGAAGACAAGTACCGTCAGGTTCTGGAGGAGATTCCGAGAGTGCGTAAGGACTTTGGAGAGCCTCCGTTAGTTACCCCGTCTTCCCAGATTGTGGGTACCCAGGCTGTTATGAACGTTATCATGGGCGAGCGCTATAAGATGGTTCCCAAGGAATCCAAGAAAATCATGCTGGGTGAATTCGGCCAGACTGTTAAGCCCTTTAATCCGGAAGTACAGAAAAAGATTATCGGAGACGAGACGCCGATTACCTGCCGTCCGGCAGACCTGCTTGCTCCGCAGCTTCCTCAGTTTGAGAAGGAATGCGCACAGTGGAAGCAGCAGGATGAGGATGTCCTCAGCTATGCGCTGTTCCCGGCAGTGGCCAAGGATTTCTTCGAGTACAGGGCTGCCCAGCAGACCAAGGTGGATGGCAGTGTGGCCGACAAGGACAGCAAGGCTTATCCGGTTTAATTGTGCAGAAGAACCATGGTGGAGAAGTAAGAAGAAATACACAGCGGTACAGATGAAATAGAAGAAATAGAAGAAGGCAGCTTTCATATCTGTTGCAGATATGGGGGCTGCCTTTTTATATAGCCTGTGTGTTATGAGCCTTACTGCCGTCCCCACTGCATAGCCCCGCCCGCATCCAGCATTCCGCCGCATAATACCTTGCCATTCAGACTGTCCATCTTGCGGGCTGAGGCCAGGATTATGTTTTTGATGTCCGGCAGGCTTAATTCCGGCCTGGATGTATAGAGCATGGCAGCAACGCCGGTGACCATGGGGGCTGCCATGGAGGTGCCGCTCATAAAGGCATATCCATTGTCAGGCGTAATCCCCAGGATGAAGGTGCCGGGAGCAGCGATATCCACGCTGCCGGGGCCGAAGTTGGAACTCTCATCCAGGGTGCCGTCAAACATCAGGTTGGCTACGGTTATCACGTTGTCAAAGGGAAGGGAGGCAGGGTAAATGGGGGAGGCGTCTATGTTGTAGCCGATGCCGTTGTCATCCCCGTTGCCTGCAGCCACAATGAACAGCATGCCGGAGTCCCGGATGGCTGCCCTGAACTCTTCCGTACAGTTCTGGGACCCGAAGCTCAGATTGCATATCTGGGCTCCGTTGGCTTCCGCGTATTTGATGGCCGCAATCACATTTTCGGGGGAGCCCTTTCCCTCTGTTCCGCCCAGGGCCTTTACCGGCATGATTTTCACATAATGATTGTCAGCGATGCCCACAATGCCGCCGTTATCCCTGGGCGCCGCAATGGTGCCTGCCGCATGGGTGCCGTGGACATCCTCCGCGCCTTCATATACCTGGCCGTTGTTGCTGTAAAAGTTCCAGCCGTTTACATCGTCCACAAACCCGTTGCCGTCATTGTCAATGCCGTCTCCGGGAATCTCATCCTCGTTGACCCATATGGAGCCCTGTAAATCCGGATGGGAGATATCCACCCCGGTGTCAATGACCGCCACGGTCAGGGGACGCTTTGTCTCTGTCCGGGCGTAGGCCTGCCATGCAGGCTGGATATTGATGTCAATCCCGGGGACGGCGTCAATGGCGCTGGTCAGGATATTGGCCGGTTCCAGCGGGGGAAGGGCGATGGCGTCCACCTTTCCGCGTTTGTTTCTGTGAACATAGGCCGGGTCCAGGGAGTCGATATCCAGTTCCTGGACTATTTTTTGTGCCTGGCCGTCATTTTTCAGAGCCCACTGGTAGGATGCCTTGTCATCCTTGACGGACAGGTTGTTGAGGCCGGGGCCTACTGCAAAGGCGGAGAAAGAGTTATCTGCCGCATTATAGGGGACGGCCCCGGACGCTGTGGCAATTGCCAGGAAAAGCGCCGTGGCCGTAATCAGTTTTTTCATGATTATGCTCCTTCTTCATGTTTCATTATACCATTGTACTAGTATAACACATAAGATAGCATAAGACTTTGAACATTTTATGAAAATCCTTCCGATTTTATTACAAATTATGGTACAAGCCCTGTGTCCAGCTTCCATATATCCCGGTTGTACTCTTCAATGGTACGGTCAGATGAGAAATAACCGGCCCTGCTGATATTGATTAGCATTTTCCTGGCCCAGGCAGTCCGGTTCTCATAGTCGCAGTAGGCCTGTTCCCTGGTCTGGCAGTAGGCTTTAAAGTCAGGGAAGGTCATGAACCAGTCTTTGCTTAGCAGCTCGCTGTACAGGCGCTCCAAGTGCTCCCTGGAACCAACAGACAGCATGGCCGGGCCGACGATGAAGTCAACGGCTTTCTTAAGGTCCGGGTCTGCCTCATAGTAGGAACGTGAGCAGTAGCTGCCCTCTGCGTACCGCCGGATGACTGTCTCGCTGGATTCGCCGAATATATAGATGTTGCCGTCGCCCACCAGCTGGTGGATTTCCACATTGGCTCCGTCGTCCGTACCCAGGGTCACGGCTCCGTTGAGCATGAATTTCATGTTGCTGGTGCCGCTGGCTTCCTTGGAGGCCAGGGATATCTGCTCTGAGATATCGCAGGCAGGAATCAGCTTTTCAGCCAGGCTTACATTGTAGTTGTTTACCATTACCACCTTCAGCCAGGGATTTACGTCCGGGTCCTGGTCAATGACCTGCTGGAGGCAGAGTATCATGTGGATGATATCCTTTGCAATGGTATACGCAGGCGCTGCCTTGGCTCCGAAAATGGCTGTGATGGGAGTGGTGGGCCTGCTGCCCCCCTTGATTTCCAGGTATTTGTGTATCAGGTAAAGGGCGTTCATCTGCTGGCGCTTGTATTCGTGAAGCCGCTTTACCTGGATGTCAAAAATGGATTTGGGGTCAATGTCCAGGCCCTGGGTATCCTTCAGGTAGCCTGCCAGCTCCTGCTTTTTACTGTCCTTGATGGCTAAGAGACTGTGCAGGGTCTTTATGTTGGCTGTAAATGCCTTGTCATCCAGTTTCTTAAGTTCAAATGCATCCTTCTTAAAACCATCGCCAATGAGTTCCGACACATAGCCTGCCAGCTGGGGGTTGCAGTGAAGCAGCCACCGGCGGAAGGTGATGCCATTTGTCTTGTTATTGAATTTCTCCGGGTAGAGCCTGTAAAAATGATTCAGTTCATTGTTCTTCAGTATATCCGTGTGAAGGGCAGCCACGCCGTTGACGCTGAAACCGTAGTGGATGTCAATGTGGGCCATGTGAACCCGGTCGCCCTTGTCAATGATATATACGGATGGGTCCTCAAATTTCCTGCGCACCTTGTCATCCAGTATTTCCATAATGGGTATCAGCTGGGGAACCGCTTCCTTAAAATAGTCCATGGGCCAGGTCTCCAGGGCTTCCGCCAGGATGGTGTGGTTGGTGTAAGCGCAGGTATTCATCACCACCTGGATGGCGTCATCCATTTCCATGCCATGCTCCGTGGTGAGAAGACGAATCAGTTCGGGAATGACCATGGTGGGGTGGGTGTCATTGATTTGGATAACAGCATAGTCGGGCAGGTCGTAAAGGGTGGAGCCCTTTGCCGCTGCCTCGTCCAGTATGAGGCGGGCAGCGTTGCTTACCATGAAGTACTGCTGGTAAATGCGCAGTATCTGGCCTGCCCTGTCGCTGTCGTCCGGGTAGAGGAACAGGGTCAGGTTCTTCCTGATATCGGTCTTGTCAAAGGAAATCCCTTCCTCCACAAGGGATTCATCCACGGTCTCCACGTCAAATAAATGGAGCTTGTTGGTGCGGCTGCCATAGCCGGTGACCTCAATGTCATACATCCGTGAGGTAAGGGTAAAGTTCCTGTATGGAATCTGGTAGGTGACATTAGTCCTGTTGAGCCAGGAGGTATGTTCCATCCATGGATTCGGTTCCTCGATCTGGAGATTGTCCCTGAATAACTGCCTGAACAGGCCGAAATGGTAGTTCAGCCCGATACCGTCCCCGTTCAGCCCCAGGGTGGCGATGGAGTCCAGGAAACAGGCTGCCAGCCTGCCCAGCCCGCCGTTGCCCAGGGATGGTTCCGGCTCCAGCTCCTCCAGGACGCAGAGGTCCCTGCCGTGGCCTGCCAGAATGGATTTCACCTGGCTGTAGATGCCCAGGTTTATCATATTGTTGGATAACAGCTTTCCTATGAGGAATTCAGCGGAAATGTAGTATAATTTCTTTTTGCCCTGGGCGGATTCCCGGTCCCCGGACAGTTTATTTACCAGACAGAGCAGTCCGGTGTACAGCTCTTTGTCGGTACAGCTTGAAATATCTTTTTTGCATGCTTCTGTCAGCATTTGTTCCAATTGGTTTTGATTCATGATTTGCATTCCTTTCCCTAAGGTGCGCCCGTTGCGGCATGATTGTACGTTTGTCTGTATTATAATGGGATGGAAAAAGAAAATCTTGCATAATTATGTGATGATATAGTACAATACTATCAAAAATGCGAAAAAGGTGGTTTACAAATGCAGGACGTCCTTAAAATGGGGAGCGGATATCAGGGGGATGGCAGGGCTGGAGCTCAGGGGGAAGATGCATGGGAGCAGGACAGAAGCAGCCGGCGCGGGGAATATGGCTACCATGAGGTAAAAGAACATGCGGGAAAGGATTTCCCTTTTAACATTTACCCCTGTTCCATTCCTGCGGATTTCAGGCAGGTCCCGGTTCACTGGCATGAGGATATGGAGATTATTGCTGTAAAAAAGGGGCGCGGCATGGTGACTGTGGATATGGAGCTCTATGAAGCGCGGGAGGGGGAGGCTGTGGTGGTTTTTCCTGGGCAGCTTCACGGCATCAGCCGGTGCGGTTCTGAGGTGATGGAGTATGAAAATATTATTTTCCTCCCTTCCATGCTCATGACGGATGAATCAGACCTGTGCACCTATGATTTTCTGCGGCCCATGACAGAGGGGGGAATAGGGGAGCCCCTTCATATTACAGACAGGCTGCCGGATTATGCGGCCTTTATGGAATGTATCAGGAAAATGGACCAGCTGTGCGGTCAAAAGAGCTATGCCTACCAGATGGGGGTAAAGGGGGCCCTGTTCTGGTTTCTGGGCCTGATTGCAGGTATCCGGGGACCGGGAGCAGCGGGGCAGCCGCGCAAATCCAGGGAGAGGATGAAGCGGCTGCTGGAGTACATGGAGGAACACTACGGGGAGAGAATAACCGTGGAGGACGGGGCGCAGCTCTGCTTTTACAGTAATTCACATTTTATGAAGTATTTTAAACAATATATGGGGGTGCCGTTTACACAGTATCTCAATGAATTCCGTCTGGAAAAAGCAGCGGGAATGCTGCTTACCACCACGGAGCCGGTGACGGCCGTGGCCCAGAGATGCGGGTTTGATAATATATCCTATTTTAACAGGCTGTTTCGGAGAAAGTACGGTAAGACGCCGGGGGAATACCGGAAGAAAGGGGATAATTACTTGTAGGTGCTGTGAAAGTGTGATAAAATGAAGCGGTATTTTCCGGGGCCAACAGGTGCGCCGGACATAAAGGAGATTATCATTATGCGGGAATGCGGTATGCTGCTTCCGGTTGCCAGCCTGCCTTCGCGGTATGGCATCGGGGCATTTTCTAAGGAAGCATATGATTTTATTGATACATTGAAGGCAGCGGGCCAGAGCTGGTGGCAGATTCTGCCCCTGGGTCCCACCGGGTTTGGGGATTCGCCCTATCAGTCCTTTTCGGCCTTTGCAGGCAATCCTTATTTCATTGACCTGGAAAAGCTGACAGAGGAAGGGCTTCTCACAAAGGAGGAGTGCCGGGATGTGGATTTTGGAAGTAATGAAAGGGACATTGATTATAAGAAGATATACGATGGAAGGTTTCCCCTTTTGAGAAAAGCCTATGAGCGCTGGAAGGACGGACGGGCCGCGGAGCAGGTCCATGGCCTGGCAGTCCAAAAGCTGGGGCATGAGACCAGGGAGTATTGTTTCTATATGGCGGTAAAGAACCACTTTGATTCCTGCAGCTGGAACCTGTGGGATGAAGGAATCCGCCTGAGAAAGCCGGAGGCGCTGGAGGCATACAGGGCCAAGCTGACGGATGAGATTGGATTTTATGAATTCCAGCAGATGAAATTTGAGGAACAGTGGGATGCGCTTAAGGGATATGCCCATGAGCAGGGAATCCGGATTATAGGGGATATCCCTATTTACGTTGCATTTGACAGTGCCGACAGCTGGTCGCATCCTGAACTGTTCCAGTTTGACGGCAATAATATGCCCGGAGCAGTGGCAGGCTGTCCGCCGGACGGTTTTTCGGCCACAGGACAGCTGTGGGGGAATCCACTGTATAACTGGGATTACCACAGGAATACGGAATTTGCCTGGTGGATGCGGAGAATGGAGTACTGTTTCCGCATGTATGATTTGGTGCGGGTGGACCATTTCCGGGGATTTGACGAGTATTACGCCATTCCTTACGGCGATGCCACAGCGGAGTTTGGCCGCTGGGAAAAGGGGCCGGGAATCGAAATCTTCCGGAAGATGCAGGAACATTTCGGCGGGGACAAGCTGCCCATCATTGCAGAGGACCTGGGATTCCTTACGCCTACTGTAAGGCAGCTGCTGAGGGATACCGGATTTCCTGGGATGAAGGTGCTGGAGTTTGCTTTTGACGCAGGTGAGGACAGTGATTACCTGCCCCATAAGTACGGGACCAACTGTGTGGTGTACACAGGCACCCACGACAATGACACCGCAGAGGGCTGGTATGTATCCCTGGATGAACATGACAGGCGTTTTGTCAGGGAGTACATAGGCTCCGGCTGCACGCCGGAGGGGGAAATGCACTGGGATTTAATCAGGGCTGCCCTTGGAAGCGTGGCTGACCTGGCTGTGATTCCGGTCCAGGATTATCTGGGATTGGATACCGCTGCCAGAATCAATGAGCCCTCTACCCTGGGAAAGAACTGGCGGTGGAGGATGAGAGCGGAAGATTTGGATGAGGATATTGTGAAACGCTGCAGGCGGATGGCCGGGATATACGGGCGGCTGGGGAAGTAGCGGGCGGCCGGGGAAGTAGCGGGCGGCCGGACGCCTGGGTGGCAAAACCGAATTAAGCAGGCACTAAAGCCTGTCCGCCGGTATAAACGGCTCCGGCTGCGCCGGATGGGGGCCCAGCATTTTTTCCATCCATACCATATCCCACCACCGGCCCAGTTTATAACCGCATTTGGTGAAATGTCCTACGGTGCGGTAGCCATGTTTTTCGTGGAAGGCAATGCTGCCGGGATTGGGGTAGGCGATACAGGCATTGACATTGATGACATTCTGACGTTTCAGACAGTCCTCCAATGCCTCATAGAGAAGGGAGCCGGCGCCGGTGCGCCGTGCGTCCTCCGACACATAGACAGAGGTCTCCACAGCCCAGTCATAGGCAGCCCTTTCCTTAAATTCGGATGCATAGGCATACCCCAGGATGCGTCCATCCCGGACAGCGGCCAGATAGGGGTACCGCTTCAGGGTGGAGGCGATGCGGTTTTTGAATTCCCGGACCGTGGGGACCTCATATTCAAAGGTAATGGCGGTTTTTTCCACATAGGGTGCATATATGGACAGAAGGGCGGCAGCGTCTGCTTCCTCTGCCGTACGGATGGTGACAGCTGTGTCTGGCATTTGGGTGACTCCTTTCTAAACGGGTATTTCTTCTTATTTTGATTTCTGCGAGGCTGAATCGTAACATACATTTTAGCACTGATTTCACATTTTTTCCATTGGGTGTTCATAAAATTTTCAATCTTTGACTGATAAATAAAAATTAAGTAATTCTTACACAATTTTTCCCCTTTCTCATCCTGTTATTTCCCTCCGTTATCTGATAAAATGATACTATAAGGAGGTGGAGGATATGACCAGACGAAGGATGCTGACAGGATGGGCCATAGGATTACTGATGGGGATAATGGCTGCCGGTACTGCTTTGGGAGCGGAATCCGGGTGGAAGACAGAAGACGGAGTCCTTAAATTCGTGGATACCAAGGGAAATTATGTGACAAATGAATGGAGGACCCGGGACGGAAAATCATACTTCCTGGGAAGCGACGGGGAGATTGAAAAGAGTACCTGGATTGAGAATACATATTATGTGGATGACAAGGGAGTCATGGTGAAGAATTCCTGGGTCCATACAGACGGAAGGGACGGCCTGAAGGAAGAGGGCTGGTATTTCCTGGGCAGGAACGGCAAGACAGAGGAAGGCTGGAAGAACGTGGGAGACGGCCGCTATAATTTTGACAGCGACGGTAAGATGCGCACGGGCTGGTTTTATGAGGGCGATCATATCTATTATCTGGGCGGCAAGGACGACGGGGCCATGAGACGGGGATGGGTATGCCTGGAATTTGATGAGGATAACCTGCCTGAGATTGGTGATATATCCAAGGAGTATAAGAAGGCGGATGAGAATTCCCGTTGGTTTTTCTTCCAGAATAACGGCAAGGCCAAGCGTTCCCTGACAGGCAGCTATGACCAGGAGACAATCCATGGAGAAAAGTTTTATTTTGACCGGAATGGAGTCATGCTCACTGGCTGGCATGCTGTGAAGGAAAAAGCGGACAGTGACGATGCCACGGGCATCAGCCGCTTTGTGTATCTGGGCGGTAAGGACGACGGAGCCATTGCAAAGGGACAGTGGAAACAGCTATCTGAACATCCGGGTGATTCCGGCGACGGGGCAGCCATCTCCAGGAAAGGGGAAGAGGAGCTTCCTAAGGAAGGGGATAAGGAGTGGTATTACTTTGAGAAAAACGGCACTCCCGCATACCTTAAGACCGGTATCGCCACCATGAATGCGGCCACAATCCGGGTGGACGGTGAGAATTATTTTGTGAACCAGTATGGATGCAGAAGGAACGGTCTGGTTAAGATTGTTTCCGGCGGCCGTGTGATGGTGGGGTATTTTGGAGAGAAAGGGTCTGACGGCAGGATGCGCACCGGCAGGAATACCGGCATTGCGGATGACGACGGCAAGCGCTGCACCTTCTACTTCAACACTTCCGGCTCCAATAAGGGCGCTGGCTTCAGCGGAGAAAAGGATGGATTCCTGTACTATAACGGACTGCTGGTGACAGCGGACGGGGATTCCCGGTATGAGGTTTACAAGGTGGAGGGAACGTATTACCTGGTCAATGAATCAGGTAAGGTACAGACCGATGAAAAGGCCTACAAGATTGACGGTGATTATGCCTATTATGTGGAGGACAGGGAAGTGTTTTATACGGATGAAGGCGGAAAGAAGACGAAAAAGGCAGACAGCAGTTCCTCACTTCCGGATTTCACCTGTGACCAGGTATATGAGCTTTGATGAGATATGGGTTTTAATGAGATATGGGCTTTGATGAGATACGGGCTTTGAAAGCATATGAGCTTAAGCGGCCCGCAGAGGTTGGAAAGGGACGGCTTCCGCCATGGTGGCGGAGGGGACGTCCCTTTTAGGTTGTAGTTGAAAAAAGAAATACGGTCTGATATACTGAAATGGCGGGAAGTATCTTGTATACAGTATAAAGATAAGCCGGGGGCTTTCAGCCTCATGGCAGCTTGAAAACGCCTTATAAAATGAGGAGACCCCGATTGTATAACAACCGGGGCAATTATGAAAAATCTATGTGCAATTTTACTATTTATCATTTGTAAATGTAACTTGTTCTTATGAAAATAGTATAAAAAATAAATGTGAACGAAATGTGAATTTGTTGTAAACAGATTATGAAACATTATATATTACCATAGATGCAGAATCGAGGGAGAGAAAATGGAACAGGAATTAAAGAGAAAGACAACGGTCATCGGACACAGGAATCCTGACACGGATTCCATTTGTTCGGCCATCTGTTATGCCAACTTAAAGAGGGCAATTACAGGGGATGCCTATGTTCCGGCCAGGGCAGGCCATGTGAACGGGGAGACTAAGTTTGTCCTGGACTACTTTGGCATGGAGGAGCCCAAGCTGGTGGAGGATGTGAGGACCCAGGTAAAGGACATTGAAATCAGGAAGACCAGAGGGGTGGCGGACAATATTTCCCTAAAAAAGGCATGGAATATCATGCAGGAAAACAATGTGGTGACCATTCCTTCGGTCAGGCCCGACGGCACCCTGGTGGGACTTATCACGGTGGGCGATATCACAAAGACCTATATGAATATTTACGACAGCAGCATCCTGTCTAAAGCCAATACCCAGTATTCCAATATTATTGAGACGCTGGAAGCCGACCTGGTGGTGGGAAATGCGGACGTGTATTTTGACAGGGGAAAGGTGCTGATTGCAGCCGCCAATCCTGACCTGATGGAATTTTACATTGAACCCCATGACCTGGTCATACTGGGCAACCGCTATGAGTCACAGCTCTGCGCCATTGAGATGGGGGCTGACTGCATTATTGTGTGTGAGGGAGCAGGCGTGTCCATGACCATTAAGAAGATTGCCCAGGACAGGGGATGCACGGTTATTGCCACCACCTATGACACGTATACGGCGGCCCGTCTGATTAACCAGAGCATGCCCATCAGCTATTTCATGACCAGGGAGCATCTGATTACCTTTAACAGCGATGATTACACGGATGAAATCCGGGAGGTCATGGCCAGCAAGCGGCACCGGGATTTCCCCATCCTGGACAAGGAGGGAAGGTATCTGGGCATGATTTCACGCAGGAACCTGCTGGGCGCCAAGGGCAAGCAGGTAATCCTGGTGGACCACAATGAGAAGAGCCAGGCAGTGGCAGGCATTGAGAGCGCTGAAATCATGGAAATCATCGACCACCACAGGCTGGGAACCGTCCAGACCATGGCTCCGGTGTTTTTCCGCAACCAGCCCCTGGGCTGTACGGCCACCATCATTTACCAGATGTACCTGGAAAATAAGGTGGAGATTGAGCCGAAGATTGCCGGACTGCTGTGCAGCGCCATTGTGTCGGATACCCTGCTGTTCCGCTCTCCGACCTGTACCCCGGTGGATGAGATGGCAGCCAGGTCCCTGGCCTCCATTGCGGGCCTGGATATTGAGAAATATGCCATGGAGATGTTCGGAGCCGGCAGTAATCTGAAGGATAAGTCCGACGAGGAGATATTCTACCAGGATTTTAAGAAATTCTCAGTTGGCAAGGCGCTGATTGGCGTGGGACAGATTACGTCCTTAAATGACATAGAGCTGGATACCCTGAAGGCGAAGATGCTGGGATATATGGAAAAGGCAAAGGAGAGCAACAGCCTGGATATGGTGTTTTTCATGCTGACCAACATACTGATGGAATCCACAAATCTGATTTGCCACGGGCAGGGCGCGGTGCAGCTGGCGGCCAAGGCATTTCACCTGGATATGGAGGAGGCAACACAACAGCAGGAACCGGTGCTGGGTCTGCCCGGAGTGGTATCGCGCAAGAAGCAGCTGATTCCGGAGCTGATGCTGGCAGAGCAGGATTAGGGCAGGAGGAATAAGATATGTCAAAGGAATACTGGAAACCAGGGAACATGCTCTACCCGGTGCCGGCCGTTATGGTCAGCTGCGGCAGAGAGGGGGAGACTCCTAATATCATCACAGTGGCCTGGGCGGGCACCATATGTTCAGACCCGGCCATGGTGTCCATATCCGTGCGCAAAGAGCGCTTTTCCCACAGCATCATCAAGGATACCGGAGAATTTGTAATCAATCTGGTGAATAAACGGCTGGTACGGGCCACGGATTACTGCGGCGTCAGGTCCGGCAGGGATGTGGATAAGTTTAAGGAGACAAGGCTTACACCGCAGGCATCCAGGTATGTGAAGGCGCCGGGGGTGGAGGAAAGTCCGGTGAACATTGAGTGCAAAGTGGTGGAAGTAAAGGAACTGGGAAGTCATGATATGTTCATTGCCCAGGTGCTGGGAGTGACCATTGACAACCAGTATATGGACGACAGGGGGAAATTTAATCTCAATGCATCAGGGCTGGTGAGCTATTCCCACGGTGAGTATTTTGAGTTGGGAAAGAAGCTGGGAAGCTTTGGATATTCGGTGAAGAAGCCGATTAAAAAGAAGACTGCAAGGAGGAAATAAACGTGAAACCGAATATTACCATGATAGGCATGCCGTCCTCGGGCAAGAGCACCATTGGGGTCCTGTTGGCCAAAAGGCTGGGATTTTCCTTTGTGGACGTGGACATTGTGATACAGGAAAAGGAAGGCAAGCTTTTAAAGGAAATCATTGCGGAAGAGGGCATGGACGGATTCCTGAAGGTGGAGGAGAGGATTAATGCCGGACTGGATGTGGCCCTCTCTGTCATTGCCCCCGGCGGCAGTGTCATATACGGGGAAAAGGCCATGGAGCATCTGAAGGAAATCAGCGAAGTGGTTTATCTGAAGATGAGCTATGAGGAGATGGAAAAGCGCATTGGCAATGTGGTGGACCGCGGCGTTGCCCTGAAGCCGGGTTTTACCCTTCGGGACCTTTACAATGAGCGTGTGCCCTATTATGAGAAATATGCGGACATTACCATTGATGAGGAGGGAAAGACTCCGGGCGACACAGTGGATGCTCTGAGGGACATCATAGAGGGTATGATGGACCGCAATATGATTGAGCGCATTGTGGAGGAACAGAAGAAGATTCTGGAGGAAAAAGACCGCAGGATAGAAGCTTATGAAGCTGAGATTGCGGCCCTTAAGGAGGAGCTTGCGCTTCTCAGGTCTGCCGGGACAGTATAAGCGGAGGATAGGAGTGTATGAAAATTTTTCTGTAAATAGGTATTAGCCAAAGGTCTTCTATGATAAAATAAAAAATCATAGGAGGCCTTTTATTATGGCAAGAGAAAAGAAACCGGTACACCAGG